>UQBY01000015.1 GCA_900539375.1 uncultured Clostridium sp. | reverse complement strand
AAATAATATTTTACTTAATTTGACTTAATGTGTCCACTACTTTATACTAACACCAGGTATAGCTTAAATAGGGAAAATTATAAAAATGAAATTTCAAATCCTCAAAATGAAGCAGATAAAAGTAAATTTATTATTTTAAATAGGCTTAAAAATGAAAGGGTTAAATCTTATGTTACAACAGCTGTATGGTTTCCTGATACTGATATTAAAAAAAGCTATCTTCCTCTTGATATGCCAAAGGAAATTATTTTAGATGTAAATTCTTCTGAAAATATTGAAGAAAATTTAATAAATATATTTAAATATAGAATGAAAAATGAAAGTTTTATTCCTTGTAAAATAATGGATTCTGATTATAAAAAAATAATAAATTGTATTATGCCAAATGTTTGTGGAAAAGAAATTTTAAAAAAGAAATGTGAAGACTTAAAAATTAAATATTTAAAGCTAAATGAGGAGCAAGCATTATGTTTTAGTCAACTTGAAGATAATAATCTTATTTCAGTAAAGGGACATGCAGGAACAGGAAAAACAGTTTTAGCTATGCATAAGGCCTTTGAGGATTCTAAAAAAGGTAAAAAGGTTTTATATCTTTGTTATAATGTTCTTTTATCAGAAAAAATAAAAGAGGAAAGTTTAGAAGAATTTCAGGTTTTTAGTATTTATGGTTTTGCAGAAAATTATTTAAAAGTTTTTGATGAAAAAAAGTATAATGAATTTCAAGAAACTGGAGATTATGATGAAATGATTTCTAGGTATTTAGAAATTGTAAAAGATAATACAAAAATGAAATTTGATACTATTTTAATTGATGAAGCTCAAGATTTTAAAAAGGAATGGATAGACTCTATTAATTATATTTTAAATGAAGAAGGAAGTTTATGTATTTTTTATGATGAAGCCCAAATGCTTTATGAAAAGTATGGAATTAAAGATATAAGCTATTTAAAGGTAGGAACTAAATATACTTTAAAAAGAAATATGAGAAATACTGATGAAATATGTTTAAGTTCTTTAAATATAGCAGGGATAGATAAAAATAATGTTATATTAAGTGGAATAAATGGGTTAAAGCCTAAAGTTATTTATGCAGATAATAGTCTTGAAATAGAAGAAAAAATAAAGGATATAGTTTTAAATCTTAAAAATATAGAAAAAATAGAGGATGATAATATAACCTTTTTAATATTAGAGGCAAAAAAGAAATTAATTTATAAAAAGAAAATAAAAAAATATTCAAAGGCAACAGTAGAGTCTATTAGAAGATATAAGGGTTTAGAAAACGATATTATAATTATTCCAGATTTAAATAGTGACTTTTTAAAGGATGAAGAGGTTAAAAAACTTTTATATGTTGCAATATCAAGGGCTAGATGTGAAGTTATTCTTATAATAAATATTGAAACTTTATCAAGAAAACAAGCTTCTCACTTTAAAAGAGAATTAAATGAATATTTTTAATAAGACTTTTATATTCTTTACGTATTTTATGATATAATATGTTGAAATAAGGAATTATTAAGTAAAAATGAGGTAAATAAAATGAGCTTTTTAGGAATATTAAAAAAGGTAATGGGAAGCAATTCATCATCTTTAAAAGAACCAAAGTTTGTAAAAGAATTTACTACAGAAAATAAAAATATATTAAATTTACAGGAATTATTAAAAGAAGCTAAGGATGAAGAAACTGCAAATAGTATTAAACATAATATAAATCGCCTTTATTATGGACTTATAGGGGAAAGAAATGTAGCCTATGAATTAAAAAATAGTCATATGCCAATACTTATTTTACATAATTTATATTTAGAATTTAATAATCTTACAGCTCAAATAGATTTTGTAGTAATTGGTGAAAATTTTATTTTAGTTGTTGAGTGTAAAAATTTAATTGGAGAAATAGATATAAATAATAAAGGGGAATTTACAAGAATTTTTAAAACTAGTACAGGAAAGGTATACAAAAAGGAAGGAATGTATAGTCCTATTGTTCAAAATGAAAGACATTTAGAATTAATAAAAGATATTCTTGAAAAAGAAGGTTTTAAAAGAAGTAAATTAGATAAAGGAGTAGACCAAATTTCTGTAGTTGCAAATGAAAAAGCTATAATTAATGATAGATTTGCAAAGGAAAAGGTAAAGAAAAGAGTAATAAAGCATGACCAACTTATAGAAAAGTTAAAGGAAATAGAAAAAAATAGTAATGTTTCCTTTACAGAAGAAACAATGTATGAAATAACAAATGCATTATTAAAATATAATAAAGAACAAAATATAGATTATAGTAAAATTTATAATAAAAATGATGTAGATGAAAATGAAGAAAATAGTCTTAATAAAAAAGATATTAATACAAAAAATAATTTAGAGGAAAATATAGAAGAAACAGAGCTTTATAAAGAGTTAAAAAAATATAGACTAGATAAAAGTAAAGAGGAAATGGTAAGGGCTTATATTTTATATAATAATAAGCAATTAGAGGAAATTGTAAAGCTAAAACCTAAAAGCTTAGAGGAATTATCAAAGGTAAGTGGCTTTGGAAAGGTTAAATGTGAAAAATATGGCTATGATATTATAAAAATAGTTAAAAAGTATAAATAAGAGTTTTAAAATTTATTGTAAACTTAAATTTTTCATAAAGTTGACAATAACTTTTTTATAATGTATCCTTATTTTAGTAAGGAGATGAATTTAAATGAAGGTTAAAGAGTTAAAAGAAAAAGTACTTAATGGAAAATTAATAGGAAAAGAGGAAGCTTTATTTTTAGCAAAAGAAGCACCTTTAAAGGAATTAACAGAAGCTGCAAATGAAATAAGAAAACATTTTTGTGAAGATAAATTTGATATATGCACTATTATAAATGGAAAAAGCGGAAAGTGTAGTGAAAACTGCAAGTTCTGTGCTCAATCTTCTTTTTATGATACACATATTAAAGAATATTCATTATTAAATTCAAAGGCAATAGTAAAGGAAGCTAAGTATAATGATGAACGTGGAGTATTACGTTTTTCAATAGTTACCTCAGGAAGAAAACTTAGTGATAAAGAAATTGATAGTGTTTGTGAAAGTATAAAAGAAATTAGTAAAAATACTTCAGTTTCTGTTTGTGGTTCCTTTGGACTTTTAAGTGAAGAACAATATAAAAAATTAAAAGAAGCAGGGCTTACAAGGGTACATAATAATTTAGAAACTTCAAGAAAAAACTTTAAAAATATTTGTACAACCCACACCTTTGATGAAAAAGTACAAGCTATAAAAAATGCTAAAAATGCAGGACTTAATATATGTAGTGGTGGCATAATGGGTCTTGGAGAAACTATGGAAGATAGAATAGATATGGCACTAGAACTTAGAGAACTTGGAGTTTTATCTATTCCTGTAAATATACTTAATCCAATAAAGGGAACACCATTTGAAAATAATAAATTACTTACAAATGATGAAATTTGTAGGATAGTTGCAGTATATAGATTCTTAATTCCAAATGGAGCTATAAGACTTGCAGGTGGAAGAGGCCTTTTACAAGATAAGGGAGAAAGTTGTTTTTTATCAGGAGCAAATGCTGCAATATCAGGAGATATGCTAACAACTAGTGGAATTACAATTAAAGAAGATATGAATTTATTAAATAAAATAGGATATAAACCTGCTTTATTAAATGAATAATAAAATAGTCTTAAAAGTTTTTTAAAATCATATACTTATAAAAATAAGAGCACAAGGGGAATGTATGAAAAAGAGACATAAAAAGAAAAACAAAAGTTTTTGTAACTCTTTTGATGATTTTACATTACCTCCTTGTGCTAAATTTTTAGGAAATGTTAATCCTTTAATAAATAATGGAAAAGTAATATATAGAAATCTTAATAGAGTTTATTTTTTTCTTTCTTATCATTATAGTAAAATAATTAATCCTACATACAACTATTTAAATCCTGAAAGTTTTAATACTACAGCTAATGGAAATCTTCAAATAGAGCCTTATTACTTTTTTATAGGAATGTATATAAATGAAATTGAAAAAGGAAATATAAAATATAATGATAATGTAAAAATACATGATAACATTTATGCAGATAGTTTTATTAAAACCATACTTAAAAATAATTATGAATTAAATAGTAGCTTTATCCCATCTTTAACCTATGTAATATCAAATTCAAGTGCAATAATCCCCTTATATTTAAGAACTATAGAAATTAGTCTTATTAATTTTTACATTATTCTTATGATAAATAAATTTTATTATGAATATGGTTTATTATTTTCTGACAATGCCTATGTGACTAATGACTTTATTAATAATTTTTTAGCTAAGATATATTTTGAGTTTAATAATTATTAATAAAAGTGAAAAAATATTTATGAAAAATTGACAAAGTTTAATTAAAGTGGTAAGATAAAAACAGATTGTTGATGAAAGTCACATGAAGGGGTACACCACCACGGGTGTAGGTCTTTATGTGGCTTTTTTTGGCGTTGTAAAAAAATGTATTTTACATATACATATAAAGGAGAAATTTCAAATGGAAAATAATAATGACAAATTAATAATTGGTGGACATGAGTTTAATTCAAGATTTATATTAGGTTCTGGTAAGTATTCTATGGAACTTATAAATGCAGCTGTTGAAAATGCAGGGGCTGAAATAATAACTCTTGCTCTTAGAAGAGCTCAAGAGGGAAAAACAAATATTTTAGATTATATACCTAAAAATGTTACTTTACTTCCAAATACATCAGGGGCAAGAAATGCAGAAGAAGCTGTAAGAATAGCACGTTTAGCAAGAGCTTTAGGTTGTGGAGATTTTGTAAAGATAGAAGTTATTCGTGATTCAAAGTATCTTTTACCAGATAATTATGAAACAATAAAGGCAACAGAAATTTTAGCAAAGGAAGGATTTGTTGTTATGCCTTATATGTATCCAGATTTAAATGCTGCTCGTGATTTAGTAAATGCAGGTGCAAGTGCTATTATGCCTCTTGCAGCTCCTATAGGAACTAATAAGGGCTTAGCTACAAAAGAGTTTATAAAAATATTAATAGATGAAATTGACCTTCCTATTATAGTAGATGCAGGAATAGGAAAGCCATCTCAAGCTTGTGAAGCTATGGAAATGGGAGCTTCTGCTATAATGGCAAATACAGCAATTGCAACTTCAGGAGATATTGTAAAGATGGCTAGTGCCTTTAAAAAAGCAATAGAAGCAGGTAGAGAAGCTTATCTTGCAGGACTTGGAAGAGTTTTAGAAGATAAAGCAAGTGCATCTTCACCATTAACAGGATTTTTACAAGACTAGGAGGAAAAGAAAAATGGAAGAAAGAATAAATCATATGGAATATCTTCCTGACATGGATGTAATAGATTCAGATGTTATGGACAAGGTTATTTCAGCTATGGAAGAATATGATTATAATAAATATACTGGAAAGGATGTAAGAAGAGCATTAGATAAGGATGTAAGAAATTTAGAGGATTTTAAAGCTTTATTATCTCCAGCTGCTATGCCATTTTTAGAGGAAATGGCAAGAAAGGCTAAAGAAGAAACCTTTAAGCATTTTGGAAATTCTGTATATATGTTTACTCCTATTTATATTGCAAATTATTGTGAAAATTATTGTATATATTGTGGTTTTAATTGTCATAATAAAATAAAGAGAGCTAAATTAAATTATGAAGAAATAGAAAAGGAAATGGAAGCTATAGCAAAGTCAGGCCTTCAAGAAATATTAATTTTAACTGGTGAAAGCAAAACTATGTCTGATGTAAAATACATAGGAGAAGCTTGCAAGATAGCTAGAAAGTATTTTAAAATGGTTGGGCTTGAAGTATATCCTATGAATGTTAATGAATATAAATATCTTCATGAATGTGGAGCAGATTATGTTACAGTTTTCCAAGAAACCTATAATTCAGATAAATATGAAACTCTTCATTTAGCAGGACATAAAAGAATTTTCCCTTACCGTTTAAATGCTCAAGAAAGAGCTTTAAAGGGAGGAATGAGAGGAGTAGGCTTTGCAGCTCTTTTAGGATTAGATGATTTTAGAAAAGATGCCTTTGCAACAGGAATGCATGCTTATCTTTTACAAAGAAAGTATCCTTATGCAGAAATAGCATTTTCATGTCCAAGATTACGTCCAATAATAAATAATGATAAAATAAATCCAAAGGATGTTCATGAGCCACAATTATTACAAGTTATAACAGCTTATAGATTATTTATGCCTTTTGCAAGTATAACAATATCAACAAGAGAAAGAGAAGATTTTAGAAATAATGTTATAGGACTTGCAGCAACAAAAATATCAGCAGGTGTAAGTACAGGAATAGGAAGCCATGTGGAAGAGGTAGAAGATAAAGGAGATGCCCAATTTGAAATAGCAGACCCAAGAACAGTAGATGAAGTTTATGAAGCTATTAAAGAAAAGGGACTTCAACCTGTAATGAATGACTATATATATGTTTAATTAATATTATATTTTTAGGAGAGTTTTAAAAGCTCTCCTTTATTTTATGTATATTTTTTGTATAAAACATATGTTTTGTGGTATTATATAGTAATAAAGTAAGATTTTTAGTAGGGATATGGAGGAATTTATGAAAAAACTAATAGTGTTATTTCCAGGTATAAGATATAGTACAAATATGCCACTTCTTTATTATGGAAGACTTAAATATGAAGAAAGGGGTTATGAAGTTCTTCATATGAATTATGATAATACATACAAGAAAGTAAAAACTTTAGAAGAGGCTATTGAATATGGAAAAGAGTATGCTTTAAATAAATTAAAAGATATAAATTTTTTAGATTATGATGATGTTGTTTTTATTTCTAAAAGTATGGGAACAGTAGTTTCAGGGTTTATAGAAGAAAAACTAAATATAAATGTAAGACATATATATTTAACTCCTCTTAATGAAACTTTAAACTATATAAAGAAAGGAAAAAATATAATAATTGTAGTATCAGGAACTAAGGATAAACATATGGATTCAAAGGTTTTAAAAAGTCATTGTTTAAAAGAAAATATAAATTTTAAACTTATTGAAGGTGCAAATCATAGATTGGAAATTAAAAATGATATTAATAAAAATATTGAAATTTTAAAAGAAGTAGTTAAATTATATTAAATAATTGCACTATTTATTGCATTTAAAAAAGAGTAAATACTATATTATTTCTAAAATTTATCAAAAAAATTGCAATACTTTGTTAATTCTTAAATTTTTTATGTTATAATTAACTAGTGAAAGTCTTTGCTTTTAATAGGAGGAATTTTTTATGGAAGTAAATATTAAAGATAATAATGGTGAAAAATATATAAAACTAATTGGAGATTTAGATGGAGTTAGCAGCAATGATGTGACAGAAAAAGTTTTAAAGGTAGCAGAGGAAAATAGTAAAATAGTAATTGATATGGCAGAATGTCCTTATGTATCAAGTGCTGGATTAAGAACCCTGCTTACAATAGGGAAAAGTGTAAAACTAAAAAAGGGTCAAATGCATATAATAAATTTAGTTGAAGAAGTAAAAGAAGTTATGGAAATGACTGGCTTTGGTAATATATTTAAAGAATTTGAAAATTAACCAAGGAATTTACATATAATGTAATAGAAAATAAGAGGAGGATATAGATGATTAGAATTGATAGCTATCCTACACATGAATATAATGGCATACAATACAGAATGGGGAAAGTTTTACCTTATGGAGCAACAATTGTTCCAAATGGAGTGAATTTTTCTATATTCTCTAAACATGCAACATCATGTGAATTAGTACTTTTTAATAAAGGTGAAAAAGAACCCTATGTTATAATTCCATTTCCAGAGGAATTTAAAATAGGTGATGTATATGCTATGGTTGTATTTAACTTAGATTATGAAACTGTTGAATATGGTTATAGAATGGATGGAAAATTTGAACCAGGAGAAGGTTTTTGGTTTAACAAAGAAAAAATATTATTAGACCCATATGCAAAGGCTATTTCAGGAAGGAATGTATGGGGGGAAGAGCCTGATTATTCAAATCAGTTCCAACATAGAGGAAGAATTATATATGATGATTTTGATTGGGAAGGAGATAGACCTTTAGAAATACCAATGCAAGATTTAATTATATATGAAATGCATGTAAGAAGTTTTACAATGAATCCTTCAAGTGAAGCTAAATATCCAGGGACTTTTGCAGCTCTATGTGGAAAAATACCATACTTAAAAGAACTTGGAGTAAACTGTGTAGAGCTTCTTCCAATTTTTGAATTTGATGAATTTGAAAATTCAAGAGTTATAAATGGAAGAAGACTTTATAATTATTGGGGATATAGTACAGTAGGATTTTTTGCTCCAAAGGCAGGTTATGCAGCTACAGGAAAGTATAATATGGAAGTTGATGAACTTAAAAACTTTATTAAAAATTTTCATAAAGCAGGAATAGAAGTTATACTTGATGTAGTTTTTAATCATACAGCAGAAGGAAATGAAAGAGGTCCTTATATTTCTTATAGAGGAATAGATAATAAAACTTACTATCTATTAACTCCAGATGGTTATTATTATAACTTTAGTGGATGTGGAAATACTCTTAATTGTAACAACTCAATTGTAAGAAATACTATTTTAGATTGTTTAAGATATTGGGTATCTGAATATCATATAGATGGCTTTAGATTTGATTTAGCATCTATTTTATCAAGAGACCAAAATGGAGCACCAATGTCAAATCCTCCATTATTAGAGGTATTAGCCCATGATGCTATATTATCTAAATGTAAGCTTATTGCAGAAGCTTGGGATGCAGGCGGATTATATCAAGTTGGAAATTTCCCATCTTGGGGACGTTGGGCTGAATGGAATGGAAAATTTAGAGATACAATGAGAAAGTTTGTAAAAGGTGAAGGCTATGAAGCATCAAATGTAATGAAGAGAATAGAAGGTTCAGAGGATTTATATTACAATAGAACTTCAAATGCATCTATAAACTTTATAACCTGTCATGATGGATTCACCCTTTATGATTTAGTTTCATATAATGAAAAACACAATTTTGAAAATGGAGAAGAAAATAGAGATGGTTGTAATGATAATTATAGCTGGAATTGTGGCTATGAAGGTGAATGTACAGATATTGCAGTAAATGCATTAAGAAGAAAACAAATTAAAAATATGATAACACTGCTTTTAATAAGTAGAGGAATACCAATGATACTTTCAGGGGATGAATTCTGTAATACTCAATTTGGAAATAATAATGCATATTGTCAAGATAATGAAATATCCTGGCTTGATTGGAATAGATTAAAAAAGAATGAAGATATATTTAAATACTTTAAAAAGATGATAGGCTTTAGAAAATCTCACCCAGTTTTAAGAAATTGTACCTTCGATAAAGGATATAATAAAACAGGATATCCAGAACTTTCATGGCATGGAGAAGAACCTTGGAATTTAAAAAATTCTGATAACACTTTATGGTTTGCTATTATGCTTGCAGAGGAAAAGGAAAAATATAATGTGGAATGTGATTCTTATATATACATAGCTATTAATATGCATTGGGAATCTCATGGATTTACTCTTCCTGATATTCCAAAGGATAAAAAATGGTATATGTTCTCTAATACAAACTTTGATGAAAAAATTAATAATTTTGAACAAAAAGAGGATATTTTATTAGAAAATCAAAAAAATATATTAGTTTCAGAAAGAAGCATTATAATACTTGTTGGAAGGTAATTGAAAGTGGAGGGGGTTACTTATGAAATGGTTAAAGAAAGAAGCTACATTAAACAATTTAAATCCAATGATAGATGATGTTTTAAAAGGTGTAAGTAAAAGCATCAATTTAAGCAAGAAAAAATATATGGAAATAAGACTTATTTGCGAAGAAGTTTTATTAAATATAATAAGCTACTCCTATCCAAATGGAAAAGGGGAAATGATTGCAGGTTATGAATTTAAAAAAGATGAAGGTTGTGTTATATTAAAAATCTGTGATTATGGAAAAGAATTTAATATTATGAATGAAAAAGAACCAGATATAACACTAAATATTATGGAAAGGGACATTGGAGGATTAGGAATACTATTAATAAAAAAGGTATCTGATTCAGTAGAATACGAAAGAAAAGAAAATATGAATGTTTTAACTGTAAAAAAGTATTGTAATTAATACAATAAAAAAGAGGAGTAAGATTTTGAGAGAAATTTTTGATGTATTTACTGAAAAAAAGCAATTTAAAAAGCTTTTAATTCTTTCATTTTTAATATTTTTGGAATCTATTCCATATAAAAAGGCATTTATGATAATGCCAATGACCACAAGGATAATGCCCTTAAATTCAATATCTCCAGTTATAGGAATGTTTTTTGGCCCTATAGGAGCATGGTCAATGGCCTTTGGAAATCTTGCAGCAGAATTTGTTATTGTAGGAAAACTTAATTATAAAGTTTTATTACTAGCTTTTTCTGTACAATTTTTTTATACATATGTACCTTATAAGATGTGGTATACTGTAGGTGTAAAAGAAAAATGCGAGTTTCCAAGTTTAGAAGATGTTAAGTCTATATCAAAATATATTTATATTACACTTATTAACTCAATAATAGCAGTACTACTTTTAGAATTATCCTATAGGCTTTGTGGAATTTTTGAAATAAACTTAAGAAGTTTATTTCTGTTAACATTTAATACTTTTACTTTTCCTATAATAGTTGGAATTCCATTAATGATAATACTGTCTTCTACAAGGCTTAAGAGATATATTCCTAAAGCAAAAAAAAGTGATATTCCTACAGAAAGATATACAAACCTTATACATTTAACAATAATTTTAGGTGTATGTAATTTAATTTACTGTGAAAATTATGGCTATGGAGATAACAAAATTACAATAGTTCTTTTATTATTTGCTATATATAGTCTTCTTTTAGTATATGTTATATTACCAATATCTAAAACCATTAATTTAGATAAAAAAACAAGCTTTAATAATAGGGTTTCCATGAAGGGAAAAACAACTATAGCCTTTTTAATAATTGGAATTGTATTTATTGTTTTTATAGCTATAGCTATGTGTGTAGTTTTAAAAATATTACACTACAATGATTCATCAATATTTAATTTGCTTTGTATTATGATAGGAGTATGTACAGTTTTTGTATTTATAGTGACTTTATTAGCTCTTAATTATATGGAAAATAAAATGACAATTCCACTTGAAACTTTATTTAATGCAGTAAAGTTAACTTCAAATATAGGAGATGACTATGATACTGAAGAGGAGTTAAAAGCAATAGAGTTGTGTAAAAATATTAAAAGTGGAAATGAAATTGAAGAACTTGCTATAGCATTTTCAAGTATGATAGATAAAATAAATAATTATTGTAAAAACCTTGCTGAAATAACAGAAGAAAGAAAAAGGGGAATAATAGAACTTTCCTTAGCAGTAAAGATACAAGAATCTATACTTCCAAGAAAGTTTCCAGCTTTTCCAGATAGGGCAGATTTTGAAATATTTGCAGATATGACACCAGCTAAAAATTTAGGAGGAGATTTTTATGATTTCTTCTTAATTGATGATAATAAGTTATGTTTTGTTGTTGCAGATGTATCAGGAAAGGGAATACCAGCTGCACTTTTTATGATGAGTGCAAGGGCTATAATAAAAAATCTTGTATTAATAACTTCAGATGTTTTAGAAATTGTAAAAGAGTTAAATACTCAACTTAATCAAGGAAATGAAACTTATATGTTTGTTTCAGCCTTTATATCAATAATAGATTTACAAACAGGTATTATGACCTTTGTAAGTGCAGGACATAACCCACCACTTATTAAAAAAAGAGGTAATGAAAAATTTGAATATATGAAGGTAAAAAACAATTGTATATTAGGAATAGAAGAGAATGTAAACTTTGAAAAACAAGAAATTAAACTTGAAAAAGAAGATGTTATATTTGTTTATACAGATGGAGTAACAGAGGCAAGAAATGAAGAAAAATTATATGGAACTTCTAGATTAGAAGAAACCTTAAATAAAGAATATGATGGAGATATATATGATATAGTTCCAAAGCTAAGAAAAAGCATTGATGAATTTTCAGAAGGAAAATCTCAATATGATGATATAACAATGCTTGTATTTAAATATAATAAATAAAACTTTAATAAAATTAGAAAGCTGTTTCATGAAGAAATACAATATAATAAGACTTTGCTAAGAGTATTATTTATATTGTTATGAAATTTCTTTGTGTAACAGCATTTTTTTGTAAATTAGTATAAAAAAACAGTATAGATTATGTGAAGGAAATTTTAAACAAAAAATAATTTAATATGCGAAAAAATATAAATTAAATAATAAAACTATTAAATATAAAAATATAATAAAAGCTATTGTGCTTAAATTTACTTAAGTCAATAGCTTTTATTATTAATTATTCTATTTCTCCAAGAAGAGAGAAAGGTTGAGCTCTATAGATTTTTACATTAATAAGTTTTCCTATAAGGCTTGTATCTCCTGAAAAGTTTACAAGTCTTCCATTTCTTGTTCTTCCCATAAGCTTAGTTTCATCATTTTTGCTAGTACCTTCTACTAAAACTTCAACAGTTTTTCCTTCATAGAACTTATTTCCCTTTATTACATTTTCATTAACAGCTTCAACTAATCTATTAAATCTTTCATGTTTTATATCTTCTGGAATTTGATTTTCCATTTTATCAGCAGGGGTGTGATTTCTTCTTGAATATATAAAAGTAAAGGCAGAGTCGTATTTAACTTCTTTAACTAAATCTATAGTGTTTTGTATATCTTCTTCACTTTCTCCAGGGAATCCTACAATTATATCAGTTGTAATTGAACATTCTGGGATTTCTTCTTTAATTTTATTTATAAGACTTAAATACTTTTCTCTAGTATAATGTCTATTCATAGCTTTAAGCATTGTATCAGAACCACTTTGTACAGGAAGGTGAATTTGTTCACATACCTTATCACATTCTTTTACAGCCATAATAACTTCTTCTGTTAAATCCTTAGGATGAGAAGACATAAATCTTATTCTTTCAAGACCTTCAATTTCATTAACCTTTCTAAGAAGCTTAGCAAAGTTAATATCTTCTTCAAGCCCCTTTCCATAAGAATTAACATTTTGTCCAAGTAAAGTTACTTCTTTATATCCCTTAGAAACTAAATCTTTAATTTCATTTAATATATCCTCAGATTTTCTGCTTCTTTCTCTTCCTCTTACATAAGGAACAACACAATATGTACAGAAATTATTACAGCCATACATGATAGTAACAAAAGCTTTTATAGAACTTTCTCTATCTATTGGAATTCCCTCAACAATTTTTGTTTCTTTATCTAATATTTCCTTAACTTGAACTCCTTCAGTTTTAACTCTATTTAAATATTCAGGAAACTTATAAGCATTGTGAGTTCCAAATATAATATCAACATAGGGGAAAGTTTTTAAAATCTTATCTGCCATACCTTCTTGTTGCATCATACAACCACATATACCAATTACAAGGTTAGGATTTTTCTTCTTAACTTTTTTAAGTTCTCCTAAATTACCATAAACTCTATTTTCAGCATTTTCTCTTACACAACATGTATTAAATATTATAATAGAAGCTTCATCTCTATTTTCAGTCTTTTCATAGCCCATAGATTTAAGCATTCCAGACATTTTTTCTGAATCTTCTTCATTCATTTGACATCCATAAGTCACTATATGATAAGTTTTATTATCATCATGATTAATTATTCTTTTCTTCATTCTTTTCTCCTTTTATTAAAATTCTTAATACATTATAGCATAATAAATAAGAAAAATGAAATAATGAAAAATATGAAGATTTATAATTTTATGGTATACTTAATTTAAAAATTATTGTATATAGGAGTTATATATATATATGAATAAAAAATTACCTTATGGACAAAGTAATTATGAAATGATTATAAAAAATGGATATTTATATGTTGATAAAACAAAATATATAGAAAAATTAGAAAGTCTTCATGACAGATTTATATTTTTTTTAAGACCAAGAAGGTTTGGGAAAAGTCTTTTTACTTCTGTTTTAGAAAATTATTATGATATAAAAAAGAAGGATAAATTTAAAGAATTATTTAAAGGCACTTATATAGTAGAAAATCCAACGTTAGAGAAAAATAGCTATTATATACTTAAATTTAATTTTTCAGGTCTTATTACAGAAAATGCAGAATCTTTACTTAAAAGTTTTCATGATACATGCATTAAATCCTATGATAAATTTTTAAATACTTATAATCTTAATATAGAATATGATAAAACAGGATATCCTTCAGATGTATTTAATAAATTTTTAAATGAAGTATCCTTTAATATTAGTGGACCTATTTATATAATAATAGATGAGTATGACCATTTTGCAAATGAACTATTAAGTTTTAAAACAGATTTATTTTCAAGTCTTGTAAGTAAAACTGGTTTTATAAGAAAGTGGTATGAGGTTTTAAAAATAGGAACAGAATCTATAGTACAAAGAATATTTGCAACAGGAGTAAGTCCTATAACCTTAGATAGTCTTACATCTGGATTTAATATATCAACTGATATAACAAGATATGAAAAATTTAATGAAATGATGGGTTTTACAGAGGAAGAAGTAAGAAAACTTATAAAAAGAAGTATATCTGACAAAATAGAAATAGATAATATTATAGAAAAAATGAAAGTTAATTATAATGGATATCTTTTTTCAGAAGAAGCTAAAAAAACAGTATTTAATAGTGATATGGTTCTTTATTGTTTAAAGAATCTTGAAGACACAAAGCACTTTCCAAGAGAGCTTATAGATAAAAATATAGCAAGTGATTATGCAAAGCTTGGTAATATATTTGAACTTAAAAATAAAAATGAAAATTATAAAGTTTTAGAAAAAATTTTAAAAAATGAAGAAATAACTGCAAGGATTACAAATCAGTTTAATTTAGAAAGAAGATTTACTGAAGAAGACTTTATATCTCTTTTATTTTACTTAGGACTTCTTACAATAAAGGATGAAGATTTTGGAGATGTAATTTTAGGTACACCTAATAATGCTATAAGAGAATTATATTTTGATTTTTATGGTGAAAGGTTAAAAGAAGAAAGTCAGTATAATATAGATTCTTTAACAATAAAAAGTGCAATAAAGGATATTGCTAAAAGTGGAAGTAACTTAAAGCTTATTGAGATAGTTGAAAATACATTAAATAAATTATCTAATAGAGATTATATTACTTTTAATGAAAAGTATATAAAATTAATATTTTTAACTTATTGTTATTTAAGTAGGATATATCTAGTAAAATCAGAATATGAAGTAGAGGATGGATATATAGATATTGCACTTCTTAAACAAGTAAATATGAACCCTAAATATTTTGCAATAATAGAGCTTAAATATATTACAAAATCTAAGTATGAAGAAAAGGGTCAAGATATAGTTAAAGAAAAATTAGAAGAAGCTATAGAGCAATTAAATAAATATAAACTTTCAGAAGAACTAAAAAATATTAAAAATTTAAAAAAGTGGGCAGTAATATTTGTAAATGATAAATGTCTAGCAAATGTTGAAGTTTAGCATATTAAATATTGATTTAACTAAGCTTTAATGTTACTATAATCATAAGTATTTACTAGATAAAAAAACTTTTTTAGGAGGATTTTTGTGAAGAAAAAAAATTGTCTTATTATTTTTTTAGTGTTTTTAATTGGTATAGTAATAGGAAACTTACTTAATTTTAAAAACAGTGCAAAAGCTAGTGATTCTTATGTAATTCAAGTTGAAAAAACCTTTGGAGTAGAGTATTTAATTAATTCAGGGGAAGCTAAAGCTTTAAGATATCAAGCTTATAATATAGCAAGTAAAAGGCTTGAAGAGTTAAAAAAAGAACATGAAAATGAAGAAAATTTAGCTGTTATTTTAGATATAGATGAAACAATATTAAAAAATTATTACTATCTAGCACAACAGTTTTTAGGAAAAGAAGAGTATAAAAATATGAGCTTTTCTAGTTGGGTTCAAGAAGAAAAGGGAACTATTATAGAAGGGGCAGAGGAGTTTTTAAATAAAGCAAAAGAACTTAATATAGAAGTGTTTTATATAACAAATAGAGCATTAAAAACTAAAGAAGCTACAATAAATAATTTAAATTCTTTAAATCTTCCTTATGGAGATGAAAATCATATCCTTTTAAAGGAAAGTTCTTCCTCAAAAGAAAGTAGAGTAAAGAAAGTTCAAGAAAATCATAATGTTTTAATGTATTTAGGAGATAACTTAGGAGATTTTCCAGAGGGTTTTTATAAAAAAAGCAATGAAGAAAGATGCAAAATAGTAGAAGAGAATAAAGAAAAATTTGGAGTAGAGTATATTATAATTCCAAATACTATTTATGGAACTTGGGATGATAAGACCTTTAATGAAATGATAGAAGAAATAGAAGGTTATGAAAGTGAAAGTAAATAGTTAAGACCAATTAAAAAAGAAGTAGAACTAAAATTTAGTTTTGCTTCTTTTTTAATTTTCCTTTCATTTAGTTAGAAAGTGTAAATTATTAGTTTCTAGTGATAGGCTTTAAAAATAAGAAATATAAATTAACATTTTTTTACTTTTTAAAAATATTAATATGCGAAAAAATGTATTTTATATATTAAAATTTTTAAAAGTAAAAAACAAAATAAAAAGAAAAATTTCTGCTATAATATATCCATAAAAAATAAAGAAAAGAGGAAAAAAATGATAAAACAAACGCTCTTAAATGAGTTTAAAAAAAGCACTTCTGTAAAAAATGATAAAGATGGAGAAAGAATTTTAAAAAATGATTTAATTTCTGATTTTAGTTATGAAAACAATGATGAAACTATAGCTTTAATAAGTTCTGTAATATCTGAAAATTTATTTAGTGAATATTCCTGTAAAATAGATATAGATAAAAAAACTAAAGAAGTATTATTTACTCATTGTAGCTGTGATGATTTTGAAAAAGAAAGTGTTAAGAAAAAAAATTATTGTTGCAAGCATTTAACAGCCACTTTTTATAAGTTTTTAAGAGCTTTAGATGAAGATAGTAATTTAGCTTTAGAACTTGGTTTAAATATAGAAAAAAAGGAACTTGTAAAAAAATCTGAAGGTTCTATATTAGATTTTTTACTTCAAAATGATAAAAAATCTTTATTTTTAAAATTTGAGGTAATTTTAAATAAATCCTTATGGAATGATAAAATTACAGCTCAATTTAAAATTGGAACTGAAAATATGAAGTCTAGTAAGCTTTATGCTTTAAAAGATATATATGCTTTTTTAACTGCTTTTTACAATGAAATTTCTCTTCCCTATGGAAAAGATTTTGTATTTAATATAAGAGAACAAAACCTTAAACCAAAGGATAAAAAGCTTATAAAATTTATTGAAATGCTTAAAGAAATGGATATGTCAAAAAGCATTTATAAAAGGCTTGATGAAAAATTAATAAATGGTAAAAACTTAGTTATTCCAAAGGCATTATTAAGAGAGTTTTTAATAATTATTTCAAAGCATAGAGTTTATTTAGGGGAAGGCTTTTATTCAAGACAAATAGAAACAGAAATTATTTTTGATAAAATTCCTATTCCAATGGGCTTAAAAACTTTAGGAGACATGATAAAACTTGAAGCTTTAAGAGGTGTTCCAAAGGCATTAAATGATAATGAGGATGTATTTTTATATGATACTTTAATATATCTTCCACCAGAGGAGCAGCTTGAAAATTTAAAGCCATATCTTGAAGTCTTTACTCATGGAAATTCAATATTTTTTACTAAAGAAGAAGAGTATAGAGTATTAAAAGAGCTTATACCTTCAATGCAAAAGGTAACTTCTAATATTGAATTATCTAAGGATTTAAGTGAAAAAATAGTTATAGCTAAGCCTGAATTTAAATTTTATTTTGATAAAGATAAAAACATTACAGTTTCTTTAAGGGTTTCTTATGATAAGTATGAATTTGATTATTTTGAAGGATACTTTGAAAAGGTAATTTATAGAGATACTTTAAAAGAAGAAAGTGTAGTTAAAGAACTTTATAAATTAGGTTTTGAAAATGCAAATAATAGTTTTGTATTATTAAAGGATGATGATTATATCTTTCAGTTTTTTAAAAAGGATATTTTAAGTCTTCAAAAGATAGGTGAAGTATATTATTCTGAAAGTTTTACTGGAATAAAATCTATTTCAAAGGGAAGTTTTAAAGGGGATATAAGAAAGGGAAAATATAATTATTTTGAATTAAATTTTTCTATAAAAGGTTTAGAAAATGAAGAAATTTTAAGCATATTAAAAGCCTTTAGAGATAATAAAAAATATTATAAGCTTAAAACTGGAGAATTTTTAGATTTAGAAGAAATAGAACTTAAAAAGTTTTTAAAGCTTTTAGAAAGCTTAGAAGGGGAAAATAAAATTGAAGAAAATAAAGTTTCCTTTCCTAAAAGTAAGGGTATATATTTAGAAAAATACTTAGAAGAAGAAAAGATGAAAAATTTTAGAGGAAGAAAAGAATTAAAATCTTTAAAAAATATGCTTCTTAATTTAGATAACATAAATTTTAATATACCTAAAAATTTAAATGGTGTTTTAAGAAACTATCAAGAAAAGGGCTTTAAATGGTTAAATACTTTAGATTATTTAGGCTTTGGGGGAATTTTAGGAGATGAAATGGGACTTGGAAAAACCTTTCAAACAATAGCTTTTCTTCTTTCAAAGGAAAACTCAATAAGTCTTATAGTTGCACCAACTTCTCTTGTATTTAACTGGTATAGTGAATTTAAAAAATTTGCTCCTTCTTTAAAGGTTGTTATGGTAAATAAAAGTCCTAGTGAAAGGGAAGAGATAATAAAAGATTATAAAAAATATGATATTTTAATAACAACTTATAACTTAGTTAAAAGGGATTTAGAAAGCTATAAAAAAATATTTTTTCATTATGTAATTCTTGATGAAGCTCAAAATATTAAAAATCCTTCATCACAAAATGCAAAATCAGTTAAAGAATTAAAATCTAAAAATAGATTTGCCCTAACTGGTACTCCAATTGAAAATTCTCTTATGGAGCTTTGGAGTATATTTGATTTTATAATGCCTAATTATCTTTATGATGAAAATAAATTTACTACAAGGTACTATAGAAGACTTGAGGAAGAGCCTGTAATAATAGAAGAACTTAAAAGGCTTGTAACTCCCTTTATATTAAGAAGATATAAAAAAGATGTAATAAAAGAACTTCCAGATAAAATAGAGAAAAAATTAATAATTCCAATGGAAGAAGAACAAAAAAAGGTATATAAAGCTTACTCAGACCACATTAAAGCATTAATAGAAAAAAAGGTTATAAATGATGAGTTTAAAAGTAGCAAAATAGAAATATTATCCTACATTACAAAGCTAAGACAAATAGCTATAGACCCTTCTTTAGTAATGGATAAATATTTAGGTGGAAGTGGAAAAATGGAGGCTATCTTAGAACTTGTTACTCAAGGCATAGAAGAAAATCATAAAATACTTATTTTTTCTCAATTTACTTCAGTACTAAAAAATATTTCAAAGCTTTTTAAATTAAATGATATATCCTTTAGTTATTTAGATGGTTCAACCCCTTCAAAGGAAAGAGGAAAACTTGTAGAAGATTTTAACAAAAATTTAAATTCAGTATTTTTAATTTCTTTAAAAGCAGGAGGTACAGGTCTTAATTTAACAAGTGCAGATATAGTAATACATTTTGACCCTTGGTGGAACCCGGCTGTAGAAGACCAGGCAAGTGATAGAGCCCATAGAATAGGGCAAAAAAATGTGGTAGAAGTTATAAAAATGATTTCTGAAAACTCAATAGAAGAAAAAATAGTAAATCTTCAAGAGGAAAAAAGAAAGCTTATAGATAGTGTAATGGGAGAAAATATTGTTTTAGGTGAAAACTTAAGTTCTTTAACAGAAGAGGATATAATGTTTTTATTTAGTAGGTAAAATAAAACAACATACATTTTTTTATTATTGTGTTAAAATAGTTTTATGAATTAAAAAAAGATACGGAGGAATTAAAAAAATGAGCTTGACCCCAATGATGAAGCAATATTTAGAGATTAAAGAAAAATATCCTGACTGTATATTATTTTTTAGAGTAGGAGATTTTTATGAAATGTTTTTTGAAGATGGAAAAACAGCTTCAAGAGCATTAGAATTAGTTTTAACAGGAAAGGATTGTGGCCTTGAAGAAAGAGCACCTATGTGTGGTATTCCATATCATGCAGCTTCAACATATATATCTAGACTAATAGCACAAGGTTATAAAGTAGCAATTGGAGAGCAAGTAGAAGACCCTAGTTTAGCTAAAGGCTTAGTTAAAAGAGAAGTTATAAAAGTTATAACTCCTGGCACTTATATAGATTTAAATAGTACAGAAAACTTAAACACTTACTTAATAGCTATATATGAAGATTATAATAAAGTAAGTATAGCTTTAACTGATATAGGTACTGGAGAATTTAAAGTAACTTCTTTTACAAATTTAAAAACAACCCTTTTAGATGAACTTTCAAAAATTGGTCCAAAGGAAGTTATTGTTGATGTAAATATGAATGAGGATTTAGTAAAGGATATTCATAATTCAACAAATGCTCTTATAACTAAAAAAAATCTTCAAGAATTTAAAGTAGATGATAAAGACCTTATAAATCAATTTTCAGAAGCTGAAGTTTCAGGTCTTGATGAAACTTCTAAAAATAGTAGTAAGGTTTTATTAAAATATATATTAGAGACTCAAAAGATGAATCTTACAAATATAAATTTTTTAGAAACTTATGATATAGTTAATTTTATGACTATAGATGGCAATTCAAGAAGAAACTTAGAATTAACAGAAAGTATAAGGGAAAAAAGTAAAAAAGGTTCTCTCTTATGGGTTATGGATAAAACAGCTACAGCTATGGGTGGAAGAGCTTTAAGAAGATGGATTGATGAGCCTTTAATAATAAAAAAGGAAATTGAAAAAAGATTAGATGGAGTAGAAGAATTATTTTCAAATTTATCTTTAAATGATGATGTGCGTGAAGCTTTAAAAGATATTTATGATATAGAAAGAATTGTAGGAAAGGTATCTAGTGGAAATGTTAATGGAAAGGATATGGTTTCTTTAAGAACTTCTTTAGAGAAAATACCTAGAATAAAAGAAGTTTTAAAAAATACCTCTTCAGAAATATTAAAAGAATATTATAATGACTTAGATGAGCTTTTAGATATAAAAGAGCTTCTTCAAAAAAGTATTATAGATGACCCTTCTCTTTCAATAAAAGAAGGAAATATAATAAAAGAAGGCTATAATGAAGAAGTTGATAATTTAAGAGGAGCAAAACTTCATGGAAAGGAATGGATAGCTTCTTTAGAAAGTTCTGAAAGGGAAGTTACAGGAATAAAATCTTTAAAGGTTGGTTTTAATAAAGTCTTTGGATACTATATAGAAATATCAAAGGCAAATTATTCATTAATTCCAGAGGGAAGATATATAAGAAAACAAACCCTTTCAAATGCTGAAAGATATATAACAAGTGAACTTAAAGAAATGGAAGATAAAATTTTAGGAGCAGAAGAAAAACTTATGACTCTTGAATATAATCTTTTTGTTGATATAAGAAAAAAAGTTGAAAAAGAAATTTCAAGATTAAAGAAAAGTGCAAGAATTTTAGGAAACTTAGATGCTTTATCAACTTTAGGAATAGTTGCCCTTGAAAATAATTATGTTAAACCTTCTATAAATGAAGAGGGGATTATAAACATAAAAGAAGGAAGACACCCTGTTGTAGAAAAAGTTATACCAAAGGGAGAATTTGTATCTAATGATACTTTACTTAATAAAGAAGATAATCAACTTCTTTTAATTACAGGTCCTAACATGGCAGGTAAATCTACATATATGAGGCAAGTAGCTTTAATTACCCTAATGGCACAAATGGGTTCTTTTGTACCTGCAAGTTATGCAAATATCTCTATATGTGATAAGATATTTACAAGAATAGGAGCTTCTGATGACTTAGCAGGAGGAAAATCTACCTTTATGGTTGAAATGTGGGAAGTTTCTAATATTTTAAAAAATGCTACTTCAAAAAGCCTTGTTTTATTAGATGAAGTTGGTCGTGGAACATCTACTTATGATGGATTAAGTATAGCTTGGTCTGTAATTGAACATATTTCAAATAAAGAAGATTTAAGATGTAAAACACTATTTGCAACTCACTATCATGAATTAACAAAGCTTGAAGGAACTATAAAGGGAGTTAAAAACTATTCAGTAGCAGTTAAAGAATATGAAGATAATATAATCTTTTTAAGAAAAATAGTTGAAGGTGGAGCAGACCAATCCTATGGAATAGAAGTTGCAAAACTTGCAGGCCTTCCAGAAGGTGTAATTGAAAGAGCTAAGGAAATATTAGAAGGTCTTGAGAAAAACTCTACTACTACTACTACTTCTTCTTCTGAAAATAAAGTTAAATATGATTCTCAAAAAGAAGAAGAAGAGGATTTAAATAAAATAGCAGCAGAAGAAATTTCAACAACTT
Organism: uncultured Clostridium sp.; assembly: GCA_900539375.1. Taxonomy (GTDB): domain Bacteria; phylum Bacillota; class Clostridia; order Clostridiales; family Clostridiaceae; genus Clostridium. The sequence continues at coordinate 58,959 of UQBY01000015.1, read as the reverse complement.
ATGAAGTTCAAAAAGAGCCTTGTAAGAAAGAAAGTTATAAAGAATCAATATGTATAGAAGAGAAAATTGTATCACCTAAAAAAATGAAAAAAATGCCTGCAATGCAACTTGACTTTAATTATATAGAAAAAGAAAGTCTTCTTAATGAAATTGCAAACTGTGATATTTTAAATATGACTCCACTAGATGCAATGAATACATTATACAAATTAGTTAAGGAAGCTAAAAGAATAGAACAGGAGGGTTAAAAAACTTTGAAAAGAATTAACCTACTAGATGAAAATACATCTAATAAAATAGCAGCAGGAGAGGTAGTTGAAAGACCCTCTTCTGTTGTTAAAGAACTTATAGAAAATAGTATTGATGCAAATGCTAGAAATATAACAATAGAAATAGAAGAAGGAGGAGAAAAGCTAATTAAAATAATAGATGATGGAGATGGAATACATCCAGAGGATATAAAAAAGGCCTTTTTACCTCATGCTACAAGTAAAATAAAAAATTCCTCTGATATATTTTCAATAAATACTCTAGGTTTTAGAGGAGAAGCTCTTCCTTCAATAGCTGCTGTTTCTAAAGTAAGCTTAAAGTCTAAAATTCAAGAAGAAGACTTTGGACGTGAAATAATAATAGAAGGTGGGGAAATTTTATCCTTTAATGAATGTGGAATAAATAAAGGAACTTCAATAGAAGTTAAAGACTTATTTTTTAATGTTCCAGCAAGAAAAAAGTTTTTAAAAACAAGCTCTAGGGAAGCATCTTTAATTTCTGATATTGTATCAAGAATAGCCCTTGCAAATCCTAGTATAAGCTTTAAACTTTTTAATAATGGTAAAAAGGTATTAAATACCTATGGAAATAGTAATCTTTTAGATGTTACTAGAACTATTTATGGAAAAAACATAGGAGAAAATATTATATATTTTGAACACTCAGAAGATACTCTAACTTTATATGGCTATATAGGAAAAGAAGTTATTGCAAGAGGCTCTAGAAATAATCAAAGTATTTTTGTTAATGGAAGATACATAAAAAATAGAACTTTAGTTGTTGCAGTAGAAAATGCCTTTAAATCTTTTAGTACAGTTAATAAATTCCCATTCTTTATACTATTTATAGAGGTATACCCAGAGAATATAGATGTTAATATTCATCCTACTAAGGCAGAAATTAAATTTAAAGATGAAAGATTAATATTTAAAAAGGTTTTTGATACTGTCCATGAGGCATTAAGAAATGAAATATTTAAAGAATTTGAAGTTAAAAAGGATGAAAACACAAACTTTAAAAAAGATGAATTTAAAGAAATATCCTTTGATATAAAAGATGACTATGAGAAAAAAGAAAGAACAAAAGTTACTTTACCTGTAGATTTAAACTATGAAAGAACTTATTCAAAGGACTATGAAAATATATATGAAAAAGAATATAGCAATTCATCAAGTTCTAAATATTTAGAAGAAACTAAAACAAATAATAATGTAAACTATAATAATATAGATTCTAAGGAAAGTAATACTTTAAATGAAAACTTTACTTTAAGAGAAAATTTTTATAAAGATAATGTTTTAGATGAAAAAATTTCAAAGATACCTAAAGAAGATTTATCTAATAAAAATTCTAATGAAAGGATTCCTAAATTTCCTCCATTAAGAATAATAGGACAATTTAATAAAACCTATATATTAGGAGAATATGATGAAGTTTTATATATGATAGACCAACATGCAGCCCATGAAAAGATACTTTTTGAAAAATACTTTAAAAATATAGAAGAAGGAAGTATAATAATTCAACCTCTTCTAGTACCAGAAATTATAGATTTAACCCTTGATGATTTTTCTTACTATGAAGAAAATAAAGAAATATTTAAAAATGCAGGCTTTACCTTAGAGGAATTTGGAGGAAATTCCTTAGCATTAAAGGAAGTACCCTACTTTTTAGGAAAGCTTGATGCAAAGGGCTTATTTTTAAACATTTTAGATAATATAAAAGAACTAGGAAGTGGAAAAACTTCAGAAGTTAAATATAATAAAATAGCAACTATGGCATGTAAGGCAGCTGTTAAGGGACATGACCTTTTATCTGAACAAGAAATGATAAAACTTGTAGAGGAGTTAAGATACATAAATGACCCATTTCACTGTCCTCATGGAAGACCAACTATAATAAAATTTACTAATTATGATTTAGAAAAGAAATTTAGGCGTATTGTATAAAAAAGAAGGTGAATTGTAAGATTGAAGGAAAAAATAATAGTCCTTGGTGGGCCTACGGCTGTTGGGAAGACTGAGCTTTCTGTGGATTTGGCTAGAAGAATTGATGGGGAAATTATTTCGGCAGATTCTATGCAGATTTATAAGTATATGGATATAGGCTCTGCTAAGGTTTCTAAGGAAGAGATGAAGGGTGTTCCTCATTATATGATAGATATTGTTGAACCTAATAGGGAGTTTTCTGTAGCTGATTTTAAGGAATTAGGAATGAAGAATTTAGAAAATATAATCTCTAAAGGAAAAACTCCTATAATTGCAGGTGGAACTGGACTTTATATAAATGCTTTAACTTGTAATATGAATTTTACTGAGTCTAAAAAGGATGAAGAGTATAGAAAATATTTAATGGATTTAACCTATGAAAAAGGAAATGAATATGTACATGAAATGCTTAAAAGTATTGACCCTGTAAGTTATAGAGAAATTCATCCTAATAATAGAAAAAGGGTTATTCGTGCCCTTGAAGTTTATAAAACAACAGGGAAAGCTTTTAGTGAATATAATGCAGGAGAAAATTTTTATGAAAGTCCTTATGATATACACTATTTTGTTCTTAATATGGATAGAGAAAAACTTTATGAAAGAATAAATTTAAGAGTGGATATTATGATGGAAAAAGGACTTTTAGATGAATGTATAAAGCTTAAAGAAATGGGGTATAATTCTTCAATGCAGTCTATGCAAGGAATAGGATATAAAGAGATTTTATATTACTTAGAAGGAAACATTTCTTTAGAAGAAGCTGTAGATATGATAAAACAAGGCTCTAGAAATTATGCCAAGCGTCAACTTACTTGGTTTAGAAGGGACCCTAGAGTTAAATTTTTAGATAAAGATTCTCTTAGCTATGATGAAATACTTAATTATATAATTAAAGATTTAGAAAAATAAAACTAAAAGTGAGGTGCTTTAAGTGTGTGTATATTTAAATACAATTAGCCCATTAAATAAGTTTAAAGAATTATTAAGAAGTAAATATTTTGTAGATAAGACTATGTTAATAGAAAAAATAAATGAGATTTTAGACACTAGAGATAAATTCTTATGTATAACAAAGCCTAGAAGGTTTGGAAAATCATCTGTAGCAGATATGCTTGGAGCTTATTATTCTAAAGCCTTCAATAGTGAAGATGTTTTTAATAAACTTAATATTTCAAAAGTAAATAATTATAAAGAGCATTTAAATAAGTATAATGTAATATACATGACTTTAAATAAGTTACCTAAGGAAGGAAATACCTATTTTGATTATATAAATATGATTCAAGGGTATTTAATAAAAGATATAACAAAAAAATTTCCATTTATAAAAGCAGAAGATTATTATTCAATAGATGATATTTTTTCTGCTACTGGTGAAAAATTTGTTTTTATAATAGATGAATGGGATTATATATTTAGTCATAACCTTTTTAAAGAAAATCAAGATGACTTTTTAGAATTTTTAAGAAATATTTTAAAAGATAAAGAATATGTATCTTTAGCCTATATGACAGGGGTTTTACCTATAAAACAATATTCAACAGGTTCAGCTCTTAATATGTTTAATGAATATACTATGTTAAATGATAGAATTTATGCAGAATATTTTGGCTTTACAGAAGAGGAAGTTAAAGGGCTGTGTTCTGAAGAAAATAGTGTTAGTTTTAAAGAAATTAAAGAATGGTATAATGGCTATACTACCAATAAAGGGAAATCTATATATAATCCTCGTTCAGTTGTATGTGCTTTAAGAGATGACTATTGTAAAAGTTATTGGACTAGTACAGGTGCTATGGATGAAGTGTTATTTTATTTAAAATATAATATAGCAGAGGTAAGAAATGATATTATTGAAATGGTATCAAAAAACTCTGTGGAAGTATATTTAGATGAGGAATATAGGGCAGGTCAAGATACTTTAGAAACAAAGGAAGAAATCTATTCTGCTATGATAGTATATGGCTTTTTATCCTATTATGATGGTATTTTAAAAATTCCTAATAAAGAATTAATGAAAGAATTTGAAAAAGCTTTAAGAGATAAATCTTTTGGTAAAATTGTGACAATAATAGGTAATTCAAAATAAAACAGCCTTTATATTAGAACTTAAAAAAGATACAAAACCAATAAAGGCTATAAATCAAATAAAAGAAAAAGATTATGCACAAAAGTTAAGAGAAGAAAATGAAGATAAGAAAATATTAGCAGTTGCTATTTGCTATAATTCAAAAACAAAAGAACATGAATGTATGATAGAAGAAATATAAAAGGGAGCTTAATTTGTGTGGCTCCCTTTTATTTATGGATATACTGCATAGCCATTAACTTTCCATGTATTATCTTCTTTTACTAATTCAAAGGTCTTTGTGGAAATTGTTTTTCCTGGCATCCAATCTCCAGTTGCAATAAAATCATCAGAACATATAATTTCTACTTCTGAATCAACTAAAATTTCATTTTCTTTAGTTTCATTGTCTCTAATTTTAAAACTTATTAATTTCATAGATTTTAAATCATTTTTTAGTACATTTAAGACATCTTCATTAAAAATCTTTTGATTTTTTTCAGTACTATATTTTTTGATTTTTTCCATATCACTTTCTACTAAAGCATTTAAATAGTTTGAAATTACTTCTTTTGCATCATTTTCAGTAATATAGTTATTTTCTTTAGAATTACCACATCCACAAAAGCAAAGTAATAACAAAAAAGTAATAGCCATTTTAAAGTATTTTCTCATAATAATCACTTCCTATTTTAATGTTGTAAATTAATAATAGCATGAATTTTTTTGAAAATAGTTACAGAAAAGTAATAGTAGAACAATTAGAGAATAGTTTGCAGAATATAAAATAAAACTTTATAATTATAGTGTTACAATAAAGTAAAGAAAGGTGATAAAGGATATGGAAAGTTTAGGCTTTGTTCTTATACAAGGTGTTTTGGGAGCATTTTCTGGATATATTACAAACACCTATGCTGTTAATATGCTTTTTAAAGAGTATACTCCTTTAAAGTTAGGTGGAGTAGTTAAGAAAAATAAAGAAAAGTTTATAGATGAAATTAGTTCTTTAGTAGAAAAGGATATTATAAATGGTAATACATTAAAGGATAATATTGAGTCTGATGATTTCAAGGAAGCCCTTAGAAAGGTATGTTATGACTTTTTTAATAAATATCTTCCTGAAAATATTGAAGGTAAAAGAATAAAAGAAATTTCAGGCTATAATGAAACAAGAAAGCATTTAGAAAGTTATATAAATTCTAATTTTAAAGATGTATTTTTTAATGTATGTGATAATGCTTTAGAAAATTTTACTTTAGAAGATATTTTTAAAAAAGAATATATAAATGAAATAAGTGAAAGTTTATATATTCTTCTTTTAAAAGAATTTGAAAATAATAAAGAGCTTAAAGAAATAATTTATGATTTGTATAATGAAAATACTTACTTATCTTTAAATATGGTTTTAAGTGAAAACTCTAAGTTATTTATAAAAAACAATATTGAAGAGATTACAAAAAACTCTTTATCTAAATTAATAAATGATGATGAAAGGTTAAAAGAATTTTTAGATAAAGTTTATAAATGTTTAAATATTGAAGAGGTTATAGATAATTTTCAAATAAGTTTAAAGGATAAAAGTATTTCTGAAATATTTACTGAAAGGGATATTAAAAATTTAAGCCATAATTTATATGAATATATTAATGAATATTTAAATTCTGAAAAGGGCTTTAATTTCTTTTTAGATTTAATAAATAAAATAATAGATACTTTAAAAAATATAGATTCTTCTTTATATAGTGTTATAAAATCTAAAGATAATTCTTCTTTAGAAAATAGACAGGATTTAAAAGAAACTGCCCTTACTTTATATGATATTATTCCAGAAAAGTTTGAGGATAGTATTTTTGAATTTATAAATAAAAGCTTAATTGAATTTCTTCCATATATAGCAGAATGGATTAAAATAAATGAGGGAAATTTTAATGCTTTAATAGAAGAGTCTATAGATGAAGGAATTAAAGACCTTGATGAAGGGGCAAAAAAGAAAATAGTAGAAATGCTAAGAAAGTATTTATTAAGTGATGTAGCCTCTTCTTCTGATATGATTGGTAAAGCATTAAATTATATAGATGATGATAACACAAAAGAAGATGTTTCAAGAGAACTTACAGAAAAGCTTATAAATTTTCTTAAAGAAACAAAAATAAAGGATTTAATAAAAAAGATTGAAAGTTCAAATTTATTAAAGGATGATAAGTTAAATAAAATAGTAACTTCACTACAAAACTCTTTTTCTAAAAAGGGAGAAAATATTATAAATAAAATGCTATTAATCTTTTCTTCAAAAAAGGTAGGACTATTTTTTAAAGTTGATTTAAAAGAACTATTTAATAAGAAAAAATATGATTATATCTTTAAAAATAAAATATCTTTAAAGGAAAAGATAGAGAAAATTTCTTTAAAGTTTATAAATAATCAATATAATGAAATTTTAAATTTAGAACTTAAAGATGTTTTTAAAAATGAAAAAATAAAGAAAGTTTCAAAGGCTATACCTATTTTAGGAAGAAGATATTTAAAGAAAAATAAAGGGTCTTTAAGTAAAGTTTTAAATGAAAAAATTCAAGAAGCTCTTTATTCTATAGATTTAAAAGAATTATATAAAAATAATAAAGAATCTTTAGGTAAATTTATAGAAAAAGCTTTAAATGAAGAGGTTAAAAATACTTTAAATGATTATGAAACCCATGAAGTAAAGGAACTTTTATTAAAGGTATCTCAAAAGGAAAGTTCTGATTTTATCTGTGAAAAGGGGCATAAATATTTAAGGGAAAATGCAGAAGGCTTATTAAAGGGAAAAATTAAAAAGGTAATTTATGATAATCTTATAACTCAAGATGAGGATGCAATATGTGACATAGCACAAAGGTTTATGGGAAATCAATTAAAACCTATATCTATTTTTGGAGGAGCATTAGGTCTTGTAGTTGGAATGCTTTTTGGAGTAGGTACTTTAAATCTTTCAATTTCTTTACCTATAAAAATTTTATCTTCTTGTATAGTTATGGCTCTTATAGGTGTTTTAACTAATGTAATAGCTATAAATATGTTATTTAAGCCTTATACACAAAATAAAGTTTTAGCTAAAATTCCTCTTTTAAAACATTTTTCATTAGGTTATATTCCATCTCATAAGGATAATTTATCAAAGGGAATAGGTAATGTTATAGATAAAGAACTTTTAAATGGAAGTAAGTTAAAAGAAATGTTTAATCTTAAAAAAGATATAGGAGTAGATAAACTTTCAGCTTCTATAAAGAAGGATAACTATAAACTTATTTTAGATTGGTTAAATAAAAAGAGAAATAATTTAGCAGTTTCTTTATATAACTTTTCTAAAAAAATACTAACTAAGAGAAAAAATATATTTAAATATACAGCTAACAATAAAATAGGTACATTACTTAAAAAATCACATTTTAATAAAGCTATAAAAGAACTTGAAAATATTAATTATAGTAATATTTTAAGTGATAAAATAGAAAAAACTTTAAAGGATAAAAAGACTTTAAAAAATTTAATACCAGATGAAAATTTAAAAACTATTGAATTAAAAATAAATGAAGAAATATCATCTCTTTTAAATGAAAATTATTCAAAATTTTTTAAAGAGGAATTTGTAAAAGAAGTAGTATTTAAAAACAAAGCTTTATATGAAAATATAATAGATAATTCTTTAAATAGCATTTTAAATGAATCTTCTATAGGAAATATAAAAAATAAAGTATCTGAGTATATTAAAAACTTTATTTTATCAGACTTAAAAGGCTATACAAAAACTAAGGTATCAAATCTTCTTTATGAAGAAATAGAAAAAGATAAAACAATAGGAACTGTTTTTAATGGCTCAATTAAAAATCTTATAGATAAAAATATTTATAAATTAGGAATCTTTTCTTCTAATAAAATAGTAGAAATTATACAAAGCAAAAAAGAAGATATAAAGGTTTTAGTAGAAAATAAAGTTTTAGAAAATTTAGGTTTCCTTGAAAAAATGGCATATAGTTTTATGAATGGAAATGAAATTTTAAGTAATTGTGTAGATGTTTTTATAGATAAGAAAATAGAAGGTTTTATAAATGATAAGGTATTTGAAATAACAGGAGTACTAAATACAGGATTAAATAATGTTATATACCCAAAGGAAATAAAAGTTCTTCAATTAAAGGCAAGTGAACTTGATACAGATATGATAATTGATAAAGCCTTTGATATTTTAGCTAAAGATAACTTAAAAGAAAATATAGACTATGTTTCAAACTTATTCTTAGATAAAGTAATGAATGTAAAATTAAATACTGTTTTATATAAAGCTAATTTAGATTCTTTAGATAAAATTTATAATAAGTTTAATAATGAGATAACTGTAGTATTAAATACATTAAGTAAAAACTTTAATGAAAATATTAAGAAAAATTCACTATATTTAAATGATTTAGTATATAAATATTATATTCTTCCTATAGAAAATATAACCTTAGAGAATATAGAAAGAAAAGACATTTTATATACTACTGATTTAATAGTAAATAAAGTTTTAAATAGTAATAGTTTTAATATTCATGTAGAAAAGATTTCAAATAAGTTGTATGATAATATAGAAAGTCATAAAATTTCATATTTTATAAGCAATGAATCAATAAAAGATATGATAGATTTTATATTTGAAAATGAAAGCTTTAATTTAAATAATATTGAAATATTAAATAAAAATATAAAGAACATTTTAGACAATATAAATGAAATTGTTGATGATAAAACTAAAGACTATTTATTATTTATTATAGGAAATAGCTTAATAAGCTCTCTTATAAATAATATGCAAAATTTAATTTATAGTCTTCATTTAAAAGAAATTACAAAAACACAAATTGATAAAATGGACCCTTGTGAAATTCATGAATTATTTAAATCCTTTGCAGGTGAATTTTTTAATAAATTATATTTATATGGTTCATTAGGATTTGTCTTTGGAATAAATATATATCTATCAATTTTACTAACAATAGCTTATTTTATAAATGACTATCGTATTAATAAAAAATAGTATAAAATTTTGGAGGAATTTATGTTACAAGTTACAAAGGAATTATTAAAAAGCCAATATGGATTTAAAGAAGAAACCTTTAATTTATATGAAAAGGCTTTAAAAGATGTAGAAGAGGAATTTAAAAAGTATGATGAAATAAGAGAATTTAATCAAATGAAGGTTTTAAAAGCCTTTCAAGAAGAAAGAATAAGTGATTCTCATTTTACTAACTCTTCAGGATATGGATATGATGATATAGGAAGAGAGTCTTTAGATAAGGTTTATGCAAGAATATTTAACGCTGAAGCTGCTTTAGTTCGTCCTCACTTTGTTAATGGTACTCATGCTATAGGAGCTGCTTTATTTGGAAATTTAAGACCTAATGATACTCTTTTATGTATTGCAGGAAAGCCTTATGATACCTTACATAATATAATTGGTATTACAGGAGATGAAAATATAGGCTCATTAAAAGAATATGGAGTAAATTATAAGCAAGTAGATTTAAAGGAAAATGGAAAATTTGACTTTGAAAAAATAGAAGAAGCTTTAAAGGATGAAAGTATAAAAATTGTACATATTCAAAGAAGTACAGGATATGGTTGGAGAAATGCTTTCCTTGTATCAGAAATAGGAGAAGCAATAAGTTTTGTTAAAAATTTAAGAAAAGATGTATTTGTTTTTGTAGATAACTGCTATGGTGAATTTATAGATACAATAGAACCAACAGATGTAGGTGCAGATTTAATTGCAGGTTCTTTAATTAAAAATATAGGTGGAGGAATTGCTCCATCTGGTGGATATATAGTAGGTAAAAAAGAGTTAGTAGAACAAGCTGCCTTTAGATTAACTGTTCCTGGAATAGGAGGAGAATGTGGAGCTACTTTTGGTCTTATGAGAAGTCTTTTCCAAGGACTATTTTTAGCACCTCATGTTGCTATGGAAGCTGTTAAGGGAGCAATATTTTGTGCAAGAATAATGGAAATTGCAGGATTTGAAGTTTTACCTAAATATACAGATAAAAGAAGTGATATAATTCAAGCAATTAAATTTGGAGAACCAGAAAAACTTATTAAATTCTGTAAGGGAATACAATATGGTTCACCAATAGATTCTTATGTAGAATGTGAACCATGGGATATGCCAGGATACCAAGACCAAGTTATAATGGCAGCAGGAGCATTTATACAAGGTTCATCAATAGAACTATCAGCAGATGCACCAATTAGAGAACCTTATATAGCATATCTTCAAGGTGGATTAACCTTTGACCATGCTAAAATAGGAATTCTTATAGCACTTAATAATATCTTAAAATAAAAAAAAGATATAATGGTATGACTAACAAAAATTGGCTACTTGTTTTATGAGTAGTCAATTTTTTAGTATAAATATATATTCAAAAGAATGAATTTAACAGTAGTATTTTTTTTAGCTTTATAGTAATATATTTTTAAATAAATTATTAATATGCTTATATTAGTATTGTTTAATATAAAATTTATTTTGAAGGGAGCTTCATAAGGTGAAAAGATTTAGAACCACAGGAGTTTGTAATCCTAATATTCAATATATGGTAGATATTTCTGATAAGGTAAGGGAAGCTAAAAAGTTAGTGGAAGATAATGAATATTTTATAATAAATAGACCTAGACAATATGGTAAAACCACATTACTTTTTGCTTTAAAGAAGGAGCTTTTAAAGGACTATTTAGTTATTAGTATAAGTTTTGAAGGTATTGGAGATATTGCCTTTAGTGATGAAGAAAAATTTGTAAAAGAGTTTATAAACTTAATTGATGAAAAGCTTGATTTTATAGATGAAGATTTAAATGAAATATTTAGAAATTTAAGTCTAAAAGTTTCTACATTGCCAGGTTTATCTAGACTAATATCTAAATTTATAAAAAGATTAAATAAAGAAGTTATTCTTATAATAGATGAAGTGGATAAAAGCAGTAATAATCAGTTATTTTTAAGTTTTCTTGGTATGCTTAGAAATAAGTATCTTCAAAGAAGTGAAGGGGAAGGAATTACATTTAAGTCTGTAATATTAGCTGGAGTTTATGATATAAAAAACTTAAAGATTAAATTAAGACCAAATGAAGAAAGAAAATATAATTCCCCTTGGAATATAGCAGTACCATTTAATATTGATATGAGTTTATCAAAAGATGGTATAAAGAATATGTTAAATGAGTATAAAAGAGATAGAAAAATAGAATTAGATTTAGACAAAGTAGTAAACTTTATTTATTTTTATACAAGTGGGTATCCTTTTTTAGTAAGCAGGTTATGTCAAATAATAGATGAAGACTTAAAGGCTTCTTGGAATGAAGAGAATATGATAAAGGCTGTAAAATTATTATTAAATGAGAAAAATACATTATTTGATGATTTAATAAAAAATATAGAAAATAATAGTGATTTAAAAGAATATGTTTTAGATATTATAATGAATGGAGCTAGAAATACTTTTAATATGCTTAATCCTACTATAAATTTAGGATTAATGTTTGGATATTTTAAAAATGAAGACAATATGGTAGCTATTTCAAATAGAATATTTTCTCAAATTTTATATAATTATTTTTCCTCCTTATTAGAAAATAATAATATAATGAAAAAATATAATTTTAAATCTGATTTTATTTATGGTAATGGTCTTAATGTTGAAAAAATTCTTCTTAGATTTCAGAAATTTATGAAAGAAGAATATTCTTCTAAAAATGAAAACTTTTTAGAAACCCATGGTAGAATGTTATTTTTAGCATTTTTAACTCCAATAATAAATGGAGTAGGTTTTGCTTTTAAAGAGGTACAAATATCTGAAGAAAAAAGATTAGATGTTGTAATAACTTATAATAGTAATAAGTATATTATAGAACTTAAAATTTGGCATGGAGAAGAATACCATGAAAAAGGCTTGAATCAATTAGTTGATTATCTTAACATTAATGAAGAAAACAAAGGATATTTATTAATTTTTAATTTTAATAAAAATAAAGAATATAAAAAAGAAAAGATAGTTTTAGATAACAAAGATATACTAGCTGTATATGTTTAATAAGAGCTGTAAATTTTAAAAACAGCTCTTATTTTTTATATTAATATTGTCTGTAAATGCCTACAAGTTTTCCTAAGATGCTACAGTTTTCTACTATGATAGGGTCCATTGTATCATTTTCTGGTTGTAATCTAAAGTGACCATTTTCTTTAAAGAATCTTTTTATAGTAGCTTCGTTATCTATTAATGCAACTACTATATCTCCATTTTCTGCTGATTCTTTTTTTTCTATAATGGCTAAATCATTGTTGTTTATACCTACTTTTTTCATACTTTCTCCAGTTACTCTAAGCATAAAAAGTTCTCTATCATGTTTTACATATTCAAGAGGAACAGGGAAGGTATCTTCAATGTTTTCTGTTGCTAAAATAGGAAGTCCTGCTGTTACTTTTCCTACTATTGGAATGTTTATCATTTCTTTTTTACATTGATTAAGTTCTGCAATTTCTAAAGCTCTTGGTTTTGAAGGGTCTCTTTTTATAAGACCTTTTCTTTCTAGTCTTTTTAAATGTCCATGAACTGTTGAGGTAGAGCTTAGCCCTACAGCTTCACATATTTCTCTTACAGAAGGTGGATAGCCTTTATTTTCTGTATATGTTTTTAAAAAATTGTATATTTCAAGTTGTTTATCTTTTATATCTAGCATAAGAACACCTCACTATATTATTAATAATAATATAACATATTTTTGTTAAGTAATCAAACTTACGTTCTCAAAACTTATGTTCTTTCATATTATTGTCATAAACTTTATAATTTATACATAGTTAATTTGAAAATCCTTATTAAAAAAGTTTAAATTTAATATTTAAAATATTGTTATTAAGCTATAATAATATTTGAGGTGATAATAAAATATGGAAAAAAGATTAATAGAGCAGGTTAAATTTATAGTGGAAGTTGATAAGGCTAAGGAAATTATGAGAAGGACTTACCTTACAAAATCTGAAAGATTTGAAAATGATGCAGAGCATTCTTGGCATTTAGCATTAATGGCTCCTTTATTAAAGGAACATATAAAAGAGGATGTTAATATAGAAAAGGTTATAAATATGGTTATAATTCATGATTTAGTTGAAATAGATGCAGGAGATACCTTTTGCTATGATAAGGAAGGAAATTTAACTAAAAGGGAAAGAGAAATTAAAGCAGCTGATAGAATATTTAATATTCTTCCTAAAGACCAGAGTAAAATAATTTATGATTTATGGAATGAATTTGAAGAAATGAAGACTATTGAAAGTAGATATGCTGCATGTCTTGATAGAATACAACCTATTTTAAATAACATTTCAACTAAAGGAAGAGCTTGGAAGGAAAATGGTACTACAAAATCTATGGTTCTTAAAAGAATGGAGGTTGTAAAGGAAACTTCTAGTGAGTTATGGGAGCTTGTTTTAGAAATAGTTAATGAAGGTGTAAAAATTGGTGCTTTAAAAGATGAATAAAAAAATCCCTAAATCAAGGGATTTTTTTATTTTTTCCAAGTAGCTGGTGTAAATAGTATAAGCATAGGGAATAATTCTAGTCTTCCTGCTAGCATATCAAACATAAGAATATATTTTGAAAAGCTTGAAAATACACTAAAATTTTGAGTAGGACCAACTAACTCAAGTCCTGGACCTATATTATTAAGAGTTGCTGCAACAGCAGTAAAGTTAGTTGTTAAGTCTAACCCATCAATACATATAGCTAAAACTGAAAAGGCAAATATTAAAACATAGGTTATTAAAAATACATTAACTGAACGTATAACATCATGTTCAACCTTTTTACCTTCAAATTTTATTATTTTTATGCTTCTTGGATGAATTAAATGGGATAATTCCTTTCCAACTGTTTTTAAAAGAAGAGCAAAACGAGAAACTTTAATTCCTCCTCCAGTACTTCCTGCACAGGCTCCAATAAACATAATTATAACAAGTAGTGTTTTTGAGGCTTGAGGCCAAATATTAAAATCTTCTGTTGCAAAACCTGTAGTAGTTATTATTGAACCAACTTGAAAGGCTGCATGGTGAAAAGCCTTAAAAATACTTGGAAAAAGTCCTCTTATATTAATTGTTATAAATAAAATAGCAAAGCCTATTATTCCTAAGTAGTATCTTAATTCTTCACATTTTAATGCTTCTTTAGGTTTTTTTATTAAAAATAGATAATAAACATTAAAATTAACTCCAAATAAAATCATAAAAACTGTAACTATTCCTTGAATAAGAGTGGAATAACTAGCCATACTATCATTTTTTATACCAAAACCACCAGTTCCAGCAGTACCAAAGGCAGTACATATTGCATCAAAAAGTGGCATTTTTGCTATTAAAAGAATAATCAATTCTATTACTGTCATAAAAAAGTAAATTCCGTATAAAATCATTGCTGTTGAACGTAAACGAGGAACTAACTTTCCAACAGAAGGGCCAGGGCTTTCTGCACGAAGTAAGTGCATGCTATGTCCACCACCAGCTAGGGGAAGTATAGCTAAAATAAATACTAAAACTCCCATGCCTCCAATCCAGTGAGAAAAGCTTCTCCATATTAATGAGCAATGAGAAAGTGCTTCAACATCTGATAAAATACTAGCCCCTGTTGTAGTAAATCCAGAAATTATTTCAAATAAGGCATCTGTAAAGTTTGGAATTTCTTCATTTATAACAAAGGGAAGAGCACCCATTACACTTAATATAATCCAACTTAAAGCAACTGTAACAAAGCCTTCTTTTGCATAAAACACAGTATTTTTAGGTTTTGTATATGTACAAATGCTTCCTAAAATAGCACATAAAACAAGGACAATTCCAAAAGCAAAGCCTTCTTTTTCTCTATAAATTAGTGCTGTAAAACAAGGTAATGCAAGAAAGACAGCTTCAAATTTTAAAACATAACCTAATATATATCTTATAATGGAACTATTCATAAAATAACCTCACTTAATTTTTAAGAATATCTTTTAAGTCATTAAGACCTGTATTTGTAGTAACAACAATAACTGTATCACCAATATTTATAGTGTCATGTCCACGAGGAGTTATTATTCTACCATTTCTATTTATACAAGTTACTAACAAGTTATCCTTAAGCTTAAGTTTTTCAAGAGGTATTCCTACTACAGGAGAGTTTTGTCTTACACGAAATTCTAAGGCTTCAACTTTATTATTTACAATTCTATAAAGAGTTTCTACATTACTTCCTAAGGAATTTTGCATAGCTCTTACATATTGCAGTATTCTTTCTGCAGTAATGAATTTAGGATAAATAATACTTCCAATTGGAAGACCATTTATTATATTTTCAAAGGTTAATCTATTAACTTTTGTTATAAGTTTTGCTTTAGTTTTGCTCTTAGCATAAAGAGAAAGCATTATATTTTCTTCATCATAATTAGTAAGAGAGGCTAGAGCATCTGTATATTCAATACCTTCTTCTAAAAGAAGAGTTTGGTCTGTTCCATCTCCATTTATAAGCATTGCCTCTGGTAAATGTGTGCTTAAATATTCACATCTTTCCTTACTTTGTTCTATTATTTTTACACTCATGCCCATTGAAAGTAATGCTTTAGCTAAGTAAAAAGAAATTTTTCCTCCACCTATAAGTATTACATTTTTAATTCTTTGATTTAAAATGCCAATTTTTTTGAAGAATTCACTTGAATTTTTAGAAGATGCAACTATTGTTACTTTATCTTTTTCACGTAATATAAAATGACCTGCTGGTATAATAACCTCTTCATTACGCTCTATTGCACATATAAGAATATCACAATGAAGCTTAGTTGAAATATCAGCAATCATCATATTATGTAATACTGATTCATGAGTTATTTCAAATTTTAAAAGTTCAACTCTTCCTTTAGCAAAGGTATCAATTGTAATTGCAGATGGAAATCTTAAAAGCCTTGCAATTTCTGAAGCTGTTGCTTCTTCTGGATTTATTACCATTGAAAGACCAAGCTCTTCTTTTATAAAATTTATTTCTTCTCTATAAACAGGATTACGCACACGTGCAATAGTATGGACATTACCTGCTTTTTTAGCTATTAAGCAACAAAGAAGGTTAAGTTCATCAGAAGAGGTTACTGCAATTAATAAATCTGCCTTTACAACTCCTGCTTCCATTTGAACATTATAACTTGCACCATTACCAATTACACCAATTACATCAAGAGTATTTGACATTTTTTCTAAAATATCAGGATTTGTATCAACTAATGTAATATTATGACCTTCTTGATCTAATTGCTCAGCAATAGTACAGCCTACTTTACCACAACCAACAATAATAATTTTCATTTCTTCCTCCAAATTTAATATTTATATCCCCATTTAAATAAAGAATATCTCTTAGTTAAAAAAATGTCAATGCAATTTTATATAATAGTAGTATAATAAAAGAAAACTAACAGTTTCTTTACATAAAATATATAAAAATATGTATATTATAAAATAAAATAGAAAATAAGAGCTAAAAAGCTCTTATTTTTCAGTTTCCTTACTTTTAAATATAAGAATATCTTCTTTTATAAACATTACAATAAAACCAATAAAAAGAGTTACACAGCAAAAGAGTACTGCTTTTTCTTTAAAGGCATTTGTAAATAAAGCACCAAGCCCTGCACCTAAAATAAATAATAAATCTATTCCATAATAATTTATACATTTTTCTTTTAAATCAGGTTCTTTTGTTTTTATGTATTTAAATAATAATTCAGTTCCACTTCTTAAATTTCCAGTACACATAGTTGTTGCACAGGAAATACCATTTATTTTTCTAAAACTTTCAACCTGCATTGCACATATAAAAGAAACTATAATATTTGCAAGGTTATTTAAATTTTCAGGCATAAAAGCAACTAAAACTAAAAGGAATATTTCTATAAAAACAATAATTTGTCTCCAATGAATTTTCTCGTTATTTTTAAACTTAAGTTTTATAAACTCAGAAATAAATACTCCAACTATAAATGAAGAAACAGGAATTAAATAAGTTAATGCTTTTTTATATTCCCCTTGAAATAAATTTGTTCCTAAAAGTACAATGTTTCCAGTTTGGGCATTAGCAAAGACCTTTCCCCTTGAGAGAAAGGTATATGCATCTAAAAAGCCTCCAGTAATTGCTAATATAACTCCAATTTTTAATGATTCTGACATTTGTTTATTACTTACTTTTTTCATTATGTTTTCTCCAAAATCTAAAATTGATTTTGTTTCATTTTAGATTTATAATCCTCTTTCATAGCCTCAAGACGGGCAGAGTCTTCAGCTCTCTTTTTCTTAGCATTTTCTTGAATTTGTTTTGTTTCTTCTATACCATTTACAATAGTTCTCCAGCTTTGTTCTAGAGTTTCTATTTTTACAGAACTATTACTTGCAAGTTGAGCTGTTAATTTTGATTGTGCTACAGTATTTTGAGCATTTTTTAAAATCATTTCATTTGTTTTTTCATCTAAAGCTTGCATAGCTTCAGCTTGCACCTTTTGTCTTTTTAAAAGAACAGCTTGAGCTAAAGCTTGCTTAAATACAGGAAGAGTTATTATAAAGGCTGAATTTATTTTACGTATTAAGTTTAAGTTACTAAATTGCATTGTATTTATCATTGGAACTGACTGCATTGCTATATTTTCAGCAACTTTTAAATCATGAACACGTTGTTCAAGCATAAGCTTTGCATTTTCAAGACTATTTATAGTAATTTGAAGAGAGCCATCACCAGTTTCTGAAAATTCTTTATTCATGCTTACTAAATATTCATCAATTTCTTCAAGTCCTTTTTCTCCTGCAACTATGTATTTTACAAGTTGCTGATAAGTTACTACATTTGCTTCAAACATGGCTTTAAGCTTTTTATTTGATTGAATTATTTCATTTTCATATTTTCTAAGTTCAATATTTATCTTTTCAACTTCGCTTCCCATAGTATTATATTTATTAATAATATTTTCAAGTTGTTTTTTTGCATTATTAAATATTCTTCCTAAAAAGCCTTTAGCTGGTTCATCTTTAATTTCATCAATATCAAACTTATCCATTATTTTAGCTAAAGTATTTAAAAGTTCTCCTGTATCATTTAATTGTTTCATATTTACATTATTTAAAACTGCATCTGAAGCTTTTGCAATTTCATTTGCTACATTCCCACCAAAAGCTACTATTGTTTGAGGGTCATCTATATTAATTTCTGCAGTAAGTGCTTCAATTTCTGGTGAATTTAAAAGTTCAGTTTCTATTTCATTTCTTTTTTCAACTATGTTAAATTCTTGAACCTCTTCTTCCTGTGGAACAATTATTTGATTACTATCTGTTTGTCCACTAATATTATTTACAGTTGTTGTTTTTGGTTTTGAAAATTTTAATGACATTTTTTTAACTCCTTTCAATTTTTATTAAATTATCCAAAAAATCTTTCAAAAAATCCTTTTTTCTCTGCTGTGGAAGTTTTGAAATTTGGTGCTTTTAAATTAAACATAAATTCTCCAATTATGTGATTTTCAAAGGAAGAGTCCATAATAAATTTTTCTATATTTCTATATCCTGTAGGGGTGAAGATAACTATATCAAATCCTATAAGATTTAAAAATAAAAGATATATACAATCAAAAATTGTTGCCATTTCCTCTGTTGTATCAACAATAACTATTTTAGGAATATTTTTTGTAAAGTCAAATTTTTGAATTAACTTTAAAGTAGGTTTATCTAAGTTAAGTAAAGTTCCTAAAATTATATTATTTAAATCACTGCCTGTATATTTAATCCAATTTAAATTTATAAGTTCATCTATTTTACTTATTATATAATGCTGAGTGTTTAAATCTAAATATTCATATTTATATTCTTCAATTTTTTTAATTAAATCAATATGAATTTTATTATTATGAACACATTTTTTAAGAGAAGAATCCTTTAAAACTGGCTTTTCCTTTAAAAAAGGAATGTTCTTATAATATATTGTATCATCACTTATTAAGGATTTTATACTTTTAAAATATTTATTTTCATCAGTATCTTTTACCCCACAAACTTTAGCAAATATATTTGGAGTATATACCTTTAAGCCATCAGTTCTAAAGTTTGGTCTAAAATTTGCTTCTTGATTCCATAATATAAAAATTTCTTCATAAGTTGTTCTTAAAGTAATAGGAGTTGAATTTGCAAATTGCTGATTTTTATATAATCCTGTATCATTATAGATTTCACTTTCTATTTCCTTTTCAGCTTTATAAGCTACAGTAGATACCTTTACCTTCATTTCAGTTTTTGGAAAGTCTTTTATATCTAAAGAATTTTGAAGTTCAAATTCAAGGGCATTTTTTAAAATACCTTTTTGACTTTTAGTTGGACATATATATAAAATATCTATTGGCATATAAGATAAAAGTTCTAAAAAGGAAACTTCACTTGAGGAAATTTCTCCATAGTATATTAAAATAGGAAGATTATCTCCATGAAAGTTAAATAAAGAATTATATCTTATCATCCAACATAATAGTTTTATAGATAAATTATAAAGTTTAGACAGTTCTAAATCCTTTTCCTTTTCAAAAAATTTAAAAAATCCATTAACTATAAAAGGCATAGAAGTTTTACTAAATTTATTTGAAATAGCTAAACTTATAAAATCAATAAGTTCTTTTTTATTTGAAATATTAGTTCTTTTAATAGATGAAACCTCTTCACTAGTTGGATTCATTATTTTTTTATCAATTAGTATAAAGGGTTTATCACTCTTTTCTAAATCACTTTTTAATTTAAATAATCTATTATTATAAGAGCCAGCTTCATCAACACCTATATAGGATATAAATATATTATATATTTTAGATGAATTAAGTAATGCCCCTCTAAGAGTATTTTTCTTTTCTAAAATTTCAAAAAAGTTTTCATCTTCTTTAATCCAAGAATTTGTTATAACCTTATTAGAAAATTTAGAAACATCTTCTTTAATATCTTCTACCTTACTAAGTTCTTCTAAATTAATAGAGGAGAAGTGAATTTTAGGAATTCCTTTAAATTTTCCATAGACAGCTTTAGAAAGGTTTCCATCAAATTTTAAAATAGAATTTTCATCTGAAAAGTTTACATATAAAACATCACAACCAGCTTTTAATAATATTCTAAGCATATATACTTCATATTTTGAAATTTCTCCTTCATATAAAACCTTTGGAATATTATCATTTCCTATATTTTTTAAAACCCTTTCAAAACTTAAGGACCAACACATAAATTTAACATAGGCATTTTTTAAAATATTATCATTTGCCCCTTTTTTTCTTAAATCTTGAAGGCTTTCTAATATAGCTTCACCTAAAGAAAGTATTTGAGAGTTTGTTAAATTCCTTATCCATAATCTTAAATTGCTTTGTATAAAATTTAAGTTAAGAACAAAATTTTCATTTGTTTTAGAAAAAAAGTCTTTTACCATATTTTCCTTTGGATTTGATATAGGTTTTTTTATATAAATTCCATTAGATATAGTAGAGGCTTCATATTCTTTTAAAAACTTTAAAATATTATCATCATATCCAATAAATCTATAAAAATAAACTCCCTTTAAAGGTCTTTTGCTCAGAGGAAGAAAGTAATCCTTATTATTTTTTAATTCTATTAAATTGAGCATCTTATTTTCTCCCTTCGGTTTATTATTGTCTTTTATTAACTTGATTATATATTATATAATAACTTTTATCAATAAAACATAAAGGAATTAAATTCTAAAAATTTTTAAAAAAGCTATTGCAAAATGATTTATCTTATATTATAATATGGTACATAATAACTTATTAAAGAGTAAAGATAATTAACATAAAGGTTTGGAAAACTTTTCTTTTTAATATATTTATTTTAAATATAAACTTAAATTTTACTTAATTTACAAATAAGTAATTGAAAACTTATACATTTTTTGATATACTTATTTAAAATTTAATTTAACTGACTAAAAGAAAAAAGGAAGGGATTTTTTATGGCAATAGTTTTACAAAAAGGTCAAAAAGTTGATTTAACAAAAGGAAATAAAGGACTTAAAAAGGTTTTAATAGGACTTGGATGGGATGTAAATAAATATGATGGTAGAGCAGACTTTGACTTAGACTCAGCAGCATTTTGTTGTGCAGCTGATGGAAAGGTAAAAAGCGAATCTGATTTTGTTTTCTATAATAACTTAACTCATCCATCAGGTGGAATAAAGCATTTAGGAGATAACTTAACTGGTGAAGGTGATGGAGATGATGAACAATTAGTTATTGAACTTGACTTAGTTCCAGATACAATAGATAAAATAGATTTTACAGTTACAATTCATGAAGCAGATGCAAGAGGACAAAACTTTGGGCAAGTTTCTAATGCTTATGTAAGAGTTGTAAATGAAGAAACTGGAGAAGAATTAATAAGATATGACTTAGGAGAAGACTTCTCAATAGAAACTGCAATAGTTGTTGCAGAACTTTATAGACATAATGGAGAATGGAAATTTAATGCTATAGGTAATGGATTCTCTGGTGGACTTGCAGCTTTATGCCAAAACTTTGGCTTACAAGTTTAATATTAAATTATAAAAGTGAGGCGTATTAATTTATGCCTTGCTTTTTTAAAATTATTTTTTATAAAAGGGGATTTATTTGTGAGATATTTTAGTTATTTAGAAGATGAGGAAGAAAAGAGGCTTTTTCATAAAATACCTAAAGAATTTAATAAAAATAAAGATAAAAAGTTTTTACAATATGCCTTAGGTGGACATATATATGTTCCTGCTATAAGAAAGGATATGATATATAAGTGCTTAAAGGGAAAAATTAAAGGCTTAACTTCCTTTACTATATGCTTAGAAGATGCTATAGGAATAAATGGAGAGGGAGAGAGTATAGAAAATTTAGCTCAGGTTTTAAAGGAAGTACAGCTAAGAAGGGATAAAAAAGATATTCCCTTAATTTTTATAAGACCTCGTAATTTAGAACAAATGCTTAAATTTAAAGATATTTTAGAGGAAAATAAGGATATTATAACTGGAATAGTTATACCTAAAGCAAATGGAGAAAAAATAGATTCTTTTATTGAAGGTTTAGAGAAAATAAACTGCTTAAAGCTTTATATTATGCCAATAATAGAAAGTATAGAATTTATAGATTATACCCTAAAGGATAAATATCTTAAGGATTTAAAAAGGGCAGTTTTAGAACATAGGGATAAAATATTAAATATAAGAGTTGGAGTTACTGATATTTTAGGTAGCTATGGTATAAGAAGAGATAAAAGTCTTACTATTTATGATAATATAGTTTTTAAAAATTTAACCTTTGATTTAATGAGCATATTAAAAAATGATGAAATAGACATTCCTATAAGTGGTGGTGTTTCTGAAGTTTATGATATGAATAAGGAAGAGATACTTAATACCTTTATAAAGGAAGTTAAAATAGATAAGCTTAATGGTTTTATTGGTAAAACTGTAATACATCCTTTTCAAATGAATGTTGTTCAGGCTATGAATGTTATAAGCTATGAAGATTATATGGATGCAAAAAGTATATTAGATGGGGTTGGAAGTAAATATTCTATAAGTGGAAGCATTAATTGTGAAAGGATGAATGAAGTAAATCCTCATACAAAGTGGGCAAAAAAGATTATGCTTTTATCAGATATTTATGGAGTTTTTAATAAGGGGATAAGTTTTAATGAATTATTTAGATTTTAGTTGTGATATTAATATAAAAGATAATCCTTTAAATTTAAATATAGATGATTATTTAGATTTAGCTTTAAGAAATAATAAAAAGAGAAGATTTTTATTTATATCAAAAAACTTAGGAAAGCATATTCCTGTAAATCCTGAAAAGGTAGATAATTTAGGCTATCTTTTAGCTAAAGCTTATAAGAAAAAGTATTTAAATTATAAGGAAGAAAAAGAACTTGTAATAGGTTTTGCAGAAACTGCAACAGCACTTTCTCATAGCTTTTTTAATTATTTAGAATCTGCTAAACTTTTTATTCATACCACTCGAGAAAATTTAGATTTAAATAGAATAGATTTTTTAGAGGAACATTCCCATGCTACAGAGCAAATTTTATATACTGATAAAATATTTTCTTTAAAAAATATAGATACCTTAATTTTAGTAGATGATGAAATAACTACTGCTAAAACTTGTATTAATATGATTAAAGAGCTTCAAAAAAATTATAAAGCAAAAAAATATGTAATAGCTTCTATATTAAATTGGATAGATGAAAAAAGAGAAGAGGAAATTAAAGCTATAGCTAAAGGCTTAAATTGTAAAATTGAATTTGTTTATCTTTTTAATGGGTCTTTTAATTTTAAATTTCATGAAGGTAAACCTTTAATTGATAAAATTGAAGAGGTAAATTCTAATAAAGAAGTTAAAGTTAAATTTTTAGATTTAAACTTAGAAAGGCACTTAGAAAATAAAAAATATTTAAAAGGTACAGGAAGGTTTGGAATAGATAGAAAAGAACAAGAAGAACTTATAAATATTTTAAAAGCCTCTTCAAAGAAACTAAATAGTATAAGAGAAAATGATAAAATACTAGCTTTAGGAGTAGAGGAATTTATGTATATTCCAATGATTTTAAGTAAGTTTATGAAAGGGGATATATATTATCATTCAATTACAAGAAGTCCTATTATTCCTTTTAATGATAAAAACTATCCTATAAAGAAAAAATATAAGCTAAATAGCTTTTACAATAACAATATAAATTACTTGTATAATCTTAATATAAATAACTCTAAAGAATGTTTTTTATTTCTTGAAACCTTTGTTAATGAAAAAAGGATAGAGGATATTATAAATTTATTAAGTTTTGTAAATATAGAAAAAATAAATATAATAAAATGCTAAAAAAGGAGGTTTTTATGGAATTTAGTTCTTACTCAAAAGATGATGTAATATTTCTTTTAAAAGATATTTCAAATTGTATAATAGAACAAAGTAATTTAGAAAGAGAAAAAGCCATTCAAAGTGGAAAACATTACTCTGAAATGCTTCCAATTGAATACAAGGTAAGTGATGTTTATTTAAATCTTTATAAAAGTCAGCTTAAAGAGCTTAAAGAAAAATTAGCTTTATCTGTTGGTATAATGTGTGAAAAGATTTTAAAAGAAAAGGGAAACAATATAGTTTTAGTTTCTCTTGCAAGGGCTGGTACCCCTATAGGAATTTTAGCTAAAAGATATATAAAATATAAATACAATTTAAATCTTCCTCATTATACAATATCAATAATAAGAGATAAGGGAATAGATGAAAATGCAATAAAATATATTTTAAAAAATCATAAAGATATGAAAATACAATTTATTGATGGCTGGACTGGAAAGGGTACTATATCAAAGGTATTAGATGAGGCTTTAGAAAACTTTAATAAAAAGTATAATGTAAAACTTGATAATTCTTTAGCAGTTCTTGCAGATTGTGCAGGATATTCTAATTTATTTGGAATAAGAGAAGACTTTTTAATACCAAGTGCTTGTTTAAATTCTACAATATCTGGTCTTATAAGTAGAACAGTTTTAAGAGATGACCTTATAAAAGAAAATGATTTTCATGGTGCTAAGTATTATAAAGAGTTAAAGGAATTTGATTTATCTAATGAATATATAGATACAATATCAAAGGAATTTAAAAATGTTTCATCTGAAATAGAAGAGGAAATGAAGAATTGGACAAAAGATGAAATAACTAAAATAGGAGATAAGGATGTAGAAAATATAAAAAGGGACTATAAAATTCATAATATTAACTTTATAAAACCAGGAATAGGTGAAACTACAAGAGTCTTATTAAGAAGAATTCCTTATAAAATTTTAGTTAAAAATAAAGAAGATAAGGCACTTAAACATATATTAGTTTTAGCTAAGGAAAAAAATGTACCTGTAGAAACTTATCCTTTATCAGCTTATAAATGCTGTGGAATAATAAAAAATATGAAGGATGTATAAAAAAATGCTTTATTTTTCAGATTTAGATAGAACATTAATATATTCAAAAAAGTTTTTAAAAGAAGATTTAAAAGAAGTGCCAATTGAAAAGTATGAAGGAGAATATATATCCTTTATGACTGAAAAGTCTATTAACTTATTAAAAGATATAAATAAAAAAAATATATTTATTCCCTGTACTACAAGAAGTATAGAGCAATATGAAAGGATAGAATTTAAAAAATATAATATAAACTTTCCTTTTGCAATTGTATGTAATGGAGGATACATTTTAAAAAATGGAATTTTCTTAAAAGAGTGGGATGATATTTTAAAAAAAGAACTTAAAAAAAATGAAAGTTTTTTAAATGTAAGAAAAGAATTTATTAAAAATGAAAGTATTCCTGGAATTTTAAAAGTTAGACAGGTTTATGATTTATTTTTTTACATAGTAGTTGATTATTCTATATTTAATAAAGAAAATTTATTATCTTTTGAAAAGTATTTAATAAAAAACAATTGGGAAACTCATTATAGTGGAAGAAAAATTTACTTTTTACCACAAAACTTAAAAAAAGAAAATGCTGCAAAATTTTTAGCTAATTTTCTAGGTTATGAAGATTTTTTTGCACTAGGGGACTCAAGTATGGATTTAAACCTTTTAAAAAATTCAAAAAAAGCTTATATACCTAAAAATTCATTTCTTATGAATATAGAAGGTGTTAATGAAAATATATTTATTCCAAAAGAAGAGGGACTTAAAGGTCTTGAAGAAATACTTGAAAATATAGATATTTAAAAGTATAGTTATATTTAAACTTTATATTTCTACTAATTGTTGAATAAATACTATATAGGTAGTAAAATAAAGTTATAATATTCTAAATATTATTAAACATTAATTTTAGGAGGAAAGAAAAATGGGAATTATGTTAAAAAAGGGTCAAAAAATTGACCTAACAAAGGGTAACAAATCATTAAAAAAGATATTAGTTGGCCTTGGCTGGGACACTAATAAATATGATGGAGGATACGACTTTGACCTAGATGCCGCAGCTTTTTGTTGTGGAGATGATGATAAAGTTCATGAAGATTTAGATTTTATATTCTATAACAACTTAAAGCATGAAACTGGAGCTATAGAACATTTAGGAGATAACCTAACTGGTGAAGGAGAAGGAGATGATGAACAAATATTAGTAGATTTAAGCCTTATTCCTTCAAGAATAACAAAAATTAATTTTACAGTTACAATTCATGAGGCAGATGAAAGAGGACAAAACTTTGGACAAGTTTCTAATGCTTATGTAAGAGTTGTAAATCAAGAAAATGATGAAGAGTTATTAAGATATGACCTAGGAGAAGACTTCTCTGTTGAAACTGCAATAGTTGTTGCACAATTATATAAATACAATGGAGAATGGAAGTTTAATGCTATAGGAAGTGGTTTCTCTGGTGGCCTTGCTGCTCTTTGCAAAAACTTTGGTTTAAATGTATAATTTTAAAAAATTAACAAAGGATAAAAAAGGAGGTTAAAAAAATATGAGTATTAGTTTAGTAAAGGGCCAAAGAATTGACTTAACTAAAAATAATAGTGGACTTAAAAACTTATTAGTTGGCCTTGGCTGGGACCCTGTTGAAGTTAAGAAAGGCTTATTTTTTAAAAGAAAAACAGCTCCAGATATAGATTTAGATGCATCAGTTTTAATGCTTAAAAATGATAAGCTTGAAGATAAAGAGGATTTAATCTATTTTGGAAACTTAAAAAGCAAATGTGGTGGAGTTATTCATACTGGTGATAATTTAACTGGTGAAGGAGATGGAGATGATGAACAAATATTAGTAGATTTATCTAAAATAAATCCAAAGGTAAATAAATTAGTATTTGTCATTAATATATATGCTTGTGAATCTAGAAAACAGGATTTTGGAATGATTAAAAATGCTTATATAAGAATAGCTGACAACAGTTCACAAAAGGAGCTTATTAGATATAATTTAACTGATGATTATTCAGGAAAAACAGCCCTTATTGTTGGAGAAGTTTATAAACATAATGGAGAATGGAAATTTGCTGCTTTAGGGGAAGGAACTAATCATATAAGAATAAGTGACATAGCAGCAGATTATAAATAAGGAGTAGTAATAAAAAATGAAATATTTTAAAGAAAAAATTGAAGATTGCCTGAAAGACCAGGAAGTTGACCTTGAAAAAGGTTTATCAGATTCAGAGGTTAAGGCAAGAAGTGAAAAGTTTGGTAAAAATGAATTTTCCACTAAAGAAGAGGGAAGTATTTTAGAAGATATTAAAGATGCTTTACTTGAACCAATGATGATAATTCTTTTAGTTGCAGCTTTAATAAGTGCAATTATAGGAGAATATTATGATGCAATTGGTATAGTATGTGCTGTGGCAATTGGTGTAACTATTGGTATTGTTACAGAAGGAAAATCTAAAAAAGCTGCAGAAGCTTTAGCTAAGATGACAGAAGATATTGAAGTTAAAGTTCTTAGAAATGGTCAGGTTATGAATGTTTCTAAAAGTGACTTAGTCCCTGGTGATATTGTTTATCTTGAAACTGGAGACATGGTTCCTGCAGATGGTCGTTTTATTGAAACTATAGATTTAAAAATAAGAGAAGATATGCTTACTGGAGAATCTGATGATGTTAAAAAAGACGCAAAGGCTATTATTCTTTTAGAGGAAATAGAGGTTAAAGGTCAAAAACAAATTCAAGACCCAATTCCAGCAAAGCAAAGTAATATGGGCTTTACTGGTACTTTAGTTGCCTATGGTAAAGGAACAATGTTAGTTACTGGTATTGGTGATAATACTGAAATGGGTAAAATTGCAGAAACTTTACAAGTTGAAGAAGAAGAAACACCTCTTCAAATAAAACTTGGTAATTTAGGTTCTGTAATAGCTAAGATTTCTTCTGTTATTGCAGCATTACTATTTATATTTATGGTTGTAAAGATTGTAAATTCAGGAGATTTAAATGTAGATACTACTGGTGTTAAAGCCTTTTTAGAATCTATAGGACCTGTTAAAACAGCTTTTGTTACTTGTATTGCTTTAATAGTTGCAGCAGTTCCTGAAGGACTTCCAACTATGGTAAATATGACTCTTGCTCTTACAATGCAAAAAATGGCTAATATAAATGCCTTAGTAACTAAAAAAGAAGCTTGTGAAACTATTGGTTCTGTAAGTGTTATATGCTCTGATAAAACAGGTACTTTAACACAAAATAGAATGACTGTAGAAAATGTTTATTTAAATGGAAAGTTTGTTGATTTAGATAAAATTGATGATATGTATTTTATAAATAACTGTCTTTTAAATTCAACAGCAGATATAAGCTTTGATGGAGATAAGTGTAATTACTTAGGAAATTCAACTGAATGTGCTCTTTTATTATGTTTAAAAGACCATGATTATAAAAAGGCAAGAAAAGAACAAAAAATTATTCATCAAATACCATTTAACTCAATGAATAAGTATATGGGAACAGTAATAGAAGATGGTGATTTAAATATTCTTTTAGTTAAAGGTGCTCCTGAAATAATACTTGATAAATGTGTTAATGAAGTATCTAATGGAAAGGTAGTTAAAATTACTGAAGAAAGAAGAAAAGAAATTCTTTCAGAAATTCAAAAACTTCAAGCAAAATCTATGAGAATATTAGGATTTGGTTTTAGATCAATTTCTCAAGCTGAAGTAGAAGCTGCAGCTACTGCTGAAGGAAATATATTAAATGGAAGTAAGGATGAACTTATCTTTAATGGATTTGTTGCTATAAAAGACCCATTAAGACCTGATGTACTTAATGCTATAGAAACTGCTCGTAAGGCAGGAGTAGAAACAAAAATGCTTACAGGTGATAATATAAACACTGCAAAGGCTATTGGTGAAGAACTTAAAATGCTTAAAGATGGAATGAGAGCTGTTGAAGCTACTTATATAGATACATTAAGTGATGAAGAGTTAAGAAAAGAAATTAAAACAATAGCAATTGTTGCAAGAAGTAAGCCAGAAACAAAGATGAGAATAGTTAGTGCTCTTCAAACTAATGGAGAAGTTGTTGGTGTTACTGGAGATGGTATAAATGATGCTCCAGCTCTTACTAAAGCAGATGTTGGTATTGCAATGGGAATTACAGGTTCTGAAGTTTCTAAAGATGCAGCAGATATTATTTTAACAGATGATAACTTTGCTACTATAATAAATGGTATTAAGTGGGGAAGAGGAGTATATGAAAACTTCCAAAGATTTATCCAATTCCAACTTACAGTTAATGTTATAGCTTTCTTAATTGCAATTGTTTCACAAATACTTAATTTTGATATGCCATTTACAACAATTCAACTTTTATGGGTTAATATAATAATGGATGGTCCTCCAGCTTTAGCATTAGGACTTGAACCTATTCGTGATGCAGTATTTAACAGAAAACCTGTTGATAGAAATGCTAGTATTATAACAAAACAAATGATTACTTCAATTGTTTTAAATGCTATTTATGTAACAGCAATACTACTTATCCAAATGAAATTTAATATTTTAGGTGCATCTACAGAAGTCTTAGCAGATGGTGCTAGTGAAATGGAAACTGTATTATTTGCTTTATTTGCCTTTAGTGCTTTATTTAATGCATTTAACTGTAGAGAATTTGGAACAGATAGTATATTTAAAAACTTTACAAAAAACAAAACAGCTCTTTTAATAATAACTGTAACTGCAGTTGCTCAATTTATATTTACTGAATTATTCTCAGGATTCTTTAATGCAGTAAGCCTTTCTCTTGTAATGTGGGGTAAAGTAATATTACTTGCATTTATGATAATTGTAGTTAACGAAGTAGTTAAATTTGTTTTAAGAATGTTTAAAAAATAATATTTAAAATTTAGGAGCTATGCACAATTTAAGTGCATAGCTTATTTTTTACCTATAATAAACATTAAAATAAATTATTTAAATAAGAAGCTTAGTATTTTTTAAAAATTTATAGTAATATATTCTTAAGAGTATAATAATGTTATTCTTACATATAAATAGTAGAAAGGAAGGAAAATATGTATAAATATAAAAGTGGACTTTTTAAAGATTTTAATTTTAAATTAGTTGTAATTAATAGCTTGTTAGATAAAGAAATAAGTTTTGGTGAAGAATTAGATTTATGATTTATCCAGATTGGGACGGAGAAGATGACATATTTGATGTTACAAGTGTTGAAGGAATAGAAAAATTAAATAATTTATCAGAAGTAATATATGTTTCCATGGCTTCAGAAGATGTAATCAATGAAGATGTAATCAATGAAATAGAAGCAATGGGAATTGAAGTAAAGTAGACATTTATGATATGATAAGCACTTTAACTTTAGTTAAAGTGCTTATAAATTTTTTATATATTTATTTTTTTCTTAATAGGAATCCAAATTTCACAATAATATTTTTCATCATCTAAACCATTTTTATAATCTTTTGGATTTGAATACATCTCAATATTATATCCTGCTGCTATTTCATAATCATTTGAGTTTGGTAACCATTCTTTAAAAATTTTCTCATTTGTTTCTTTCATTGTTATGCTTGATTTACCTATACAAGAAAAAATTGCCCAAGTAAATTTTGGTATTTCTAATATTTCAAAATCTTTAGGAACTTTTAATTCTAAATTATAATCATCTCCAATAATATAATCAAAAGAATCACAGCCCATATTAGCATCAATATTTATACCGTATTTTGGATTTATTTTATTAAATGTACTTTTCATAAAAAACTTTCTCCAAATTTTTGGTACATCTTCATATGCAGTTTCTTATTTGAAAGTATCTTTTAATCCAACAATTTTAAAAGCCTCTTTTTCTTCAATTCTATACTCCATAGTATAACCACCTTTCAATATTAAATTTAATTTTAATGGCACAAATTCTTTTAATAATAATTCTTTCTGTTTTATATAAATACATTATATTATGGCAAATGTGCTTATTAACCGATTGGTTACTAATAAATAGTAGGAGGTTAATAATGGATTCAAGAGAAAAAAATACAAAAGAAAGAATTTTAGAAGAAGCATTAAAGCTTTTCTCACAAAAGGGCTATATAGGAACTTCTATGATAGAATTTTCAAGAATCTTTATGTAAGAAAATGTTCACTAAAAGACTTAAAAAAACATGATAAAAAACCATCCTTTTATTATAAAAAATCATAAATAAAAGGGTGGTTTTATCCCTCAAAAGCCTAATCTAAACTTTTGCTATTTTGTAAAGAGAAATCTATTTATTGCTTTTTTGATAAAATACATAGCCAATGTTTCTTATTATCATAATGGATTTCTATATCAGAAAATCCAGCTTCCTCTAAAGCAACACGAATTTCATTCTCATTATAAATACTCATGCCATCAATTACTTTTGTCCATTTTTCATCTTTGTCATTTGTGCCATCACATTCATTGCATATTATAAATAGTCCATTATGCTTTAAGACACGATTTACTTCCATAAAACATGTTTTTAAGCCAGGCCAAAAATAAATAGTTTCAAAAGCAGATACACAATGAAAAAACTCATTAGGAAAGGGCATATCTTTAACATTTCCTTGAATCACTTCACATCTTTTTTGTTTTATTGCAATTTCATTTACTTTTCTTGATTCTGCAACACTAATTTCTGAATAATCAAGTCCTGTTACATGACTATTTTTACTTTTTTCTAACCATGCAGCTATGTTTGCACCTCCACCACAGCCTGCGTCTAGAATATTTAGATTATCTTTCACTGAAAGTTTTGAAAAGCCCCAAGCAGCCAATTGACTATGACCACTATTCATAATTTTAACCATTACCTTTCCACCAAAACCAGTTGGCTTACAAGTGTTTTGAAAAAAACTCATTAGAAAATTCCTCCTTTAAATTATAAGTTGTTATTTCTATTGTTTATGATATTCTTTAAAAAGAAGACCTGCAAAAACAGAACATAAAATGGCTCCAACAAGCATCCATAAAGAAAAAGTTTCTGTTTTAATAAATAACTCAATAATAGAGAATATCACTCCACAAATTCCACCAAGTGTTAAAGCCCCAAAGCCTCTAAATAATCTTATTTTTGGAAGAACAAAATCAAGTTTTACAATTCTCTCACTTATCAATTCAACAATACCAATAAGCATTAAAATAGCTGGTAGTATAGATATAATTGTATAAATATCTAGGCTCTTTATTATCCTCTTCCAAACACATATAAAATATATAATCCATCCAGCATTTCCAAAGATGTCATATACCCACCATTTTGATGTGGAAATTTTTGATTCATATAAATCCTTCATTATTCCCTCCCCGAATTTGTTAATTCCATACAAATAAATTATATCATGCTCTTTCTATTACTATTTTTAGAATAATGACAAATTTTTAGAATATTATGTTATGAAAATATATAATATTATGCATGAAGAGGAGTTAATTCTTTTAGTTTTGCATAAGCACATTATATCATAGCAAATATGCCTAAACAATCTTTTGACTTTTTGCAAAATTATATTCTCTTAATTATATAAATAAAATAATAAGAACTTTTGATACTGGAATAAGTGAAGTCAATATTAATGAAATATCTTTAGATGAATTATTTAACAGATTACCTAAAGAAATATTTATGGACATAATGACAAAAATTAAAAATAGCATGTTAAATTCTCATAAGGAAGTAAAACTTTCAATGAGGTCTGATTTTGAATTTTTTAATTCTTCAAAATTATACTCATTAGATATGTTTAAAGAAAGATATGATAAAAAATTAAGTAAAGCTTATTTAGAAGGAAGGTATGGGGCTATTCCAATATTTCAAAGTTTCACTTATGATAAGGAGGATTAATTAATACCAAATTATGAGCAAATAATTAAAAATGAAAAGATAGGTAATTCTAGACCAGCTTACTTATATCTTAAAGAAAAGACAGGGCTTAATTCTAAAAGAAATTCTAAGATAGGAGACCTTGCAGAAAATGTTGAATATGCAATAGAGGAAGAAAAGAAATTAAATGAAGATATACATGATTGTAAAGGTAAAATAACTTGTAATATAGGAAAGATAATTCAAAGTATAAAAGATGATAACTTTTTATATTGATATAAATTTATTTGTTTGATATAATAAATTTTACTATAAAAATAGGTGGTGTTATTTATGAATAAATATACAGAAGATGATTATTGTGATATATATGAAAAGAAGATATGTGATAACTGTGGTAAGTGCTTAGAAGAGGAAGGTATTGATATAAGAGCTATAAAAATTGAAGATATAGCAAAGGATGTAGCTGAAAATAAGGCTCTTGAAGAAGAATATATAAAAAAGCTTAAAGAACTTAAAAAAGAAGAAGAAGAATACAAGGAAGAAGAAGAGTTTGAAAGAGAATTACCTTCTTTAAATATAGATGAAGAGGAACTTAAAAAAGCTTATGAAAAGCTTAAAGAAGAAACAGGCATTGATTTTTCAAATTATGATGAGGATGAAGAGTATGAAGATGCCTTTGACCATATAGTATCTCTTGAAGAAGCAGACCTAGTAGAAGAGGGTGCTATAGATGAATTAACTGAAGAGGTATTTCCAGGAGTTAGAAAGCTTAAAAGAAGTAAATAAAATCTAGTTTTTAAAATAGATAATTTCCTAAAAAATAAAATTTTGAA
Source organism: uncultured Clostridium sp. (assembly GCA_900539375.1). Classification (GTDB taxonomy): domain Bacteria; phylum Bacillota; class Clostridia; order Clostridiales; family Clostridiaceae; genus Clostridium. Next base: position 24,905 of record UQBY01000015.1, on the reverse strand, counting down.
TAAAATCATCTTAAATTAGAAACAATACTTAATGAAGTATTTAATTTGAGGTGATTTTTTTATGAATAAAAAGAAATTAACTTGTCTTATTCTTTCCTTAGGACTAAGCTTATCTTTAGCTGGATGTGGTTGTGGAAAAACTAATGATGGAAATAATACAGCAGGAAATGTAATTGAAGAAGGAGCAAATACTGTTGGTGATGCTGTAAAAGATGTTGGTGAAGGAGCTAAAAATATAGTTGATAATATTACAGATACAACTATGACTTATAATGAAGCTGATTTTAAAAAGGACTTAGAAAAATCTGGTGCTAAGGTAGAAGAAACAGAAGCTTCTCAATCTCATTTTTCTATTGATAATAAAGATTATATAATAGATGGAGAAAGGGTATCTGTTTATGAATATGATGAAGATGATGCTTCTACTTTAAAAAATGATTTAAGCACAGTAGCTAATAATGGAGCTACAATTAATAATAAAGATGTTAAGTGGAATAAAAAAGCCCATATTTATAAAAAGGGAAGAATTGTTGTTGTATATGATGGCGACAACGAAAAGGTATTAAAAACTTTAAATGATACATTAGGAAATTCCTTATTGAAATAATTAAAAGCCCTATAAATATAATAAGTTATGGTATAATCATATTAAAAGAATCCATAAGTTACTATGTTTATGGGGATTTTTATTATGGAGAGGATTAATTATGACTGTTAAAGGATGTGTTTTAGGAAAAAATTTCATAAAAGAAGATAACCTTAAGAAAAACTTCACAAAAAGCATATATATTAAAAATTTATCTGAGATTGATGAAGGAATAAAAGAGTTTAAAAAATTTTTTTAAGAAAAAGCAGAAAGTATAGTATAATAAATGTATTTTGTGTAAATAATATAAAAGGAGTTAAAAATGTTACAGAAATTAAAAGAATTATTTAATGGGAAAGAACTTTTAAAAGGAAATATAGGTATAGAAAGAGAAGGATTAAGAGTTTATAAAAATGGAGTATTATCTAAAGAAAATCATCCTTCTGTTTTTGGAAATAAGCTTAAAAATCCATATATAACAACAGACTTTGCTGAAAGTCAGTTAGAGCTTATAACTCCTACCTTTAAAAGTAGTGAAGAAGCCTATAATTTTTTAATTAATCTTTATGATATTTCTACTCTTGAAATGAAAGATGAATATTTATGGCCAGAGTCAATGCCTTGTATAATACCAAAGGAAAAAGATAGTATAAAAATAGCTAGTTTTGATGATTCTATAGAAGGCATTGAAGCTAGATTATATAGAGAAAACCTTGTTAAAAAGTATGGTAGTAAAAAGCAACTTATATCTGGAATTCATTATAATTTTTCTTTTGATGAAGATATAATAAAAAAGTTATTTAAAAATACTAATACAAAGGAAGATTATAAAACCTTTAAAGATAATTTATATTTAAAGGTTACAAGAAATTATTTAAGATATAGCTGGCTTATTATATACTTATTAGGCTCAAGTAGCCTTGTTCATGAAAGCTATATAGAAAAAGATACTAACTTTTTAGAGAAAATTTCAAAGAATACTTTTTCAAAGACTGGTTTAGTATCCTATAGAAATGGAGAGGGTGGATATAAAAATAATAGAGAATTATATCCTGATTATTATTCTGTTAAGGGTTATGTAGATAGCATAAAGAACTGGGTAGACAACAAATACATTCAAAATCATAAAGAACTATATAGCACAGTAAGACTAAAGGCAAAAAATAAAAAGGATTTATTAAACTCTTTATTAACAGAGGGTATATATTATTTAGAATATAGAAATATAGATATTAATCCCTTTGATAAGTCTGGTATAAGCCTTAAAGATTTAAACTTTCTTCAATTATTTAATTTATTTTTACTTATAAAAGAAGAAAGTGATTATAAAGCTTGGCAAGAAGAAGCCTTATTTAATGAAAGGGCAATTTCACAGTATGGAAATAATGATATAACTCTAAAACTATATGGAGAGGAAATTTCTAAAGAAAAGTGGGCTTTAGAAATTTTAAGAGAAATAGAAATAATTAATAAAGAACTTAAATTAGGAAAAGAAGATATAATAGATTTTGAAATTAGTAAGGTTAAAGACTTTAAATTAACTTATTCTTATAAGATTTTAGAAAGAGTAAAAGAAGAAGGCTATGTAAATGCTCATATTAACTTAGCTAAGAAATATAAAGAAGAAGCTTTTAAAAATAGATTTAAATTCTTAGGTTATGAAGATATGGAATTATCTACTGAAATTCTTATGAAAGAGTCAATTAAAAGGGGAATAAGGGTAGAGGTTATTGATAAAAGTGAAAACTTTATATCTCTTAAGAAAGATAATAAAACTGAATATGTAAAACAAGCTACTAAAACTTCTAAAGACAATTATGTTTCAGTTTTAATGATGGAGAATAAGGTAGTTACTAAAAAGGTATTAAAAGATGCTAAAATAAGAGTACCAAAGGGAATGGAATTTCATTCTATTGAAGAGGCAAAATATAAAATTGGAGAATTTATTAAAAAACCTATAGTAGTAAAGCCTAAATCTACAAACTTTGGTCTTGGAATAAGTATTTTCCCTAAAGGAGTAGAGGAAGAAGAGGATATAATAAAGGCTTTAAATATTGCCTTTAGTTATGATAATACAGTTTTAGTAGAAGAATTTATAGTAGGAAAGGAATATAGATTTTTAGTAATAGGAGACAAGGTAGCAGGAGTTCTTCATAGAGTACCAGCTAATGTTTTAGGAAATGGAATAAATACCATAGAGGAACTTGTTATGGAGAAGAACAAAGGTTCGCTAAGGGGAAAAGGGTATAAAACACCTTTAGAAAAAATAAACCTTGATGAAAATGCAAAATTATTTTTAAAACAAAGTAATAAAGATATAAATTATATTCCTGAAAAAGAGGAGCTTATTTATTTAAGAGAAAACTCTAATATAAGCACAGGAGGAGATAGTGTAGATTATACAGATAATATGCCAGAAAGGTTTAAATTAATAGCTGTTAATTGTGCAAAAGCAATTGGTGCTAATATTTGTGGTGTTGATATGATGATTAAAGATTTTAAAGATGAAAATTCTGAATATGGAATAATAGAACTAAACTTTAATCCAGCTATACATATACATTGCTTTCCTTACATAGGAAAAGAAAGAAACATAGCTAAAGAAGTATTAAAGTTATTAGAACTAATTTAAAATTTAAATAGATTAAAAGGCTGTGGCATCAAGAAATAATATACAGTATATAGTCCTTTGTTAAGTATATATTATAATGTGCCACAGTCTTTTTTATTATATATCTGCTAAAGGGTTTGATTTTATAGCTTCTCTTAAAGTTTCATCATCAATATGGGTATATATTTGAGTTGTAGAAATACTTTCATGGCCAAGTATTCCTTGAAGGCTTCTTATATCAACATTTCCATGTTTATACATAAGAGTAGCTGCTGTATGTCTTAATTTGTGAGGGGTGTATTTAGCATCTGTAAGCCCAGCTTCTTGAATTTTTTTCTTAACCATAATTTCAACAGTTCTTTTATTTATTTTTTTATGTTGAGATGATAAAAAAAGATATTCTTTATTTTCTAAAGTAGCTTTAGAATCATCCCTTACTTTTAAATAATTTTCAATAGCTTTTAAACAAGCATGGTTTAAATAAACAGTTCTTTCTTTATTTCCTTTACCTACAATTGTAAGAGTATCATTTTTTATTCTTTTTATCTGTATAGAACAAAGCTCAGAAATTCTCATACCACAATTTAAAAATAAGACAAAAATACAATAATCTCTAGGATAGTTTTTATCTTTTTTATCCATAGAATTTAAAAGTATTTTACATTGTTCTAAAGTAAGATATATTGGATTTCTTTTTTCTTTTTTAGGAGTTTCTAATTCTAAAGCAGGATTTTCATCTATAATTTTAGCTTTTTGATGAAGATATCCAAAGAAAGCTCTTAAAGCAGAAACTTTTCTAGAACGGGTATAGCTTCCATTTTCTCTTACTTTTTCTGTATAAGAAAGAAAAGCAAATAAATCTGTAAGGGTTATTTTTCTTAAAAAATCTTTAGTTATATTATTTATTTTTACATCTTCGATTTTTTTAGCTTCTTTTTCTTCACCTTTATAAACCTTCATAAATTTTAAAAATAATGAAATATCAATAATATATCCATTAACAGTATTTTTAGATTTTCCTTTTATAACTTCATAATAATCAATAAAACCATTAAGAAACTCTGGGTAATCATTATTTATTATATCCATTTCTAATAAACTTGAAATCAAATCATTGTTAATATTTTTTTTAGGCTCTAGTTTAATTTCTTCTTGTTGTTTTTTTGTTTCTTTCTTTTTCTTCTTCTTCTTTTTTCCTTTGACTTTATCTAACCTTTGTTTTTCTTTCAAATAAATTTCTCTAAGACCAGAATCTTTTATCCAAATTTGTATAGTTCTAATATTAACATTATAAATTTCACTAAGCTTTGAAGTTTTTATTTTATGTTTTATGTATAAAATATATAAATCTTGTAAAAGATAATAATATGGCTCTTTATTTAAGTTTTTTTCTAAGTTTTCCTTTAAAGTTTTTATTATAATTTTATCCTGATAAGTTAAAAATATATTTAAAAGTTCATTAATTTCTTCAGGATATTCATAATTTTTGTATTTTTCGTTTTTATTATTATTCATAGTTAAAGATTTACCTCCTAAAATGCCTTTAAACCCTTATAAATACTATATCACAAATGTTTCGCTTTTTCAATATAATAAATTTCGCTAAATGTCAATTTAGCGAAATTATATATTTATTTTTAAAAAAGATAAAAGAAAAAAACGAATTTTAATATAAAAAAATCATTAATTAATCATCGATTTTCACAAAAAATTAATTTTAAATAAATTAAAAACATACACTTACTAAAATTTAAAGAATTTCAAAATTTAAATTTTGTTAAAATCAATTTTCTAAAATCACTTCAATTTATTTAAATTTTATTCATATTTAGATTTTTTATGATTAACTTAAAAATGTATACATTTATTATAAAGTTCAATAAAATAAATAAGTTTAAGAATTTCTTTTCATTAGTTTTATAAAGTTTTAATTAAGGTAAGTTAAAGTCAATTAATTATTGTTTTAATCTAACTTGTATAAAAATAATAAATCTTTATTTGAAATTTAATATTAGAATTTTAAGAAAAAAATTAGCCAAGCTTATAAAATATAATTTTAAAAACTTAGCTAATTTTAATTTTAATAATAACTAATTAGTTTAAATTTGTTACAACATCAAATCTATATCCTTCACTGTCCATATAAGTTATAAATTCATCTAAAGCATCAGCGTTAGCTTTATTAACTCCATGTAATAAATAAATAGCTCCATTATGGCTATAGGTTTTCATCCAATCTAAAGCATAATCTTTATCATTCCATTCAGCATTCCAATCTTTATAGGCAAAACTCCAAAATATACATTTGTAGCCCATTTCATTTGCATAATCCATTGTACATTCGCTAAAGGTTCCTTCTGGAAATCTTAATACTTTATCCATTTCAGTTCCTACAAGGTTTTTAAAGGTATCTTCAGTTATAGCAAGTTCTTTTATAAATTGTTCTGGATTTTCTTCTGCAGTTTGTGCCATATTAGGATGATTATATGTATGATTTCCAACAACATGTCCTTCATTAACCATTCTCTTTACAATATCTGTATTAGCTTCAATAAATCCTTTTGTAACAAAAAATGTTCCTTTTATATTATGCTTTTTTAATGTATCTAAATTTTTCTCTGCCTGGGTATTATTTAATCCTTCATCAAAAGTTAAATAGATAACCTTTTCATCTTCTCCTAAATAATAAGCATTATACTTTTTAAAATCCTCAATAGTTAATGGAGCCTCTGGTCTTTTAAAATCTTTATTACGACCAAACCAAAATCCTATATTTTCTGTTGAGGCATCACTTTTAGAAATTGTATATTTTCCATAGGAATATTTAGGCTTATCATTTCCCTCTTCTTCTATATTCGTCTTGTTATCATTATTAATTTCATTATTATCCTTATTTTCATCTACTGAATGGTTTTCAGCTACAGTTGTACTCGCATTAGCTGAACTAGTTTCTTCTCTATTATTCTCATTACCATTAGTAACACTTTCTGTTTCTATGCTACTAGAATCTTTTTCTATTAACCCTTTAATGTAGTTTTTAAGGAGCTCTATATTTTCAGTTTTATATTTTTCATCATTTATAATTATTTCATTTTTACTTGATATTTGTAATACATATTCTTTATTACCACTTAATTTAACTGTATATATCCATCCATTTTCTTTTTCTTTATTTTCTATTCTTTTTAACTTAACTTTATTTAATGTATTAATAAATTCTTTTATTTCATCTATATTATCTAATTTAATATTGTTAGGAGGTGATGGCATAGAAGTTATATTAATAGCAGAAATCTCATTATACATTATTCCCATTGATTTATAAGAATCAAAACTAGTATATAAGTATATAGTAATACATAGCAAAAAGATTAAAATAGTACTTATTATTACATAAATTCTTTTTTTCTGTGCCTTTTTAGCCCTTTCTACTCTAGAAATATTCTTTGATTTCATACAAATCACCTCATTTTTCTATATTCTTTGTATACTTATATTATATAATAAATATATTACAAAAGCGTGAAAATATTAGCTTTATACAACAAAAAGAGAGAGGAAAAATTCCCCTCTTCTTTCTTAATTTAATTAATTTTTATTATTGTACCTCTTCTAAAGTTTCTGGTTCTTTATATGTAACTCCTTTAGTATCAACTGTAATTTTTTCAATAACTACATCTTTTAAAGGCTTGTCTTCACTATCTGTTTCAACATTTTGTATTTTATCAAGAATTTCAAGACCAGATGTAACCTTTCCAAAAGCAGCATAATCCCCATCTAAAGATTCTGTATCAGATGTCATTATAAAAAATTGGCTTCCAGCAGAATCTAAAGGATACATAAGTCTTGCCATAGATATTACTCCTTTAGTATGCTTTAAGTTATTTTCAAAGCCATTTGAAGTAAATTCTCCCTTTATGCAATAACCAGGACCACCTGTTCCATCACCTTTTGGGTCTCCTCCTTGAATCATAAAATCTTTTATAACTCTATGAAAAGTTAATCCATCATAAAATCCTTTATTAGCTAAAGAAATAAAGTTATTTACTGTGTTTGGTGCAATTTCAGGATAAAGTTCAAGTTCTATATTTCCGTAATCCTTTACTACTATAGTTGCTGTTGGGTTTTCTTTTTTTGCTGAATCAGTGTCTTTTGTTTGTTTATCATTACTTCCACAAGCAACTAATGATAAGCAAGTTAAAATTGCTATAGCTACTAAAGCTATTCTTTTTTTTATTCTCATAATCCTTTTCTCCCTTCTATTTATCTTTTTTATTATACACTATAAAATATATTTATGAAAAATATTTTTCTAGTTCTTTAATATTTATTAAAGTATCTTTAAAATCTGGATAATCTTTAATAATTCTATTTATACATCTTATACAAAATTCTTTTCGCTTTTCACTATCTTTTTTCATAATGTCTTTATATCCCCATATATGGGTAAAAAGCTTTTGTTTATTTTTAAATAACTCATTTAAAGAAATAAGCTCTTCTGATTTAATATTCATTTTTTTACTACACATAGAAATAAGCCTCTGCTCTGCAAAGACCATATTTATTATCCTATCATTTCCAAACTTTAAGTTTTCCATAAATTCAATAGAGGATTTTGTATAGTAATTTTTAAACTTTTCATTTGCTATATAAGTAAATGCTGTATTACAAGGTCTTTCTTTCCAATCCCACTCTTTATCAAAGTTATAATTTTCTTTCATAATAAAACTTTCTTTACCTGGATATACAAAGGATAAATCTTCTTTATGAATAGTACATAATTCTTTATCTTTAAGTAAAGGCTCTATATTACTCCATACTATAAAATCTGTATCTATCATAGCAAAGGGGATTCTTTCTTTCTTCATGGCATAAATCTTACCTGCTGCCCAAAAAATATTAGGATTTATACTTTTTGGTATATCCTCTAAATAAGTAAATATGCCTCCATCCCAAAGCTTTTCAATGCCTAGTTTTTTATAATACTCTGCTCCATTAATATCTGTTATCATTTTTATACTTCCATTAAATTCTCTCCATTTTAAAGCAGATAAAATTGTTGTAAGTATTTCAAAATCCTCTATAAAATATTCTTTATTTTGGTTAAGAGTAAAAAAAGGTTTTGTCCAATTTGAATGAAAGCCTTGTATCATATAAAAAACTCCTTATATTAAATCTAATCCATAGCCACCTAATCCTGAAGAAGAGGATGACTTATTGTTATTAAAAAAGTTTATTTCTTCTTCTGTTTGAAATAGAAAATAACTTATATTCTCCATAAGAGATAAACTCATATTTCTTAAATTCTTATCATTAGTTAACATAGTACAATTTGTATTTTCATTAACTATTTCCTCTTCTTCCTTTGTATATGCTATTTCCTCATTAGTTTCATTTTCTGATAAAGTATTATAACTTTTGTCATAAGTGTTTTCTATACAAATATCACTTACTATTTTATATTTGTTTATATCAAAATAGCAAATTTCCTCTTTAGAAACAAATCTAAAACCATTTGTATCTTTAACTAAAATGTTTCCAGTACAGTTTGCAATTAAATATGCTTTTTCATTTTGAGAATAGGAAGATGAAAGGTCATTATTTAATTCTTGCTCTGACAACTTTTGTAGCTTAATGTCTTTATCATTCTTTGAGTTATATATGTTTTTTGCCATACCTAACCTCCCTATTTAAATATTACTAATCATATTATATCATTCATTAATTATAATTTTTAGTAGTAAAAAAAATTTTTTAAAAATAAAAAATAGCAGGTTTAAATTCCTGCTATTTCAATAACTTTGTTTTCTATTCTAGACTTTTTTAAATCAATAACCCTTTGATTAGAAGACCCTCTATATTTTAAACTTATATTTCTTTTATCAATTTCAAATCTTCCATCAATAAGTACATCTACAAAATTTAATATTTTAAGCTTTTTTTCATCTTTAATTATATCCTCATAAATATAACCACTCCAAAGCCATATTGGTTTATTAGTTTCTTTCTTTATTCTATCTAAAAGTTCTAAAAGAGAATTATCCATAGTTTGTTCTAAAGGCTCTCCACCTAAGATATTTACTCCAAAAACATTATCATTTTTAACATAGGATATAAACTCCTCTTCAGTTTCTTTAGTCCAAAGTTTTCCATAACTAAAATCTTGTAATTCTTTATTAAAACATCCCTTACAGTTATTTGTACAGCCACTTACAAATAAAGTTGTTCTTACATTTGGACCATTAGATACATCAAATTTTCTTATTTCTGCAAAGTTCATAATATTTATACTCCTCTTATAGATGTAAAACTCTATCTCCTATTTCAGCAGTACGTCCTTTATTCCAGAAGTTTGTACCTATATATCCACAAGTTCTTCTCATAACCTGCATTTCGCTTTCATCTCTATTTCCACAAGATGGACAATACCACTCTAAGTTTTCATCAAGCTTTATTTCACCAGTATAACCACATTTATAACATATATCTGGCTTTGTATTTATTTCTGCATATTGAATATTATGATAAATAAAGTTTATTATTTGTTCAACAGCCTCTAAGTTTCTACTCATATCAGGAACTTCAATATAAGAAATACATCCTCCTAAACTTATATTATGAAATTGTGCTTCAAATTTAAGCTTTGAAAAAGCATCTATTTCTTCACATACATGAACATGATAAGAATTTGTATAATAAAGTTTATCTGTTACATGAGGTATTTCTCCAAATCTTTGTTTATCTAATCTACAGAATCTATAAATTAAGTTTTCTGCTGGAGTTCCATATAAACCAAATCCTAAACCTGTTTCTTCTTTCCATCTATCACAGGCTTCCTTCATATGATTCATAACTTCTAAAGCAAACTTTTCACCTTCTTTAGTAGTATGACTTACTCCAAGCATTGCATAAGTCATTTCACATATTCCAACATATCCTAAGGATAAAGTAGAATAACCATTTTCAAGAAGTTTATCTATCTTTTCACCCTTTTTTAATCTAGCTATAGCACCATGTTGCCAATGTATTGGTGATACATCAGATAATGTACCCATAAGCATATTATGTCTTACAAGTAAAGCTTCCTTACATAATTCTAATCTTTGGTCAAGCATATCCCAGAAAAGCTCCTTATCCCCATCTGCAATTATAGCTATTTGAGGAAGGTTTAAACTTACAACTCCTTGATTAAATCTTCCATACCACTTATAGTTTCCATTTTCATCTTTCCAAGGACTTAAATGACTTCTACAACCCATTGGAGGGAAAGTATTTCCTTCATAATTCATTCTCATAATTTTAGCAGATTGATAATCAGGAACTAATCTCTTAGCTGTACATTTAGCAGCAAGTTTTGTTATATAATCATACTTTCCTCCTTCAAGGCAATTATGTTCATCTAAAAGATATACAAGCTTTGGGAATGCCTCTCCAATTTCTTGACCCTTATAATTTTTCATTCCCTCTAATCTTTGTTTTATCATCTCTTCACATATTAAAGCCATTTCCTCTTCATATTCATGACCTTCCTCTATTTCAAGATAAATTGTTCCAAAAGGAGATTGACCATTTGTTGTTTGAAGAGTTGAAAGTTGATATCTTATTGTTTGAACACCATCTTTTAAATCCTTCATCTTCATATCATTAGCTAAATCTCTAGCTAATTCTTCATTATTATACTTTTCCTTATAAAACTTATAAAACTTATCATATGTAACCCTAAGATACTTTGCTAAATGCTTTATAGTAATACTTTGACCACCATATTGATTACTTGCAACCTGTGCCATAATTTGAGTTGTAACTGTACAAGCAGTTCCAAAAGACTTAGGAGTTTCAACAAGTTTATCATTTATTACAGTTCCATTATCAAGCATATCTTCAAGGTTTATTAAACAACAGTTAAATATTGGTGATAAAGTGTAATCCATATCATGCCAATGGATTATACCTTCATCATGTGCTTGAACCATATAAGAAGGGATAAGTCTTCTTCTTGAAATGTCTTTTGATACTTCCCCTGCTATTAGATCTCTTTGAGTTGCAGCAATAACAGAGTTTTTATTAGAATTTTCCTTTAAGACATCTTCATTAGTTTTATGAATAAGACCTAAAATACTTTCATCTGTTGTATTTACATTTCTTTTAAATTCCTGTACAGCTCTATATCCTTCATAGGCTTTAGCTGTTACTGATTGACCATAATGAACTAATCTATCATATACATAACTTTCTATTTTATATATTGTTGGAACTTCTTCTGATGCTTTAAAAAACTTTTCTGCATCATTTGCAATTAGTCTTGCAATGTCTGGAAGATATATTCCACTTCCATTTTTCATAGCCTTAGTTATGGCCTCTCGTATTTTATTTTTATCAAATGGAACCTTACTTCCATCTCTTTTTATTACCTTCATATGTTTTCCTTCCTTACTTAAAAATATTACTGCTAATAATAATTATTAATTAATAATAATTAAATATTTACTAACATCCATTTCTTATTATACACAAAAAAAAAATTAAAAAAAGACTTTACAAAATTAAAAAAGTTATTTTTTAATAATCTATATATAGGACATGATTTTAAATGTAAATGTTTACTTGCACAAGATATGCTATATCTATACTATATGGCTCTCTTTAATTTTTTTATGAAATTTATTATATATTTTTATCATTTTTTCTTCAGTAGAATACTTATCTACCTCTTCTATAGGTATCCATTTTTCTTCACTATAATTCATATTTTTCACCTCAAAAAATTCAGCTAGAAAACACTTTTTCATTTTCTAGCTGAAATAATATGCTTTACCAAAATGGCTTTATTTCCTTAACAGTTCCCATTAAAAGTTTCATTACAAGAAGTAATAAAAGTATTCCTATAGCAAAAGAGGCAATACCTGCTAAAATCCATAAAAGTCCTCTTAATAACTTTGCCCCTATAGAATTTTTATCTTTAAGTTTCATTCTAACTCCTCCAAAAGTTTATATTAAATATAGTATAAATATAATACTTAAAGAAAGTCAATTATTTTTATCCTCTTTATTTTCTAATAACTCTAAAAGCCTATTTACCTTACCTAAAAGTTCCTTTGTTAAATTTTCATCACTACTTTCCTCTTGAACTTCATTTTCCTCTTCAAAAAACTCCTCCCCTTCACTCCAATCTATAACATAATAAGAAAAAGATTTTTTACTAGGAATTTTATTAAGAACTGGAAGAGTATGTTCGTAAACTTCTTTAATTTCTTCCTCTTCTAATATTTTAAAACCTTCATTTTCTAATCTCTTTTTATCCTCATCAGAAATATAATCAACCTTACAGCTTGTCTGCCCTTTCATGCTACAGTCTTCAATAAGTCCTACTAAATCCTCATCTATAAGCTCTCTTTGTCTTTTCATTGCCAAAGTAAACATTTCATCAGCCATAGTCATAGTTTTTCCCTCCTTATACTTCATAGTTTCTAATAACTTAATTATAATAGATATTTGTAAATATTTATATAATTTAAGTTTAAATTTTTAAAATGAAGATGGTGTAACATTTTGTATTAGAATAAATATCTTATTATAAGAAACACTAATTTTAGGAGTTTTTTATTTAATGAATAAAGAATATGCAAATTGTATAGATTGTGGTACAGAATTTTGCCCCTGTAAGCTTGCAGAAACAGGTGAATGCATATTATGCTCCCAACTTCAAGGAGAACACTTTTGTGATTGTTTAAATTGGAATGGAGTGTGTATATATCAAGAATTATATAATAATGGAATGAAAGCTAAAAAAGGACGAAGTACTTATTCTTGCAAAATAAAATACTTAAGAAAAGATAAGAAAATTATCCTTATAAAAATAGAAGTTCCTCATAAACTTGCCCTAGACCTTGTAAAGCCTGGAGGATATGTTTTTATAAGAACTGATGAGAATCAATTTTTTGATATTCCAATCTCTGTTATGGATTCTGATATATCAAGTAATATTCTTTCTCTTGTTATTGAAATAAGGGGAATAAAGACAAAAAAATTACTTGATATAAAAGAAAATGATATTTTAAAAATAAGAGCTCCTTATTGGAATGGAGTTTTTGGTCAAAAAAATATTGAAAGGCAAAAAAATAATAATGTATTAGTTCTTGGAAGAGGAATTGGAATGGCTCCTATGGTTCCTGTTATAAGAAAGCTTAAAAATAACAATAATAACGTAGATGTTTATATAGATAGGGGAAATTTTAAAGATAATTTTTCTAAAGAATATATAAGAAAGTATAATTGTGTTGAAAAAGAAACAAACCTTCTTAATAAAGGACTTCTTTCAGAAGAGGGAAAATTTATAATAAAAAACTCTATAGCTGATAAAAACATAAAACTAATTCATATAGCTGGTGCTGATGTGTTAACTTATAGAGTAATTGAATATTTAGATGAATTAAATAGAAAAGATATTCTTCTCTCCTGCTGTAATAATTTTAAAATGTGTTGTGGTGAAGGAATATGTGGTGCTTGTACAGCAAGATATGCAGGGCATAAAGTAAAAAGATTTTGTAAACTTCAAACAGAGCCAAGAAATATTTTTGAAGGGAGAAGGTTAATATGAAGGTAATTATAATTGGTGGAGGTTGGGCAGGTGTTTCTGCTGGAATAAGTGCAAAAAAAGCAGGTGCTGATGTTCATATATATGAAAAGACAGATTTACTTTTAGGCCTTGGAAATGTAGGTGGAATTATGAGAAATAATGGTCGCTACACTGCTTTAGAAGAGCTTAAGGTTTTAGGGGGCTATGAATTTGTAAATATAATAGATAGTTGCTGTAGGCATAAAGACATAGATTTTCCAGGACACAAACATGCAAGCCTTTATGATGTAAATAAAATAGAGGGAGTAATTAGAGATTATGTAAAAAGCTTAGGAATAAATATTCATATGGAAAGCAGAGTTTATGATGTTAATTTTGATGGCCATAAAATTAAAGGAATATATCTTTCTGATGAAACCTATGTAGAGGGAGATGTTTTTATAGAAACAACAGGAACAACAGGACCTATGGGAAATTGTCTTCGTTATGGTAATGGCTGTTCTATGTGCATTTTAAGATGTCCTGCCTTTGGTCCTAGAATAAGTATTAGTGAAAGATGTGGAGTTTCAGATATTCAAGGAGAAAGAGAAGGTGATGTTTTAGGAGCTTTTTCAGGCTCATGTAAACTTGCAAAAGAAAGTTTATCAGAAGATATTGTAAAAGAACTTAACGAAAAGGGAGTTGTTGTATTAAAAATTCCAAAAGAAGATATTAACTATAAAAAACTAGAGTCTAAGGTATGTCAACAATATGCCTTAAAAGAATTTGCAGAAAATGTAATCTTACTAGATACAGGTCATGCAAAGCTTATGACTACCTATTATCCCTTAGAAAAACTAAGAAAAATTAAAGGCTTAGAACATGCAAAATATGTAGACCCTTATGCAGGTAGCAAAGGAAATTCTATAAGATACCTATCTGTAGCACCTAGAACTGATGATATGAAAGTAAATGGAGTAGATAATTTATTCTGTGCTGGAGAAAAAAGTGGACTGTTTGTAGGCCACACAGAAGCCATAGTCTCAGGCTATCTTTCAGGTCATAACTCTGTAAGACTTGCCCTTGGAATGCCTTTATTAATTCTTCCTTCTTCAATTGCTATAGGAGACTTAATTGCTTATGAAAATGAAAAATCTAAAACAAGTGAAGGAAGAAAGAAAAGATATACCTTTGCAGGTTCTGTTTATCTAAAAAGAATGATAGAAAAAGGCCTTTATACTATGGATTTAAAGGAAATAAGAAAAAGAATAGAAAAGCTTAATTTAGATAATGTTTTTGATTCAAAACTATGTTATTAGTTTTTTTTAATATGACCCAGATATAAAAATATATCTGGGCTATAATATTTTAGGCAAGTTCTTTAAAGTTTTTTTCTTGAAATGCAACTGTTTCTTGAATATAGTTAAATATTTTTTCTGTTACATTCCATCTGTCAGGACAGTTTAAAACAACAATTATTATATCTTTTCCTTTATAATCTATAGAAGAAACAAGACACTTTCCAGCTTGACCTGTATAGCCTGTTTTTACCCCATTAGCACCTTGTATTTTCCATAATATTTTATTTATATTTGAATAATCTCTTGTAAAATTATATTTACTTTGAGAAATTTCTTTTGTTCCAACTATTTCCCTAAATTCTTTATATTCCATTCCCTTAGCTGTTAAAAGAGCTAAATCATAAGCTGAAGAATAATGGTCAGTCATATCTAGTCCATGAGGTGATTGAAAATGGGAATCAAGAAGGCCTAGACTTGTTTTATAATTATTCATTATATCTGCAAAGCCTTCTACACTTCCTCCAATTCCCTCTGCAAGGGTTATTGCAGCATCATTTCCTGAACGATACATTAAGCCATATAAAAGTTCTCTTATTGTTATTTCTTCATTTTCTCTATAACCTACAGTAGACCCTCTTACAGAAGCTGCATTTTTGCTTACTGTAAATTTTTCATCTAAATTTCCTCTCTCTATTGTTATTAAAGCTGTTAAAATTTTAGTTGTACTTGCCATTGGAACTAATTCATACCCATTTTGTTCAAAAAGTACAGTTTTACTTTCTCTATCAATTGCAATAGCATTTCTTGCATCTACTTTAAAAAACTTTGTATTTTCAGAATAAGCATTTTTTATATTAATATTTAGTGTTAATACTCCAATTATAAGAAAAGAAATAATAAATTTTACTTTTGTTTTCATGGAAACCACCTTCTAAATTTAATAATAACTATAATGTTTAAAATTTATTATTATAGTTAATACTAATAATATTATTGAATTTTGGAGGAAATAAATGTGAAACTTTTTCTTTTAATTTTTTTATTTTTAATTATTCCCATTCCAATTAAGATTAGTATTTCCTATAAAAAAGAAAAATATTATATAAAAATATATAATTTTAATATTTTAAAAAAACAAAATCTTAATAAAGAAAAACCACATAAAAAAATTAAGAAAAATAGAAAATTTGAAAAAGGCTATTTAATAGAAATAACTAAAGCTTTAAATAAAAATCATTTTAAACCAAAACTAAAGCTAAAGGGTGACTTTCAATATTCATTAAATGATGCTTCTAAAACAGCTATTTTTTATGGAATACTTCAAAGTATATGCCCTTACATATTAGAAGGATTTAAAGTTTTCTTTAAAATAAAATCCTTTAAATTATTTATAAAACCTATATTTAAAGATGAATTTATAGGAATTTTTCATATTACATGTATAATTTCTTTATCTCTTGGCAAAACTATAATTATAATATGTTTAATAATAAAGACTGTTTTAAATAAAAAAATATTAAAAATAAAGGAAGGATTATATAATGAACAGCAATCATCAAGAAGTTGAAAATTTAATGAAAAGTACAATGGAAAGTTTAAGAAATATGATAGATGTAAATACTGTTGTTGGAGATACTGTTAAAATGAATAATGGAAACTGTATAATTCCTATATCTAAAGTTACCTTTGGCTTTGCTTCAGGAGGCAGTGATTTTTCACTTAACAATGAAAACTATAAAGATGGAGACTACCCCTTTGGGGGTGGCACAGGAGCTGGTGTATCTGTAAAGCCTGTTGCCTTTCTTGTAGTTAGAGATGAATCTGTAAGGCTTCTTCCTGTAGAGCAAAATACAACCTATGATAGAATTGTAGATACAGTTCCTCAAGTTCTTGAAATAATAAAAGACTTTGTTAAAAAGAAAGATAATAATGATAACTTTGAAGAGGATATAAATACATTTGAATCTTCTTCCTCTTCTTATCACTTAAATAGAGAAGATTAAATATTTATGGGCTGTCACACAAAGAAATTTCATATATATACTCAATAAAATACTATCTATTATATTAATATTTCTTTATGCAACAGTCCAAAACTTAAATATTAAAATTATTAAAGTCTATTTCTAAATCCTTATAAATATTCACTTTAATTTTATCATTAAAAGTATAAACTTCTGGTGATTCATAATTTTCTCCAGTCAATACATAAACAAAAACACTTCTTTTTCTAGGGTCAATAATCCAATATTCCTTAACTTTATATTTTTGATAAAGATTTAATTTTGTTACATAGTCATGCCCTACACTAGAAGGTGATACAATTTCAACTATCATATCAGGAGAACCAGTACATCCAGCATCAGTTAATTTATTTTTATCACATATAACTGAAATATCAGGTTGAACTACTGATTTACTATTAATAGTCTCTTCATTATCATTTTTTAGTATTACATCAAATGGAGCTGGATAAACAACACAATCCCCTTTATTTGATTTTATATAATTTCTTATTTCAGAACTAACTTCCATAACTAAGTGTTGATGTATCCTTGCTGGTGCTGGTGACATATTAAAAATTTCTCCTTCTATAATTTCTATTCTTTCATCATCTGTAAAGGTTAAATAATCTTTATAGGTATATAATTTATTTTTTTTTGGTATCATAGAAAAACCTCCTTAAAAACTATTTATAAACTTTCTAAAGTTGATTATCTTTAATAAAATTTTATCAATTTTTGATTTCAAGGTAAACAAAAAAATAACTTTTAGACTTTAGAAATTTTTTTCTATCTCACTTTCATTTAAGATTTCTTCTATATCATCATCTGTTGTATCCTCAAATAAATCTAAAGAAGGAAGCTCTTTTAAGTCATTAAGTTCAAATTGTCTTAAAAATTCATTTGTAGTTGAATATAAAATTGGTCTTCCTGGAACATCTAATCTACCACTTTCTTTAATTAAGTTTTTTTCAATTAGTTTTTGTATTGCACTTTCTGATTTTACTCCTCTTATTTCATCTATATCAATTCTTGTTATAGGTTGTTTATAAGCAATAATTGCTAAACTTTCAAGGGAAGCTTGGGATAGGGATTGTCTTTTATTTTTCTTAAGAAGCTTTTGTATATAATCACTATTTTCACTTTTAGTTACAAGTTGATATTCACCCTTTATTGAAATAAGTTTAATTCCTCGTAAAGAGGCTTCATAATCTAATATCATTTCATTTAAAACTTCTTCTACATATCTTGGAGGCATTTCTAAATTTATAGCAATGTCTCTTAAACTTAAAGGCTCTCCAGTAACAAAAAGAATAGATTCTATTATTGATTTTATCCTCTCTTTTTTTGATGCCTCTTCAAATTCTACTTGTCCAAGTTCAAAATTATTCATTTTTTTCAACTCTCCTTTTTACTAATATGTTTCCAAAGCCTTCATTTTGATATACTTTAACCTCTTTAAGTTTCATAAGTTCAAGTAAAGCTAAAAAAGTAACTACATATTCTAATTTACATTCACAATTTGAAGTTAAATCATTAAAATCAACTACTTTTTCTTTAGGAATTTTATCTTTTAAATATTCAATCTTATCTTCAATTTTATATTTATCAACTTGTATATTTTTTTGTATAGTTGAGGTTTTATTTTGTTTGTTTAAATAAATTTCAAGTAAATCATTATATATATGATATAAATCTAAAAGAGAAATATTTTTTAAAGAATCATCTGAATTTTTGTCCTTCTTAATTTCTTCAATAATCTCTGGCTTTTTAGAATAAACCTCTCCTGAATTAAGATACTTGTCCTTAAAAAATAAAGTTGAAGCTTTAATTTTTTTATATAATATAAGCTTTTCTAAAAGCTTTTTTTCTATATCCTCTTCATCTTCTTCCTCAGTATTATTTTTTATTTTAGGAAGAAGGGTTTTAGATTTAATCTCTATTAAAGTAGCTGCAATAACTATAAATTCAGAGGTAATTTCAAGGTCCATCTCTTTCATAGTATCTAGATAAGCTAAGTATTGATTAGTTATTTTATATATTTCTACATTGTATATATCCATTTTATTTTTCTTAATTAAATGTAATAATAAATCAAAAGGGCCTTCAAAGTTAGCTACCTTAATTTTAGGAAGTTCCATAAAGTAAAAATCACCTCATTTTCAGTAAATTTATATATTATACATAATATCAATTTTCTAAATTTTTAACAAGGTAACTAATATATTTTATTTTTCTTTTCTCTTATAAAATAAAAATTGTATAATTAGCTTAGTAGCCATTACTAATAACTTTTTAAAAGTTAGATTTAACTAATATAATTTAATTAAAAAAAACAAAAAGTGCCTAAACTTAAAGCATTTTAATATTTATAGGCACTTTTTTATTTTATTTAAATATTTTCTTTATATTATGTTTTATTCCTTCAAATATACCACCCTTTTCTATATTACGGTCACAGTATACTTTAACTTCTCCTACCTTTTCTTCTTTAAGGTATACTTCACAACTTCCTACCATATCACCTTTAGCATATTTATCTTTAAGGTCACTTATAACAATTTTTTTAGTTAATTCTCCATCAGTTCCCTTTGGTAAAACTATTTCTAAATCATCACAAGCCTTAGCTATAAAAAATCTATCAGTGTTTTTACCCATATATACTTTTTCCACATCTTCATCTTTAGATACAAGTTTTTTTCCTTCATATTTTGAAAAACCATAGTTCATAAGAATTCCAGCATCACGATTTCTTATTTTATATGTAGGTGCACCCATTATTACAGCAAGCATTCTTACTCCATTTCTTTTAGCTGTAGCAGAGATACAATATTTTGCTTCACTTGTATAACCTGTTTTTAATCCATCACAACCTTCAAAAAATCTTACAAGCTTATTATGATTTACAAGCTCTATAGGACTTTTTCTTCCCTCTGAGATAGTTTCCATATATATACTTGAATAATTAAGTATTTTAGGATGTTTTAAAAGTTCTCTAGACATTATAGCAATATCCCTTGCCGTTGATACATGCCCCTCTGCTGGAAGCCCATTACAGTTTACAAAATGAGTATTAGTCATTCCAAGTTCTTTTGCCCTTTTATTCATTAAATTAACAAAATCACTTTCAGTACCACCTATATACTCTGCAATGGCAACAGCTGCATCATTTCCTGAAGCTATTGCAACTCCTTTTAAAAGTTCCTCTAAAGTTCTTACTTCTCCAGTATCAAGAAGCATTGTACTGCCACCCATGTTTTTAGCATTTTCACTACAAGTAACTTTATCTTGAAGAGAAACTTTATTATTATCTACAGCTTCTATTGCAAGAAGCATTGTCATTACCTTTGTTACAGATGCTGGGGCATACTTTTCATCAATATTTTTTTCATATAATATCTTACCTGATATAGGCTCAATTAATAATGCTGAATTTGCTTCAATTCCATCCATTGTATTATCTTCAGCATTTACATTTTTATTAGGAATTAATAAAAATGATAAATTTAAAATTAAACTTATTGCAAATATTTTTATAAATTTATTTTTCATAGGTTCTTTAGCCCTCCTTTCAAATTATATTATTTCCAAAGGCTAAAAAATTATGTTTATAAATTTATAAAAATTTATTTTTACATCTTTATTTTATAACTTCATATATTAATGGAGTGTTATCTTTAAAAGAATCTTTAATTTCAATAGCATTAATTAATTTTTCTAAAGCTTTTTCTCCTTTTTCTTTATCATTTGCATGAATATAGGCTAAAGTTTCTCCTTTATTTACTTTATCTTTGCACTTTTTATTAAGTACAATTCCTACTGATAAATCTATTTTACTTTCTTTAGTAACTCTTCCTGCACCAAGTTCCATAGCTATAAGACCAACCTTTTCTGCATGGATTTTTGATACTATTCCAGAATTTTTAGCTTTAACTTCTATTATGTAAGAAGCCTTTTCAAAAAGATTTGTATCATCTATATATCTTTCATCTCCACCTTGTATTTTTACAAACTCTTTAAGTTTTTCTAGTGCTTTTTTATTTTTAATATTTTGAAGAAGCATGTTATATCCTTCATCAAAAGAAGAGGCTTTTTTACCTAAAATAAGCATATAGCTTCCAAGATTTAAGGTTAATTCTAAAAGGTCAGAAGGACCCTTTCCTTTTAATGTGTTAATAGCTTCAATAACCTCTAAAGAATTGCCTATAGCATAACCTAAGGGCTGATTCATATCTGATATAATTGCAATAGTTTTTCTTCCTACACTATTACCTATATCAACCATCTCTTGAGCCAAAGCTCTTGCATCCCTAGGAGTTTTCATAAAAGCCCCTTCTCCCACCTTAACATCAAGAACTATAGAATCAGCCCCAGAGGCAATTTTTTTACTCATAATACTAGAGGCTATTAAAGACATATTCTCTACTGTAGCTGTAACATCTCTTAAAGCATAAATCTTTTTATCAGCTGGTGCTAAATGACCAGTTTGAGCAACTAGAGCTATCTTATGTTTATTTACATTTTCAATAAATTTTTCCTCCAGAAGGTTAACTGAAAAGCCTTTAAAAGATTCTAACTTATCAATTGTTCCACCAGTGTGGCCAAGACCTCTTCCAGACATTTTAGCTACAGGAATTCCACAGGAAGCAACAAGGGGTGCAAGAAGTATTGTTGTTTTATCTCCAACTCCACCTGTTGAATGTTTATCAACCTTTATTCCTTCTATTTTATCTAAAGATAACACATCTCCAGAGTTTGCCATAGCTAAAGTAAGGTCTTTAGTTTCTCTTTTATTCATTTTATTAAAATATATTGCCATTAAAAGAGCAGAAGCTTGATAATCTGGAATATCACCTTTAGTAAAGCCCTTTACAAAATACTCTATTTCTTCCTTTGATAATTCTAATCCATTTCTCTTATTCATAATTATATCGTACATTCTCATAATTTATTCCTCCTTTTGTTAAGGCTTTTTATTATGCCCTTGGATGAGTATTTTTATATATTAAATTAATTTTATCATTATTCATAAGTTCATAATAGGTATCCATATAAGTTAAAACCTGATTTCCTAAAAGTTTTTGAACAGCCCTTACATTAGCACCATTTTGAAGCATATGAACAGCAAAGGAGTGTCTAAAGGTATTTAAATTTACATCTACACTAACCTTTGCTTTTTGAGAATATTCCTTTACAATTCTCCATATACCCTGTCTTGTAAGCTTTTTACCATTTAAATTAACAAATAAATTTTCAACTCCAACTTCTGCTATAGTACTTCTTATTTTTAAATATTCCTCTACTGCATTAAGAGCACTTCTTCCAATTGGTATAAGCCTTTCATAATGTTTATTATCAACACATTTAACAAAGGATAAATCAAGATTTACATCACTTACTTTAATAGCTATAAGTTCAGACACTTTCATTCCTGTTGCATACATCATTTCTAAAAGAGCACAATCTCTTATTCCCTTAGGACCATTTTTATCTACTGTTTTTATTATTTTGTCTACCTCTTCAATAGTAAGTATTTGAGGAAGCTTTTTTGCATTTTTACTACCCTTAAAAGATATTTTAGGAACATCTTTTATAAGATTACTTTCTTTTAAAAAGCTATAAAAACTTCTTATGCTTATTACTATTCTATTAATTGAACGTTCAGACTTTTTATCATCTAATAAATGCTGAATATAAGACATTACAGCTAGGTTATCTTCACTATAAAGGTTAAGTTTATTTTTTTCAACAAATTTAATAAATAAATTTACATCTGTTATATATGCATATACTGTATTTTCGCTTTTTTCACTTTCTAATAAATAATTTTTATAACCATTTAAAATTTCTTTCATATAAATCTCCTACTTAATTATTTATAAAATTTAGTAACTACAAACCTTATTAAATTTGGTGAAACATAAGTTTCTACAATAGAACCTATTCCAAAAAGAATAAAAAGTAATACTATAATTATAATGTTGTTTTTAACATTAAATTTAAAATTCCAGGCTTTTTTTGAAAACCTACTTTTAAAATGCTCTATAGAAAAGGATAAAGAAATAATACTTAAAATTATAAATGCAGGAATATAAATTAAATTTTGAGGAATAATAGAAATAAATGCAATCATAAATCCTGAATTACTATAGGTAGTTATTAAAAAAGCAAAGGTATATCCTACACTAAATCCTTTTATTAAATCTATTATTAAAACTATTGGAGCACCAAAAAATAAAAAGCTCATTAAAAATATAGGAACTATAAGAAGAAGGTTCTTTTTAAGTACATTAAAAAACAAACTTCCATAATTAGTATTACTTTCTAATAAACTATTTATATAAGAAGTAAAATAATTAGATAAATTTGTTTTATCTCCTTCATTCATATATTTTACTGTATATACTCCAAGAACAACTCCTACACAGAAAAATAATAGAATAAATAAATAGTAAAGCTTATTTTTCCTAAAGGCTTCATTCATTTTCTTTAATAAATCCTTCATCCTTTCCTCCTCTTTATAGTGTAATCTGTTTTATACTATGAAGAGGCTTTAAACTTTATGCAAAAATTATAACTTTCCATTTATCTAGAACTTTTCTAAAACTTATTGTTAATTAAAAATAAGTTTTACTTTACATAATATTTATTATGATAATTATGTAAAGCAAAAAAAATTTAAAGTAAGTGAATATGTTATTTTGCCTTTACTTAGAATTATTAGGACAGAAAAGAAAAATAATATATTCACTAGGCTTTTTTATAAAGCTAACTTTTTATCTATATAATCATTAGCTACTTTTTTAATGTTTTTCATCTTTTCCTTTGTATCTGGATTTTTATAATCTATTCTATCAATTACTATATTTATATAATTATTATCCTTTAAAAATCTTAATCCAGAAGAAAAATTAAAATCAAAAATAAAAGCAAGATAAGATATCCACATATCCATATGAGTTTTTCTATCTGATTTTAATATCATTTTACAATTAATAAAGTCATTGTAAATATTATCACTTATACTTTCAAGTTCAAATTCTTCTTCACTTATATCAAAAAGAGTTTCAATTTTTTCAATTTCTTTAACCCTAAAATTATCCATCTTGTCTCCATCTCTTACTATCTTTGAAAATAATAATTCTCTTTCTGACAAATTATCTTCTATTTTATATTTATTATGATTTCTTATTGCTTTTTCTATTATATTATCATAAGTTTCTTCAACTAAAAACTTTCTTATAAGATTATCCTTAAATAAAATATCAGCACCATATTCTGCATGGTCTATTGTGCTATTATCATCAAAACTATTAAAATTTTTAAGCTGTTTAAAACGACCTATATCATGTAAAAGACCTATAAGCTTTGCAAGATTTATATCTTCTTCATTAAGCTTTAAATCCTTAGCAATATATTCACAAGCTTCAACTACTTTATATGTATGCTCTATTTTTAATCTTATTTTAGAATTATTTATATCAAAAGAAGCTACATAATCCTTAAATGCCTTTTTAGCTATGTTAAAATCTATCATTTAAAATTCTCTGCTACTTAAAATGTAATCAAATATAAACATTTTAAGAATTTTACTGTTTCAACGTATCTGTTTTGGCAATGAATAACTTCAAAGCTACTTACATTTGGTATGATACTTCACAGTGGTAAATTCCCTACTAGTCATAGCTATATACTTACAATAACTTTTATTGTGCTATTTTATAAGATAAATGTTTATTCTTCATCATTCCTTTTATATTTAAATCTTCAATAGTAATAAACTTTAGTTTTTGATTTATTATATTTGAAATTGTTTTGTTAACATAATCAGTTCTTATATTGTCTAATT
>UQBY01000014.1 GCA_900539375.1 uncultured Clostridium sp. | reverse complement strand
ACTCCTTCCCATTCCGAACAGGAAAGTTAAGCTCTACAGCGCTGATGGTACTGCATGGGAGACTGTGTGGGAGAGTAAGACGTTGCCAGGTTAGTTTAGAACTGTTTCAAAATGTATTTTGAAACAGTTTTTTTTATATAAAATTATAAGGCTTTAATAAATTTATTAATATTAAATAGAAAAATAAGTACATTCTTTTTTATTATTTATATAAATGTATGTACTTATTACGAATTTTTTTTTAAATTTTTCAAAATATATTCACTAAAATTAAAAAAATAGGAGTTAAAGAGGAATTTTTATGATATAATCAATTTATTATGAAAAATTTTTAAGGTATTTGTTTGTTATAACATATGACAAATGATGAAATTAAAGTTATAGAAGGAGTTGCATTTCATTGGAGAAAAAATTTAAAAGAGTATTAGTAGCCAATAGAGGTGAAATTGCTATAAGAATATTTAGAGCTTGTCATGAATTGGGGATAAGAACAGTAGCTATATATTCAGAGGAAGATAAGCGTTCTCTTTTTAGAACTAAAGCTCATGAGGCATATTTAATTGGTAAAAATAAAGGACCAGTTGAAGCATATCTAAATATTGATGAAATTATTAGCCTTGCAAAAAAGAAACATGTTGATGCTATACATCCAGGTTATGGATTTTTATCAGAAAATGCAGAGTTTGCAAAAAAATGTGAAGAAGCCGGAATAGAATTTATTGGTCCTAAACATGAAATGATGGATAAATTAGGAGATAAAATAAAATCTAAGATAGTAGCAAAGAGTGTTGGAGTTCCTGTAATTCCAGGTGTTGAAAAACCTATAACATCTGAAGAAGAAGCATTAAAGGTTGCTGAATACTGTGGATACCCTGTAATGGTAAAAGCTGCTGCTGGTGGTGGCGGTAGAGGTATGAGAATAGTCAGAAAGGAAGAAGACTTACTTGAAGCTTTTAGAAGTGCTAAAAATGAAGCTAAGAAAGCCTTTGGAATAGATGACATGTTCATAGAAAAATACATAGAAGGTCCTAAACATATTGAAATTCAAGTGTTAGGAGATAAATATGGAAACATAGTACATCTTTATGAAAGAGATTGTTCAATTCAAAGAAGACATCAAAAAGTTATAGAAATAAGTCCAGCAGTTAAATTATCTAATGAAGTTAGAGAAGCAATTTGTAATGATGCATTAAAAATTGCAAAAGCTGTTAATTATTTAAATGCAGGTACTTTAGAATTCTTAGTTGATATGCACGGAAATCATTATTTCATAGAAATGAATCCTAGAGTACAAGTTGAACATACAATTACAGAAATGGTAACTGGTATAGACATAGTACAAAGCCAAATATTAATAGCTGAAGGATATAGATTAGATTCTAAAGAAATAGGAATATATTCTCAAGATGATATTAAACCAAGAGGATATGCTATTCAATGTAGAGTAACAACAGAAGACCCTTCAAATAACTTTGCACCTGATACTGGTAAGATTGATGTTTATAGAACAGGTGGAGGATTTGGTATAAGACTTGATGGTGGTAATGGATTTAGTGGAGCTGTAATAAGTCCTTATTATGATAGTCTTCTTGTAAAAACTACTGCATATTCAAGAACTTTTGAAGATACTGTAAGAAAATCTATACGTGCTATAAAAGAAATAAATATTACAGGTGTTAAAACAAATGTTGACTTCTTAATAAATGTTTTAAATAATGAAACATTTAGAAAGGGAGAATGTGATACAAACTTCATTTCAGACAATCCTCAATTATTTGATATAAAACCAAGAACAGATGAAGAACAAAGAGTATTAAAAATTGTTGGTGAAAAGATAGTAAATGGAACTAAAGGAATTAAAACAGATTATGATGTACCTGTAATTCCAAAAGTAGATACAATAGAAGGTTTAAAAGGAACAAAGCAAATTTTAGATACTGAAGGACCAGAAGGAGTAGTTAAGTGGATAAAATCTCAAAATAAACTTTTACTTACAGATTCAACTATGAGAGATGCTCAACAATCATTAATGGCAACAAGAGTTAGAAGTAAGGATATGATAAAGATAGCAAAGGCTACTGCAGCCTATGCTGGAGATTTATTCTCTCTTGAAATGTGGGGAGGAGCTACTTTTGATACAGCATATAGATTCTTAAAGGAAGACCCATGGGTAAGACTAGAAGAATTAAGAAAGAGAATACCAAACATTATGTTCCAAATGCTTATAAGAGGAGCTAATGGTGTTGGATATAAGAATTATCCAGATAATGTTATAAGAGAATTTATAAAAGAATCTGCAAAGAGTGGAATAGATATATTTAGAATATTTGATTCACTTAACTGGTTAAAGGGAATAGAAGTAGCTTTAGATGAAACATTAAAGTGTGGAAAAATAGCAGAAGTTGCTTTATGTTATACTGGTGATATTTTAGATGAATCTAGAGATAAATATAGCTTAAAATATTATGTAGATAAGGCTAAAGAAATTGAAAAGATGGGAGCTCATATACTTGCAATAAAAGATATGTCAGCTTTATTAAAGCCTTATGCAGCTAAGAAACTTATAACTGCATTAAAGAATGAAATTTCAATTCCAATTCAATTACACACTCATGATACTACAGGTAATGGAGTTGCAACTGTTTTAATGGCAGCAGATGCTGGAGTTGATATTATAGATACAGCATTTAATAATATGTCAGGTTTAACAAGTCAACCAGCTTTAAACTCAGTTGTAGCAGCATTAAAGAATACTGATAGAGATACTGGCATTGATTTAAATAAGATTCAAAAAATTGATGATTACTGGGGAGCAGTAAGACAAGTTTACAGTGAATTTGAATCTGACTTAAAGACAGGTAGTGCAGAAATTTATAGATATGAAATTCCAGGAGGACAATATTCAAACTTAAAACCACAAGTTGAAAGCTTTGGAATTGGACATAAGTTTAATGATGTAAAACATATGTATAAGAGAGTTAATGAAATGGTTGGTGACATAATAAAGGTTACTCCTTCTTCTAAGATGGTTGGAGATATGGCAATATTTATGGTTCAAAATGATTTAACTCCAGAAAATATATGTGAAAAGGCTAAGAATATGGCATTCCCAGATTCAGTTGTATCATACTTTAAAGGTATGATGGGTCAACCAGAAGGAGGATTCCCAAAAGAACTTCAAAAGGTAGTTTTAAAGGGTGAAGAACCTATTACAGTAAGACCAGGTGAATTATTACCTCCAGAAAACTTTGATAAAGATAGAGAATACTTAAAAGAAAAATATAAGTATGAACCAACAAACAAAGATTTATTAAGCTATGCTTTATATCCAGATGTATTTGAAGATTACTTAAAGTTTGTTGATGAATATGGTGATGTAAGCCGCATGGGAAGTGATGTATTCTTCCATGGATTAGCAGAAGGTGAAACTTGTGAAGTAGAAGTAGAAGAAGGTAGAACTTTAATAGTTCAATTAGTAGAAATCGGCAAACATGATGATGAAGGAAACAGAATTCTTGTATTTGAAGTTAATGGAAATAGAAGAGAAATAAAGATTAAAGATAAAACAAGAAGAGATACAGGTGCTATTGTAAATGCTGACGCTACAGTTATGGCAGACCCAGAAAATAAAAATGAAGTAGGGGCAAGTATTCCAGGTAATATAAATAAGATTCTTGTTAAAGAAGGAGACGAAGTTAAAGAAGGTCAAAGCTTAATAATAATAGAAGCAATGAAGATGGAAACTAACATAGTAGCTCCTGTTTCAGGTGTAATAGAAATTGTTGCAACTAAAGAAGGTCAACAAGTTAAAACTGGTGAATTATTAATTAAAATTAAGTAATATAAAAAGATATACAGAGAGAAAAACTCTTTCTGTATATCTTTTTTTAATTTAATAACAATTAAAAAATCTTAATAGATTAAATTTAAATTATTAATATATATTTAGAGAAATTTTTATATGTGTGTTAAGTGGATTATTTTAATTAATTCCCTTTTTTATATTAATAATATTTTTACTAAGATATTATTAAGTGTTATTTTAAATTTAAAATATAAAAATATTCACCTCACTTTATTAAAATAATTATAAAGTTTAAAGCTTAAATAAAACTTAAAAAATGATTTTTATTTTAAATTTTATTTAAGCTTTCTATGTTAAAATATTCATAAAGAGGTGAATATTATGAGAATTTTAATAGTAGAAGATGAAAAACAATTATCAGAAGCTTTAGGAGCTATTTTAGAAAAACATAATTATATTGTAGATAGGGTTTTTAATGGAGAAGATGGTCTTGATTATATACTTTCAAATATTTATGATTTAGTTATTTTAGATATAATGCTTCCTTTAATGAATGGATTAGATGTACTTAAAAAGGCAAGAAAAGAAGGAATTGAATGTCCTATAATTTTACTTACAGCAAAAGGAGAAGTATCTGATAAGGTAGAAGGGTTAGATTGTGGGGCAGATGATTATCTTCCAAAACCATTTTATACAGAAGAACTTTTTGCAAGAATAAGGGCATTAAGCAGAAGAAAGGGGGAAGTTATAAATGAAAATGAATTATCTTTTGGAGATATAAGTTTAAATGTTGGAACATTAGAACTTTCCACTAGTTTAAATTCAGTTAAGTTAACTGCAAAGGAATTTGGTCTTTTAGAACTTCTTATTAATAGAAAAGGAAGTGTTATTAATAAAGATGATATTATAAATAAACTATGGGGCTTTGAATCTGAAGCAGAACATAATAATGTAGAGGTATATGTTACATTTTTAAGAAGAAAACTTACATTTTTAAAATCAAAGGTTACAATAAAAGCTATAAGAAATATGGGATATCTTTTAGAATATAAGGGTGGAATTTAAATGTTTAAAAAGTTAAAAATAAGATTTATTGCAACTACAATGATTTTACTTACCTCTATAGTTTTTCTTATTATGATAGCTATATACATAGGAATGAAAAGTAATAGTGAATATGAAATATTTTCTCGTTTAGGAGATAGCTTAAATACTATGAATATGAGACCAAATAATATGGATGGGCCTATGGATAGAGAAGCTCTTAATAGTATTATTGGAAAATATAATACTGCTAATAATAAATTTATTTATCAAACTAAATTAGATATAGAAGAAAGTGAACTTATAAAGACAATAAAGGAAGTTTTAAGTAGTAATAAAAATAAAGGCTTTACAGAAAGTGATGATTATACCTTTGCTTATATATATAAACAAAATCCAGCAGGAGATATATCTATAATTTTAAGAGAAGAAAGTAGTCACAAACAATTTTTAAATAGACTTATTATTATTTCAAGTATTATTGGAGCAATTAGTCTTATAGTATTCTTTTTTATAAGTTTAATTATTGCTAAAAAAGCAATAAGACCAGTTGAAGAAGCATATAATTCACAAAAAAGATTTATTGCAGATGCTTCTCATGAGTTAAAAACACCACTTGCTATAATAAGTACAAATATTGATTTATTAAATGCAAATGAAAATGATACTATTAAAAATCAAAAGAAATGGATTGATTATATTGCCTTTCAAACAAATAGAATGTCAAAGCTTGTTAGCAATCTTTTATATTTAGCTAAAGCAGATAATAATGAAGTTTTAGGAGAAGAAACTGAATTTAATTTAAGTGATATTGTTATGAATCAAGCATTAAATTTTGAAGGTATTTTATATGAAAATAATTTAGAACTAAATTGTGACATTAAAGAAAATATTTTATTTAAAGGAAATAAAGAAGGATTTAATCAACTTATAGGAATACTTATAGATAATGCAATAAAACATTCTTTTAAAAATACTGAAATAAAAATAAGATTAAAAGAAGATAAACAAAAAATTCATTTATCTGTAGAAAATACAGGAGAAAATATTCCTAAAGAAGATTTAGAAAAAATATTTGAAAGATTTTATAGAGTGGACAAATCAAGAGCTAGAGAAAAAGGTGGTTATGGCTTAGGTCTTTCAATAGCAAAGACTATTGTATCAAAATATAATGGAAAAATTTATGCTGAAAGTGAAAACAATAGAACAATTTTTCATGTAGATTTATAAAAAATTAAAAAAATGAGCAATATTCTACAAAATCCTTCCTAAAGTAATTAAAAATATGGTATAATTAAGAGTAAAAATTTATATGGAGGTATATCAGCATGAAACACATAAAGACTATAAACAAAACTAACATAAAAAATAGTTTATGTAAGCCAGGTTGCAAAGAATGTGCAAACTCATGTCAATCAGCATGTAAGACTTCTTGTACTGTTGCAAATCTAGAATGCGAAAACTAATAAAAAGACAAAAAAAGGTGGCAGTAACTTTATGTTACTGCTTCTTTATGATTATGTGGAGGGAAATGTAGATGGCTTTTATACATAAGTTTAAGCAAGGTGAAAATTATTTTGTATTAGATGTAAATACAGGAGCAGTTCATATAGTAGATGAACTTGTTTATGATATATTAGATGATGATAAATTAAAGGAAAAAGTAGATGTAATAAATGAATTAAAAGAAAAGTATAATGAAGATGAAATTTCTGAAGCTTATGATGAAATAGAAGAGCTTGTAAAAGAAGAAGTATTATATTCTCCAGACCAATATGAAGAAATAGCTCATAGTTCAATGGATGATAGAGATTATATAAAGGCTGTTTGTTTAAATATAATTCATGGATGTAATTTAAGATGTAAATATTGTTTTGCAGATGAAGGGGAATATCATGGACATAAGGGAGTAATGTCTGTGGAAACTGCTAAAAAAGCTATTGATTATGTAATTAAAAGAAGTGGTCCAAGAAAAAATATAGAAATAGATTTATTTGGTGGAGAACCAACATTAATAATGGACACAATAAAAGAAATAATACAATATGCAAGAGATAATGAAGCTAAGTGGAATAAAAATATAAGATTTACAATGACAACTAATGCTACTCTTTTAAATGATGAAATGATGGACTTTATGGATAAGGAAATGGGAAATATTATTTTATCATTAGATGGAAGAAAAGAAGTTAATGACAAAGTAAGAATTAAAGTTGATGGCTCAGGCTCTTATGATGATATACTTCCAAACATTAAAAAGATGATTTCTAAAAGAACTAAAGGGAAAACTTATTATGTAAGAGGAACATTTACAAGAGATAATGTTGATTTTTATGAAGATGTAGTTTCTATGTTAAATGAAGGTTTTAGAGAAATATCAATAGAACCAGTAGTTTTAGAAGATGGTCATCCTTTAGCAATAAGAGAAGAGGATATTCCAGAAATATTTGATAACTATGATAAGTTATATAATGAAATGGCGAGAAGAAAAAGAGAAGGAAAAGATGAATTTACTTTCTATCATTTTAATATAGACTTACAAGGTGGACCTTGTGTTTATAAGAGAATTTCAGGATGTGGTTCAGGTTTTGAATATGTAGCTATAACTCCACAAGGAGATGTTTATCCATGCCATCAATTTGTTGGTAAAGAGGAATATAAATTAGGTTCGGTTTTTGATGATACTTATGATGCTGAATTAGGAAAGAAATTTAAAAAAGCACATATATACAATAAACCTAAATGTAGAGAATGTTGGGCAAGATTTTATTGTAGTGGAGGCTGTCAAGCTAATAATGTAAACTTTAATGGTGATATGAATATACCTTATGAAATAGGTTGTAAGATGCAAAAAAAGAGAATTGAATGTGCTATAGCTTTAAAAGCTGAGGAACTTTAATAAACAAGAGGAAATTTATTATGGAATATTATCAGCTAGATAATGGTGTAAAAATTATATATAAAAATATTCAATCTAAATTAACATCAATTTCTATTGGGCTTGATGCAGGGGCAGCAGTAGAAAAAAATATTATGGGAGTAGCCCATGCAACTGAGCATATGGTATTTAAAGGCACAAAAACTAGAAATGAGCAGGAGATAAACAAAATTTTTCATAAAAACTTTGCTTTTCACAATGCTATGACCAATTATTCTTATGTTATATATTATGGCAGTCTTTTAGAAGAGGACTTTGAAATAGGAATAGATATATTATCGGATATTTTAATCAATCCAGTTTTCCCTAAAGAGGGCTTTAAGGAAGAAATGGATGTAATAATTCAGGAACTTAAAGAGTGGGATGAGGATATAGAACAGTATTGTGAAGATAGATTATTTTTTAATGCTTTTAATGAGAATAGATTAAAGTATCCTATTATTGGGAGTGTTCAAGGATTGAAAAATATGACTTTAGAAGATTTAAGAGAATTTTATAAAGAGAATTATGTTCCATCAAATACATCAATAGCTGTTGTGTCATCACTAGATTTTAATAGTGTTAAAGAAACAATAAACAGATTTTTTGGTAGATGGAAATTTAGAAAAAGAAATAAAATTATTTCTTCAAGTGAAAGGCCTAAAAAAGGAATATTTATTGAAGAAAAAGGTGGGATAAAGGTAAGCAGAGTGGAAATTATATTTCCAATAAAAGAATTAAGTGAAATACAATTAAAAATGCTTAAGCTTTTTGATGCATATTTTTGTGTAGGAGCTGATTCTGTTTTATTTGATAAACTTAGAACAAAAAATGGATTAGTATATGATGTATGTAGTGAAATAGATTATGATAAAGATGTTAAGCTTTATAAAATAATGTTTACCACATCTAAAAAAAATGTTAAAAAAGCAATAAAACTTGTTAAGGAATCAATTAAGGAAGTAAAAAAAGATGCAGCTTCTTTAGATGAAGAGAGAATAAAAGAATTATGTAAAAACATAAAGCTTAGAAAACTTTTTAAAGAGGAGCAAAGCATACAAATTGCAAAAGAAATTTCAAAATATAGTGTAATGTTTAATGATTATAAAGTCTATGAAAATATGTTAGAAAACATGAATAATATACTTGTAAAAGAAATGTTAGCTATTGGAGATGAAGTTCTTAAACAAGCAACAATTCAAGTTATTAATCCAAGGGAGTAAAAGTATGGATTTACCTTTATTAGAAGCATTAATAAATTATAAAAAAGAAAACAATATAGCTTTTTCAATGCCAGGAAATAAATCTGGGGAAGCTTTCAAAAGGGATTCTAAAGGAAAAGAATTTATAGAAAGTTTAGGGCTTTTAGATATTACTGAAGTTGAGCCTTTAGATAATCTTCATCACCCAGAAGGTGTTATTAAAGAGGCTCAGGAAAAATTAAAAAATCTTTATGGATGCAAAAAAGCTTTTTTTATGGTTAATGGAAGCACAGGAGGAATTTTATCCTCCATGTTTTCTGCCTTTAATGAAGGGGATGAAATATTAGTAGAAAGAAATTGTCATAGAGCAGTATATAATGGTCTTATTTTAAGAAAACTTAAAGTTCAGTATATAGAGCCTAAAATTTCTGATGAAAGATATTTTCTTCCTCCAGATGAAGAGGAAATATATAAGGCATTAAAAAAGGCAAAAAATCCAAAGGGAATTATACTAACTTATCCTAATTACTTTGGAATATCCTATGATATTGAAAAGGTAGTATGTAAGTTAAAAAAGATAGGATTAAAGGTTATAATAGATGAAGCTCATGGAGCCCATTATGGAATAAGTGAAAAACTTCCAAAGTCAATGGCAGCTTTAGGTGATTATGTTATTGCAAGTGCTCATAAAACATTACCAGCTTTAACTGGAGGCTCTTTTGTTTTTGTAAATGATGAATGTGAAAAAGCAGAATTTTATATAAGTGCTTTTATGACAACTTCCCCTTCCTATCTTGTAATGGCATCTTTAGATTATGCAAGATATTATTTAGAAAGGTATGGAAAAGAAGACTTTGAAAATTTAATTGAACTATGTGAGGAAAAAAGAAAAAAAATTAATGAACTTAAAAAAGTTAAAATTATAGGAGATGAAGACCTACCTAAAGGGTATAATTTAGATAAAACAAGATATTTAATTATACTTCCTAAAGGATATAGTGGACATAAATTTCTTGATTATTTAAGAAAAGAAAAAATTCAAGGAGAAATGAGTTTTTCTTCTGGAGTTGTTTTACTTTTAGCTCCATGTAACGGAGAAGAGGGATTAAATAAGCTTTATTCTGCTATAGAAAAACTTAATATAAAAGAAATAGAAGATGAAAAAATAAGTGTAAGCTTTAGAGAAGAAATTCCTAAGAAAATTTTTGAACCCTATGAGGTTTTTAATTTTAAGGAAGAAATTTGTACCTTAGAAGAAGGAGAAGGAAGGATAATTAAGGAAGCAATAGTTCCATATCCTCCAGGAATACCTATAATATCTCCAGGAGAAGTATTAACTAAAGAACTTATTAAAGATATAAAATTATATTTAAAAGCTAAATGTATGGTATTAGGAATTAATAAAAATAAGATAAAAGTAATTAGTAAGAAATAAACACAAAAAGGGTAAAACTTGGTATAATATAAATATTAAAAACTAAGGGGGAAAATATGAGTAAAAAAATTGAAGAAATGTCTAATAAATTGGACAAAAGAAATGCAGAAAAAGGAGATGCTCTTACTTTCTTTGTTGGACTTGTAGTATTTTGTGTAGGTGCATTTATGATATTTAAAAATACAGATGTACATACAAGCTTTCGCTTTGGTGGTTGGCTAAATTTTATGAATAACTTTCCAACAGGAGTAGTGCTTCTTCCACTAATTATAGGGGTAATGATTTTATTTTTTAGTGATAATTCAATATTAGGTTGGCTTTTTGTTATAGTTGGATTAGCAATAATATTAGTTGGAATATTAATGGGACTTGAAATAACATTTAGAAGAACAGATTTATTTACAACTATTATGATGTATGGAATGACAGCAGCTGGTGTAGGATTAATATTAAAAGGCCTATATGGAAAATCAAGAAAATAATTCGAAAGAAGGGAAACATAATGATTTCTAATAAAATGGAGAAATTAGTTAAGAATAGTTCGGTAATAAGAGCTATGTTTGAAGAAGGAAAAAAGTTATCAGCAAAATATGGAGAAGAAAATGTTTTTGATTATAGTTTAGGAAATCCAAATGTAGAGCCACCAAAGGAAATTAAACAGGCGATTATAGATATAATTAATGAAGAACCTCAAAATTTAGTTCATGGATATATGTCTAATTCTGGATATGAAGATGTAAGAGAAAATATTGCAGAGTTTATAAATAAAAAAAATAATGTAAATCTTACAAAAGATAATATAGTAATGACTTGTGGTGCAGCTGGAGGATTAAATATTATATTAAAAACTTTGTTAAATCCAGAAGATGAGGTTATTGTAATAGCACCATTTTTTGGAGAATATGAAAACTATGTTAATAACTTTGATGGAAAACTTGTAGTTGTTCAAGCAGATAAAGAAACATTCCAACCAGATATTAAGGCTTTAGAAAAAGGAATTACAGCAAAAACAAAAGCAATAATAATAAATACTCCAAATAACCCAACAGGAGTAATATATTCTTCAGAGTCATTAACAAAAATGGCAGAAGTTCTTAGAAAAAAAGAAGCTGAATATAAAACAAGCATATATCTTATTTCTGATGAACCTTATAAAGAAATAGCTTATGATGGAGCAGAAGTACCATTTCTTTTAAATTATCATAAAAATTCTTTTATAGGATATTCATATAGTAAATCATTATCACTTCCAGGAGAAAGAATAGGATATGTAGTAGCAAATAGCGAAATGGATGATTATAAA
The DNA here is from genome assembly GCA_900539375.1 of uncultured Clostridium sp. Lineage (GTDB taxonomy): Bacteria > Bacillota > Clostridia > Clostridiales > Clostridiaceae > Clostridium. The sequence goes on along the minus strand of UQBY01000014.1, from coordinate 74,705 downwards.
GATGTTATTCAATCATTAAATGTTGCAAATAGAATATTAGGCTTTGTAAATGCTCCTTCATTATTCCAAAGAGTTATAGGAAGAACACTAGGAGCAGAGGTAGATGTAAATATATATAAGAAAAATAGAGATTTATTATATAATCATTTAATAAGTTTAGGATTTGAATGTGTAAAGCCACAAGGAGCCTTTTATTTGTTTCCAAAATCTTTAATACCAGATGATAAAGCTTTTGCAGAAGCAGCAAAAAAATATAATTTATTAATTGTTCCAGGCTCATCTTTTGGATGCCCAGGACATTTTAGATTATCTTATTGCATAAGCTATGAAAAAATAGAAAAATCATTACAAGCATTTACTAAATTAGCAGAAGAATTTAAATAAATATTGACTTGCAGGTAATAAAGGTATATATTTATAAATAAATGTTAATAATGAAAAAGATATTGATAAGGAAGAGTATTAAAAATAAGACCTTTAAGAGAATTTAGTATATGGTGAGAGCTAGTAGGATTGTTTTTAAGAAGGCAGCCTTTGAATCTTGTGCTGAGAACTAAGTTTTTTTAAACTTAATGTAGGCATTAACGTGTCCCTTACGTTATAAAGGTACTAAAGAGAGTAATAATTTTTTTACTTAAATTAGGGTGGTACCACGGAATTTATAGCTTCGTCCCTTGCTTTTTGGGATGAGGCTTTTTTTATTAATTAATAGGAGGATAAAAACATGGAAGAGATTTTAGAGATTTTAGAAGAAAACAGTAGATATACAGATGAACAAATAGCCACAATGGTTGGAAAAACTGTAGAAGAAGTTAGAGAAGCAATAAGAGATTATGAAGAAAAAAGCATAATAGCTGGATATACAACTCTTGTTAATTGGGAAAATACAGGAAAAGAAGTTATTACTGCCATTATAGATGTAAAGGTAACTCCTCAAAGAGGTGATGGCTTTGATAAGGTTGCAGAAAGAATATACAAATTTCCACAGGTTAAAGCATGTTATTTAATGTCTTCTGGAGGTTTTGATTTATCTGTAATAGTTGAAGGAAAAACAATGAAGGAAGTAGCTTTATTTGTTTCAAATAAACTTGCATGTCAAGAATATGTAAATGGAACAGCAACTCATTTTGTATTAAAAAAATACAAAGACCATGGAACTATATTTAAAGAAGAAAAGTTTGATGATAGGGAGGATATATTTATATGATAATTGAGGATATGATAAGACCAGAAGTGAAAAATATGCCTCCTTCTGGAATAAGAAAGTATTTTGATATAATAAATGAAATGGAAGGAGTTATTTCTCTTGGAGTTGGTGAACCGGATTTTGTTACACCTTGGAATGTACGTGAAGCAGGAATATACTCTTTAGAAAAGGGACATACTCATTATTCTTCTAATGCAGGATTTATAGAATTAAGAAAAGAAATATCAAAATATTTAAATAGAAAATTTGATTTAGAATATTGTCCTGATGATGAAATAATAGTAACTGTTGGAGGAAGCGAAGGTATAGATATAGCTTTAAGAGCTTTAGTAGGACCTGGGGATGAAGTCATTGTTCCAGAACCTAGCTTTGTAGCTTACAAAGGTTGTACAGCTTTTACAGGGGCAACTTCAAAGGTGTTAAATCTTAAAGCAGAAAATGGCTTTAAGCTTACAGCAAAGGAATTAGAGGAAGCAATTACAGAAAAAACAAAGGTTGTTATAATACCATTTCCTAATAATCCAACAGGTGCAATAATGACTAGAGAAGAATTAAAGCCAATAGTTGAGGTTTTAGCAAAAAAAGATGTAATTGTAATTTCAGATGAAATTTATGCTGAACTTTCTTATGATAAACCTCATGTATCAATAGCAAGTTTTCCTGAAATAAAGGATAAAACATTAGTTATAAATGGATTCTCAAAAGCCTTTGCAATGACTGGTTGGAGACTTGGATATATATGTGGAAATAAAGCATTAATAAAACAAATGAAAAAAATACATCAATATTCTATAATGTGTTCTCCTACAACTGCTCAATATGCTGCAATAGAAGCATTAAAGGGTGGAGATGATAGTATTAAAAAGATGGTTAGAGAATATAATAGAAGAAGAAGAGTTTTAGTAGATGGTTTTAGAAAATTAGGACTAGAATGTTTTGAACCATTAGGAGCATTTTATGTATTTCCTTCTATTAAATCTACAGGTCTTACTTCAGATGAATTTTGTGAACAACTTTTAGTTAAAGAAAAAGTTCTTGTAGTTCCAGGAAATGCCTTTGGAGAATGTGGTGAAGGCTTTGTAAGAGCTTGTTATGCTTCATCAATGGAAAATATAATAGAAGCATTAAAAAGAATAGAAAGATTTTTAAAGGAAATTAAATAATAACTATACTAAAGCACCTTTTGTATGTTATACTTTCAAAGGATAACAAAAGAAAAAACTCGTATATACTTAGAAATATGGTCTAAGAGTATCTACCTGCTAACCTTAAAATGGCAGACTACGAGGTGAGTGTTTTAGAAATATTAATTCTAACTTATTTACACCTCAAATTTATTTTGAGGTGTTTTTTATTTTTTTAGGAGGTAGTAATGGAAGAAACAAAAGAAATTTTAAAAGATGATGAACTGCTTTATGGAATTAATGATAAGCCTAATATTATGACACAAATACTTTTAGGCTTTCAAAACATATTTGCAGCCTTTGGAGGAATAATTGCAGTTCCTCTTGTTATTTCAAATGCATTAGGATTTAACACAGCAATGTCAACTGCAGTTATGAGTGCTTGTATTTTAGCAGCTGGAATAGCAACTGTGATACAGTCAAAAGGAATAGGAAAAGTAGGGGCAAGAGTGCCATGTATAATGGGAACAGACTTTACATTTGTCTCACCTTCAATAACAGTTGGTTCTATTGCTGGAATGCCAGGAATAGTAGGTGCAGCAATACTTGGTTCAATAGTTGAAATTATTTTAAGCTTCTTTATAAAACCACTTATGAAGCTTTTTCCACCATTAGTAACTGGAACTGTTGTATGTTTAATAGGATTAACTTTAATTCCTGTTTCTATGGATTGGGCAGCAGGTGGAAGCGGTGCTTCTGATTATGGTAGTCTTATGAATGTTGGAATTTCAATTGCTGTATTAATAATAACTCTTTTACTAAATAGATATGGAAAGGGTATGGTAAGTAGTGCTTCAGTACTTATAGGAATGATTATTGGATATATAATTTGTATACCTCTTGGAAAGGTAGATTTTACTGTTGTTAAAGAAGCAAAATGGTTTGCACTACCTAATATTTTTCAATATGGGGTAGATTTTAATATAAAATATGTTCTTGCTTTTATTCCTGCATATATAGTAACTACTATAGAAACTGTTGGATGCTTAACAACTATATGTGAGGTATCAAAGATAAAAGCTGATAATAAAATTATAGGTAGAGGGGTGCTTGCAGATGGAATTGGAAGTTCAATAGCAGGGGCTGTAGGAACATTTCCAAATACAACTTTTAGCCAAAATGTAGGACTTATTCCTCTTACTAAAAATGCTAGTAGAGCAGTAGCTATAATGGCTGGTATTATTTTAATAATACTTGGATTTTTCCCTAAATTTGCAGCATTAATAAATACAATTCCTCAACCAGTACTTGGAGGTGTTGGAATTGTTATGTTTGGAACAATAGCAGCAGCAGGAATAAAAACATTAAGTACAGTACATATAAATAATAGAAACTTGCTAATAATAGCAGCTTCAGTTGGATTAGGACTTGGAGTAACATTTAGACCAGATTTTGTTTCTAATCTTCCACAAGGATTAAATATGATATTTTCATCAGGAATATCAACTGGAACTATAACAGCACTTATATTAAACAAGATATTAAAAGAAGAAAAATAAGAAAGAAGGAAAATAAAATGGAAAAATTACGTGAAAGAATTTTAGAAGAAGGGCAAGCACTTAGTGAAAATGTTCTTAAAGTAGATTCATTTTTAAATCATGGAGTAGATTCAAAGCTTATGTATGAAGTAGGAACATGCTTTAAAGAATATTTTCAAGATAAGGGTGCAACAAAGATTTTTACAATAGAAAGTTCAGGAATTGCACCAACTGTAATGACAGCACTTCAAATGAACCTTCCTATGGTTACTTTAAAAAAGCAAACTTCTAAAATATTAAATGGAGAGGTTTATCAAACAACAGTACATTCATTTACTAAAAACTCTGATTATGAACTTACACTTTCAAAAAAGTTTATAAATAAAGATGATAATATAATTATAATTGATGATTTTTTAGCTAATGGAGAAGCTGCCCTTGGAGCAATAAGACTTGTTGAAGAAGCTGGAGCAAAGGTATGTGGAATAGGAATAGTTATAGAAAAATCATTCCAACCAGGAAGAAAAATGCTAGAAGAAAAGGGATATGATATATACTCTCTTGCAAGAATAAAAAAACTTGGAAAAGATTTAATTGAATTTGTTTAATAAATATATTAAAAAAAGCTGTACATTTTTTCATGTACAGCCTTTTTGTTATTAAAAGTTGTGGCGTTTTATTTAAATTATATTTTTATTTATATTCGTTATATGGCATTTGAGGTGTATCTTTATATAAAAGATCTGAATATGTTGGAATTGGCCAATATTTCTTTCCAACTAATAATTCTAAAGTATCAGCAGATTCTCTAACTTTATCCATTTGAGCTATTATTTCAGCTTGGTAGAATCTAGCTAAAGCTTCGCTATCTTCATATTCATCAGTCTTAGTTAATAATTCATCTAATTTATTAACATCTTCATATAAAGTATCTTCTAAAGCAGAAGCTTTATTTAATACTCCAGTTTCATATCCAAATACAGATACACCAGCAGCTTTCTTAGCAACAACTGTATCACTTAAGTCTTTCATAAATGAAAGTACTGCAGGTAAGATGTCTTTATGAATCATTTGAGACATTGTTAATGCTTCTATGTTAATTGTCTTAGCATATTCTTCTAATAATATTTCAAGTCTTGATTTCATTTCACATTCAGTAAATACATGATGTTTTGTAAATACTTCAAGGTTCTTTTCATCTACGAAATGAGGAAGAGCATCCACTGTAGTCTTAAGATTTAATAAACCTCTCTTTTCAGCTTCTACAACCCATTCATCAGAGTAGTTGTTTCCATTAAATATTATTTTGTTATGTTCTTTTAAAGTCTTAACTATTAATTTATTAAGAGCAACATTAAAGTCTTCTGTGCTTGCTTCTAATTCATCAGCAAAATCTTTTAAAGCATCAGCAACTATAGTGTTAAGAGTTATGTTTGGTCCTGCTACTGAGAATGTTGAACCAAGCATTCTAAATTCAAATTTGTTTCCTGTAAATGCAAATGGAGATGTTCTGTTTCTATCAGTTGTATCACTTGGGAAACTTGGTAATGTATGAACACCTAATTCTATAGTAGTCTTTCCTTTTGCAACATATTCTGAACTATCCTCTATTGATTTTAATACATCAGTAAGTTCGTCACCAAGGAACATAGAAACTATTGCAGGAGGTGCTTCATTAGCTCCTAAACGATGGTCATTACCAGCATTTGCAACAGATATTCTTAATAAATCTTGATATTTATCAACAGCTTTAATAACTGCACATAAGAATGTTAAGAATTGAGCATTTTCTGCTGGAGATTCTCCTGGTTCTAAAAGGTTTTTTCCTGTATCAGTAGAAATTGACCAGTTATTATGTTTTCCTGAACCATTTATACCTTTAAATGGTTTTTCATGTAGAAGACAAGCTAATCCATTTTTCTTAGCAACTCTCTTCATTATTTCCATTGTTAATTGGTTATGGTCTGTAGCAACATTTGTAGTTCCAAAAATTGGAGCCATTTCATGTTGAGCAGGAGCAACTTCATTATGCTCAGTTTTAGAAAGAATTCCAAGCTTCCATAATTCATCATCTAATTCTTTCATGTATGCTGCAACTCTTGGTTTTATGCTTCCAAAGTAGTGGTCGTCCATTTCTTGTCCTTTAGGAGGCATTGCACCAATAAGAGTTCTTCCTGTTAATTTAAGGTCTAATCTTTCTTCATATAATTTTTGGTCAACTAAGAAGTATTCTTGTTCTGGTCCAACAGTTGTTATAACTCTTTTTACTTCATCATGTCCAAATAATTTTAATATTCTTAAGGCTTGAACATCTAAAGCTTCCATTGAACGTAATAATGGAGTCTTTTTATCAAGAACTTCACCAGAATATGAATAGAAAACAGTTGGAATACATAATGTACCTTCTTTTATAAATGCATAAGAAGTAGGGTCCCAAGCTGTATATCCTCTAGCTTCGAAAGTTGCTCTTAATCCACCTGATGGGAAACTTGAAGCATCTGGTTCACCTTTAATAAGTTCTTTACCAGAGAATTCCATTATAACTGTTCCATCATCTTTAGGTGAAATGAAACTATCATGTTTTTCAGCAGTTATTCCTGTCATTGGTTGGAACCAGTGAGTAAAGTGAGTAGCCCCTTTTTCTATAGCCCAATCCTTCATTGAGTTAGCAACTACATTAGCAACTTCTATAGTAAGTTTTTTACCACTTTTAATAGTGGCAGTTAAATCTTTATAAACTTGTTTTGGTAATCTCTCCTTCATGACTTTGTCGTTAAAGACCATGCTACCAAAAATTTCTGGTACGCTAGTAACGTTAGTACTCATAATCAAATCTCTCCTTTAATTTTGGTATTTTCATAAAAAAAGGCGCTGTAGGACTATTTCCTACAGCGCCTTTGCTGTTCATGCTGTTATTATAACCCCATAATTTCAAAAAATCAAGACCAAATTTAAAACATTGACAAAAAAATTTATATAAATTAAAATGTGTGTAGGACAAAGGCGTTCTTAATTTTTGTGTACAAATTTAAATACACTTTTATTAATATGCCTTTTTTTGTTTTTATAAAATACCTATCTATAATAACTTTTAATTAACAGATATATCAATAAAAACCTTAAGAGGCAATAAAAGCTTGGAGGGAGTAAATTGATTATAGATGGAAAAAATTTAAGTTATATAGAAATAAATGAAATGATAAAAAATTCAAAGGAAAAAGAAATCATTTTAGAAAATTTAGATGGTAAAAGATATATTGGAAACAAAATAAAAAACAAAAAGCTAGTTATAAGAGGAAATCTAGGAAGTAAAGCTGGAAAAGAATTAGAAGAAACAGAAATTTTTCTTCATGGAAACTGCCAAGATGCTATTGGAGATAGTATGAAGAGTGGTAAAATAATAGTGGAGGGAAATTGCAAAGATGCAACTGGCTATTCTATGCAAGGAGGAAAAATACTTGTTTTAGGAAATGCTGGATATAGAGTTGGAATACATATGACACAAAAAAAAGATGCTACTTCTGTTATTGTTATAGGAGGAAGTGTTGGAGATTTTCTTGGAGAATCTCAAAGGGACGGAAAAATTATTGTTTTAGGACTTAATAATGATGAATGTCCAGTGGGAAAGTATTGTGCATCAGAAATAAGTGGGGGAAGTATTTATATAAGAAGTAAAAAGAAACCAAAGAAATTATTTAATGATGCTATATGTGAAGAACTTGAAAATGGACTGGAAATAGAAAAATATTTAAAAGAGTTTTCAGAGGAGTTTAAAGTAAACTTTCATGAAATATTAAATAGTAAATATTTCAAAATCTCATCTAAATAAAAGTCACTATAAAATAATTTTAATAAATATATTATAAATAGGAGGAATTTATAGTGGATCAGGCAATAACTGAGATTTTAGATTTCGTAGAAGAAAATGATATTAAATTTATAAGACTACAGTTTTGTGACATATTTGGAAATATAAAAAATATGTCAATAATGTCATCACAGTTAAAAAAAGCATTTTTAACAGGTATAAGTTTTGATGCTTCATCTATTGATGGATTTTTAAATATTGAAGAGTCAGATTTATTTTTATTTCCAGACCCATCAACATTAAGTATTTTACCATGGAGACCTCAACAGGAAAAGGTTGCACGTTTTTATTGTACTATAAGAAGACCTAATGGAGAACTTTTTGAGGGAGACTCTAGAATGATACTAAGTAAAACAATAGAAGAATTATGGAGAATGGGTTATACTGCAAAGGTAGGTCCAGAATGTGAATTCTATCTATTTAAAACAGATGAGTCAGGTGAACCACTTCTTATTCCTCATGATAAAGCAGGTTATTTTGATGTAGCACCTGTTGATAAAGGAGAAAATGTAAGAAGAGAAGTATGTCTTACATTAGAACAAATGGGACTTGTATTAGAAAGTTCACATCATGAATCAGGTCCAGGTCAAAATGAAATAGATTTTAAACATGATACTGGATTAATTTCAGCTGATAACTTTATAACAGCTAAAATAGCAATAAAGACAATTGCTAATTTAAATGGATTATATGCAAGTTTCTTGCCAAAACCACTAAAAAATGAAAGCGGTTCAGGATTCCATATAAATTTATCTATTGCAAAGGATGGTAAAAATTTATTTAAAACAGATAATGAACATTCACAAGAAGCTGAAAGCTTTATAGCTGGAATATTAGACAGACTTAAAGAAATAACAGCAATATTAAATCCTACAGTAAATTCTTATAAAAGATTTGGAAGTCATGAAGCACCAAAATATGTAACATGGTCACATAAAAATAGGTCTCAACTTATAAGAATACCTGCATCTACTGGAGAATATAACAGAATGGAATTAAGAAGTGCAGATTGCACATGTAATCCATATTTAGCTTTTACAGTTTTATTACAAGCTGGAATGGAAGGTATAAGAGAGAAAAAAGTTCTTCCTAAAGCAACTGATGTTAACTTATATAAGTTAGATGAAAAGGAACTAGAAAAGTATGAAAAGCTTCCAGAAAATTTACTAGAAGCTATAGAAGAGATGGAAAAAAGTAGTTTCGTAAGAAATATTTTAGGTGATTTTCTATTTTATAAGTTTATAAAGGCTAAAAAGAAAGAATGGGCGGATTATAAAAATAACTGCAAAGCTGAAAATGATATAAGTGAATGGGAAATTGCAAATTATTTCTATAAACTTTAACATGTCTTCAGGGGGTGCTAAATGGATAAGATATTACTTGTATGTAGCTCTATAAAGGGGACAAAGGTTTTCGCTGAATATTTGAAAGATATAGGGTATAATAATATTGATGCTGAATCAAATGGGGCATCTGCAAGAAGAAGATTACTACATGATGAATATAGTCTTATAATAATAGATACTCCTCTGATTGATGAATTTGGGAATGAATTAGCTATTAAAATAACTCAACAAGGAATTACTGGAGTTATTTTAATTACTAAATCCGAAAATGCAGATATGATAGGGGCAAAGCTAGAGCAATATGGAGTATTTGTAATTCCAAAACCTTTTAGTAAATCAATTTTTTATCAAGGAGTAAGATTTGTTTTTACTTCTTTAAGAAGAGTAAATGCTATGAAAACTCAGCAAGATAAACTTATGAAAAAGGTTGACGATATAAGAGTAGTAAACAGAGCAAAGTGTATTTTAATTCAATATAGGAATATGACAGAAGAAGAGGCACATAAATATCTTGAAAAAGAAGCAATGGATACTAGAGTTAGTAAAAGAGAGCTAGCAGAAAAAATAATTAATTATTACGAGGTGTAGTCTATGAAATTTACAAAAATGCATGGTATAGGTAATGACTATATATATTTTAATTGCTTAGAAAAAGAAATTGAAAATCCAGAAGAATTATCTATAAAACTAAGTGATAGACATTTCGGGGTTGGTGGAGATGGAATAGTATTAATTTTACCATCTGATAAAGCAGATTTTAGAATGAGAATGTTTAATGCTGATGGTTCAGAAGGAAAAATGTGTGGTAATGCTACAAGATGTATTGGTAAATATGTATATGATAAGGGTATAACAGATAAGAAGGAAATAACATTAGAAACTTTATCAGGAATAAAAACTTTAAAGCTTAGTGTTAATGAAAAAAACAAAGTTGAAAGTGTTGAAGTTAATATGGGAGAAGCTATATTAAAGGCTTCAGAAATTCCAGTTAAAAGTGATAAAGAAAAAGTTATAAATGAAAGAATTAAAATTGCAGATTCAGAGTATAATATAACTTGTGTATCAATGGGAAATCCTCATTGTGTTGTATATATGGATGAAATTGATAATTTAGATTTAGAAAAACTAGGACCTAAATTTGAAAATGATTCTATATTCCCAGAAAGAGTTAATACTGAATTTATAAAAGTAATAGATGAAAACACCTTAAAAATGAGAGTTTGGGAAAGAGGTAGCGGAGAAACTTGGGCATGTGGTACAGGAGCTTGTGCAGCAGTTGTTTCATCTGTTTTAAATGGGTATTGTAAATATGATACTCCAATAAAAATTAAACTTCTTGGAGGAGAATTAACAATAAAATTTATGAAAAATGGTTTAGTTTATATGTCAGGACCAGCAGAATTTGTATTTGAAGGAAGTATTGAAAATGAATAAAAAGTATATATTTGTAACAGGTGGAGTTGTATCAGGATTAGGAAAAGGAATTACAGCTGCATCACTTGGAAGATTATTAAAATGTAGAGGATTAAAAGTAGCAGCTCAAAAGTTTGACCCATATATTAATATAGACCCAGGAACTATGAGTCCATTTCAACATGGGGAAGTTTTTGTTACTGATGATGGAGCAGAAACAGACCTAGATTTAGGACATTATGAAAGATTTATTGATGAAAGTTTAAATAGGTATTCTAATATTACAACAGGTAAGGTTTATTGGAATGTTTTAAATAAAGAAAGAAGAGGAGAATACTTAGGAGAAACAGTTCAAGTTATTCCTCATATAACTAATGAAATAAAAAATCAAGTTTATTTACTTGGAGAAAAAACTAAGGCAGATATAATAATAACTGAAATTGGAGGAACTGTAGGAGATATAGAATCTCAACCTTTCCTAGAAGCTATAAGACAAGTTTCTTTAGAAGTTGGAAGAGAAAATTGTTTATTTATACATGTAACTTTAATTCCTTTCCTACAAGGTTCAGAAGAATTAAAATCAAAACCTACACAACATAGTGTAAAAGAACTACAAGGTCTTGGAATATCTCCAAACATAATAATATGTAGATGTGATAGACCAGTAACAGAAGAGGTTAAACATAAGATTTCACTTTTCTGTAATATTAAAAAAGACTGTGTAATAGAAAATAGTACATTACCCATATTATATGAAGCACCTTTAATGCTTGAAAAGAGCAATTTCTCAGAAGTTGTATGTAGAGAACTTGGAATTAAAGGAACTACATGTGATTTAACTGAATGGACTGCTATGATAGAAAAGGTTAAAAATGCAACTGAAACTATAAAAATAGCTATAATAGGTAAGTATGTACAACTTCATGATTCTTATCTTTCAGTAGTTGAAAGTTTAAAACATGCAGGTTTTGCTAATGATTTAAAAGTTGAAATAGAATGGATTGACAGTGAAGAAATAACTAAAGAAACTGTTAGTGAAAGACTAAAGGATTGTAAGGGTGTTGTTGTTCCAGGTGGTTTTGGTAACAGAGGTGTTGAAGGCAAGATAGAAGCTGTTAAATATGTTAGAGAAAATAATATACCATTTTTAGGAATATGTTTAGGTATGCAAGTTGCAGCTATAGAATTTGCAAGAAATGTTTTAGGCTATAAAGATGCAAATTCAAGAGAATTCGATGAACTATCAAAACATACTGTAATAGATATAATGGAAAGTCAAAAGGGTGTTACAGATATGGGAGGAACAATGAGACTTGGTCTTTACCCATGTAAGATAAAAGTTAATAGCAAACTTTATGAAGCTTATGGAAAAGAATTTATAGAAGAAAGACATAGACATAGATTTGAGTTTAATAATGAATATAGAGAAGAATATATTAAAAATGGAATGGACTTTGGAGGATTATCTCCAGATGGAAGATTAGTTGAGTCTGTAGAAATAGATAAAAATGATTTCTTTGTTGGAGTTCAATATCATCCAGAATTTTTATCAAGACCTAATAAGCCACATCCATTATTTGTTGCATTAATAAAAGCTGCAAAGAATAATATGTAAATCAATTAAGTTATATAAAAATTATAAAAATAATGTTATAATAATATAAAATTTCAATAAAAGTTAAACTTTTAGGTGAGATAAACCAAAATAATAAAATACATATTTATAAATTGGAGGATAAAAATGATAAAAATTAATGAAAACTTTCTTAAGTTACAAGATAGCTACTTATTTTCAACAATAGCTAAAAAAGTTAATGAATATAAGGCTCAAAATCCAGATAAAGAGGTAATTTCTTTAGGAATTGGTGATGTTACACAACCACTTTGTGCACCTGTAATAGAAGCATTACATAATGCTGTTGATGATATGGCTCATAAAGAAACATTCCATGGATATGGTCCTGAACAAGGATATGGATTCTTAAAAGATGTTTTAAAAGAATATTATGGAGAACACAATGTAGAATTATCTGCAGATGAAATATTCGTAAGTGATGGAGCTAAGAGTGATTTAGGAAATCTATTAGATATCTTCTCAACAGAAGCAGTTGCATTAATTCCAGACCCAGTTTATCCAGCTTATGTTGACACAAATGTTATGAGTGGTGGAAGAAAGATAAACTACATGGATGGAAATGAAGAAAATGGATTCTTACCAATGCCAAGTGATGATTTAGAAGGAGATTTAATATACCTTTGTTCTCCAAATAACCCAACAGGAGCTGTTTATACAAGAGAACAATTAACTAAATGGGTTGAATTTGCAAAGAAAAAGGGAGCAATAATTTTATTTGATGCAGCTTATGAAGCATTTATTTCAGATGAAAATATCCCTCATAGCATATATGAAATTGAAGGAGCAAAATCTTGTGCTATAGAAATATGTTCATTATCAAAGACAGCAGGATTTACTGGTGTTAGATGTGGATATACTATAGTTCCAATGGAATTAGAAGTTGGAGGAGTTGCTTTAAATAAATTATGGCTTAGAAGACAAACTACTAAATTTAATGGAGTACCATATATAGTTCAAAGAGGTGCTGCTCAAGTATTCTCTAAAGAAGGAAGAAAAGCAACAGGAGAAGTTATAAAGTATTATAAAGAAAATGCTAAGATAATAGGTTCTGCATTAACTGAAATGGGAATAGAATATGTAGGAGGAGAAAATTCTCCATATGTATGGCTAAAATGTCCAAATGGAATGAAATCTTGGGATTTCTTTGATTTACTTTTAAAAGAAGCAAATGTAGTTGGAACACCAGGTGTTGGATTTGGTAATAATGGAGAAGGATACTTTAGACTTACTTCATTTGGAGACAGAGAAAATGTTATAAAGGCAGTAGAAAGAATTAAAAAATTAGATTGCCTTAAATAATAAAAAATAAAAAGGGTATTACATTATTAATGTAATACCTTTATTTTTTTGCATTTATAAATAGTGATACGTATAAAATAATATCACTATTTTTAATAAATTTCAATTTATATGTATATGTGAATAAAGGATATAAAAATAATAAAAAGAACATAAATAAAATTAATTTATTTGAAAAGCACAAATATAAAATTTACACAAATATTTTCTTATGTCATAATATCTAAATGAATTTTAACAAAATACTAAAATAAAAAGAGAGAGGTAAATCATGAAAGTTGGATTTGATCACGTAAAATACTTAGAGGAGCAATCAAAGTATATCTTAGAAAGAGTAAATAACTATGATAAACTTTATTTAGAATTTGGAGGAAAACTTCTTTATGATATGCATGCTAAAAGAGTTTTACCAGGTTTTGATGAAAATGCAAAAATAAAATTGCTTTATAAATTAAGAGAAAAAGTAGAAGTAGTTATTTGTGTTTATGCAGGAGATATTGAAAGAAACAAAATAAGAGGAGATTTTGGAATAACATATGATATGGATGTTCTAAGACTTATAGATGATTTAAGAAGCTATGACTTAGATGTAAATAGTGTTGTTATAACAAGATTCAATGACCAACCATCAACTAATATATTTATAAATAAATTAGAAAGAAGAGGAATAAAGGTTTATAAACACAGAGCAACAAAGGGATATCCAACAGATGTAGATACAATAGTAAGTGATGAAGGATATGGAAAAAATCCTTATATAGAAACTTCAAAGCCTATAGTTGTTGTTACAGCACCAGGACCTGGAAGCGGAAAACTTGCTACATGTTTAAGTCAATTATATCATGAATTTAAAAGAGGAAATTTAGCTGGGTATTCAAAGTTTGAAACTTTCCCTGTTTGGAATGTACCATTAAAGCATCCTCTTAATATAGCTTATGAAGCAGCTACAGTTGACTTAAAAGATGTAAATATGATTGATTCTTTCCATATGGATGCATATCAAAAGGTAGCAGTAAATTATAATAGAGATATTGAATCTTTCCCAGTATTAAAAAGAATAATAGAAAAAATAACAGGAAAAGAATCTGTATATAAATCTCCAACAGATATGGGAGTAAATAGAGTAGGTTTTGGAATTATAGATGATGAAGTAGTAAGGGAAGCTTCAAAGCAAGAGATAATAAGAAGATATTTTAAAACTGGTTGTGAATATAAAAAAGGCTATGCAGATGAAGATTCTTATAATAGAGCAAAACTAATTATGGACGAATTAGAACTTAAGGAAGAGGATAGAAAAGTAGTACCAGTTGCTAGAGCAAAAACTAATGAATTAAGAAAAAGTTCTAATAATGATATTTGCCCAGCAGTAGCGTTAGAGCTTGAAGATGGAACAATACTTACAGGAAAGAGTTCAGACACAATGGATGCAACAGCAGCTGTAATAATAAATGCAGTAAAATATTTAGCAAATATTGATGATAATATATATTTAATTTCACCAGTAATTCTTGAACCAATATTAAACTTAAAATCAAATACATTAAAAAATAATAGAGCAGCTTTAACTTGTGAAGAACTTCTTATAGCATTAAGTATATGTGCAGCAACAAATCCAATAGCACAAGTAGCTATGGAAAAATTAGAATTATTAAAAGGATGTCAAGCACATTCAACAACAATGATTTCTAAAAATGATGAACAAACCTTTAGAAAACTTGGAATAGATATAACTTGTGACCCTAATTATCCCTCAGAAAATTTATATTATAATGTATAGATAATTAATAAATTATTACATAATGAATAAATGAAAACCCTCCCTAATATTATATTATTAAAAAATATATATAGGGAGGGTTAATATATGAGTTACACAAGGTATGATTATAGAAAAAATACAAGAAAAAATCTTATTATTTATTCTCTTGTTATTATCTTTTCAACATTTATAGGTACTGTAATATTTAAAGTTTTAAATTTAGGTAAAATTGAGTTTATAAAGAATAGTAAAACAGGAAATAATATTCTTAGTGATGATATTGAAGATGATGTAAGCTTTGGAATAATACAATGTGGGTTATTTTCAAATGAAGAAAATGCAAAAGAAACTTTAAATAACATTTCTTCTGACTTTCAAAAGGTATTAGTTAAAAGTGATGATAAATATAAAGTTATTGCAGGTATATATTCTAAAGAAGATATAGATACCAAATTATCTTTATTATCCCAAAACAAAATAGAGAGCTTTAGTACAAATTGCACTTTAAAAAGTAGCAATTTAAATGAAAATATTATAGCTAAGATAGTAGATGGCTATTTAAAAATAATAGATACTGTAAATGAAAAAGATGTAGAAGGATATAATACAAAAAAGTTTAAGACTTGGGTTTTAAAAATTTCTTCTAGTTATAAAGATGATGAAAATTTAAATAATTTATTAGAAAATATAAATTCTCTTCCAGAAGAATATAAAAAAGAAAATATAAGTGATTCTATAAATTTTTTATATAATTTTTTAGCAAAATATAAAAAAATATAAATCTTAAAAAAAAATTAAAATAAGTTACATTTATGTATTTTCACTTGTTTCATAAACTATTAAATGATACACTATATTAAGTGTAGTAATGCCATTTTAGTTATTATAACTACACTTAACAATAAGCATTAATTTAAAAGGTTATGTTTATAAATTATAGAAAAAGGCAACACTAAAAATGATATTTACAAGGAGTGAATTTATTGAAGGTTGTACTAGCTTCAGCTTCAGAAAGAAGACAAGAATTATTAAAAAGAATTGTTGATGATTTTCATATAATAGTTAGTAATTTTAATGAAGATGAAGTAAAACTAAAAAGTAGTGTATCAGATTATGTTAAAGAACTTTCTTTAGGGAAAGCAAAGGATGTAGCTGATAAAGTAAAAGAACCATCTGTTATAATAGGAGTAGATACTATTGTAACTATAAATAATAAAATACTAGGAAAACCAAAAGATAAAGATGATGCCTTTAATATGCTTAGTGAATTAAGTGGAAATGTTCATAAGGTTTATTCAGGCATAGCTATAATTAATACAAAAACAAATGAAATAATGCAAGACTTTCTATGTACAGAAGTTAAGTTTTCAACTCTTACAGA
This sequence comes from uncultured Clostridium sp., assembly GCA_900539375.1. Lineage (GTDB taxonomy): Bacteria > Bacillota > Clostridia > Clostridiales > Clostridiaceae > Clostridium. The sequence continues at coordinate 58,134 of UQBY01000014.1, read as the reverse complement.
AGAGGAAATAAGAGAATACATTGAAAGCAAAGAGCCTTTAGATAAGGCAGGAGCTTATGGCATTCAAGGAAAAGGTGGAGTTTTTGTAGAAAAAATAAATGGTTGTTATTATAATGTTGTAGGCTTACCTTTAAACAAATTAAAAAGTATGCTAAGCAAATTAAAGTAAGTGGGATGGGAATCTATAATTAAGGAGAAACAAAATGGATAATTTTAAGGTTATGGATATGCCCAAAAATGAAAGACCAATAGAAAAGCTATTATACTTAGGAGCAGAAAGCCTTACTAATTCAGAACTTTTAGCTATAATTTTAAGAAGTGGAGTAAGAGGAGAAAATGTAATATCATTAAGCCAAAGAATTTTAAGCAAACTTGGAGGTTTAGATGGTATTTTAGATGTTTCATATGAGGATATGATTTCTATAAAAGGAATAAAAAACACAAAAGCATCTCAAATTCTTGCATTATCAGAATTAGTAAGAAGAATAGGAACTTTAAAATCAAAACAGGATAGAATTTTTATAAATTCTCCTAAAGATGTAGCAAAAATGTTAATGAGAGAAATGACTGGAATAAATCAAGAAATATTAAAGGTCATAGTTCTTAATGTGAAAAACCAAGTGATAAGAGTAAGAGATACCTTTAAAGGAAGTCTTAATACATCCATAGTTCATCCAAGGGAAATATTTTGTGAAGCTATTAAAATTGGTGGAGCAAGTATTATTATATGTCACAATCATCCTTCAGGAGATCCAACCCCAAGTAATGAGGACATAAATATTACTCTTAGAATAAAAGAAAGTGGAAAGATTTTAGGAATTCAATTAATTGATCATATTATTATAGGTAATAATAAATTTATAAGTTTAAAAGAAAAAGGAATTATATAATTAGAAAGGGGAAAAGACAATGGGATTTTTCGGATCAAGTAAAGATATAGGAATAGATTTAGGTACTGCAAATACTTTAGTCTTTGTTAAAGGAAAGGGAATAGTTTTAAGAGAGCCTTCAGTAGTTGCTATAAATAGTAACACTAAAAGACCTTTAGCTGTAGGAAGAGAGGCTAAACTTATGATTGGTAGAACACCAGGAAATATAATAGCCATAAGACCATTAAAAGATGGAGTAATTGCAGATTTTGATACAGCACAAGTTATGATAAAATCATTTATTGAAAAGGGAATAAGTAAAGGTGTTAAAAGACCAAGAATAATAGTATGTTATCCTTCAGGTGTTACAGAAGTTGAAAAGAGAGCAATTGAAGAAGCAAGTAGATTAGCAGGAGCAAGTGATGTTGTTCTTATGGAAGAACCAATGGCAGCTGCTATTGGAGCAGGACTTCCTGTAAGTGAACCAACTGGAAGTATGATTGTTGATATTGGTGGAGGAACTACTGAAGTTGCAATTATTTCTTTAGGAGGAATAGTAACAAGTAAATCTTTAAGAATTGCTGGAGATGAGTTTGACCAATCAATAATTGCTTATGTTAAAAAAGAACATAGCTTAATGATAGGTGAAAGAACAGCAGAACAAATTAAGATGGAAATAGGTTCTGCTTATAAGGTTGAAGATGAAAAAACTATGGAAATTAAGGGAAGAGATTTAATAACAGGACTTCCAAAGACAGTAACAATTTCAGAGGAACAAGTAAGAGAGGCTTTAAGAGAACCTGTAAGTTCTATAGTTGAGGCTATAAAGACAACACTAGAAAAGACTCCACCAGAACTTGCAGCAGATATAATGGATAAGGGTATAATGCTTGCAGGAGGAGGAGCACTTCTACAAGGATTAGACATACTAATAGAAAAGGAAACAAATATGCCTGTACATATTGCAGAAACACCATTAGATTGTGTTGTTTTAGGTGCTGGAAAAGCCCTTGAAGATTATGACAAAATAAGTAGAGGCGACAGATAGTATAAATGAAGCTCTTTAAAAATAAACTGACAGTAACTATAGTGGTTCTGTCAGTTACATTTTTAGGTTTAATTATATATACTGCAAGCAAAGATACAAAAGGATTAGAAGGGAATGCAGGAGAACTTTTAAATCCAATGCAGAGAATAATCTATAATATTAATAACGGAGCTAAGAATTTTGTAGACTTTTTTTTAAACTTCTCTGAAGTAAAAAATACAAATGCAGAGCTTGTTAAAGAAAATAATGAATTAAAAAATGAACTTGCAACATATTCAAATCTTAAAGAAGAAAATGAAAGATTAAAAAGTTTATTAGAATTTAAAGATCAAAATGATGAGTATACTTATTTAGCTACTAACATAATTGGATATACTCCTGGTGGAATTTTAGATGGATATATAGTAGATAAAGGGGAGAAAGATGGAGTAGAAAAAGGTATGGTTGTTATAGCAGCAGAGGGGCTTGTAGGGCAAGTAACAACTGTTGGCAAGAATTGGTCTATAATTCAATGTATAATAAATGAAAATGTTGCTGTAAGTGTTATGTCCGAAAATTCTGGAGAAAATACTGGAGTTTTACAAGGATATGTAGATAGTAAAAATAGAAATCTTACAAAGGTTAATTACCTTCCAATAGATTCAGATATAAAAGAAGGAGATGTTATTTTAACATCAGGATTAGGATTAGTTTATCCTAAAAACATAAGAGTAGGAAAGGTTATATCTGTTGAAGAAGATAAAGTAAAGGTAATGAAAAGTGCAATTGTAGAACCTTATGTAGATTTTAATAAACTAGGGGAACTTCTTATAATTGTTCCTAAAGATAAAAAAGAAATAAAATATGGGGAGTAAGAAAATATATGAAAAAGTTTATTGTAGTTTTAATTTCAATATTGCTTTTAATTCTTGATATTTCCTTCCTTCCTTTTCTTGCAATTAAGGGCATTTATCCTAGTACATTATTTGTATTTGCAATAGCTTATTCTATTATAAATGGAAAAGAGGAAGGAGTATTTATTGGAGTAGTAAGTGGAATACTTCAAGATATATATTTTACTCAAGCCTTTGGAATAAATGCCTTAGTAAATATGCTTATATGCTTTGTAGTAGGCATTATAGGAGAAAGTATATGGAAAAATCGCAGAATAATTCCTGTTATTACTATGTTTTTTTCAACCATTATAAAGCTTATAGTGGTATTTTTAATTATTCGTATTATAGGAATAAAAGCAAGTTTATTTAGCAATATGTATATAGCAATTTATAATTCTATTTTAATGTATTTATTTTATGGACTAATTTACAAATTTTCAAATAAAGATTTTGAAAGGAGAAAAACGAATTTTAGATGATAGTTAATAAACAGGAAAAGAAAAAGAAACCACCTAAATATACTGGTTTTTTAATAATTACAGGAATAGTTTTTACAGCTATTGTTGCTAGACTTATATATGTTCAAGTTTATAAACATGAAGACTATAAAGAAAAAGCAGATACAACCTCAACTAAGTTTGTATCAGAAACAGCACCTAGAGGAATAATATTTGACCAAAATGGAAACATACTTGCAAGTAATACTCAAACTTATGCTATAACTTATACAATTACAGATGAAGCTACAAAACATTTCTTTAAAACTATGGATACTCTTATGGAAATATTAGAAGAAAAAGAGGACACAGATAGTATTCAAGATGACCTTATTTTAAAGATTGATGAAAATGATAATCCATATTTTGAATATACCTCAACAAGTGAATCTGGAAAAAAATCCGAAGAACTTTTATTTAAAAGAGATAGAGGAATGAATGAAGATTTAGAAACAAAACTTAGAAAAAAGGAAAATATGGATGCAAGTGAAGATTTAACAGATAAGCAGATAGAAAAAATAAATGACCAACTTATGAAAATTACAGCAGATGAATCTTTTAACTATTTAGTAAAGCTTCATAATTTAATAAAGTTATTAAATCCAACAGATGAAGAAATGAAAAAATATAAAGAAATGACAGGAAAAGAACTTACTGATATTTTACTTAAAAGCTATACACGTAAGGAACTTAGAGAATATATGGTAGTTCTTGATGCATTAAGATTAAAAAGTTTAAATGGATATGAATCAGTAACTATAGCAAAAAACATAAATAAAGAAACTGCCTTTATAATTTATCAAAAGTTAAATGACCTTCCAGGAATAGATATTTCTTTAGAGCCTATAAGAAACTATCCATATAAGGAGTTAGCATCCTCTGCAATAGGATATTTATCTCCTATAAGTAGTTCAAATAAGGAAAAGTATGAATTAAGAGGGTATGATGTTTCTACAGACCTTATAGGAGTTGCAGGAATAGAATCAGCCTTTGAAGAACAGCTAAAGGGTGTAAAAGGTGGAACTACTGTTAAAGTTAATTCAACAGGAAGAGTAACTCAAGAATTATTTAAACTTGAGTCTTATCCAGGAAATAACGTCCATTTAACTTTAGATAAAAACCTTCAATATGTTGCAGAACAAGCATTAAATGATACTATGGAAGAAATAAGAAATGCTGATAGTAGTTATAGTAACTGTAATAGAGGGGCTGTAATTGTTACTGAAGTAAATACAGGAAGAATCTTAGCTTTAGTTTCTCTTCCTAATTATGACCCAAATGATTTTGCAATATCAGGACAGCTTTCACCAGAAAAGACAGCTGAATATTTTGCTCCTGATTTAGAAGCTTATGGAAATAAGTTTATATCATCAAGAGGGTTACAAAAGACTGTAGATGATTTATTTCCTTTAAATTCAAGTGGAAATAGAGAAGACCAGTATGACTTATATCCAAAGCCATTTTATAATTATGCAACTCAAGGTCTTATTCAACCAGGTTCTACATTTAAGATTATGACAAGTGTTGCTGGAATAGAAAGTGGAGCAATAGATTCAACTACACAAATAACATGTAGACATACATTTAATGAGCATACAGAAACCTTTGGTAGTGGCTTTGCACCAACTTGTCTTGGTTATCATGGAACTATAGGAATTGGTTCAGCAATTGAGCAATCATGCAACTATTATTTCTATGAAACAGGATATAGAATATATAAAAATGGTGGAGCTAATCTTAGTTCTTTAGATATATTAGCACATTATGCTTGGAAATTTGGTTTAGGAGTAGACCCTAATGGACAACAAAATCCAAGCACAGGAATAGAGATAGAAGAAAACTTTGGTCAGGTTTATAATTTTAAGTCATGGAAAACAAGAGCAATAGCATCTTCAAAGCTTTATTTAGCACAATACTTAGAATCAGGAGAATATAATGGTACTTTCTTTGCCCCATTAGATTACTCTAAAAATGAAGATGATGAAGAAGATGTAAAAAATGCTAAGGCTGATTTAAAAGAAAAAATAACTAATAGGTTTAATCAAATAGGAACTGACGAACAGGCTTTAGGAACAGATGCTTTTGCAAAAGATATTTTAGATGATGTAAAGAAATTAATGAATTCTTCTGAAAAATATAAATCAAATCTTAACGCATATGAAGAAAGTAGAAATATTACAACTACAATAGATAAGCAAGCAGTTGTTGTAGCAAATGTAATAGCAAGATTTGTTGTTCAAGATAAGGGAAGTGAAATAACTTCTCCAGCAGAACTTATTAATGCATCTATAGGTCAAGGTATGAATGCATTTACACCACTTCAATTAGCTCAATATGTATCTACAATAGCTACAAATGGTGTAAGATATAAAATGCATTTAGTTGATAAGATAACTAATCCAGATGGTGGGTTAATAGAAGAATATACACCAGAAGTTTTAGATAAAACAGAGTTAAAACAAAGCACAATAAGTGCTATTAGAGATGGTATGAGTAGAGTTAATGAAGAAGGTGGTACAGCATCTACAGCTTTCTTAGGCTTTCCAATATCAACTGCTGGTAAAACAGGTACAGCAGATTTCTCTGATAAACAATATGAAATAGGAAGAGCACCTTATGCAACATATATAAGTTATGCACCTTTTGATAATCCAGAAATATCTGTAGTTGTTGTTGCTTATGATGGAGGACATGGTGGTTCTGTTGCTAAGGTTACAAGGGCTGTTTATGAAGCATATTTTAAAGATAGATTGTTACAAATGGATTCAAATTATGCAAGTAAATCAGAAACATTTTCAAAGTATGTTTTAACAATACCTGAAGATAACAAAGAAGAAGAATAAAAAGGCTTGTATAAGCCTTTTTATTTTGGAATTTGGTAAAAAAATATTTATAGAATATATAAATATTTTTTTATTAATGGTATAATTAATAAAAGTAAATACATTTTAAAGTAACAATGTATATTAATTTCAATAATAAAAGTTGTTTATAACTGCTGGAGGTTAGTAACCAATGCGAAATGATGGTGTAAGAATAAAAGGTAAGAAAGATGGGTTAATAGCAGAGGTTGATAGTGATAAGTTCGGAAGTTTTGAGGACATACTTGAAACCTTAACTTTAAAGCTTTCAAAAGGGAAAAAATTTTATAAAGGGACTTCTTTATGTATATCAACTAAACTTTCTAACTTTAATGAAAGAGAAATATTAAAATTAAAGGATACCTTAATTCAAAAAATTGAAGTAAAAGAGGTTATCTTTGAAGATAGTGAACTTCAAAAGGCAGAAATAGAAGAAGGGGTAAAGGGATTTAGTGGAGTACATGAAGGTAGAACTAAATTTATAAGAAAAACCATAAGAAGTGGACAACATATTAACTATCAAGGAAATATAGTTATTATTGGAGATATTAATAGTGGAGCAGAGGTTTATGCTACTGGAAATATAATTGTTCTTGGAAATATAAAAGGGAACGTTTTTGCAGGAACTACTGGAAATGAAGAAGCTATTATTGCAGCCTATTCTCTTCAACCAGGAATATTAAAAATAGGAAATATAATTACAATATCACCAGATGATTATGAAAAACCAGAATATCCAGAAATAGCAAAAGTAAATAATGGAACTATAATAGTAGAACCATATATAAGTAATAAATATTTTTAGTTTGATTAAGAGAGGAGTATAGTAATGGGAGAATCTATAGTAATTACATCAGGTAAGGGAGGAGTAGGAAAAACTACAACTACAGCTAATATAGGTACAGCACTAGCAGCTTTAGGAAAAAAAGTTGTAGTTGTTGATGGGGATACAGGTCTTAGAAATTTAGATGTATTAATGGGATTAGAAAATAGAATAGTTTATACACTTTTTGATGTAGTAGAAGGAAGATGTAGACTTAAACAAGCAACAATAAAGGATAAGAGATATCCAAATCTTTGCTTACTTCCAACAGCTCAAACAAAGGATAAAGATGATATAAGTCCAGAACAAATGTTAAAGGTTGTAAATGAACTTAAAGAAGAATATGATTATGTATTAATAGACTGTCCAGCAGGAATAGAACAAGGTTTTGAAAATTCTGTAATAGGAGCAGATAGAGCATTAGTTGTAGTTAACCCAGAAATAACATCTGTAAGAGATGCAGATAGAGTTATTGGAAAGCTTGATGCAAAGGGATTAGATGACCATGGTTTAATAATTAATAGAATTGATTATGCTATGACACAAAGTGGAGATATGCTTGATGTTCAAGATATAATAGAAACATTATCAGTAAAGCTTATAGGAGTAGTTCCTAATGATAAAAATGTTACAGTGTCTACTAATAAAGGAGAACCAATAGTATTAGAAGATAATGCTTATGCAGGACAAGCATTTAAAAATATAGCAAGAAGAATTACTGGAGAAGATGTACCTTTTATGGACTTAAGTACAGAAAATGAAGGATTCTTTAGCGCAATAAAAAAATTCTTTAGAAGAAAATAATGGAAGAAGGTGAGAGTTGTGGGATTCTTTAGTAGCTTTTCTAAAAAACAAAGCCCTAAACAAGTGGCAAAGGATAGATTAAGGCTTATACTTATACATGATAGAGGAGACATTCCAGAAGAAACAATAGAAAAAATTAGAAATGAGATTCTTGAAGTGCTTGCTAAGTACATAGAAATTGAATGTGAAGATGTAGAAATATCTGTTACAAAAAGTGAGGCATTAGAAGGAGATACAAACTCAGCATTAGTTGCAAACATACCTATAAAGGGTGTTAGAGGAAGATAATAAAAAGCTGCTTTATGTGATGAATTTTTATTTGTCATATAAAGCTTTTTTTATTCTATAGAAAATTTATGAATAATTTATTAATATCTTAAAAAAGTATGTTATAGTATATAATCAATATGTTATATTTATTTAAGGAGGTGTAATTTTTTTTGTTTGAAAGAGAAAATTTTTTAAAAAGACATAAGTTAGATTTTAAACTTATAAGAGAAATTGATAAAACACTTTTAATATCTATAATTTTATTAGTTTTGTTTGGAATCTTAAATATATATTTGTGTACTAAAGCTGGTGTAGGAAATATAACAGACCCATATTATTTTGTTAAAAAGCAAATAACATGGTTTATTATATCTATAGTAGCAATGTATATATTGGTATCTATAGATTATTCTATTATTTTTCAGTATGTTCCTATATTATATTGGTTTTCAATAATACTTCTTGTATGTGTATGGATTCCAAAGGTAGGTAAAACTATAAATGGAGCTAGAGGATGGATAAAGCTTGGAATAAGTATTCAACCAGCAGAACTTGCAAAATTTGCTCTTATACTTATGGTTGCAAAGCTTATTCATGAAATGGATGGAGAAATAAATGATGTAAAGAACTTCTTTAAAATTGTTTTTTATGCAATTATTCCAGTTGGACTTATTGCTATTCAACCGGATATGGGTATGACAATGGTTTGTTTTTTTATAGTATTAGGAATAGTGGCAGCTGCAGGATTTAACAGAAAAATAATAGCAGGAGGTCTTATAGCATTAGCTATAGGAATAGTTATAATAATTAATTCAGGACTACTTCCTTCTTATCAAATAACTAGATTTACTGCTTTTTTAGACCCAGAAAAAGAAAATAGTGATGCAGGGTATCAGCTTAATCAAGCTTTAATTGGAATTGGTTCAGGGGGAATTTTAGGTTCACAACCTTCTTTAGAGGCTGATGGAACAATAGGATATGCAGCAAGTAATGTGCCAGAAATACAAACAGATTTTATTTTTACTGCTATAGCAGAACAATGCGGATTAATAGGAGCATTAGTTGTAATAGTTTTATATTCTATAATAATATTTAGAATGGTAAAGATAGCAAGAAAAGCAAAGGATTTATTTGGCTCTCTTGTAGTTTTAGGAATGGTATCTTATTTATTATTTGCAATAACAGAAAATATAGGAATGAATATAGGTCTTATGCCTATTACAGGAATAACATTGCCTATGGTAAGTTATGGAGGAAGTTCTCTTTTAACAACTCTTATGGCAATGGCATTAGTTTTAAATATAGGAATGAGAAAAAAGAAAATACATTTTTAATTTATTTTAAAAGGTTTTGTGAAGGAAAATTTCATAAAACCTTTTTCTTATGAATATAATTAATTGATATAAGTAATGGGAGAAAGTTATGGTAGATTACAGAAACCTTTATAGGAGCTATTATTCAAAAATATCAGAGAACAATAATTTAAAAATAGAAGAAAAAAGCAATATTGATAACTATTTTAAAAATAATAAGAAAAGGGAGAAAAATATTATTATAAAGAAGTTTATATTTCAAACAATAGGAGCAACCTTACTTATCTTAATTTTAATAATAGCAAAAAATAGTCCTTCAAAAGATGTACAACAAGTATTTTTTAATACTAAGGAAGCTATTAATAAAAGATATGAAATAAAATTTTTAGAGGATATAAAAAGTGATTTAAGCAAATATTTTAAGGAATTTAAAGAAAAAATTAATAAAGATAATTTTTTTAGTAATGATTTTTAAGAAATAATGTGTAGGAGCATTATATGAATAAAAAAACTAAAAAAGTGTTATTAGAATTTGTTATAATGTTAATAATTTATAGTTTTAATGATAAAACCTTAATTATAGGCTTTTTATGGATTATATTACATGAAATAACCCACATTATAATAGCAAAACATTATGGAGCATCTTTATCAGATTTTGAAGTTAATTTAACTGGTGCAAAAATAAAATTAAAAAATATTGAAGAATTAGATAGAAGTAAAAAATGTATAATATATTTTTCAGGTCCTTTATTTAATTTATTTATGTATATTATTTTTTTAATACTTACTAAGTTTAATATAATTTCTTTTTGTGAAAGTATGGCAATTAATTTAGGGCTATTTATATTTAATATGTTTCCTGCATATCCTTTAGATGGAGCTAGAATATATGAGATTTTATTAAGTAAAAAATTTTCATGTAAAAAATCAAAAACCATATTAATAAATATAAGCTATGTTTTTTCAGCACTACTTATATTTATATTTTTATTAATAGCATTTATACATAAAGTTAATATTAGTTTGTTGGTAACATCAATATTAATAACATATTCAACATGGATAGAAAAAAGCAATGCTGTAGATAGTAGAGTATTGGAAGAATTTTTAAAGCAAGGGAAAAAATAATCCATATTTCTTTAAAATATCTTATATGATAAAATAAATAGATATGAGAGTACATAGGAGGATTCTTTTAATGAATAGAATAACAGATAATATTTTATATAAGGTTGAAAAACCTGCAAGATATATTGGTGGAGAACTTAATGAGATTATTAAAGATTTAGATGATATAGATATACATTTTGCCTTTTGTTTTCCAGATGTTTATGAAGTAGGAATGTCTCATTTAGGAACAAGAATTCTATACCATACAATAAATCAAAGAGAAGATACATATTGTGAAAGAGTTTTTGCACCTTGGCCAGATATGGAAGAACAATTAAGAAAAAATAATATATCATTATATTCTTTAGAAACAAAAACTCCCTTAAAGGAATTTAATATTATAGGTTTTACCCTTCAATATGAAATGAGTTATACAAACATTTTAAATATGCTTGATATGTCAAAAATTCCATTTAGAGCTTCTGAAAGAGGAGAAAATGACCCAATTATAATGGCTGGAGGCCCTTGTGCTTATAATCCTGAACCATTAACTGAGATAATTGATTTCTTTGAACTTGGAGAGGGAGAAGAAATGATGAATGATGTTCTTGAAGTTTATAAAAAATATCAAAACAAGTGGGATAAAAAAGCATTTTTAAGAGAGATATCTCATATAAGAGGTATTTATGTACCTTCATTATATGATGTATCTTACAATGAAGATGGGACAATAAAAGAATTTAAGCCTAAATATGAAGATGTACCAGCTAAGGTTAAAAAGAGAATTGTAGCAGATTTTGATAAGGTAGAATTTCCAGAAAATATTATAGTTCCATATACTGATATTGTACATGATAGAGTTGTCCTTGAAACCTTTAGAGGATGTACAAATGGATGTAGATTTTGCCAAGCTGGTATGATTTATAGACCTGTAAGAGAAAAAACAAGAGAAACATTAGAAGAACAAGCAAGAAAACTTATTGCAAATACAGGTTATCAAGAAATTTCTCTTTCTTCATTAAGTACTTGTGATTATTCAGATATTCAAAGACTTATACATGAACTTATGGAAGAGCATAGCAAAAAGAAAGTAGCTGTTGCCCTTCCATCTATAAGAGTTGATGCTTTTTCTGTAGATTTAATAAAAGAAATTCAAAAGGTTAAGAAAACAGGTCTTACCTTTGCCCCAGAAGCTGGTTCTCAAAGAATGAGAGACATAATTAATAAGGGGTTAACAGAAGAAAAAATATTAGAAGCCTCAAGAAGTGCTTTTGAAGCAGGTTGGAGTTCAATAAAGCTTTACTTTATAATAGGTCTTCCTTATGAAGAAGTTGAAGATTGTGTAGCTATAGCAGATTTAGCACAAAAAATAGCTGATGAATATTTTGCAGTTCCAAAGAACATAAGAAAGAAAGGTTTAAAAGTTACTGTAAGTACATCTATATTAGTTCCAAAACCATTTACTCCATTCCAATGGGCAAAGATGGCTAGAATGGATGAAGTGGGAGAAAAGATAAAAGCTATAAAGGGTGCATTAAAATCAAGAAGTATAGTATATAACTACCATGAACAAAAAACATCTTATATGGAAGCTTTATTTGCAAGAGGAGATAGAAAGCTTTCAGAAGTTTTAATAAAGGCCTTTGAAAAAGGTGCAAAGTTTGATGGATGGAGCGAATATTTTAATTATGATGCTTGGATGGAAGCTATTAAAGAGTGTAATTTAGATGGAGATTTTTATGTTTATAGAGAAAGAAGCTATGATGAAATTTTACCATGGGATTTTATAGATATTGGAGTAAATAGAAAATATCTAGAAAATGAAAATGAAAAAGCAAAGAGAGCAGAACTTACACAAAACTGTAGAAAAGGCTGTACTGGGTGTGGAATAAATGTTAACTTCAAGGAAGGAGAGTGCTTTAAGGGTGCGATACTTAATTAAATTTACTAAAGAAAGCAATATAAAATTTATATCTCATTTAGATTTAATGAGAACACTTCAAAAAATAGTAAGAAGAGCAGATTTACCTATGGAATATTCAAAAGGATTTAATCCACATATGGCTATGTCAATTGCTCAACCCCTATCTGTGGGAGTTTATTCTCAAGGGGAGTATATGGATTTAGTTTTATCAGATGAAGTAGATGAAAAGGAAATGATTGAAAAACTTAATTCTAAAAGTGCTTCAGGAATAAAATTTATTCAAGCAAAGAAAATTGTTAATGTGGAAGGTGAAAAAAAAGCACCTCAAGCTATGGCACTTATAGATGCATGTAGATATATAATTAAAGTTTCTTATGAAAACACTTCTAATCTTGAAAAAGAAATAGAAAATTTATTAAAAGATAATGATTGGACTACTATAAAGAAAAGTAAAAAAGGGGAAAGAGAGGTTAATATAAAACCTTTAGTTTTAGATTTTAAATATTGGATTAAGGATAATGAACTTATTTTAAATGTTCTTTTAGCCTCAGGAAGTCGTGAACATTTATCTGCTGATTTATTAGTTGATTATATTAAGAAAAGAACATCTAATGTAAATGAAGATGCCTTTGTAGAGATAAAGAGAGAAGAAATGTATTTTACAAGAAATGAAAAATTAGTACCACTTTGTGATTTTAGGTAAGGTGTTTTAAGATGAAAGAGATTTTTGTAGAAAGAAGAAATAATATTCTTAGAATAGCAATTAGAAATAAGGGAATACTAGAAGAGTGTATTGTAGAAGAAGAAAATCAAGGGCCTTTAATTGGTGAAATTTATAAAGGCAGGGTAAAAAATATTATCCCTGCCACTAATTCAATTTTTGTAGACATTGGTCTTAATAAAGAAGCATACCTTTATTATAGTAATGAATTAAAAGAAAGTAGCATTAAAAAAGGTGATGAAATAATAGTAGAGGTTATAAAAGAACCTTTAAATGATAAAGGACCTAAAGTAACAACAAAATTTAGTATACCTTCAAAATATATAGTTTTAGAAAGCTTTGGAGAAGGAATAGAGTTTTCTAAAAGATTTAAAGATGAAGTAAAAGAAGAACTTATAAGAGCAGAACTTGAAGAAATCCCAAAGGTTAAGCTTATTATGAGAACAGAATCAGCTAATGTAAGCATTGAAGAGCTTAAAGTAGAAAGAAAACTTCTTTTAAAAGAATATGAAGAAATTATGAGAAGAATGAATTTTTCTACAAAGCTTGGAAAACTTTATGGAGATAATTTAGCTTTAAATAAAGTTTTAAGAGACAAAGTTGGAACAGAACCTATAAAAATTGTTTTAGATGATGTAGATGATTTTGAATTTGCTAAGGGTTATTTAAAAGAACAAGAAAATATAATAGTAAAAATTTTTAATGACACAAGAGGCCTTTTTGATACTTATGGCATAGAAAAAGAACTTTTAAAGCTTAGACACAATAAAGTTACCCTTCATTGTGGAGGCAACATTGTGATTGACAAAACAGAAGCAATGTATGTAGTTGATGTAAACACAGGAAAAAACATTAAAGAAAGAAACTTTGAAAAAACAATTTTAGAAACTAATTTAGAAGCAGCAAAAGAAATTGGAAGACAAATTTTACTTAGAAATATGAGTGGAATTATAGTGATAGACTTTATAGATTTAAGAGATAAAAGCCATAAATCTTTAGTTTTAAAAGAACTTAAAGAAGCTTTAAAAGAAGATGGGGGAAATGTAAAGATATTTCCATTTACAGAGCTTAATCTTGTACAAATAGCTAGAAAAAGAAGAGGAAAAAGTGTTTATGAATATATGGAAGAAAAATGTCCTTTATGTAATGGAATGGGAAGACTTATTAAACTTTCTTATTTAGAAGGACTAATTCATAATGATATAAAAAGATTAAGTAGTGAAAATGGAATAAAAGACTTTTTAATAGAACTAGATGAAAATTATAAAGAAAAAGTAAATGGAGATTTAGTAAGCTTTTTAAGAAATATTGATGGTCTTGATAAAGAAATATATTTAAATTATGTTAATGGAATAGAAGGATACAAAATAGAACCTTTAATATTTAAAAACCAAAAAACTAATTTAGAAAAATACTTAATTAAGCTAGACTAAACCTTTTAAAAATGGGGGATGTTTTTTGAATACTAATGAAATAAAAGAAAAGCTTAAGTCTAAGGAATATGATTTTTTAAGAACAGATAAACATTTAGGAAAAAATATTATATTTCTTACTACTGGTGGAAGTTATGCTTATGGAACAAATGTTGAAACAAGTGACCTTGATATTAGAGGAATAGCTGTTGAAACAAGTAATGAAATTCTTGGCTCAGCTATATTTGAACAGTTTGAAGATAGAAAAACAGATACTGTAGTATATGCTTTAAGAAAAATACTTAAACTTATGTTAAATTGTAATCCCAATGTATTAGAAATACTTGGAACAAAAGATGAACATATATTTATATGCAATAAATATGGAAAAATGATTAAAGATAATAAAGATTTATTTTTATCTAAAAGAGCAATCCAAAGTTTTGGTGGATATGCTTCTGCCCAGTTAAGAAGACTTCAAAATGCATTAGCAAGAGATAATTATCCTCAAAGAGAAAAGGAAATACACATACTTAATACAATAAAAACTCAAATAGCTACTATGAAGGATAGATATGAAGTTTTTTCAAAGGAAAATCTTAATATTTATATTGATAAATCTAAAAAAGAAGATTTTGAAAGTGAACTATTTATAGATGTAAATTTTAAGCATTATCCTCTTAGAGATTTTAAAAATATATATGCTGAAATGAGTAATGTTATAAAAGACTATGATAAATTAAATCACAGAAATAGCAAAAAAGATACAAATCATTTAAATAAACATGCCATGCATTTAATAAGACTTTTTTTAATGGGAACAGAACTTTTAGAAGGAAAAGGGATAAATACCTATAGGGAAAAGGATAGAGAATTTCTTCTTAAAATAAGAAAGGGAGAATTTTCTTATAGTGAAATATTTGAAATGGTAAATGACTATGAAAAGAAATTTCATTATGCTGCAAAAAATACTTACTTAAAAGATGAACCAGATTATGATAAGGTAGAAGAACTTATGATTTCAATAAATAGGGATGTGATATTAAATGGAGTTTAAAATAGAGCTTCCTAAGAATGTAAAATTTATAATTGATAAATTTAAAGAAAATGGCTTTGAAAGTTATGCTGTAGGTGGTTGTGTAAGAGATAGCTTAATAAATAGAAAAGTTAATGATTGGGATATAACAACTAATGCAAAACCAGAAGACACAATAAATATTTTTGAAAAAACAGTTCCAACAGGAATAAAACATGGTACAGTAACAGTTATTTTAGATAAAGAAAATTTTGAAGTTACTACATATAGAGTTGATGGAGAATATAAAGATGGAAGACATCCTGAAAAGGTTCAATTTGTAAGTGAGTTAAAAGAAGATTTATCTAGAAGAGATTTTACTATAAATGCAATGGCATATAATGAAGAAAAGGGTCTTATAGATTATTTTAAAGGAAAAGAAGATTTAAATAAAAAAATAATAAAAGCAGTTGGAAATCCTGATAAAAGATTTGAAGAGGATGCATTAAGAATGCTTAGGGCTATACGTTTTGCAGCTCAACTTAACTTTTTCATAGAGCCTTCAACAAAAGAAGGAATAAAAAACTTAAGTGGCAATATAAAAAATGTTTCTATTGAAAGAATAAGAGTAGAATTTGATAAAATAATAGTTTCAAATCCTATGTATATTAATGAGCTTATAGATTTAGGTCTTTTAAAACATTTTTTAAAGGAATTATGTTTATGTAAAGGGGTAGAGCAGCAAAATCCTCATCATGTATATGATGTTTTAACTCATATATTAAAAGCAACAGAAAACATAGAGCCAAAACTTTATTTAAGACTTACAATGGTTCTTCATGATATATGTAAACCAGAGTGTAAAAGGGTAGATGAAAAGGGAATAGGACACTTTTATGGTCATGATTTAGCTTCTGCTGATAAGGCATTTAAAATATTAAAAAGAATGAAATATGATAATGAAACTATAAATAAAGTTGTTACTTTAATAAAATATCATGATAGAGATGTAAGAAGTAAAAAATCTATAAGAAAACTTTTAAGTTTAATAGGAGAAGATTTATTTATAGATCTTCTTAAAGTAAAAAAAGCAGATGCTTTAGCTCAAAACCCTAAATTTTATAAAGAAAAAGAAGAAAAGCTTATAGAAACAGAAAAAAAATTAAATGAAATCATAAAAGCACAAGAATGTTTTACTATTAAAAATTTAAATGTTGATGGAAAAGATTTAATAGCATTAGGAATTAAACCAGGAAAAGATATAGGAATAATTTTAAATAATCTTTTAAATAAAGTAATTGAAAATCCTAATTTAAATAACAAAGAAATATTAATTAATATGATAAAAAATTTTAAATAAATTAAAAACAAAAAAGTTACTACATATAAAGAATTTTATATGTGGTAATTTTTTTTTAGTTATATAGGGAATTATATATTTTAAAAATTAAGGATAACTTGTTAAGTTAATAATAAAGCTTAATAAAAGAAAGAAGTTTACAAAAAATAATTCTATATTTAATATAAAATCTCTAAATATCCATAAAATGACTACAAAAATAAATATATAGTTAAAATACTAAAAAAAATAGTGAAATATTTTAAAAAAATAATTTAAAAAATATGATATCCTACTTAAGAATTAATAATCAATATCAATTAAACAAAAGAAAAAGGGAGATGACTTTATGTTAAAAAAGAAATTAAGTATTATTTTAGCTAGCTTAATGGTGGCTACATCAATATCAACTATAAATGTTAGTAATGTTAGAGCTTCAGAAGTAAGTACAGTTGAAGCAACAGAAGCTTTAGAAGATGGAAAGTATACAATGACTAACAGTGTTGAATATTATAAAGAAGGTGCAAGTGAAGAAGAGCTAGAACATGGAGCTCAATCTGCTAGAAATGTACTAAAGGATGAAACTAAAATAGAAGTAAAAGATGGAAAGATATTTATGACTTTATCTTTTAATGAAAAGATGTATAAGTTTTTACAAAATATAAGAGTAAGCCTTCATGGAGTTAATTTAGAGGGAATAATTAACTCAGAGGATAAAACTATAAGTTTTGAAGTTCCTTCAATTGATTCAAAGGTTCAACTTGATATGTTAGTTGTTGTAGCAAATCATGAAGTATCTTTTTCAGTTGTTAATGATTTAAATACATTAACTAAGATTGAAGAAGATTCAGAAAATGGAAAAGATGATAATAAAGAAGAAGATTCTTCAGAAACTATAAAACCAGGAGAAACTGAAAAGCCAGAAGAAAATCAAAAACCAGAAGAAAACCAAAAGCCAAATGGAAACAATGGTGGAAATTCTTCAAATAGTAATACAGAATCAGTTAAGAAGATTTATACAATAGAAAATGAAGTTACCCATGAAAATGCAGTAGGACAATCTATGGCAAGACAATATCTTAATTCTGTATCAACAGTTGAAGAAGTAGATGGAAAGTATTATATAACTTTAACTTTTACAGGTGTTGATTTAATGAAAAATCATGAAATTTATGTTAATGGAAATAAAGTTAATCACACTGTTGTATCAAGTACAGATAAAGAAATAAAAATAAAATTTACTGTAAATAGTCTTGATGATTCTATAAAGGTTAATACTTTTATAGCTCCAATGAGTAGAAATGTAGATTTTAAAGTAACTCTTTTAAAAGATACTCTTAAGCTTATAAAAACTGAATCAAATGGAAGCGGTTCACTAGGAAATAATAATTCTAATAATGAATCAAATTCAAATAATAATAATAATAATAATTCCTCAATAGGAAATGGAAATAGTGGAAGTTTAAATAATTCTAATGTATCACAAGAAAGTAGTAAAAAAGAAGAAAGTAAAACAGAAATAATAAAAGGAAAATTATATTCTATTAAAAATGAAGTATATCATGAAAATGCTACAGGCATGGCAATGGCAAGAAGCTATTTAAGTGAAACCACACAAGTAGAAGAAGTTAATGGAGTATATTATATAACTTTAACATTTACAGGAAATGAATATCTTCAAAATCATGAAATATATGTTAATGGAAGTAAAGTAAATGCTACAAAGAATGTAAATAATGATGAAACTACAGTAAGATTTAGCATTTCTAGTTTAGATGATTCAATTAAAGCTAAGATTTATATAGTACCAATGGGTAGAGATGTAGAATTTGATATTAAGTTACTAAAAGATACTTTAACATTTATAAAAGATTATACAATAGAGGTACCAAAAACATCAGATAATACAAGCTTTTCATTTGTAGCTTTATTAGGGCTAATGTCTATTGGTTCTGCTGGAGTTTTAGTAGCTTCTAGAAAGAAAAAGGCTGGAGAAAAAAATGAAATTTAAAAAAAATTTATTAATAATATTTTTAGCAATAATAACTTTTTCACTTGTAGGTTGTGGAAATTCTAATAAGAAAGAAGATAATAAGGTGTCTTCTGAAAATAATATTACAAAATCTGAAGAAGAAAATAGTGAAGATAATATAATAGAAGAGGAGCAAAGTGAAGTTGTAGTTTCAACTTCAGTTGCTCTAACTGAAATTTTAGATGCTTTACAAATTAAGGTTTCAGGAGTTCCTTCAACTTCTTATGAATTACCAGAAAGCACAAAAGATGCAGTAGAAGTTGGAAATCCTATGAGCCCAGATTTAGAAATAATAAAATCTTTAAATCCAGATATAGTTGTTTCTGTAGATACATTAGGCTCAGATTATATAAAGCTTTTTGAAGATAATAATATTAAAAGTGAATTTTTCTCTTTAAGCAGTTTAGAAGGATTAAAAGAAACAATAAAAACTTTAGGAGAAAGATTTAATAAAAATGAAAAGGCTAAAGAGTTAATATCTCAAATAGAAGAAAAAGAAAAAAATGTTTCAAATTCTTCAGAAAGTACAGATGTTTTAGTTTTATTTGCAGCACCTGGCTCTACTATGATAGCAACCCCTTCTTCTTATATTGGAAGTTTAGTTGAACTTGTTGGAGGAAACAATTTAGTTCAAGATAGTAGTATGCCTTTTGTTACATATAACAAAGAAGAATTAACAAAGCTTAATCCAGAAAAGATTTTAGTTATGACACATGCTATGCCAGAGGAAACTAAAAAAGCATTAGAAAAGGAAATGGCATCAGATGCTACATGGCAAAATATAAAGGCAGTTAAGGAAGGGAAGGTAATTTATTTAGATAATAATTATTTTGGAATGAGTGCAAACCTAAAGGTTATAGAAGGATTAGATATTTTAAAAGATATTGTTCATAATGAGGAATAAAATGAAAAAGTCAAAAATTTTAATTATATTTTTAGTATTTATTATTCTTATAGTATCAATGTTTATTTCTTTAAAGATAGGAAGTATAGAAATTACTTTTAAAGAACTTATAGATGGAATGTTTTTTGGAAATAATGAAGGAAATATAGGAATTATAAAAGATTTAAGAATGCCAAGAGTTATTGCAGGAATTCTTATAGGAGCAAATCTTTCTATTGCAGGGGTACTCCTTCAAGCTGTTATAAGAAATCCTTTAGCAGACCCTTATGTAACAGGAATATCTTCAGGTGCTTCTATGACAACTGTCTTTTTTATGGTTTTTATGCCACAAATAATAGGCTTTAGACCTTTATTTGGATTTTTAGGTGGGTTATTATGTTGTGCAATAATATATTTTATGGCATATAAAAATGGATTATCACCTATAAGAATTGTTTTAGCTGGAGCTTGTTGTAATGCACTTTTTTCTGGATTATCATCAATGATGACTATAAAATCAGGTCTTGGAGCTTCAAATATTCAAAAATGGCTTCTTGGAAGTTTAGAAACAGTTAATTGGAGTAGTGTACATATTTTAATTTTTTATTCATTAATAGGGATAATATCAGCTCTTTTATTAAGTAAAATATGTAATATACTTGTTCTTGGAAATAAAAATACAAAAAGCCTTGGATTTAATACTGAAATTTATATGATTTTAGTTACTATAATAGCAGTATTTTTAGCAGGAGTTTCAACTTCTATAGGAGGACTTATATCCTTTGTTGGATTAGTTGTACCTCATATATGTAGAATGATAATAGGCTCTGACCATAAATATTTAATTCCCTTTGCAGGAATTATGGGTTCTATTCTTGTCTTAATATGTGATACAATTGGAAGAATGGTTATAAGACCTTATGAAATACCAGTTGGAGTTTTAACTTGTATATTTGGAGCACCATTTTTCTTATTTCTTTTAAGAAGGAGGGATTTAAAGTGATAAAAGCTGATAACTTAAGTTTTTCCTATAAAAAGGGTGAAGAATTTATAAAAGGGTTAAATGTTAATATAGAAAAAGAAAAAATAACAACAATTTTAGGACCTAATGGAAGTGGAAAATCTACTCTTTTAAGTTTACTTTGTGGTTTAAATAAAGGAAGTAATGGAAAGATATTAATAGATAATAAGAATATAAATTCTTTAAAATATAAAGATATAGCTAAAAAAATAGCAGTTGTTCATCAACAAAATTCCATTCCTTCTGATATTACAGTAGAGGAAGTTGTGTCCTATGGAAGAATTCCACATAAGAAATATTTTCAAGGTAATTCTAAAGAAGATGAAGAAATAATAAATTGGGCAATAGAAAAAACTGGACTTAAAAACTTAAAAAGCAAAGCTGTTATGAGCCTATCAGGTGGAGAAAGACAAAGGGTATTTATTGCTATGGCACTTGCTCAAAAGAGTGAAATATTATTTCTTGATGAACCAACAACATATCTTGATATATATCATCAAGTAGAAGTTTTAGAATTAGTAAAAAAACTAAATAAAGAAGAAAATCTTACTGTTTTAATGGTACTTCATGATATAAATCAGGCCCTTAAATATAGTGATAATATTATAATAATGAAAAAAGGAAAAATAATAGAATCTGGAAAATCAGAAAAGGTTATAAATATGAACCTTTTAAAAGAAGTTTATAACATAGGTGGATATATTACTGATTATAATAAAGAAAAAGTATTTATACCATTAAAACTTTAATTAAATAAAAAATTCGAGTTCTTAAAACAAGAACCCGAATTTTTTTATTTCATACCTAAAGCTTCTAAATCTTCATTAGATAATTCATTAGCAATAGATTTTAAATGCTTATGATATTTGTTTGCAAGATAAGTTGTACTATTAACTAAGTTTATGCTTTCATAAGCTCCTTTACACATTTTAGGATGTATAATATCAGTGCTATTCATTAAGTATAAAACAGTTTTTAAAGTTGTTTCAGAGAATTTTACTTTATAAAGAATAGAGTCTTTAGAGTTATTATTTTCATCTAAATCAAATTTATTTAAAATATTATCATCATCTATATATAAGTTATCACTTATAGGTTTACTTGTTTCAAAATAGATATTTCCACAAAGAATAACTCCTGATTCTTCATAGAATAAAACAATTAAAACACCATCTTTTCTAAATAAAGCTCTAGTTATGTTAGCTATTCCTGTATTACTTCTTTCTATAAGCATTATTTTAAATCCTTCATTAGAAAGTTTATCATATAAAAGAGTAAATTTATTTTTATCATCACCAAAACCAACTATCATGTTAAATAAAGGTCTGTCAAAGTTCATAATTCTTTCAATTTTAAGATTGTCCAAATTATCCTCTGAAGAAGTTTTTTCTAAGTCTTTTTTTGAAACAAAGATTAATTTATCTAAATGAATTATTTCATAAAGGTTAAGGTCCCATTTTAATTTCATACTATTTGTTTCAATTACATTTAAAACATGTTCTAAAAGGTCTTCAAAAGATTCTGGAGTAGCTAAGTCATAAGTATAAGATACAAATTCACCATTAGAATCAAAATACATCATAGTTGCATCTACCTTTGGAGTAGAAAGGTCCATTGTAAGAACTAACCCACTTTTATAAAAAACATGATAATCATCCTTTTCATATGAAGCACTAGATAAGCTAAAGCCTTCGTCATTTAATGTTGAATAAATTTTATCCATTTCTGCTAATATCATTTTAATCATCTCCCTAGTAAGTAAGTTGGTAAATATATTATAAATTATATCACAATTTTCTGAAAACTAAATAATTAACCTAAAAATATTAAAATAATTTTGTTATATATTTATGATATAATTTAAAAAGCATATATTAATTTAAAAATTAAAAAAGAAAACTTTTAAATATTATAATATAATTTGGAATAAAAAGAAATATTTTAAGATAAAAGTAATAAATAAATTGGAGAAGAAGTAATGAGTAAAGAAAATAAGTATTTTTATGTAGTAAATTATCCTCAATATGAAAAAGAATTATGTAAATTAGAAATTAAATCTTTGTTTAATTTAGAATTAGAAGGGAAAACTTTTTTTTCTAAGAAATATATTACACCAACAAGAAGTCCTTTTATAAAAGAATGTCTAAAGATAATATATGAAGAAGAATCTTTAAATATGATTATTGAAAATATAAAAAAAGATAATTTATCCTATGATGATTTTAAGGTTTCCTATATAAGATTAGATGAAAATGAAATTCCTTATAAGGAAAGATTAAATGCTATGAGAGAAATAGGTCTTGTAGTTAATGGAGAGCCAGATATGAAAGAGCCTAAAATAATTTTAGGAGTAATTTGTATAAATAATAAATGGTTTTTAGGTGAGTATGAAAAAAATGATTTTAAATGGCATATACATGATAGTAAACCTTGTTCTTATTCAAATTCTTTAAGTGGAAGAATTGCAAGGGCATTAGTAAATATAGCAGTTTGTGATAATTTAAATACAAAGCTTATTGACCCTTGTTGTGGGGTAGGAACAGTAGTTATTGAAGGACTTTCAATGGGGATAGATGTTAAAGGAGTGGAACTTAGATTACCTGTTGCAAAGGATGCAAAGAAGAATTTGAAATTTTTTGGATATGATGATTGTATTACTTGTAAAGATATGCGTCATATAAAAGAAAAATATGATGCGGCAATAATAGACCTCCCTTATGGATTATTTACTCCAACTACACTAAAGGAACAAACAGATATAATTAATTATTCAAGAAATATTACAAATAAATTAGTTTTAATAACCTTTGAAGATATGGATGAATATATAAAATCTGCAGGATTTAATATAATTGAAAGTTCCTTTGTATGTAAAGGAAAGTTTAAAAGATTTGTAAGAGTGTGTATATAAAAGACTGTTTTAAGTGGCTATTTTTTAGTCACTTATTTTTATATAAGAAATTAAAAAAATTAGAAATATTTGTTTAAACTATTGACAAAAATAACTAAATCGTATATAGTTAGTTACACAAGCAACTAACTAATTAACAAAGAAGGTGAGAAAATGAATTTTAATGATGAAAGTCCAATTTATATTCAAATAGCAAATGCAATAGAAGATGGAATTTTAAATGGAATATATGAAGAGGAAAGTCAAATTCCTTCTACAACAGAAATTTCATTAAATTATAAAATTAATCCAGCTACTATAAGAAAAGGCTTTGATATTTTGGTAAATGAAGGAGTTATCTATAAAAAAAGAGGATTGGGAATGTTTGTTGTAAAGGGAGCAAAGGAAATGTTAAGAATAAGAAGAAAAAATGAGTTTTATGATAATTATATTGTTAATTTAATTGAAGAAGCAAAAAGACTTAAAATATCAAAAGAAGAGATAATAAACATGATAAAAAGAGGTGAGAAAAATGAGTAATATAGAGTTTAAAAATGTAAATAAAAGCTTTAAAGATAAAGAGGTTATAAAAAATATTTCCTTAAAAATTAATGGTGGAAAAATATATGGATTACTTGGAAGAAATGGCGTAGGAAAAACAACTCTTTTAAGACTAATAAATAATAGAGAAGTGTTAACTAGTGGAGAAATTCTTATAGATGGAGAAAACGTATATGAAAATCAAGAAGCCCTTTCAAAGATTTACTTAATGGAAGAAAAAAATTATTTTGAAGAGGATATGAAAATATCAAAAATATTTAAGTGGACAAAAGAATTTTATAAAAATTTTAATATGGATTATGCACTAAATTTAAGTAAAGAATTTAATTTAGATATAAATAAAAAAATCAAAGAATTATCTACAGGATATAGTTCCATTTTAAAAATAATACTTGCCCTTTCTTCAGGAGCAGAAATATTATGTTTTGATGAACCTGTTCTTGGTCTTGATGTAAATTATAGAGAGTTATTTTACAAAGAACTTTTAAAATTTTATGAAAAGACAGAGAAAACAATTATAATAGCAACTCACTTAATAGAAGAAATAGCGAATATTATTGAAGAAGTTATTATTTTAAAAGATGGACAAGTTATTAAAAGTGGAGAAGTAGAAAAAATATTATCATCTGTATATTCAATAACTGGAAAAAGCCATGTTGTTAAAGAATATTTAAGAGAATGTGTAAAAAAAGATGATGTAGTTTCTATTGAAGAAATGGCATCCTTTGAAAAAGTAATAATTTTAGGTGAAAAGGATTTATCAAAAATAAAAGCATTAGGACTTAATTTAGAAAAGGTGGAGCTTCAAAAATTATTTATTAGCTTAACTAATAAGGGGGAGAGATAGATGGATAAAAGAATTTGTAAGTATGAAACAAGTAATGTTTTAAAATATGCTCTTTTATATTATGGAGCATTATTGATATTTTTTATTTTAGCAGTAATAACAACTAAAGGCACATCATTAGAAATAAATGAAGAAGTAAATTTTGTGACTATGATTTTTTTAGCATCACAACCTTTATTAAGATTTAAAGGAGATTTCTATTTTTCTAAAATAAACAATATTTCAAGAAAAAACTTTATAAAGGGAACTTTAGAAAGCGGGATTTTAATATCTTCAATATTATCAGCTATAGATATTATTTTAATAAAAATATTTTCACTTTTTTCTAACAGTTTTAATATGTATGAGGTTTTTTTTCAAAATTTTATTGAAGGTACACTTTTGAATATAATTAAAAATTTAGTAGCTTCATGGATATACATTTCTTTAGTATATTTTTTAATCTATATTACATTTTTGTTATTTTCAACAATATATTTGAAGTTAAGTAATGAAATTAAAAAAATTTGGGTAGTTGGATTGTTTGTGATTATATTTCTAATTACAAATTTAATAGAAGTATTTGCATCATCAACTGGATATGGCATTATTCCAATAGAAGGTATTTTATTGTTAATTATTTTATGCGGAATATTAATAATACTAGAATTTTTAATAAGTAAGAATTTACAAGAATCTATGACTTATATTAACAAAAAAAGATTGTAGTTATAACATTAATTGTTGCAAGGTTTTATTAATAAGTTAAAAGTAAATTTAAAGAAAGAGGTGAAGAAAATGAAGCTTGAAAATAGGGTTTGTAAATATGAACTTAGTAAAATTTTAAAACCTATGATGATTTTTTATGGTATATATTTTTTTATAATAATAACAATTAAAATCTTAGGTTGTTTTTTAAAAGGGGTTAGTGGAACAACAAGTGGTACAGATTCAAGCACTATAGCTTTTGTTGGAATTATAGCATTAACAATACTAAAACCAGCTTTTAAATTTTCTCAAGGGAATAATATATCAAGAAACAAGTTTATAGAAGGAACTATAAAAAGTGGAATTTTTATTTCAATTACTATGTCAAGTATAGATTTAATATTAAAATTTATATTAAAGGGAATATATCATTTGTTTTCTAAATTTTCAATTGCTTATCTTGGTTATAATCATACTCTTTTTGAAAAGGTATATGAAAAGGGATTGTATTTACCAAAACTTACCAATATATTTATGGATTATATATTTAAATTTGGATTGTGCTTATTAGTATATATGATATGTTTATGTTTTTCAACAATTTATTTTAAGTTAAGTTCAGAAAAGAAGAAAATATTAGCTATTGTATCAATTGTTATACTGTTTGTTATTATATCCTTTGATTCTATAAGGTCTATTATTTTAGGACTAATTGGGAATAACTACATTATAGAGCCAATAATATTTATTATTTTAGCAATAATTCTTATGATACTAGAATTTTTTATTTCAAAAGACCTAACAGAATCAGAAGAGGAAATAAAGAAAAACAAAAAAACTTTCAAACTAGTTGGAGGAATTTTAATAATAGGAATCTCTTTATTTGTATATATAAATAACTCAGATGGATATACTTATATTAAGTATAATGGAAACTTATATATAATAACAGGGGAAACTTCAGAGAATGTTGGAGAATATTTAGGTAAAGTAGAAAGTAAGGTACCTTTATTTACTAAACCATTAATAGATAGTCAATCAAATGGATTCCCTATAGGAACAGAATTATATTCTGGAGGAAAAGGTGGAGTGAGTATGCTAGGTGAACAGACAGAATATATTTATGTTAAGTTTGATGAAAAATATTGGTATCTTTATAATTCTAAGACCATGGGTGCTCTTAATGGTTATAAGGTAAAGATAAGAAATGGAAAGGTTGAATTAGAGTAGTTTTAATTAAAATTTTTCTTTACAATAATATTAAAACATGATACAATACTTTGGTAAACCGCTCACGGAATGGTTTTTTACAAAACAAATTTTAGAGATTTGTACCAATAGTGGCGAGTCCGTTATGAGGAGGTGTTTTTAATAATGTACGCAGTAGTTAAGACAGGTGGAAAACAATACAGAGTTCAAGAAGGAGACGTTCTTTTCGTTGAAAAGCTAGACGCTGAAGTTGATTCAACAGTTGAATTAACAGAAGTTTTAGCTGTTGGAGGAGAAACTTTAAAGGTTGGAACTCCAGTAGTTGAAGGAGCTAAAGTTACAGCTAAAGTTGTAGCTCAAGGAAAGGCTAAGAAGGTTATAGTTTTCAAGTATAAGAGAAAGAAAGACTACAGAAGAAAGAATGGTCACAGACAACCTTATACTAAGATTCAAATCGAAAAGATCGAAGCTTAATTCTTATGATAGAAGTTAAAATTAGATCTAATCAAGAAAATATTTTATCCTATGAAATAAATAGTCATGCTCTTATTAATAGAGAGGCTATAATAGCAGGAGAAGCTTATGATATGGTATGTAATTCTGTATCAGTTTTATCTCAGAGTGCTATAATTGGTTTAGATGAAGTTTTAAAACTTAATGTAAATTATGAAATTTCAGATGGATATCTTTCTTTAAATCTTGACGGTTTTAATGGTGAAGAAATAGAGAAAGCTCAAGTTATCTTAAAAACTTTTGAAAAGAGCTTAGAAAGTGTAATTTTAAGCTTGGATGAAATGTTTGGAATTAAAAAACGTAAAGAATATATAATTTTATTAAAAGAGGAGGTGTAGACCATGTTATTAATGAACCTTCAATTATTCGCTCATAAGAAAGGGATGGGTTCTTCTAAGAACGGAAGAGACTCTGAATCAAAGAGACTTGGTGTTAAATCTGCTGATGGACAATTTGTTTTAGCTGGAAATATTATAGTTAGACAAAGAGGAACTAAGATTCACCCAGGTGAAAATGTTGGAAAAGGTAAAGACGATACTCTATTCGCAAAAATTGACGGAGTTGTTAAGTTTGAAAGAGTAGGTAAGGATAAGAAAAAAGCAAGTGTTTACCCAGTAGACGTTGAAGAAATAGCTGAATAATTTATTCTTATAATTAAGCATCCTTAGGTTTTAAGGATGCTTTTTTAAGTATTTAAAGAAAATAGAATATTATATATAAATATGTAAATATTAATAAAAATTTAAATGATAAATTTTTTATAGATGATATAATAAGTGTACACAGATTTGGTAACACTATAAAGAAAAGAGTTTTTGTAAAAGAGAAGGTGAAAATATGTTTATAGATAAGGCTAGAATTTTTATAAAATCTGGTAAAGGAGGGGACGGAGCAATTTCCTTTAGAAGAGAAAAGTATGTACCTCTTGGAGGACCAGATGGTGGAGATGGAGGAAGAGGAGGTAGCATTGTATTTAAGGTAGATACAGGAATGACAACTCTTCTTGATTTTAAGTATAAGAAAAAATATGTAGCAGAAGATGGTGTTAATGGTGGAACATCAAAATGTTATGGAAAAGATGGAGAGGACCTTGTTATAAATGTACCATTAGGTACAATAATTAGAGAAGCTTCAACAAATAAAATTATTGCAGACCTTTCTCATAAAGATGATGAATTTAAATTCTTAAAAGGTGGAAAAGGTGGAAAGGGAAATGTTAAATTTGTTACTCCAACAAGACAGGCACCTCATTTTGCTGAACCAGGAATGCCTGGGGAAGAAATGTTTGTTATTTTAGAGTTAAAGCTTCTTGCAGATGTTGGATTATTAGGTTTCCCTAATGTAGGAAAATCAACATTTTTATCAATGACAACAGCAGCTAAGCCAAAGATAGCAAACTATCACTTTACAACAATAAGACCAAACTTAGGGGTAGTTAAACCAGAAGGGGCTCCAGCTTTTGTTATGGCAGATATTCCAGGAATAATTGAAGGGGCAGCAGAAGGTGTAGGCTTAGGAATTCAATTCTTAAGACATGTTGAAAGAACAAGACTTTTAATTCATATTGTTGATATATCAGGTTTAGAAGGAAGAGACCCTTTTGAAGACTTTGTTACAATAAATGAAGAACTTAAAAAATATTCTATAAAATTATGGGATAGACCTCAAATAGTTGTAGCTAATAAGTGTGATATGCTTTATGATGAACAGGTATTTGAAGACTTTAAGAAAAAGGTAAATGAATTAGGTTTTGATAAGGTATATAAAATGTCAGCTGCTACAAGAGAGAATGTAGATGCTGTAATAAAAGAAGCTGCAAGAATGCTTCAAGATATTCCAGTAACAGACCTTATTATTTCTGATGAAGAAAGATATATACCAGAAGATAAGAAATTTACTTATGAAATTAGAATTGAGCCAAATGAAGAAGGTACAAATACTTATATTGTAGAAGGTTCATTTGTAGATAGATTATTAAGTGCTGTTAATGTAAATGATGCAGATTCTTTAAGATACTTCCATAAGGTATTAAATAATAAGGGAGTATTAAGTGAACTTAGAGAAATGGGAATTGAAGACGGCGACATGGTAAGACTTAATGATTTTGAATTTGAATATGTATTATAGGAGGTTTTATATAGTTATTAAAAGTATACTCAAACATAACCAAATGTAATATAACGTAATTGAGATAATTATGTTTTTGTAAAAATTATAAACCTAAAGAATTTGCAGAACTTTTAAATATATTTGTATTAACATTAGAAAGATAATGCTAGAAAAACTTTTGAATAATATTAAAATTATATGTAAATAATAATTTTAATTGAAAATGTAATTAAGGAGAATATAAAGGTTTTGAAAAGAGCATACAAAACAGAGATAAAGTTAGCAAAAAAACAAATTCAGAAAATTAATCAATCTATTAGTATATGCAGATAGCTTTACAATTCATACATGGCAAAAAATAAAGAATTGTATGAGTTATATAAACAAGACTTAATCCCTAAAGAAAAAGCATTTATGTCTGCTAATGATTTTGATAAGTATATTAATAATGAAGTTAAAGTATATGTATCAGTTGTTATTGATGTTCATATGCCCATTGTTTCTAAAAATACAAATGAAGGAATAGGTATAGATTTAGGTTTAAAGGATTTTGCAATATGTTCAAATGGTGAAAAATATAAAAATATAAATAAAACAGAAAAAATAAGAAAAATAGAAAAGAAATTAAAAAGAGAGAAGAAAAAACTCTCAAAAAAATATGAAAATTTAAAAAAGAAAGGAGTAACTGCTACTAAATCAAATATAAAAAAACAAATAGTTAAGGTACAAAAACTTCATCATAAATTAGACAATATAAGAACTGATTATGTTAACAAAACAATTTCAAATATAATAAACCAAAAACCAAAGTTTATTACTATTGAAGATTTAAATGTAAAAGGAATGATGAAGAATAAACATTTATCTAAATATGTACCCATGGCTAGTGGGGAATTTACGACTGTGAAGTATTATATCAAATGTAAGTAGCTTTGAAGTTATTCATTGCCAAAACAGATACGTTGAAACAGTAAAATTCTTAAAATGTTTATATTTGATTACATTTTAAGTAGCAGTTGAGTAAATGCTAACAGGAAAAGAAAGAGCATATTTAAGAAGATTAGCTAATGATTTATCACCAATATTTCAAATTGGTAAAAATGGAATAGAAGAAACATTTTTAAAGCAAGTAGAAGAAGCATTAGAAAAAAGAGAATTAATAAAAATAAAGGTATTAGAAAATAGTGGACTTGAAACAAGAGAAGCATCAGATTATATATGTAGTAAAGTTGGTGCAGAAGGAATTCAAGCAATAGGAAGTAAAATTGTTTTATATAAGCAATCTAAGAAAAATCCTAAAATAGAGATACCTGGTAGATAGGTATGGAAAAGCTAGGAATAATGGGTGGAACCTTTGATCCTATTCATCTAGCACATATATATATAGCAGAAGAAGCAAAGAGACAATTAAACCTTGATAAGGTTCTATTTATGCCAGCAGGAAGTCAACCTCTTAAGATAAATAAAAAGGTTACAAAGGCTTCCTTAAGGCTTGAAATGGTGAAAGAAGCTATAAAAGGAATAGATTATTTTGAGGTTTCAGATTATGAAATTAAAAAAAAAGGTATGAGCTACACATATCTAACAGTAGAGAATTTTAAAGCTCCAAACAGACAAGTGTTTTTTATTACAGGAGCAGATTGTTTAATGGATTTAGAAATGTGGAATGGAGTAAATAGAATTTTTAATGCTTGTGAATTCGTAGTTTTTACAAGACCAGGTTATGATGAAAAAAAACTTAAAGCTCAAAAAATGAAAATTGAAGAAAAGTATAATAAAAAAGTAATACTTATTCATGTTAATAGTCCAAATATATCCTCTACAATGATAAGAGAAAAAATTAGGGATGGAAAAAAGGTAGATAATCTTCTTTCAAAAAATGTATTAAATATAATACAAAAAGAAGGGTTATATAAGGAGTGATACAATATGACTTCTTTAGAAGAAGCTTATGAATATGTTAAGAAAAATCTAAAAGAGAATAGATTTATACATACCTTAGGGGTAATAGAAGAAGCAAAAAAATTAGCTAAAATAAATGGTGTATCTGAAGAAAAGGCAGAAATGGCAGCTTTATGTCATGATATTGCAAAAAATATACCTAAAACAGAAATGTTAGAAATTATGAAGGAAAATAATATAATTTTAACTGAAGATGAAGAGAATTCTCCAAGTATATGGCATAGTATATTAGGTCCTATAGTTACAAAAAAGGAACTTAAAATAGAAGATGAAGAAATTTTAAGTGCTATAAGATGGCATACTACAGGAAAAGAAAATATGACTAAACTAGAAAAAATAATTTATATTGCAGATATGATTGAACCTTCAAGAGACTTTGATGGTGTTGAGGAACTTAGAAAAGTTACACTAGAAAATTTAAATAAAGGTGTGCTTATGGGCTTAACTCAAACAATTAAATTTTTGCTTAAAAAGGGAAGTTTAATTGATTTAAATACTATAAAGGCAAGAAACTCTTTAATAAATTAAGATTTAAAGGGGATGGTTTTTTAGATGGATGGGAAAAGAAAAAGAACACCAGAAGAGATAGAAGCAATTAGAAGAAGAAAAGCAAGAAGGGCTAGAGAAGAAGCATTAAGAGGTTCTGATAACAATTATGAAAGAAGAGTAAGAACATCAAAGAAAAATATAAATCATAATAGTAGAAGAAGAACTTCTTCTTCTAGAAGAGTTAATTCAGAGAAAAATGGAAACACTTCTAATAAAAGAAGACCTGAAAATATTAAAAACTCAAAGGCTTATCAAAATAAAAAGAAAAGAAAATTTAAAATGCCTTTAAAAAAGAAAATGCTAATAGGTGTATGTGGTATTTTAGCATTATTTATTATTTTTATAGCTTCAACAGCAATAGGATTTTTTTCTAAAATAAAAAATAATTGTTCTATAGAAGCTATAACACCAAGTAGGAATGATGTAGTAAATATACTAGTGTTAGGTCTTGACATAGGAGATGTAGATAATCAAGGAAATGAATCAATAAAAAGGACAGATACCATGCTTCTTATAAGCTATAATCCATCAAATAAAAATACAACAATAGTATCAATACCAAGAGATACATTAATTAATGAAAATGGAAGTAGGTATAAAATTAATGCAGCATATCCTATGGGAGGAGATTCAAAAGTAGTTTCAGTAGTTGAAGAACTTCTTCCTATAAATATTAATTATCTTGTGAAAATAGACTATGAAGCTTTTAGAGGCATTATAGATGCTATAGGTGGAGTTGAAATGGATATAGAACAGGATATGTTTTATGATGATGATGGTCAAAATCTTCATATAAACTTTAAAAAAGGAACTACTGTTTTATTAGATGGAGAAAAAGCAGAGGAATTTTTTAGATGGAGAAAAAATAATGATGGTACAGGACTTGCTACAGGTGATTTAGGTAGAATAGAAAATCAACACAAGTTTATAAATAAGGTTATAGATAAATTAAAAAGCCCTACAACTATATTTAAAGCTAATAAAATATTAAATTGTATAGCAGAAAATATTGATACTAATATGCCAGGAAATGCCATGATTAAATATGGCTTAAAAATAATGTCTTCAGAAACTAAAATTACAACTCTTCAAGGAGAGCCTCAAATGATAGGTGGATTATCTTATGTGGTTGTTGATGAAAATAAAAATTTAGAGTTATATGAAGCTTTAAAAGGTGGAGAGCCTATTGAACAAAGTGTAGAAAAGCCAAGTATTAAAATTCTTGTGGAAAATGGAACTAATAGAACAGGCCTTGCAGGAAGAGCAAAAGGAATTTTAGAAAAAGATGGCTTTAGCTCTGTTGAAGTAGGAAATGGAGACTTAAGAAAAAAGAGCATAATAATGGCTAAAGATAAAAGCTATTTTGAGCTTATTAAAGAAACCTTAGGAGATATGAAAACAACTACTGAAATACCAGATGATGAAAAATACAAAGGTTATGATGTTATTATTATCTTAGGTGATAATTATAATAAATAGGAGAAAATAATGAGTACTTTAGAAAAAAAGGTTGAAGAAAAGTATGATGGTATAGTAATAAGAGAATTTTTAAAAGAAGAGCTTGAATTATCAAGTAGGCTTATTAGAAGAGCTGCTATAGAAAAAAGAATCTTTGTTAATAAAGAAGCAGTAAGAATGAGAAAAGTACTTCATACTGGAGATATTGTAGAAGTAAAACTTGAAAGAGTAGAAAGCCAAAATATTATCCCAGAAAAAATGGAGCTTAATATAGTTTATGAAGATGAAGATATTTTAGTTTTAAATAAGCCTCCATATACAGTAGTACATCCTACAAGAGGATATCCAACAGGAACTTTAGCAAATGGGGTTTTATATTACTTTAATGAAACTAATCAAAATTGTATAGTAAGACTTGTAAGTAGGTTAGATATGGATACTTCAGGACTTATAATAATAGCAAAAAACCAATATGCTCATATGGCTTTATCAAAGGAAATGCAATTAAATCATTTAGAAAAAAGATATTTAGCAGTAGTTCATGGACATCTTCAAAAAGAAGAGGGAACAATAGACCTTCCTATATTTAAACCTGAAGATGAAGAATCAATATTTAAAAGAATTATTGATGAAAGAGGACAAAGAAGTATAACTCATTATAAAGTAGTAAAGAAATTTAAAGATGCAACCTTAGTAGAATGTTTATTAGAAACAGGAAGAACTCATCAAATAAGAGTTCATTTAAGTCATATAGGTCATCCTATTTATGGAGATACTTTATATGGATATGGTGAAGAGGAAAAAGAATTAATTCCAAGACAGGCACTTCATGCTTATGGATTAGACTTTAAATCACCAAGAACTAAAGAAAAATTATCATTAAGGGCAGAATTACCAGAGGATATATTAAATTTAATAAATAAACTATAAAAGAGATAGCAAAATTCTATCTCTTTTTCTTAGCTTCATTAATTAATTGAATGGAGCGTTTATGTTTCTTTTTAAATAATCTTTTTTTTCTTGTTAAAAGTAAATATATAACTATTATAGCTAAAATAAAGGCAATAATTTTAACATAAAAAAACATTGAAGAAGCAGATTTTGCAACTACTTCCACAGGAGAAGTATATTCTCTTGAAATACCACTTGCTAAATCAATAGTTTCAACTTCTTCTCCATTTACCATTACCTTAGCTGTTGTTAGTATATCACCACGCTTAAAGGATTTTTTGTCATAACCTTTAGGTGTAGAAAATTCTAATTTACTATCTACATTTTCATTAGTTTTAGTAGCAGTAGCAGTTTCAATAGTAGTAGTTTCAGCATTTTTAATAGTGTGATATACATCACTTGATACAAGTAAAGGAACAGTTGTCCCATCTTCAAGTTTAAAAGAACCAACTTGGTCACCTTCACTATATAATTTTACTCGCTTAAAGTTTTCAAAACCATAATTAAATATATTTTTTACATCACTATATACCTTATTAATATCTTCCCCATTTAAGAAAGAAGCTACAAGAGTAAGACCATCTTTTTGAGCAGCAGCAACATTTGTAAAACCAGCAGCTATTGTATAGCCTTTTTTAGCTGATATTGAATATTCATAATAATATGATGATTTAGGAAGAAGCATATAATTATGATTACTTGTAGCAAGGGTGGAGTTATCAATAACACTATGTAATTCTATATAAGTTTCATTTGAAATTTTCATAAACTCTTCATTTTTAATAGCTTCTTTCATAATAGTAGCTAAATCTTTAGGAGTAGTTACATGCTCTTCATCTGGAAGACCACTTGGGTTTTTAAAATTACTATTTACAGCACCTATAGATTTTGCTTTTTCATTCATAAGCTTTGCAAATTCTTCACAACTTCCAGATACATATTCAGCTAAGGTTTCAGCTGCAACATTATCAGAAGCAAGAAGAAGAATTGTTAATAGCTCCCTTACAGTAAATGTATCTCCTTCACGAAGCCCAATTTTTGTACCATCTGCAAAAGGTGGTTTTTTCCCAACAGTAACCTTCTCATCTAAATTTTTAACTTTATCAAGAACAACTAATGCTGTAAGAACTTTTGTTGTTGATGCTGGGTAGTATTGAGTATTTTCTTCCTTAGAATATAATACTTCACCAGTTGTAGCATCCATTAAAACTACTCCCTTAGAGTTTAACTCTGGAGGAGTTGAGTCAGCATAAGCTGTTTTATAATTAAAGTTAGTTAAAATTAATATAACTAACAAAAACGTCGAAAAAATCCCTAAACTTTTTTTATTCATTTTTTTACCTTCTTTTTAATTTAATTCAACAAATAATATTCTAACAAAAAAAATAATAGAAAGCTATATAAAATTAAAATAAAAGTCTACCTATATGGATAATATTATTTATTTTTGTTAATACTAAATAGTATATTACATTTTTTAGAGGTATTTTTATGAAGAAAAATTATAAAACAATAGGTACAATACTAATAGGAATAATTATATTTTTATTTTTTATAATATCTTATTTTACTGGAGGAAAATCTAAGCTTAATAAAAATAATAATGAAAGTATATTTGTTGAAGAAAATGAATCTATGGAAGTTATAAGCAAAAAAGAAGAAAAAGAAAGCACAAAGATTGTAGTAGATATTAAAGGAGAAGTTAAAAAACCTGATATATATTGGCTTGAAGAAGATTCTATAATCGAAGATTTAATAAATATAGCAGGGGGAGTAACAGAAGAAGGAGATTTAAGCAAAATAAATAGAGCAGAAAAGTTAAATAATCATGAAGTGGTAGTAATACCTAATATTAATGATGAAGAAAGTGAAGGAGAAACTATAATATCTTCAACAATAAATAATAATAAAGACAATAAAATAAATATAAACACAGCAAATAGTGCAGAATTAGATTCTCTTTCTGGCATAGGACCTTCAAAAGCAGAAGCTATAATAAAATATAGAGAAGAAAATGGAAACTTTAAAACTATTGAAGAAATAAAAAATGTAACTGGAATAGGAGAAGGGTTATTTGAAAAGTTTAAAGAAAATATTACAATCTAAAATAATGACTAAATATTATTTCACATTTAAAAAATTAATGCTATAATTAATAGGTGTTAGGTGGAAATTTTCATATATAGTGATTTAAGGAGGTCGTATGTCAAAAAAAATAATCTCAGCTTTAATAATAGGAATTATTTCAGTAACATCATTTATAGGATGTTCTAATAATAAAGATGAGAAAAATAAAAATGAAACTACAACAGCAATTAACAGTGAAAATAAGTATGACAATCTTAATGGAGAGTGGGCTACAAATTTAACGCTGGATGAATTGAAGGAAAAGTATGCGTCTCTTTTAAGTCAAGTGGAAGAAAAAAATAGATACTATGGTCTAGATTATGAAACAAAAGAAGACGTAAAAGACACAAAAGAAGAAACAGTAAATGAAAACTATATCTATTTAGATAATGAAAATGCTGAAAAAAATCGTCTTGAAAGTGCATATTTTGGGATGAAAACTTATGGTAGTGATTTATCTAAAGGACAAATAATAATGAAGCTTGTCTTAAACTTTGATGGGGAAAAAGCCTTAAAAGAAGGAAAATTTGATTTTGGAGAAACTTCATTAGCAGAATATTCTTCAATAATGACAAAAGAAGAAGATAGAGACTATGAGATAATCAATGAACAGATTATAGAAAAATTAAAAAGCAAAAAAGGTGAAGGGGTAGTAGTAAATGATATAAATGGACTATATGAAGAGTTTGTTGTTTCAAAGGATTATATAGTTTATAGATTAGAAACTAAAAAGTTTGATTTTACTACTAATAAAAATGGTAACAATGCTAGTACAAGTACTGTTACTAGCAATGAAGAAGATAATAATTAACTTTAAATTTTTTTGCAAGGATTTTAAGGAGGAAAAGGGGTTTGTTAAAGAGATTAATAGCAAGTATTTTAGATGAGGTATTAGCAGTAGTAATGGGATTAGTATTATTACTTGTATTTGAAGGAATATTAAGATTAATAGGATTCCAAATGGTTAAGGAGTATTGGGCAACTTTTGGAGTAATAGCTTTAGCTATAGCTAACATAATTTACTTCGCAATTGGAGAAAAGAGTGTTGGAAAGAAGGCTTTACACGTATAAGATAATATAAATTTCAGGAGCAATTGATGAAAAAAGGTAGCGAAATATTAGTAAAAATAGAAAAAACAGAATTCCCATCTATAGGGATTGGAAGAGAAGGGGAAAGAACAATATATGTAAAAAATTCTTTTCCAGGTCAAATTATAAAGGGAAAAGTTAAAAGAAAAAAAGCTGATTATGCAGAAGTAAAAATGCTAGAAGTAGAAGAAAAAGCTGATTATGAAATTGAAGCAAAGTGTCCTGTTTTTGGCATTTGTGGAGGATGT
The DNA here is from genome assembly GCA_900539375.1 of uncultured Clostridium sp. Taxonomy (GTDB): domain Bacteria; phylum Bacillota; class Clostridia; order Clostridiales; family Clostridiaceae; genus Clostridium. The sequence continues at coordinate 20,114 of UQBY01000014.1, read as the reverse complement.
TCTTCTCAAAATCTTACTTATGAAAAGCAGCTTGAATTATTAGGTCAAGAAGTAAAGGAATTATTTAATAAAGCTAATGTTACAACTGGTGAATATGAAGGAGTAACAGGTAGTGAATTTCAATGGGAGTATAGAAATAAAATGGAATTCACCTTTGGAGATATGGAAAAGGGTGGAGAACTTACATTGGGAATGCATATGAAAAATAAATCCTTTGGAATTATAAATGTAGATAAGTGTCAAATAGTAGATGAAGATTTTAGAAAAATAATATCATTAACTATAGAATATTTTAGAAAACAAAATTTACCTTATTATAAGGTAATGAAAAGAGAAGGCTACCTAAGGCATCTTGTTATAAGAAAAGCTAAAAATACAGGAGAAATCTTAGTAAATTTAGTTACAACGACACAAATAGATTTTGACCTAACAGAATACAAAGAAATAATAAAAAATGCAGATTATAAAGGAAAAATAGTATCAATACTACATACTGAAAACAATTCTTTTTCAGATGCTGTAATACCTGAGAAGGTAAATTTATTATATGGAAAAGATTACATACAAGAAGAACTTCTTGGCTTACAATTTAAAATATCACCATTTTCATTTTTCCAAACTAATACTAAAGGAGCAGAGGGCTTATATAGTATTGTAAGAGAATATATGGGAAACTCTGATAATAAAGTAGTATTTGATTTATATTGTGGTACAGGAACTATAGGGCAAATAGTTGCACCAAAGGCAAAAAAGGTTATAGGAATAGAACTAATTGAAGAAGCTGTAGAAGCAGCAAAAGAAAATGCAAAGCTTAATGGTTTAAATAACTGTAAATTTTTAGCTGGAGATGTAGCAGAAATAATAAAAACAATAAAGGATAAGCCAGATATAATTATTTTAGACCCACCAAGAAGTGGAGTACATCCTAAAGCATTAGAATATGTAATAAAATTTAATGCAAAGGAAATAATTTATGTTTCATGTAACCCTAAAACTTTAGTAAATGATTTAAAAGTTCTTTTAAGTGAAGGCTATAAAATTATTAAAACTAGAGTTAAAGATATGTTCCCAAATACACCACATGCAGAAACTATAGTTAAGTTAATTAAGGAATAAAGCCATAGAAAAATTAAGGCTTTGTTACTAATTTGCCACCTTTAAAGTATTAAGGTGGCAAATTTTTTATACTTAAAATAATGAGGTGATTTTATGATGTATAAAAAAACTTATATCCTATTTGTATAATTATTCTTTGCCATAGGGTTGTTGGAACAAATGGCAGTTTAACTGGCTATGGTGGTGGCATTCAAAATAAAGTTAAACTATTAGAACTTGAAAAAAATGATATGAGTAAATTTACTATTCCTACGAGAGGAACAGCATTATGAAAAGGTGTAAATGGTTAAGGAGATATATTTATGGAATTTAAAAAAGTTTTAATTAATGAAATAAAAGATATTGAGGAACTGTCTAATCTTGCTACTTCTATTGTTAGGGAACATTTTGACCCTATTATAGGAAAAAAACAAAATGATTATATGTTAAATATGTTTCAATCAGTTCCTGCTATTTGTGAACAATTAAAAAATGGATATAACTATTATTTTGTATGTGATGAATCAAAAAGAAAAATAGGATTTTTAGCATTTTATCCTCGTGAAAATGAATTATATTTAAGTAAATTTTATTTAATTAAATCTGAAAGAGGAAAAGGAATATCAAAGAAAATGCTTAACTTTGTAGTAACTAAAGCAAGGGAGTTAGGATTAAATTCTATAATTTTAAATGTAAATAGGAATAATAGTGCAATATATGCATATGAAAAATTAGGTTTTCATAAAATAAGAGAAGAAAAAAATTCTATAGGAAATGGCTTTATAATGGATGATTATGTATATAGTTACAATATATAGGTTTAATAATTTATAGTATTAGAAAAATAACTTGATATAGCTTAAAACTATATCAAACTCCTATTTTTATGTATTTTACATCAAAGATTCATATAGATACAATAGGATTGTGTTGAAAATTATATGTACTTAAAAGAAGATAAAAAGATATATAAACTTTAGGAGGAGATAAATATGACAAAGGCAAATACACCTTTTCGTTATGATTATGTAGGAAGTTTTTTAAGACCAGATTATTTAAAAAAGGCAAGAGCTGATTTTGAAGCTGGTACTATTACAGCTAAGGAATTAAAAGAAGTAGAGGATAAGGCTATTATTGACCTTGTAAAAAAGCAAAAAGAAGCAGGTTATCATGTAATTACAGATGGAGAATTTCGTAGAGCAACTTGGCATCTTGATTTTATGTGGGGATTTAATGGTGTTGAACATAAAAAAACTGAAAAAGGAGTTTCATTTCATGGAGAAGCAGCATTAATTGATGATACTTGGCTTTCAGGAAAAATTGTAGCTAAAGAACATCCTTTTGTGGAACATTTTAAATTTGTTAAAGCTTTAGAAGATGAAAATACTGTTGCAAAGCAAACTATTCCTGCACCAGCACAATTTTTCCAACAAATGATTATTCCTGCTAATATTGAAACAACAAGAAAGTTTTATCCTACAGATGAGGAACTAATTGATGATATTGCAAAGGCATATAGAAAAGTAATTAAGGATTTATATGAAGCTGGATGTAGAAATATTCAACTTGATGATTGTACATGGGGTGTTTTAGTTGCAGAAGGTAGTGTAGAGCGTTATGGAAAGAATGCAAATTTAAAAGACATTACAGAAAAGTTATTAAAAGTAAATAACCTTGCTATTGAAAATAAACCAGAAGATTTAGTTATAAATACTCATATTTGTAGAGGAAATTATCATTCAGCTTATTTTAGTAGTGGAGCTTATGATCCAATTGCAGAACCTCTTTTTGGAAGAGAAAATGTAGATGCTTATTATCTTGAATTTGACGATGAACGTTCAGGTGGATTTGAGCCTTTACAAGCTATTACAGGAGATAAAAAGGTAGTTCTTGGTTTGATTACATCAAAATCACCAAAATTAGAGGATAAGAATGTTATTATTTCTCGTATTAAAGAGGCTAGCAAATATATTCCTCTTGATAGACTTTATCTTAGCCCACAATGTGGTTTTGCTTCATGCGAAATTGGTAATAAGTTAACAGAAAAAGAACAATGGGCAAAGCTTGCACTTGTAAAAGAAATTGCAGAAGAAGTTTGGGGAAAATAATATTGTTATTATATCTTTTAGCAGAGTTTAAGTTGAAATCTTAAGCTCTGTTTTTTTGTATAAAAATTTAATAGATGATATAGAAATTGATTTTCAAAGAGTATTTTAAAATATAACACAAATATAACCTAATTATAATATTATAATGAATATTGTTTATAAGGTTTATGATATGCTTGTTATAAGAAAATATAGAAGTTTAAAAAAGTAATATTAATATTGGTGATTATAGGTGGAAAGTATTAAAAAAAATTATGTTACAGAAAGCAAAATAATGGATGATATTATTTTAGATATAAATGAAGGTAGATATGAAGTAGATGAAAAACTTCCTTCTGCAAATGAACTTGCAGATAAATATAAGGTTTCAAGAATAAAAATACGTCAGGTATATGATAGGCTAGAATCTATGGGATATGTATACTTACTTCAAGGAAGAGGATGTTATTTAAAAAAAAGAGATGAGCATATAAATCTTGTATTATCAGGAAAAGAAAGTTTTTCAAAGAAAATGAAAGAAAGTGGATATACATTAGAATCTAAGAATATAATTTGTGAAAGGATACCTTATAATAAATATATTTATAATGAGCTTAAGGCTAAAAGAGAAGATGAAATTTATAAAATAGGAAGGCTTAGAATAATAAATGGAGAGCCAACAGCAATTCATATTTCCTATATAAATAAAAAATTTTTCCCTAATATATATGAAGATGGTAAAACTATAACTTCAATATTTGAATATTATAAAGAACATGGATATACAGACTACATAACAGAAAAAAGTATTTTAAGTATAGTGTATCCAACATTAAAAGAAAGAAGTTATTTAAACTGTGGAGAGCTTGTTCCTTTAATGAAGTTAGAAAGTAAATGTATAGATAAAAAAACCAAAGTAGTTTTAGAATATAGTCAAACAATGTATAGAGGAGATAAATTTAAGTACGAGATTAATTAATATTTAATACAAAATAAAGGAATAATGAAAAAAAGAGCTTGTCAACTAATGATTTTTAATTGTTAGTTTGGCAAGTTTTTTTTACTTTTCATTTACATTTTTAACTTACTCTTATAAGTGGTTAACATGGCTCCAAGATATAATTTGTGTTGTAGGAGGGATAAGGATGAATAGAAAGAAAAGGACAGAAATTTTAATAAAAAGTAATGAAAAAGTAGCAAAAATGTTAGCAGATAGTGTTAGAGAAAAGTATGAAATTAAAGTTATAGAAGAGCCAAATCAGGGATTAGTAATGATAAAAATGAGAGAAACAGCCCAAAAAGAACTTTTTTATTTAGGAGAAGTTTTAGTAACTGAAGCAAAGGTTTATGTAAATGGAGCTTTAGGTATGGGAATAGTAAAGGGTGAAAATGAAGAACTTGCAATGAATTTGGCTATTATAGATGGAGCTTATAAGGCAAATATAGAAGAACTAGAATTTTGGAGAGAAATTTTAATAAAGGCTCAAAAAGAAATAGAGGCCTGTGAAAAAAGAGAAGCATCAAAAATATTAGAAACTAAAGTCGACTTTAGTACTATGGATGTTTAGGGGGATTAATATGGATTTAGTGCATGATATTCAAAGTGTTTATAGAAAAGTTTTAAATTCCATGGCAAGACCTGGAAAGATAGAAGTATTAGAAGAACAGGAAAAGGTTGATATGGAAATAAACTTTAATAGAGGAACTTTTTTAATAATGTTAATGCTTCTTGATGGAGAGGTTTCATTTAATGTTGTTTCTGAAAAAAGTGAGGAAGTTTCAAATTTAATAAGTGAAATAACATATTCAAAGGAAAAGCCTTTAGAAGAAGCTGATTATGTATTTGTTTTAGAGGATGCAGTAGAAAAAAAATTAGCAGAGGCTTATAGCTTAGCAAAGGTTGGAACATTAATAAATCCAAATAAATCAGCAACAATAATATCAGAAGTTGAATTTATTAATGATGATGGAAAGTTAGAATTATCAGGACCAGGAATAAAGGATAAAAAATGTATCTCTATAGGTGAAAGTAATGCTTGGATAAAAGAAAGAAATTTAAAAAACAAAGAATATCCACTAGGAGTAGATGGAATATTTATAGATAAAGAATATAGAGTAGTTTCTCTTCCAAGAACAACAAAAATAAATAGAAAGGAAGATTAGTATTTATGGGTTATGTAGCAGTAAAAGGTGGAACTAAAGCTATTGAAGAGTCAATAAATAGATTAAAGTATGAAAGACTTAAAGGTGGAAAAGTAGTAAAGGTAAAAAACATATTATCTGGAATGAGGGGTCTTATAGACCAAGTTATGTCAGAAGCAAGCCTTTATTCAAGAGAGTTAGCAGCTTTGGCAATAAAACAATCTGAAGGAAATATAGAAGAGGCTGTATTTCTTTTAAGGGCTTATAGGTCAACTCTTCCAAGAAAGCATTATACAAAAATAGCTGATTCTAAAAATATGTGGGTTGAAAGAAGAATATCAGCTTCTTTTAAAGACATTTTAGGGGGACAAATACTAGGAGCTTCTTATGATTATACCCATAGATTAATAGATTTTGATTTATTAAATGAAAGTAAAGAGGATGCAAAAAAATGGCTAAAGGATTTTAAAAATAAGGAAACTATAGCTAAAGAGGAAGTTAATCTTAGAAAACTTCCAAAGGTTTTAGAATATTTAAGAAGTCAAAATCTTATAGAAGATTTTGAAGATAATAATGAAGAACCAATAGATATTACTAAAAAAAGTTTAGAGTTTCCAACAAAGAGAAGTGAAAGGCTTCAAATCTTAACAAGAGGACAAACTGGAGGAGTTAATTCACTAGCTTATTCTGCACTAAGAACATCAGGTTTAGATGACCATCCTAATGTAGGAGAACTTAGAGTTGGAAATCTTCCTTTATATGTTGGAAATCCTGTTGAGGAAGAAAATGATGATGAAGATTATTATATTGGAGAAATAAAAATAACAGAAGTAGAAAGTTTTATACCAACTACAATAAAAAATAATAATGGAGAAAATGTTAAAGCTTTTGAAATAGGTTATGGCGTATGTTATGGACAAAATGAGAGTAAAGCAATATCTATGAGTATATTAGATAACTGTTTAAATAGAAAGAATAAAAAGTATCCAACAGGAGATGAGGAATTTGTACTTTTAAGTATAGATTCAGTAGAATCTTCAGGATTTATTTCACATTTAAAGCTACCACATTATGTAACTTTCCAAGCAGAATTAGATAGTGTACGTAAAACTCGTAAAGGGGGAGAAAAGGATGTATAATTTTGCTTTTTTTGATGAAGGCTCAAAAAGAGAAATAAGAAGAACTACTTTAAAGGCAGTGGCTATACCTGGGTATCAAGTTCCATTTGCATCAAGAGAAATGCCTATAGGAAGAGGATGGGGAACAGGGGGACTTCAACTTACTCTTTCATTAATAGGAAAAAAGGATGTATTAAAAGTAATAGACCAAGGCTCTGATGAATCAGTAAATGCAGTTAATATAAAGAAACTTATAAATAAAACAACAGGAATAGAAACAACAGAAGATACATCGAAGGCAACATTAATTCAATCAAGACATAGAATTCCAGAAGTTCCTTTAAAAGAAGGACAAATTTTAGTACTTCAAGTTCCAACACCTGAACCATTAAGAGGGGTAGAACCAAGTGAATTTATAACAAAAAGACTTCATGGAGAAAAAGAATATAGTGGAATATGGCTTATGCTTTTTGAACAGATAATAAAATATGGAACAATATCAACAGGAGCAGACCATCCAGTTTTAGTTAATGATAGATATGTTATGGCACCAAGTCCAATTCCAAAGTTTGATAATCATAAAATGAATGATTCTGAAGCATTAATTTTATTAGGAGCAGGAAGAGAGAAAAAAATTTATGCTGTGCCTCCACATACAAAGGTAGTTTCATTAGCCTTTGAGGATTATCCTTTTGAACCTGAAAACTTTGAGGGAAAAAGATGTAGACTTTGTGGAAAAACAGGAGTTTATATGGATGAGCTTGTAGATGAAAAAACAGGTGAAACATATTATCAATGTAATGATACAAGTAACTGCTTACATACATTAAATAACAAGGGAGCTGAAAAGGGTGAGTAATTTTGAAAATCCTATTTTAAAAGTAAGAAATTTAAGAAAACAATTTGGGGATGGATGTGATTTTTGTAGAGATTTAAAAACAAGTAAGCTTGAAAAAAATTATTGCCCAAAGTGTAAAACAGTATATGCATGCCAAGATATATCTTTTGATGTTTATGAGGGAGAAATTCTTGGAGTAGTAGGAGAAAGTGGAAGTGGAAAATCTACAATGATGCAAAGTCTTTATTTTGATAAAGATGTAACAAGTGGAGAAGTATTTATAAAGCAATATGAAAATGGAGAAAAAAATGTTTTAGAAGAATCTTCTCAACAAAAAAGATATATAAAAAATAACCTTTTAGGAAAAGTATATCAAAATCCTATATTAGGACTAAAAATGGACTTTTCATGTATAGGAAATATAGCAGAAAAACTTATAGCTGCTAATAATAGAAATGTTAAAAACATGACAAATATAGCAGAAGAACTTTTAAAAAAGGTTAATATTCCTTTATTTAGAATGTATGAAGCTCCTAAAAACTTTTCTGGAGGAATGCAACAAAGAGTACAAATTGCAAAAGCATTATCTAATAATCCTCCAATACTTTTACTTGATGAAGTTACAACAGGATTGGATTTATCAGTTCAAGCTAATGTTTTAGATTTAATAAAAATGCTTCAAAGAGAAAGAGGAATAAGCATGATAGTTGTATCTCATGATTTAGGAGTTATAAAAATGCTTTGTGATAGAACAATAGTTATGCTTAATGGAAAAATTGTAGAGGAAGGGTTAACAGATCAGATTTTAGAAGATCCTCAACATGAATATACTCAACAATTAGTACAATCATTACTTTAGGAGGATAAAAAATATGTACTTATTAACTAATGGAAAAATAATTACAGAAGAAAGTATATTAGAAGGTTATGAACTTTTAATAGAAGATAATAAAATAAAGGCAATTGAAAGAGAAGGAGTAATATCAAAGGAAGGTAAGGATGTTATTAATGCAAATGGAGGGTATATTTCTCCAGGATTTATTGATATTCATTCAGATTACATAGAAAATATGGCTTCTCCAAGACCAACAAGTGTTATGGATTTTGAACTTAGTATAAGAGAAACAGAAAAAGTTCTTATAAATACAGGAATAACAACTATGTTTCACTCCCTTTCTTTTTACGGAAAAGATTTATTTGAAGTTAAACCAATAAGAAAAAAGGAAAATGTAAGAAAACTTATAGATGTTATAAACAAAACTCATAATGAAAGACATCTTATAAGACATAGATTTCATGCAAGATTTGAATTAGATAACATAAATGAAGTAGATACAATTGAAGAGTATATAAAAGATGGAAAAATACAATTACTATCCTTTATGGACCATACTCCAGGACAGGGACAATATAGAAATATTGAAATTTACAAGAAAACAATGAAAGGGTATAAAAATATATCTGATGAAGAAATAGATAATCTTGTAACAGAAAGCCAAAATAAAGAAAAACTTACTATAGAAACTATGGAGCATATGGCAAAGCTTGCAAGAGAAAATAATATATCAATAGCTTCCCATGATGATGATAGTATTGAAAAAATAGATTTTGTAAAGGGGTTAGGAGCTAAAATAAGTGAATTTCCAATAACTCTTGAAATAGCAAAAAAGGCTAAAAAAGAAGGGCTTTATACAATAGCAGGAGCACCTAATATACTTCTTGGTGGCTCTCATTCAGGAAATCTTTCAGCAGCTGATGCAATTTTAGAAAATGCAATAGATATATTATGTAGTGATTATTATCCAGCAGCTATGCTTCATTCATTATTTATTCTTAATGAAAAGTATGGACAAGATTTATGTGAAATGTTTAAGCTTGTCACAATAAATCCAGCAAAGGCAGTAAATTTAGATAAATTAATTGGTTCAATAAAAGAAGAGAAACTTGCAGATTTATTAATAATAGAAAAACTTGAAAATAATCTTCCAGTAATAACATCAGTATTTGTTGATGGAAAACTTATTTCAAAAACAAATTATAGATGGTAAGTATAAATATTATGAGGATGGTAATAAAGATGAATGAAATAATGAAGATAGATAAATTAAGTAAATCTTTTACAATTCACAATTTAAATAAGCATATAGAAGCATCTAAAAATATAAATATCTCTTTAAAAAAAGGTGAGTTTGTAGGTATTACAGGAAAAAGTGGTAGTGGTAAATCTACAATTTTAAAGTGTATATATAGAACTTATTTACCTGAAAAGGGAGATATATGGTATGATTCTAAAAAATTTGGAATGATAAATTTATCAACAGCTAGTGAAAGAGAAATAATTTATTTAAGAAAATATGAAATAGGTTATGTATCTCAATTTTTAAATGTTATGCCAAGAACTACTGCAAGAGAAATAATAGAACAAGCAGTTTTAGAAATGGGGCAATCTTTAGAAAAAGCAAAGGAAGAAGCAGAAAGAATGTTAAAACATTTTGAATTAGATAAAGAACTTTGGGATAGTTATCCTAATAATTTTTCAGGTGGAGAAAAGCTAAGACTTAATATAGCAAGAGCAATGGTAAAACATCCAAGACTTCTTCTTTTAGATGAACCTACAGCAAGTCTTGATAATGCTTCTAAAGTGAAAGTTAGAGAACTTATTGAACAGTTAAAAAAAGAAGGAACAACAATGATAGGCATATTTCATGATATAGAATTTATGGAAGGCCTTTGTGATAAAACTTATAATATGGAACTTGGTGCAATTGTAGGGGAGGAATAAAATGAAGGGAGATTTACATGTTCATACAAGTATTTCAGACAGTTCATTTACTACAGAAGAAACATTAAAAATGGCAAAAGAAAACAATGTTACCCATATAGGAATAGTAAATCATGATACAGTAAGAGGACTTAAAGATGCTATAAAAATGGGAGAAAAACTAGGAATAAGGGTTATACCAGGAATAGAAATATCTGCTTATGATTATAAAAATAACAGAAAAGTTCATATGCTTGGATATAATTTTGATTTAGAAGGAAACCATATTAAAGAAATTTGCACTCCTTTATTAAAAAGAAGAAATGAAAATAGTAAATGGCAAATAAGAAAAATCATAGAGGCAGGATATGATTTAGATATTAAATTTATAAGAGAAAAAAGTGAAGACTCAAATATAATATATAAACAACATATAATGCAAGCTTTAATAGAAAAAAATTATACAGATAAAATTTATTCAGATTTATATCAAAAGTTATTTAAAAATAATGGAATATGTGCAAAAGATATAGAGTATATAGATGTTTTTGAAGCATTAAAGGCTATAAAAAAAGATAATGGGGTAGCAGTTCTTGCCCATCCAGGACAGTTGAATTCCTATGAAATAATCCCAGAGCTTGTTAAAGAGGGATTAGATGGAATTGAACTTAATCATCATGCCCATAAAGAGGAAGATAGAATAAAAATTAAAAAATATGCAGAGGAATTTGGGCTATTTCTTACAGGAGGAACTGATTTTCATGGAGATTATGGTTCTGTAGAATTAAAAATAGGGGATATTGAATGTCCTAAAGAAACTTTAAAATTGTTATAACATTAATTAACTATCACATAACATAGCATTAACTTACAAAATTTATAATAAATTTTGTATTAAGTTTTAGGAGGAATTTATGTTTATGAAAAAAAATAAAATTATTAAACTTGCAATGGGATTACTTTTAGGAACTACTATGACTTTTGGATTATTTGGTTGTTCAAGCTCAAGTTCAGAATCTGATACAGCAAAAAATTCAAATAGTAAAGAAAATTCAACAATAACTATGGTTTGGTATCCAAATGAATCTGGTGGAGATTTAGAAGATGCACGTAATGAAGTTGGAAAAGTTGTAGAAAAGGCTACAGGAAAAAAAGTAGAACATAAGCTTACAACAGATTATTCAGTAGCAATAGAATCAATAGCAAATGGAACAGCAGGAATATGTTTTATGGGACCTCAAGGATATGTAGAGGCTCATACAAAAAATGAAAAAGTATTACCTCTTGTAGTTAATAGTGGAGCTTCAGGAACATTAGATGATGCTAAATATTATAGCTGGCTTGCAGTAATTAAAGAAAATGCAGACCAATATAAAAAGGATGGAAGTTATGAAATAGATAATATACAAGGAAAGAAAATGTCTTTTGTATCAAATAGTTCAACTTCAGGATTTAAAGTTCCTACTTCTTCAATAGTTTCACATTTTTCTAGTGAAGATAAATGGAAGAACTTAACAGCAGATGATTTAATGGAAGGTGGAAGTGATAAATTTTTCTCAGAAGTTATGTATGGTGGTTCACATCAAGGTTCAGCAGTAAACTTATTAACAAACAAATCAGATGTAGCAGCTTTTTGTGATACTGTTTTAGTTAATTATGTTGATGCACAAGATGGAGAATTTAATGGAGTTGGTACTACATATAAAGTTAAAGATGATGCAGCTGAACCATTTAACACATTAAAGGGAAAAGAATTTGTTGCTATAGCAAGTACTCCAGTTTTAAATTCACCATTTGTTGTAAATACAGAAGTTATAAGTGATGAAGATAAGAAAAAAATTATAGAAGCATTTACATCAGATGAAGTAACAAATAATACAAAGATATTTGTACCTAAATCAGATGAAAATACTAAAGGATTCTTTAAAAAAGAAGCTGATGAAAAATTCTTAGCAGTTGATGATAAGTGGTTTGATCCAATAAGAGAATTATCTAAATAAATTAGAAGGGGTTTTAAAGAGATGGAACTATTAAAGATAGATAATTTAAGTAAGGAATATAAAGGTGGAACTAAAGCATTATCAAATATAAGTTTTTCAATAAATAAGGGTGAGTTTATTTCAATAATAGGACCATCTGGAGCAGGAAAATCTACTTTATTAAGATGTATAAATAAAATGATAGATTCAACTGAAGGAAAAATTATATTTGATGATGTGGAAGTTAATAATGTAAATAAAAAGGAACTTAGAATTCTTAGAACAAAAATAGGAATGATTTTTCAACATTATAATTTGGTTGAAAGGTTAAGTGTAATAGAAAATGTACTTCATGGTAGGCTTGGATATAAGTCTACCCTACAAGGAGTAATAGGAATATATACAGAAGAAGAAAAGAAAAATGCATTTAAAGTTCTTTCTATGCTTGGACTTGAAGAACAAGCTTATAAAAGATGTGACCAATTAAGTGGAGGTCAAAAACAAAGAGTTGGAATAGCAAGGGCCTTAGTTCAAAATCCTAAATTAGTATTATGTGATGAGCCTATAGCTTCTCTTGACCCTAATGCATCAAAAATAATAATGGACCATTTAAAAACAATAAATAAAGATTTAGGAATAACTTGTCTTTTAAATCTTCATCAAGTAGATGTTGCAATGAAGTATTCTGATAGAATTATAGGGATAAATGGGGGAAAAACTATATTTAATGGAAAACCTTCAGAGCTTACAAAAGAAAAAATACATGAAATATATGGTTCAGATGAAGGCAGTCTTATAACAGACTAGAGGTGGAATAATGAAAGTAGATACATTTAAAAAGAAAAACAATAAAATATTATTAGTTGGAGTTTTTATAATTATATTATCTATGATATGTAGTAAGATTGTAGAATTTAGTACCATTGAAGGAATAGCTTCTGTACCTAAAGCTATAGGATGGTTATTTACTGAATTTATTCCTACTAAAGAGGCTTTTAATAAGATGCCAGATATAGTATCAAAATTAATAGAAACAATTCTTTTATCAATAGCTGCAACAACTACAGCAGCAATATTTGCTTTATTTTTTGGAGTTATGGGTTCAAGAGCTACAAGAATAAATGGAATAATAAGCACTCTTAGTAGACTTATAGCTTCTATTTCAAGAAACATTCCAGATGCAGTTTGGGCAATGATATTTTTATTATCCTTTGGACAAAATATTTTAACAGGGTACTTTGCCTTATTTTTTGTATCTTTTGGAGTTCTTACAAGAGCATTTATAGAAACAATAGATGAAGCAAGTAATGAGGCTGTAGAAGCTTTAGAAGCTACTGGAGCATCAAAGACACAAATAGTATTTCAAGCTATAATACCTTCAAGTCTTACACAAATGATAAGTTGGATATTATATATGATAGAAACAAATATAAGAAGCTCAACATTAATAGGAATTCTTACAGGAACAGGAATTGGTTTTATATTTGATTTGTATTATAAAAATATGAATTATGCTGTAGCTAGTTTAGTTGTTATATCAATTATAATAGCTGTATTTATAATAGAGCTTATATCAAATTCTGTAAGGAGGGTCATTCTTTAATGGAAATAACATCACAACCTTTAGAGAAAAACATAAAAAGAGATAATTTGGGAAAAATAAAAATAAAATCAAAAAGTACTTCACAAATTTTTATAAAACTAACATTAGGAACACTTTTTATATTAACTGTTTTAGGATTTTTAACTTTTGATTATAAAGGAATTAATTTATTAAAAGCTGTTAAAGAAACTTTAACAAATGTGAAAATCATGTTTTTTGAAGCAAGTCTTACTCATTTTACTTTTCTTGAGGCTTTAAAACAAATAGGAGTAACCCTATCTTTAGCCTTTTTAACTACTTTAATTGGAGCTTTTATAGCATTGTTTTTAGGCTTATTTGCAGCAAAAAACTTATCTAATAATATTGTATCTAACATAATAAAAGGATTTGTAGCTTTTATAAGAGCAGTACCAACAGTATTATGGGTACTTATTTTTGCAGTAACAGCAGGTCTTGGAAGTGAAGCTGCAATAATAGGTATGACCTTTCATACAGTTGGATATTTAATAAAGGCTTATTCTGAGGCTTTTGAAGAATTAGATGAAGGAATAATTGAAGCACTAAAAGCAAGTGGAGCTAATTGGTGGCAAATAGTATTTCAAGCTGTACTTCCATCTTCTTTAAGATACTTATTAGTATGGACATTTATGAGATTTGAAATTAACTTTACAAATGGAGTTGCCATGGGGGCAGCAGCTGGTGCTGGAGGAATTGGCTTTGAATTATTTATGGCAAGTAATTTTTATTTTAATGTTAGAGAAGTAGGATTTATAACAATAGGTATACTAATATGTGCAATAATTTTAGAAGGAATTTCTACTAAGATTAAAAATAATTATTTAAAATAAAAAATATTTTTAACACAAAAGATATGGTATCTCTCCAATTTAAAGGAGGGATTTTTTATTTAAATATAATAGGTTATTAAAAATCTTAAAGAAATAAATAGTATTTAAAATGTTTATTTTCTACTTTGAAATATTAAATAAATAGAATATAATAATAAGTAAGTTATAAAATAAGACTTTAAAATAAAACTAACAAGGGGGAATAAAATATGAAGGATTTAATTTTTAAAGGTGCAGCAGTAGCAATGGTAACACCATTTAAAGATAATAATGAAATAGATTATGAAGAATTAAATAGACTTATAGATTTTAACATTGAAAATGGAACAAATGCTATAGTAATAACAGGAACAACAGGTGAATCATCAACTTTATCAGATGAAGAACATAAAAAAGCAATAAAACATACAGTAGAATATGTAAATAAGAGAATACCAGTAATTGCAGGAACAGGCTCTAACGATACAGAATATGCAGTTCAATTATCACAATATGCTGAAAGTGTTGGAGTTGATGGGCTTTTAATAGTTACTCCATATTATAATAAAGCTACTCAAAAAGGATTAATTGAGCATTATACTTATATAGCAGATAGAGTAAATACTCCAATAATACTTTATAATGTACCATCAAGAACAGGAGTTAATATAGCCCCTGAAACTTATTTAGCTTTATCAAAGCATAAGAATATTGTAGCAGCAAAGGAAGCAAATGGAGATTTATCTACTCTTCTTAAAACGAGAGCATTATGTGGAGATGATTTAGCTATATATTCAGGAAATGATGACCAAATAGTTCCAATATTATCTCTTGGAGGAGCTGGAGTAATATCAGTATTATCAAATGTAATGCCAAAAGAAACAAGTGATATATGTAAGTTATACTTTGAAGGAAAAGTAAAAGAAAGTGCAGAACTTCAAATAAAGCTTTGTGACTTAATAAATGCTTTATTTGTAGAAGTAAATCCAATTCCAGTAAAGACTGCTCTAAGACTTATGGGTTATAATGTAGGAAAGTTAAGAATGCCATTAAGTGAAATGACAGAAAAAAATCTAGAAACATTAAAAACTGCTTTAAATAAACATAATGTAATATAAAAAAATTACTTTTTAAAGGGACTGTTGCATGAAAAAATATTAATACAATATATAAATACTTTGCCAAGTGCATATTACAAGGTATATTGTTATGAAATTTCTTTGTGTAACAGCCCTTTTTTATGATATATCTTAAAATTTTTAAAGATATAAGTCATTAAGAATTTTAATTCCACTTTTTGTTTTAAATATTTTTTCTTTTATAGATTTTATGGAATCTTTATTAATTTCATCTTCAAAAATATTAACTAAAAAGTCAGCTTCAACAAGTATTTGATAATCTATACCTTCAATATTTGAATAGGTATGATGATGTCCTATAAGAAAACAAACTCTATCAATTATATCCTTTGAAAAATTTAATTTTGTAAGCATTTCTTTAGCAACAATAGGACCTTCTAATTCTTGATATTTTCCAGCAGATGAATTATATTTTTCCTCTGAAACTTTAATACCTATATCATGCATAGCAGCAGCTACTTCTAATATAAATTGAGTATCTTTATCTAACTTTTCAAGTTCTCCTATTGTTTTTGAAAAAGAATAAACTTTTAAAAAGTGATTAATTCTTTTTACATCTCCTTTATAATAAGAAATCATTTCATTTATTACAGAACAAATATCCATTTTTTATTTCCTCCTTATATTAATTTAAAATTTTATGAATATTATAGTAAATCTAATTTATTTTTATTATAAAATATTAAATTAAAAAAAAGAATAATTTTCTTATAATGCTATGAATACAATTAATAAGGTAAAAAATAAATTTTTATGCTTATATATTAAATTTTACTAAAACATATATTGACAAAAAATTTAACTTATAGTATCATCAATTATAAATCGGTATATATTAATACTAATTTATAATAAAAATATTAATTATCGTCAAATATAAATGGATATTTAAAAGCAATGATTGAGAGTAGTAAAGAGAAAGAAGTCTTATAGAGAGTTGGGATTTTGCTGAGAACCCGCAGATGTTCACTTTTGAACTTGCTCATGAGCTGAAAGAATAGAAATCTTTCCGGCATAATAAATGTCGTTATTTTAATTAAGTATAAATTTGGATGGTACCGCGTAAACGCTCCAATGTTAAGGAGGTTTACGTGGTTTTTGTTTTAATTATAGAGGTGATAGAGATGGGATTAGTATAGTAGACAAAAAGGTAATAGTTATAGTAAAGCTTTATGGAGTAATATATAAACTGAAATGAGTTATATATTATAATAAATTACTATAAAAATGCAGTATTTTAAGGGGGACATATTGAATGTTAAATTATAAAAAGTATAAAAGATTTGAAACAATAAATTTTAAGGAAAGAACATGGCCAAATAAGACCATAACAAAGGCTCCTATATGGTGTTCAGTAGATTTAAGAGATGGTAATCAAGCACTAGTTAATCCAATGACTGTTGAAGAAAAATTAGAAATGTTTAATCTTTTAGTAAAATTAGGATTTAAAGAAATAGAAATAGGATTTCCATCAGCATCACAAATAGAATATGATTTTTTAAGAACTTTAGTTGATAATAATTTAATTCCAGATGATGTTATAGTTCAAGTTTTAACACAAGCAAGACCTCATTTAATAAAAAGAACCTTTGAAGCATTAAAGGATGTAAAAAAAGCTGTTGTCCATATATATAATTCAACTTCAATTCTTCAAAGAGATGTTGTATTTAATATGAGTAAGGAAGAAATAAAGAAGATAGCTGTAGATGGAACAAACTTAGTTAAAGAATATGTTAAAGATTTTCCAGGAGAAATTATTTTAGAATATTCTCCAGAAAGCTTTACAGGAACAGAAGTTGATTATGCATTAGAAGTATGTGATGCAGTATGTGATGCTTGGGGAGCTTCTAAGGATAATAAGGTAATAATAAATCTTCCTTCTACTGTTGAAATGGATACTCCAAATGTTTTTGCAGACCAAATAGAATGGATGTGTACACACTTTAAAGATAGAGAAAGAGTAATAGTAAGTGTTCACCCTCATAATGATAGAGGTACAGCAGTAGCAGCAGCAGAATTAGCATTACTTGCTGGAGCTGATAGAGTTGAAGGAACTTTATTTGGAAATGGTGAAAGAACAGGAAATGTTGATGTTTTAAATATAGCATATAATATGTTCTCTCAAGGAGTTAATCCAGAATTAGAATTAGAAAATATTCAAGAAATTATTGATGTTTATGAAAGATGTTGCAAAATTCCAGTTCATATAAGACACCCATATGCAGGAGAATTAGTATTTACAGCATTCTCAGGTTCACATCAAGATGCTATTAACAAAGGAATGAATAAATATAAAGAAAGAGAAGATAAATATTGGGAAGTTCCTTATCTACCAGTAGACCCAAGTGACTTAGGAAGAGAATATGAAGCTTTAGTTAGAATAAACAGTCAATCAGGAAAGGGTGGAGTTGCCTTTGTAATGGATAAGTATTTTGGATATAAAATGCCAAAGGCTATGCATAAAGAATTTGCAGATGTAATACAAAAAATTTCTGAGAAAAAAGGAGAAATTGCTCCTCAATTAATTATGGAGAAATTTACTGAAGAATATCTTGAAGTAGAAGGACCATTTAAATTAATAAAATGCAATGTTTCTGATATGCCAGAAAGTACAGACCCAAGTGCAGATACAAAGGTTACTGTAAAGTTAGAATATAAGGGAAAAGAAATGGAATTAGTTGGTATAGGAAATGGTCCAATAGATTCATTAAAGAAAGCTTTAACAGATTCAAAATTAGTTGATACAACAATTATAGATTATACAGAACATTCTTTAGGCAAGGGTTCTGAAGCAAAAGCAGCAGCTTATGTTTATATGAAGAGAAATGATAATAATAAAGAAACTTTTGGAGTTGGAGTAAATAGTAATATTACTTTAGCATCAATAAAAGCTGTATTTAGTGCATTAAATAGATTATATAAATAAATTATATAAATAAATTATAAATATAAAAGAAATCTTAAGCTTATAAATAACTTAAGGTTTCTTTTATTTTATAAAAATTATTTTTAAAATATAATCAGATTAAACTGTTATGAAAAATATATATAAATTGTTTAAATTTGTATGAAACCTATTGACTTAGAGTATACTGTAAGTAGTATAATTGTTTTATGGAGGATAGTATGGGGTATACAATAAAAGAAGTAGCAGAAAAATTAAATATTTCACAATACACTTTAAGGTATTATGATAAAGAAGGATTAATACCTTATTTAAAAAGAGAAAAAAATGGAATAAGAAGATATACTGATGAAGATATTGATTGGATAAATATGATTATATCTTTAAGAAATATTGATATGCCAATTACAAAAATACATGAATATATAACATTATATCTTCAAGGGGATAAAACTATTGAACAAAGGAGAGAATTAATACAAAAATACAAAAGATTTATTGAAAATAAAATAAAAGATACAGTAGTAAGTTTAAAAATAACCACAAAAAAATTATGTGAGTATGACCCAAAGGTTGCAGATATATTACTAGAAAATGATTTGACTTTTAAGGAGGATTATAAATGAGTTACGAAGAAATCTTTAATAGATTAAAGAAAACATTTTCCAAGGCAGATGTAAGTAAAGTAAAAGAACATTATGCTTTTCAATTTAATATAATAGGAGAAGGGGAAGGTATTTTTTATGTTGAAATTAAAGATGGAAAATTATATGTAGAGCCTTATGAATATTATGATAGAGATGCAATTTTTATTGCACCTGCAAAGGTATTTTTTGATATAGCAGAGGGAAAACTAAATCCAGTACAAGCATTTTCTTTAGGAAAGCTTAAAGTTGCAGGAAATTTAAAAAAAGCATTAGAAATAGGAAATTTCTTAAAATAAGAAAAGTATAAAAAAGCTTCTTTTAATACTTGAAATATGTTTAAAATAGGTATAAAATCCATGATAGAAATACAAATGTTCATGAAACATGTTGATTTTATTAAATAACACGTATATAATATCAACTGTAACAAGAGAATATTCGGATGAAAATAGCGGGAGAGAAATAGTTTATTTATTCACCGAAGAGGTAAAAGCTTTCAGGTAAAAGGACCGTTATTGGACGAAACTTTGGAGAGACTCATTAAATTGAGCACCGAAGGAGCAAGATTTTAAGTCGAAACTTTCAGGTAAAAGGACAGAGGGATAAAAAAGAATCTCTCTAAAATTGAAAAAGGGGGCTTTTTTATTATGAAAGGAATTTTAGAAAGTATTAATAATATTGTTTGGGGGCCACCACTGTTAATATTATTAGTGGGTACAGGAATTTACTTAACAATAAGATTAAAATTACTTCAAGTGTTTAAGTTACCATTAGCTTTAAAGTATGTGTTTGGTAAAGATGAAGAAGCTAATGATGAAGAGGCACATGGTGATGTTTCTAGTTTTGGAGCATTATGTACAGCTTTGTCAGCAACAATAGGAACCGGGAACATAGTAGGTGTTGGTACAGCTATAAAGGTAGGAGGACCTGGTGCATTATTATGGATGTGGCTTGCAGCTTTCTTTGGTATGGC
>UQBY01000013.1 GCA_900539375.1 uncultured Clostridium sp. | reverse complement strand
TTAGGCTCTAATCTAATTAGAAATGCTTTAAGAACATAACCATTAGGTATCACTAACTTTGACATTGCAACATATCTCCTTTAATATTTTTTTAACTTTGTGATCTCTTTTTAACTTTAAAAAGTCTAAATATTGCTTATGTGAATAATATCTTGTTCCACCTTATGTTATGTTATTAGGTATAAATATATTCTTTTTTATCCCATAATCTTAAAGTTTGTTGGCTCCTACTTATTAACTTGCTAAATTCTTCAATAGAATAATATTTCATATAATTCACCATTTGTAATCTATTATGCAAGAAATCTATTTAAAATAACTATATTTTATTAGGTTTTAGTAAATTTATTGCAACAAGTCAAAGCCTCTATTGATAGCCCTTAAATATTATTGTTAATATATCAAAATTATATTTTGTATCAATCTTTTTTCCATTAACATAAACAGAATCTATTGGATACATATCCCCTTTTATTTTAAACTTAACACCAATTTCTATTTTTTCATCATTATATTCAGTACATCCATTAGCAGTTATATATTTTTCTCCCTTGTCACTAGAATATTTCCAATTAGTATAATAAAAGAAATCATTAAATACCTCTTCAACTGTGTATTTTTCACTTAATGATTTTAAATAACAATTTTTAACTTTAAGCGTCTCAATATCAATAAATATGCCCCTTATAAACATAACTATTATTGTTGCAATACATAAATTTTTAACAGTTTTAATTAAATATATTTTTAATATACTTGCTCTATCATCTACATTAGAATGATATCCATTTAATGATTTTTCAATATGCTCTTTTATCATTTTTCTATCTAATAAAGAAAAATATTCTCTGTGAATCCTTTCATCATTTTTAAAGTCCTTTACAAATATTTTTGTCCCCTCTGAATAGATAATATAAGTAGAAATTCTTCCTTCTAAAGCTGGCCAACCATTATAACCTTTTTTTATTCTTTTTAATAGAGGATATGAAAAGCTTCTGTTTTGAAGCTCTTCATATAAAGAATTTTTGTCAAATTCTCTTCCTATTTCTATTCCTTCTTCTACATTTTTTTTATTTTTGTGTATTGAAATTAATGGGTATACACAAAGTATAAAAAATATTGCAAGTATTAGTATAAACATATTACCACCTCTTAATGTTTTTAAAAGTCATAGCTATAATAACTATCATCTTCTGGTGCTTGGCTCATTTCTATTTGTTGAACATATACTGATGGAATTGTTATCTCTCCACCTAAAGTAGATTTGTATGTAACTAGTCCTTTTGATATTCCTCTAAAAGTTACATAGTCATTTTCTAATATTCTTGTATTAGTTATTGTAGATTTATATCCTACATATATAATACTGTCATAGTCTCCATTAACTGCAATTCTTAATTGGGTTTCTCCATCTCCTTCCATAACTTGAACAACTTCTCCACTAAATTTTACTTTTTTATTTTCATAATCATCTGGTGTTCTTGCAAGTTGGTCATAAGTTATTCCAGTATCATAAGAAGCTTTGTCTGCTTCATTGTATTCTTCTATTTCATTATTAGATGAATTATTTTCACTTGAAATATTGGAATTATTATTACTTACAGTTGTTGGTGTATCATCTTCAAATATTGCTTCTATTTGTACCAAAGCTATAAAAAGGGCAATTATAGTTACTACTACACGAACAGACTTTTTAAAAATCTTGTTTTTCCACATAAAGAATATTCCAACTGGTGCAAATATAAATATCATTAAAATAGAAAACCAGGTTGTTTGATAAAATTTCTTTTTATCTAATATTGTTTCTTGTTGTACTCCTGTTGTATTTTCTTCTACCTTTGCTCCACAGTTTTCACAAAATGAAGCACCCTCCTTTAATTCTTTTCCACACTTTTTACAAAACATAAATATTCCTCCTTTATACACTTTTTGTATTAAAATATATACCTTTATTTAGTTTATGTTTTAATTATATGTTGTTTTATGTCACATTCTGTAATTCTCATTTTGAATAAAAAGCAATTTAAACTTTATTGTTGGCTTAATAACATAACAGATAACAGGATTTTCTCAAAATAAAAAGAACCCTATTTTGGACTCTTTTCATATTTGTTATTTTTATATATGCATAATTAAAATTTTATAACATCCTCATTTATTTTATTAATTTCTTCTTCATATTTTTCTGCTTCTTCTTCATCTCCAGTTTTTTTGTATATATAGCTTAAATCTTTATATAATCCAATTAAATCATCTAAATCCTCTTCTTCACCTTCTTTATATACTTTAAGCTGTTCTAGGTAGCATTTTTTTGCATTTTCATAATCTTTAATATATTTATATACTTCCGCAAGTAAATTTAATCTGCTCATATAGTATTTTCTTGAAGTTTTATATTCATCTTCATTTAAATTTTCTTTTATCATTTTTATTGCTTTTTCATAACAATAAATTTCATTTTTATAATCATCAATTAAATTATAATTTTCTCCTGCATCTACATAAGCTTCTATCTTTTCTTCTATATTATCAGTTAATTTTTCCTTTGTTTCTGCAATAAGTTTATAGTTACATTTTTTTAAATATAAATCTCCCTTTTCCCTACTATCTAATGCACTATAAGCCATTCCTATTTTATACTCTAATATTGCTTTTTCATAAGAATATTTTCCTATATATTTTTTTAAGCATTCTAAGGCTTTTAAATAATAATTAAGAGATTCTTTTTCATTAAATTTTTCATCATTAAATATATCTCCTATTATTAAGTAAATATTAAATAATTCTTTATCCTTTTCTTCTGATATAGGAAAATTATTTTTTATAACATCTAATGCTTTAAAATACATTTCTAAGGTTAAATCTCCATCTAAATCCTCATAACTATTTTTAACATATTCTGCTGCTTTTATATAATAATTTTTTGCTTTAACATAATCATTTTTATATAGCTTTGCTAGTGTTTCAAATAACTCTTTTATATATATAGAATTAAGCTTTCCTTCATACCTATTATAAATATCTAAAGCCTTTAACAAATAGGATAATTTATTTTCTTCATCACATTTTCCAAGCTCTATATAGGCTTTTATAATGCACTCTGCACAAAATGTTTCTTCTAATTCTTCCTTATCATTTTCTATTATTTTTTCTCCAAAGTTTATGACTTTTTCAATATATATCTTACCCTTATTAAAATTTTTCTTTATATTATATAGTTTTCCTATTTGAAGATAATTACTTAAAAAATCATAATTATCTAAATCTGTAACCTTATTATCTTTTATAACCTTTAATCCACATTCTAAAGCCTTATCATAATCTTTTGCTTTCTCAAAAAGCTCACTAAGTTCTTCTAGTATAAAGCTTTTAGTATACACTTCATCCTGTTTTTCTGTTAATGCTTTTTTAAGAAAACCTATTGCTTTATCTAACTCCCCTGCATATTTTGCTTCTTCTGCCATATTATATAGCTTTTCTGCCTTTGATACTTCTTCTCTTTCAAGTTTTGATTCATAAAAGGCTGCTTTTTCATAATTTGCATTTTCATTCATCATATTTGAATAAAATTCTTGTAGTAGTTTATAAATTCTTTTTGCTTCTTTACTTTCTTCATTAAAGTTTTCTTCAATTATTTTTAAAGCCTTTAAATAATATTTTTCTGCTTCATTCCATACAAATTCTTCTTCAATATTAAAAAATATAGCATTAATATTTATTTCTTCATATCCTTGTGCTAATTTAATATATCCTTCTGCTAATTTTTTGGGTTCATATTTAAAATTCTTATTTATAATATCTATGTATTTTTTATAATATTGTTGAATTTTAAGCCAAGCTTTATTAGCTTCACTTTCTTCTGTATAAAATATTATATTTTTTTGTGCCTTGCCTAGTTTTAAATATAATTCTCCTTCTTTAATACTTCCTTCTCCATAAATTTTTCTATAAATATCTATAGACTTTAATAAGTATTCTGTTGACTTTTCTAAATCTGTTTTATAACCTAAAGTTTCAAAAAACTTTGCTGTAGCTTCATTTTCTCCCTTTAATCTCTTTCCTATAATTTCTCCAAAGGATATTGCCCTTCTTTTTGAATAATAGGTTTTCCAATGTTTTTTAGTAATATATTTTGTTATAGAAGTTATAAATTTTTCACAATTTTCTCCTGTAGGGTTAAGCTCTTCATAGGATAAGTCTGAAATAATATGGTGAAGTGAAATCATATCATTTTTTCTGTCCCATTCAATCCAGCCCTTTTCAATTAAATCATTTATAGAATCATAATCTTCTAAGTCATACCAATTACCAAAGGCAACTGTAGATATTTTACTTTTTCCTGTTAAAGAAAGATTTCTTAAAATATCTCTTTCTTCTAAAGTTAAAGAAGAAATATTAAAAATAGCACATAAATGTTCATAAATTCTTTTATTATTATCCTCTTCTTTTAAATAATCTGAAGTATGACGTATTTTACCTTTTACTGTTGAAAGCTCACAATTTTCTAGTTTTTTTAAGAATTCTCTTACTTTCATTCTTTGCTTTTGACAATTTAATGCTATAAGCTTTATTAATAAGGTATTATAATCAACTAATTTTAATAATTCCTTTACAGTTTCCTCTTCCTTTACTATACCTGAAGAATAAAAATCATAAAAAAGCCTCATACATTCCTTCTCTTTCATAGGCTTTAAATTAATATATTTATCTTCATAATCTTCATTTGTATTTCTTGTTGTAAAAATAACCTTGTGTTTATTTTTTCCAACTGAAATAATGTCTTGAATATTTTTATCATAGCTTACATTAAAGTTATCAACTATTATAAGGTTTCCTTCATCAAGATTATTTATAAGGTTTACTTTATTTATATATAAACTTTCTAAATCTAGTTTTCCATCTTCATAATAGTCTTTTTCATTTATATTTGAAAAAGACATAGCTAAAATTAAATCTTTTATTCCTTCTGTATATTGTATAAATTGTATTGTATGATACTTTTCTCTATACTTTGAAGCATACATTTTAGAAACTTCAGATTTTCCTATTCCCCCCATGCCATAAATAAAAACAAAATTATTCCTATCTAAAGCTTTATCTATTTCTATAAGTTCATCTTCTCTTCCTAATGCCTTTGGAGATTTGCTCCATAGAATATCATTTAAAAATGGTGCTTTACCACTTGCTATTTCTATTAATTCAGTTAGTGCTTTTTCTACTTCATCAGTATTTTTATATCTATTTTTTACTGTTACTTGAAGAGTTTTATGAAAAAAATTTGTAAGAAGTTTAAATATTTTAGGAGACATATTCTTAAAAAGCTTATCTTCTTTATTATAATCATATCTTGAAAAAGCCCTTCTATCCTTTGACATTGGATACTTTTTAAATATTTTATTAAAAACAATAGCCCCTATTGAATAGATGTCTGTAGCCTCTCCTATTAAATAATGTTTACTTGTATCTATAAGTTCTGGTGCTGACCAATTTGGAGAATATGAAAGTCTTGTATTTTTTAATTCATCCTTTTTTACAACACTATCAAAATCAAAAAGTTTTACTAATTCCTTAGTTTCTGGAATAACTAAAACATTACTTGGCTTTATATCTAAATGAAGATATCCATTTTTATGATATACTCCTAAAGCTTTTGTTATTGCTAAGGAGGTTTTTAAAATATCTTTTAAGCTTTCATCTTTTACTTCATTATAAGAAACTCCATTATCACAAGACATTAATATGTAAAAAGTATTATTTCCTTCATATATTCCTTCTGCATTTGAAGTAATATTCATTTTTTCATCATAAAGGCTTCTAAATTTTAATTGTAATTCATAGGACTTTAGGAATTTTTCCTTATATTTTTCTAAGTCTATATCCTTGTCTTTAGGATTAAATTCTTTTAAAACACCAGAATGTACATACTTATCATTTTCTTTATATCTTACATAATATACACTACATCCTGCACCTTCTCCTAGAATCTTTTCAATTTTAAAAACTATTTCATTTTTTCCCTGCTTTAAAATTAAATTTTCTCCTACATTCAAGGTTATCAACTCCTAATTATTTATTCTTTATTATAAAAAGATTCTTCTATTAAATCTGCAAAATACTCTAAAGGCTTATCATAACATAAACTTAAAAGTATAAAATTATCAAATCTATTTGGTATATATAATTTGCCCATAGAAACTTCCATTAAAATATCATCCATTTCTTCTCTAAAAGATTTCATATTTTCAATTGGATTATTTTGAGCTAAATCAAAATAATATTTTGACTCTTCTCCATATTTACCATTATGTACAACCCTTTCTTCTCCATTACTAAGAACAGCTCTATTAAAAAAGTTTAAAAATATTAAATCCTTTCTGGTAACAGCTCTTTTGTCCTTTATTATTGCATCCATTTTATCTCTCTTTGTTATATTATCTAAAATGTCCTTTATTCTTGAACCTTTAACAGATTCAAACTCTTTTCTACACTCTTTTTCATCTTCTCCATACTTTTTTTCTCCTCTTGGATATCCATCAAGCATTACTTGTTCTAACTTATCTTTATTCATGTTTTTAAAATTTTCTTTTAGTTTTGCAAGCTCTAAAGCAGTATTAAGAGCTTCTATAAATTTTTCCTTTGCAGTTTTACTAAAGCCTTTAAAATTATGTTTATTTTTCTTAATATAATCTAAAAGCTCCTCTTCACTATTAATAACTTCTACTTCTTTTTTAAAGTGTTTTGTGTATATATCCTTATCTTCTAATTTTTTATTGTCTTCTATATTACTTACAATTTCTATTAATTCAGTTGTCCTATCATAGCTTATATTATTTTTTCTGCAAAAATAATATATAATTTCTTCTTCATTTCTAAAATTATATCCTTGCTCACATAATATTTTAGTTAAAAACATATTTGTTTCTTCTATTGTCATTTCTAATGCAAAACTAATTTGAAAAAGTTTATGTCTTTTACAACTAACTTCATCTTTAACCCATCTTCTTCCATCAGCCCTTGAAATATGAACATTATTTTTCTTACCATAAAAAAGAATTAAATCTTCATATTCCTTTAAAGAAAATTTATCTAAATCATAACTATCTAAAATAATTTTTTTCTCTTCTTTTTCATTTTTTAATAAACAAATATACTTATTATCTTTAGTTTTTTCTCCAAATTTTTTGCAAATAAATCTTCTTAATTCAAAGCTAAAATTCATAGTATTTCTCTTATCATTTAAGTATTCTATTGCATTTTCTGTAGAATATAATTCATCTATATTATTTATAAAAAACTCTTCTGCTTGTTTTGTAAAATCCCCTTGCATATATATATCATCCCCTAACTTATTTTAAAACTATAGTTAATTTGATAATATATTCCATAAGGGTAATTGTCAACAAATTCTGACTTTTTTTATTTTTTAAGCTAGGAAAAAAACTTTTAATATTTATTTAATATTATCATCTACTAAATATTATTCTGTAATTCTCATTTTATAAAATTTACCCCTTTTTACTTGTAGTTATTTTGTAAATAATCATCATAAGAAGAGAAAAACAAAATCCTAATATTAATATTTTTATCCCCCAAGGAAGGGTAAAGCCTAAAATTCCTTCTTTTTTATGAATACTATAAAGACATCCAATAGAACTATCTAAAAGTAAAATTTCTTTTTTTGAATATAAAATATCTTCTATATTATTATTTCTGCTAATTTTTAAAATGTCATAGGTAAAGCCTTCTTTATCTAATACCTTTATTATATTTGTATTTTTATCGCAAAAAATAATACTATTTGTATTTAATACTGTTCCTTCTCTATCTATTGCAAGTTCTTTTAGTGAATCAACATTTTTATATTGATACATTGGAGCTAAAACAAAATTTTGTGGAATCTCTTCCATAAGTTTTTCAACATTAAATCTTGGAGAGGAAATATAATCTCCTCCACTAAAATCTGGAAAGCCATACCATTGTCCCTTTTTTACTATATATAAATAATCCCTATCATTTTCTATAGGTCTTTCTCCCTCATTTTTCATGCCTGTAAATATTCCTATTATTTTTCCTTCATTATTATAATCAATTCCTGTTACTCCTCTTATTCCTGTTGCATATAAACTAGCTTTATTACTTAAAATATCAAATTCATAAATAGTTCCATTGCAAATCCTATCATAATAAGCCAAGTCCTCCATTACTCCATCTTCCATTCCAGAGTTTGTTTTAGCAGGTATGGTTATATATAATTTATTATCTTTTAAAAGAAGTTTTCTATCTATTTTTATTTTTCCACTTGGAATATCTTTTAAAAGTATTTCTACATTATTATTTTTTAATGATAATTTTTCTAATAAATCCTTAGAAATTAAATATAAATTTCCTTCTTTATATTCTATATCCTCTATATTTAAATTTTCATCTTTATATAAAATCTTTTCTTGTCCTTTTTCATTTATTACCTTTATGTAAGTTTTATATGCAATATATTTATTTCCACTTTCGTCTATTGTTACTGCTTTTGCATCTTTAAGGCCCTTAGCTAATATTTTGCAATCTATTCCTTCTTTAAGTATGTTTATTCTATATTTATTTGTTATAGTAAATATAAATAAAGAAAAGGTAACTATTATAATAGATATAAAAATGTATTTTAAAAACTTCTTCATCTTTCCTCCAAAATATTTATTATATTTTAATTTATATTTACACAAACTTAATTTATACCTTAATTTAAAAACTTTAAATCTTCCAATATGATATACTATTTATAGAATATGAAATAATAAAGGAGACAAAAAAAATGAAAGACCCAAGATATAATAAATTAGCTAAAAATTTAATTAACTATTCTTGTGCTTTAAAGCCAGGAGAAAAAGTTTTAATAGAAGGAATAGGTGATTGTAAGGATTTAATAAAAGAACTTATAAAGGAAGCTTATAATGCAAAGGCTATTCCTTTAGTTACATTAAAGGATAAAGAAATAGATAGAGAAATTCTTATGAATACTTCTAAAGAACAGCTTGACTTAATGGCTAAATATGAAGCTTTAAGAATGAAAGATATGGATGCATATATAGGAATAAGAGCAGGTGATAATTCTTGTATATTATCAGATGTTCCTTCAGATAAAATGAAATTATATAATATAAACTTTGCAGAACCTGTTCATGGTAAAATAAGAGTTCCAAAAACAAAGTGGGTAATTTTAAGATATCCAACAGCTTCAATGGCACAAGCTGCAAATATGAGCACAGATGCTTTTGAAGATTTTTACTTTGATGTTTGTAACTTAGATTATTCTAAAATGTCAAAAGCCATGGACTCTTTAGTAGATTTAATGAACAAAACTGATAAGGTTACCCTTAAAGGGCCTGGAACTGATTTAACCTTTTCAATAAAAGATATTCCTGCAATAAAATGCTCTGGAGAAATGAATATTCCAGATGGAGAAGTTTATTCTGCTCCTGTTAAAGATTCTGTAAATGGAACTATAAGCTACAACACTCCATCTCTTCATGGTGGCTTTACTTATGAAAATGTAGTTCTTACATTTAAAGATGGTAAAATAATAAATGCTACTTCAAATGATACAGAAAGAATTAATAAAGTATTTGACATAGATGAAGGTGCAAGATATGTAGGAGAATTTGCTATTGGAGTAAACCCTTATATTCTTACTCCTATGAAAGACATATTATTTGATGAAAAAATAGCAGGTTCTATTCACTTCACCCCTGGTTGCTGTTATGATGATGCAGACAATGGAAATCAATCTGCTCTTCATTGGGATTTAGTGTGGATACAAAGACCTGAATATGGTGGAGGAGAAATTTATTTTGATGATGTTTTAATAAGAAAAGATGGCATATTTGTTCTTGATGAACTTAAATGCTTAAACCCTGAAAATTTAAAATAGATAGTAAAAAACTATAGGTTTTGTTGCCTATAGTTTTTTCTACTTTTACTTAATATTAGTATTTTCAAAATTATTAAAAATGAATAAATCATTTTTCTTAAGAATACACTTTATTGTGATTTATAAGGAGTGAAATTTTTTGGGAAAAGATAATTTTTTTAAGAATTCTTTTTTATTAACTGCTTCAAATATTACTACTGGTATTTTAGGTTTTATCTTTTCAATATATCTTTCCCATATACTAGGTCCTGAAGGAATGGGATTGTATAATTTAGTAATGCCTATTTATAACCTTTTTATATGTATGATGTCTGCTGGTATATCTGCTTCTATTTCTAAAATATCTGCTGTTTATGTTTCTAAAAATGAAAATAACAACTTAATAAAAACTATTAAAAATGTTGCTATTTTCAACTTTTTTTGGGGACTTTTAATAAGCATTCTTGTATTCATATTTGCACCTGTAATTGGGAAATATGGAGTAGATGATGTTAGAACAATAGATTCTTTAAAAGTAATATGTCCTGCTATGATATTTATAGCATTATCTAATATATTAAAAGGATATTTTTGGGGAACATCAAAAATTACTATTCCTGCTGGTATTGATATTTTAGAAAAGGCTCTTAGAATAATAACAGTTGCAATTCTTATATATTTATTTTCTGCAAAGGATTTAACTCTTCTTGTTACCTTATGTTATGTTGCTTTATGTCTTGGAGAACTTCAAAGCTTAATACTTCTTTATATTTATTATAAATATTGTATAAAAAAACTTCCTAAAACCTATGAAAAGCCAGAAAGACGTTCTCAGCTTCTTTTTAATGTTTTAGTTATTTGTCTTCCTTTAACTTTAAATGGCTTTTTAAGTAATATTTTTGCAACATTATCAACCCTTATTATTCCTAGATGCCTTGTTTTTTCTGGTTTTACCCATAGTGAAGCCCTTTCTATGATAGGTAAGTTTACAGGAATGGCTATGATGATTATTGGAATGCCTATGATTGTTGTAAGTTCTATAAATACTCTTCTTATACCAGATTTATCACAATCAATAAGTAAAGGAAACTACTATGATATTTCAGTTAGAATCCATAAAGTAATAAAAATTGCCTTTATTTTAGGACTAGCCACTACCATAATATGTTGTCTTATTCCTGATGCTTTAGGAGAAATTTTTTATAAAAGAAATGACTTAGGAAACTATATAAAATATGCTTCTCTTTCAGCTCCTGTATTTTTTACCTCCACAACAATGTTTGGAATTTTAAATGGAATAAATAAACAAACAATAATTCTTAGAAATTCAATGATAGTTGCTGTTTTAGAACTTATAGGATTATTTGTTTTTACTTCCATAAGGAGTATTAATATTTATGGCTATACCATAACTCTTTTTTTAACTTCTATAGTAAGCCTTGCTTTAAATATTTATGAAATAAAAAAGCATGTAGACCTTTCTATTTCAACTATGAATGTTATAATTTACTTACTTTTAAGTATATTTATATTTTTTATTTTAAACATATTTAAAAATATATTTTCCCCTTTAAGCACCTTTATGAATATAATAATTATATTTATAACCTTTGGAATATTCATATTTTTAGGCACTTTTGGAGAATTAGAAGATTAAAAGGCAGCACAATTTCTTTTGCTGCCTTTTATTTTTATAAATCATTTTTCCAATTTTCTTTAAAGTCAGTACTTGAAGATAGGGCTTTGTCCACTTGATATAGTATTTCACTAAAGAATTTTTTAGGTACATTCTTTAATGGTATTATGTCCTTATCTTTTATTTCATCATAAACATAGCTTCCACGTTCTACTGTTCCTGCTTTATAGAATTTTAAAAGATGAATTGTAGTGTCTTCATTTTCATATCCTACTGATAATCCTTCAAAGCTTAATTCTGCTCCTATCTTTAATGAATTGTCTTCTTTATAGAACTGAAAATATCCACCAGCATCTTGTATTGAGCCTCTATACCAGCCCTGTGCCATGATTTTTCCTGAAAGTGAAAGACCATTTATTACTTTTCCTCCAAATCTTTCACAAGATTTCATATGCTCTTCTTCTTCTGTTAAAGTAAATACTTTTCTATTTAATTGTTCAATAGGTTGAGTAATTTCGTAGTTTTCTAGTTGTTCTTTCCATTCATCTAAATCTTCTTTAGTTAATTCTAATGGATGGATTAAAGCTACCTTGCAATTTTCTGGCATTTCAAATTCATCTTCATCTTTAGTATTAAAAGTTCCATCTTCCATATATCTAAAGGTTTCTTGAAGTTCTCCATCTTCATATGCTCCCCATATAAGACCTATTGCAAATTCATGCATTAATGGATTATTAACAAAAAGTTCTGTCCAAGCTTCCTTTGACCATTTTCTTTCTGAAGATAAAGCTAAATCTAAACGAGTAGCTTGTACTGAAATTGTTGTTTTAAGTTGCTTTTTAAAGGCTTTAAATTCTGCATGGCTTTCTTTTGCTATTTTTTCATCATCTCTCTTACCTGGAGCTGGAAGATTTTTTAGCTTTTTATCCTTTTCATCATAAACTTCAATTTCTAAGCTAGGAGTAAGAATAACCTTAAACTTTCTTGTTCCATAATCAAATATTCTTTCTCCATTTTTATCAAAACCAAGAGATGGAACTATTTTATCTGAAAGTTCTTCTCTATCCATTCCCATTTGTTCTGCTGCAAAGTTTAATGCTTCTCCTGCTGCTGTTTTTACTTGTTTAAATTTAAATTTTCTTGAAATTCCATCTACTATTAATAAAGCTGTTGCACTTCCATTTAAAGCTAATGCCCTTACTGCTTCACTAGCTATTGCACCTCTTGAGTTTTTAGCCCATTCACTTATATTTGTATTTAATTTTGGTACAATAGTGTTTCCTCCATAAATAGCTGAAAAAGCAAGAACCCATCTCTTTTTAGCTTCTGCACCTAATTCAAACCATTTATCAAAAACTTCATTTGCAAATAAAGCTAAATCATTTTTATCTAATTTTTTTGCAAGTTTATTTCCATCTTGACTTATTGCTATAGTTCCTATTGAAGAATAACATAATAATAAAGCATTTAAATAATCTTCAGTAGCATATTCTTCACTATCTTTCATTTTAACACTACTTAATTTTCCTACTTCAAGCCAAGCCAAAGAACTTTTTCTATTTCCTTTTAATATACTTTTTATAAAGGATTCATCTGATAATGTTTCATTATTTTTATTTTCAATATTTAATGTTTTCATTAACAATTCCCTTATCTTTTGGCTTTTTTCCCTTTCTAAAGCTGTATTTAATTCTTCTGTTATTAAAGTTTTAGTTTCCTCATCACATTCTTTAGAATTTTTAAAACTATCTAAAATTCTTATACTAACTTCCCTTTCCCCTTGCTTTTTAGAAAGAAGTTTTTCCTTTATTAGTGGATAAAATTCTATTTCATCTTCAAATAATGATACTAACTTTTCTTTTACAACTTTTGAAGAATCACAAAAATAAGATATTAATATTTTAGCATTTTCTTCATTTTTAGCCTTAAAAATAGATTGTAAAAATCTTACTCTTCCATCTACAGATACTGTTTTTATTTTTTCTGCAAATTCTTTTTTATTATTAGCTATCATTTTATTTATTATACCTTGAATAGCAATTTTTTTTACATTTTCATGACCATAGTTTGAAAGCATATTGTCTATAATAGTCATTTGCTTTTCAAGAGGTAAATTGTTTTCATTAAATACGTTAAACATATAATTAATCATTTCTGTTACTTCATTAATTGAATTATCATCTCTATAATAAATATCATAAACTGCCATTGCCCATAAATAATAACTCTCTTCAACAGAAGCAACTAATAATAAAATTCTATCATATAAATCTTTCATATTACATTTCTTTAAAAGTTTTATATTTTTATTAAAAGACTGTACATTAAAATAATAATAGCTTGAAGTTTTAGGAATTGAATAAAATGTTTTTTCGCATTCTTCAAAGGACTTTTTACCTTCTAAAAATTCTCTTATTATTAATTCTTCTTTATTTGAAATAGTTCTACTATCTAGTAATTTATTATTTTTTAAGACAAAGTTTATACAATTTTCTTTTATGCTATCATAATACTTACTTCTATCTTCTCCATTAAGGAAAAAGGACATTAAATAATTGCTCATAGAAGGGTCACATATTTTTGAGGCTTCTTCAAAGGCCTTGCTATTTTCTTCAAATTTCTTTTCAAGAAGTTTTCTTCCTTTATCCTTATTTTGATTTTCAAATTTTTCAGCACACCATAAAACATAATATTTCTCTTCAACATCTAAAATTTTATCTAAATTGTATACTTGAAAGTTATAAGGTACACCTTTACCATTTATATCTTTCTTTAATTCCTTTTGCATATTATTAAAAATATTAAATATTGAATCTAAAGCCATTTTAGGTTCAACTTTTGCAAAGAATTTAACAAATCTATGAAGAATTTTTGAATTATTAAAATTTAAATAGGCTAATCCTAATAAAAATCTGAAAAGATAATTGCTAGGTTCATAAGATTTAATTGCTTTTAAAATAAGTTTTACTTCTCCATCTTCAAAGCTTTTATCACTTTTTATAAAGTCATTTATTCTTTTTATAAAATCCTCTGGAAGTTTATTTTCATACATATTATCTATAGAATCTAACATAGATTCTTCTTCTATATATGATAAAGTGCTTCTACAAAAATTATATGTGTTAACATCATTTTTAAGAGCTTTTAAATTATTAAAATCTACTAAAGCACAATATATTGAACTTATAACAGTATTTGCATTATCGTATATAATAGTATTGCATTTTAAATTCTTTATTACCTTTTTTGCTTCCTCTGGTTCATTCTTACATAATTTATATATATCATAAAGTACATGAGTGTATAAATAATTTAAATCATAAGCATTTGCTTCTAAATACATTGAATATACTTTAAATTTTTCTATTCCAATATTTATATATTCATTAACTTCTTTTAAACTAAATGAATAATAATTACTTCTAACTATAATATTTGCACTTTCTCTTCCTATTTCATATAAAGCATTTATATATTTTCTTAAATATTCTTTATCATTATGTCTTCTTATTGAATCTATTGCTTGAATTAATTTTCCTCTTTTATTTACTTTTGAAAAATCTATTCTAGGAAGTTTATCTAAAAATTCCCTTTCATCAATTTCATTATTTAAATATTCATCAAGTTCATCTATTATATCTTGAGAAATATTAAGTTCTTCAAAACCATCAGTAATTCTGTTTAATAAGTGTTCTTTTATATTCATAAATTTCTCTCCTATTCTTTCCCTTTTCTATATAATACCACTATGCGAACATACGTTCAAGGCTATTTTTTTAAATTATTTATAGCTTTATTAACTTCAAGTTTTCTTCTGCAAAGGATTAAATATTTATTAATTTTAAAATATTCTTCTATTGTTTTTTCATAATTAAAATCAAAGTTATGTCTTTTTTTCTCTAAGGTTTCTTTTAAATTATTTAACATTTCTGAACAAGTTTTCATTCCATAGCCTTCACTTAAAGCTCCTAATCTTTCAAGTTCTTTTATAGTAAACTCATGAACTGCATTAAAACCACTAGATAATAAATCTTCCATTATATTATCTATATCATCTATTAATGCTAATATCTCTTCCAAAATCTTCACCCCTTTTAAGTTAAATTACAAACTTCAGAATCTTTATAATATGCAATTGGATAAAATGTAATTTCTCCTTCACTTATAAATACTCTTCCTAAAAATAAAGGTGGATTTTTTTTACTTAATCTTTCTAATACCCTTATCATTGATTTTGTTTTACTTGAAAATTGAACTTTTATATTTATAATATTTTTTTCTTCATCATATATAGGAAGATTAAGGGTTTGATTTATTTTATCAAAAGAACATTCTCCAAACTCTTTTACCTTTAAAAATATTATATTTATACTTTCATTATTGTATGAGTTTAGTTTTTTATCTATAAGAGTCTTCCAATTATCAAATAAATAATCTTGTATTTCTAAGTCTGATAAATTACTTTTTCCTATTACCATACCCTTAGTTTCACTACTTGAAGATAATCTATTTTGAGAATTTATTTTACCATGAACTAGTTTAAAGTTAATTCTACTTAGTTCCTCAATTTTGCAATTAAGACCCCAAGGTGCATAAGCATTTGTTCTTCTATAATAATTGTTATAAGGTGTATTATCATAAAATATAGGCATTGCATTTGTATAAGTAAACCATTTTTTTCTCTTATTTTCATAAAAATAATAAGTTGTTCCTTCATAGCCAGATTTACTAATCCAATTTTCACTTAAAACTCCATAAAGCTCTATAATTGGAATTTCATAATAAGAACTTTTAAATTCACCTATAAGTTCTGTAAGCTTAGATAGGTCTGTTGTATTTTCTAAAATAAAAGTATTTGTATATACATTTGTTAATTTTCTTAAAAGCTTTTTCTTTGTAAAGGATGCATTTTTGTTAAAATAAAGAGAAATTTCCTTTGATATATCTCTTAAATTTTTTTCAAAATTAGGTAGGTCATAATTATGGCAAATAACAGCCATATTATTAATTTTATCTAAAGTACTTTGAGAACATCTTGCAAGTCCTGTAATCATTATTTCCTCAATAGATTTTCTTATTTCAAAGGATGGTTTTTTTATTGTTTCTTCATCTACAAACTTAATTTTCTTTTCATAGGTCTTTAAGTCTTCTAAAGTTATATCACCTTTTTCAAGCTTATAAAGAATAAGAGCCTCTGCTTTATGTCTACATAATTCTTTACTTTTACAGCTACACACTGAATTTTCTATATCATCTAAAAGTTTTACTACACACTCTTCTTCTCCAAAATCAACCTTTATTATTGACCCTTCTGTTAATTCATACTTAACTCCAAAGGATATTCTCTTTATTATATCTCCAAAACTTTTATCTCCTATTTCCTTCTTTATTTCCTCTAAAGGATATTCTCTAAGCTTTGAAAAGTCATTTTTTATTTCTTCTTCTTCACCATTATTATTACTATCTTCACCAAAGATTTCATTTTTGTGATTTATTAGGTATAGATAGCTCATAACAACATGTTTACATATATTTCTAGAAGGACAACTGCATTTATAATTTTTAATTTCATCCCCTATGTTACATACAATATCATCAATTTTAAATTCAATATTATCATCATTTATTGAATATTCTATAGAAGAAGCCTTTTCTAAATCCTTTTTACTTCTATTTAATATACCTTTATTGCTTATTCCAATAATATAATCATCATCCATTATGGAAACTAAATTTTTAAGTTTTTCTAAGAAATTATTTTTGCTATCCATTCTGATAATCCTCCTGGTGTCATTGCTCCAACCTCAGCTCCAAGAGAAGCCATTTTTTGAGCTGCATTTTTATCATAGATAGGTGTTGCTTCCATGTCTAAAGCTGTTAAAACTATTAGCTTTGCTCCTGATTCTATAATAGATTTTGCTGTGGCATACATATTTCCATAGCCATATCCTTCATATAAATCTGTTACTAAAATAACCATAGTTCTATGAGGATTTTCTATTAAGGTTTCACAATATTGAAGTGCTTTAGTAATATTTGTTCCTCCCCCAAGCTGAACACTCATAAGAGTTTCTACTGGTTCATCTATATATCCACTTAAATCTACAACCTCTGTATCAAATATAACTAAATTTGTTTTAAGCATTGGAAGTTTTGAAAAAATTCCTGCCATAATTGCACTATGTATTACAGAATCAAGCATAGAACCACTTTCATCTACTGCTATTATTACATTCCAAGGATTATATTTTTTTACTCTATCATTAAAATAAACCTTATCTACAACAAGCCTATTTTCTTCTGTGTCAAAATTTTTTAAATTTGTCTTTATTGTTCTTTTATAATCAATATTTCTTGAAGATTTTATAAGGCTTGACTTATTTTTATTTACTCTTCCAACAATGGCTTTTTTTACATCACTTTCAAGTTTTTTAGTTATATCATCAGCTACCTTTTTTACTATTTGCTTAGCAGTTTCTAAAATTTCTCCCTTCATTAAATGTTTCATTTGAAGGATATTTTTTAAAAGTTCTTTATTAGGCTCTAGCTTTTCTAAAACTTCTTTATCTGTTAATAATTCTGTAAGTTCATATTTATCTAAAGCATGCTTTTCTAATATTTCTACTGTTTCCTTTGGAAAAACCTCTCTAATTTTTGTTATCCATAATGGTACTGTAAGATTTGAAGGGTCAAAGCTTCCTTTTCTTTCTCTTCTTACTCCATCTTCTTCACCATATTCTCTTGAATATAAATAATCTAAAAGTTCATCCATATCCATATAATTTAAAGAGGAAGCCTCTTCTTTAAATCCTATTTGATTATCTGAATATTTTCCCAAGATAAGCCTCCATTTATTTAAATTAGAAGCATCCATTATAATAAGCCCTCCTCTTTCATAAATTCTGATATATTTTTGTCTAACTCTTCTCCTAATGAAACTACATTTGGTGATATTCCCTTTAAGCTATGAAATTTTCTTTTGCTTATTCCATACATTTTAGAAACATTTCCTCCAATTTCATCTATTTCTCTTGGAGTAAAATAGCTAAAGGCAAGTCTTAACTCTGGTATAACTTTTATAAATTCCTCTTCTGATACATCATTTACAAGCTTATCAACAGATTTTAAAATAGAATCATCTATAAAAACAACATCCCTTGCTGTAGAAAATAATCCATTTAAAAATCCTGGAACTTTCATTACCTTTTCTTTTGTTCCTAAAATATATCCTTCAGCAGCAAATTTTATTTCATCTATTTCAACATCATTAAGACCATATAAAATTCCAAGGGTTGCTCCTTCAACACTTGGATTACTTTCTTTAGCTCTTAATAATGACCTTAAGGCTTCTTTTAAAATATCTTTATCTAAATTAATATCTCTATTTAACACAACATTGAATATTTCTTTTAAAGCATTTACAGTTTTAATTGAATCCTCTTCATTTGTTAAATATAAATCAGGAATTAATATAGAAAGTTTACTATAACAAGAAAATATAATTTCTCCTATTTTATCCATACTAAACATATTATAAAGCTCTCTCATATAATAAATTGAATTTAAATATTTTAAACAATCTATAAGAGAATAAAAACTTCCATCTTCTGCTATAGCATCTCTTAAAGATAATATTGTAGAATTAAACACTTCTTCAAGGCCCATATAAAAAGCTTGTACAAGTATCTTTGAAATATCCCCTGAATTTTTTGCATTATCTTTAATTTCTTTTTTTACTAAAGATAAAGTAGCTTCCTTTAAAGTTCCTCCATAAACAGAATTATCAATTAAAGCAGAATCAACACTTGTATTCCACTTATATTTCCATACTTCTCTTACTAAGTTAGTATTCCTTTTAAGTAAAATATTAGGACCTTTTTTCACTTTACAAAAATTTGTATTTAAATATTCCATTCTATGAAGCATTGAACTTATTTCTCTATGTCTTTTGCTAGAGAATATATCTAATGCAATTTCTTGTTCCATTGTTGTTACTATTTTAAGCTTATATTTTTCTGCTAAAGTTTTAAAATCCTGTACTAATGGTGGAACATCTGCTTTTTCACAAAGTTTACCTATTTTATTTCCTGTAAGATTTTTATATAAAATTTTTAAAGGGTCCTCTGTTGATATGTTTAAATCTCCCTTTATAAATGAAGAAGTTATTCCATCTATAAGCTCATAAGCCCCACATTGATTTTTTTCTCTAAGGGAAGCTAAACCCTTACACATATTAAAGGCACATATTTCATCAAATGTAGAAAGACATCCATCATTTTTTCTAACTTCTTTTCCTGTTTTTATAATGAATTTTAAAACAGAATCTTCATAAAAATTATTCTGATTTTTTTCTATTCCCTTCCAAACCTCTTCATAAAAGTTTGGAAAAGGCATTCCACTTGCATATCCATTTAATTGGTCCACAGCTTCCATTGAATATGGCATAACATATACTTTACTATCATCTTTATTAAATTTATGTAATTTAATTTTATTTTCCTTATCTAAAAGTTCTAGTATTCCATAGGTATGAAAACCTCCAGTTACAACTAAAACCTTTTTATACTCCTTTGAAAATTCCTGTATTTTAGAGGTCATAAAAATTTCTCTTGCTATACACCCTTCTTCAATTAATTCTTCTTTAGGAGTATTTAATCTTGTAAGATAACAATAAGAAAGTATATTTTTAACAAAGCTTTCCTTTGATATATAAAAGCCCTTTATTTCAAATAATTTTTCCCAAAGTTCATTAAAATTTCTACAGCTTTCCTTTTCACATAAGCTTTCAAAAAATTTTCCTCTTTCAAATAAATAATCATCATTATAATTTGATTTATTTTCCTTCTTTAAAAGCCCCTTTCCTTCCTTACAATTAATTAAAATCTCACTATAAGGTAAATCAATAAAATAAGTTTCAATTCCTCTCTTTTTTCCTTCCCTTAAAGCAACAAGTTCTGGAGAATAATCTAAAAAAGGATAATAACATTTATATTTTTCCTTTTCTTTACTTACAAACCCTTTAGTATCTGAATAGGAATAATACATAGAAAAAGGTGCTTCACTTTCTTCATCTTCAAGAAATTTTTTAACTTTATTTCCATCAATTAAACCTTCTATTAAAATAACATCTGGATTATATTCTTCTATAGTCTTTTTTAGATTACAAGAACAAGCTGGGCTATGATGTCTTACTGGAAAAAAAACAATATTAGAATTAAGATTAAAAGCTTTATTAAATAGTTCTTCTATTTTATCCATTTCCTTGCTTCGTAGTAATTCTTCCATAGTTCACCACCTTCTAAAGACTTAGCCTTAACAACAACATTAAAATAATTTCTAAGTTTTTCTAAATCATCTCTACTTTCCTTAGCCACAGCTCCTAAAATATTTTGAACCATAGAATCAAGACTTATTTTAGAATCTCCATAATAGTAAGCATTCATCATAGTTTGATAATAAACAGAAACAGCTTCAGCAGTGCTCATAACAGCAGAAGGCTTGTCAATTCTCATACCATTAGAGGAAATTCCTTCTCTAAGTTCATGAAAAGTTGAAGCTAAAAGCTCAGCTACATCATTATCAACTTCCATTTCAATTGAATTTTCATTTTTAAGCTTATTTACTTCATTTGTTATAATTTTTGCCTCTAAAGAAACATCTTTAATAGGGAAAATTGTTTCAAAGTTAAATCTTCTTTTTAAGGCACTACTCATTTCATTTACACCCTTATCTCTTGTATTGGCTGTTCCAATTACATTAAATCCAGGCTTTGCAAATAATAAACCTTCATCACCAAGCTCTGGAATGTTTAATACTTTATCACTTAAAATACTAATTAAGCTATCTTGAATTTCTGAAGGACATCTTGTTATTTCTTCAAATCTTGTTATAATTCCATTTTCCATTCCTACAAATAAAGGTGCTTTAACTAAAGCTTCTTTACTTGGACCCTTTGCTAAAAGTAATGCATAATTCCAAGAATACTTAATCATATCTTCAGTAGTTCCTGCTGTACCTTGAACAGTATTTGTGCTACAACCACATATAGCTGCTGATAAAAGTTCAGATAACATAGTTTTTGCAGTTCCAGGCTCTCCAACTAACATAAGCCCTCTATTTCCTGCTAAAGTTATTATGCATCTTTCTACTAAGGAATCGTTTCCAAAAAACTTTTTAGATATATTTACTTCTTTATTTCTATACATTAATGGCTTTGAAGAACCTAATATAAATGTTCTTACAGCCTTTGGGGATAAATTCCAATTGCTAGGTTTTACTCCATCATCATTTTTCTTTAATGCATCCAGTTCTTCTTTATATAATATCTCAACTGGAGGTTTTATCATATTTTTGCTCATAAAATTCTCCTATTTTTTATTCTTAAATTTTTGTAATGTTAATTCTACATTTTAACATTATTATAACATTTTGTTACATAAAAATAAACTTTTTATTTTTATCAAAAAAAGAACTACTCTATAATTTAAGTAGTCCTTTTTGAAAATTAAAAAGTGGGGTTTTTAATTTTTATATCAATGTGTCTTTATTTTTATAAAGACATAGTAGCTTGTAATTTTTCTTGGTCTAGCTTATCTGGCTCACCATTCATTATTATTCTTCCATTTTCAATAACATAACAATAATCTGCTATTTCAAGTACAAATTCTAAATATTGTTCAACTATTAAAACTGCCATATCTGATTTAAGTTTTGTTATAACACGACCAATTTCTTGTATTATTGAAGGTTGAATTCCTTCTGTTGGTTCATCTAATATAAGTACTTTAGGATTTGCTATAACTGCTCTTGCAATAGCAAGTTGTTGTTGTTGCCCTCCTGAAAGGTCTCCTCCTTTTCTTTTTAAAAACTCTTTTAATATAGGAAAGGTTTCAAAAATTGAATCTGGAATTTTTCCTTTTCCATCAACTGCTTCTAAACCTAATAATAAATTTTCTTCAACAGTTAGTTGTGGAAATATTTCACGACCTTGAGGAACATATCCTATACCAGATTTTGCTCTTGTATAAGTAGGCTCTTTAATTATGCTTTTTCCATCTAATTCTATATCTCCTGAAGGTGTTTTTATAAGTCCCATTATTGCTCTCATAGTTGTGGTTTTTCCTGCTCCATTACGTCCAACTAAACAAGTAACTCTCCCCTTTAAAGCTTCTAAATTAACTTTTCTTAAAACCATTCCTTCTCCATAAGTTGCATCTAAATCTTTTAACTTTAGCATAATTATTCACCTCCACGTCCAAGGTAAACATCAATTACCTTTTGATTTTTTTGAACAGAATCCATTGTTCCTTCATCTAATACTTGTCCTTCATGGAATACTGTAACACTATCTGAAACATCCTTTGCAAACTTCATATCATGTTCAACAACTATAATTGAACATTCTTTTTTAATTTTATGAAGTAATTCTGCTGTTTTTTCAGTTTCTTTTCTTCCCATACCAGCTACTGGTTCATCAAGTAATAAAAGTTTTGGTTTAGATGCCATAAGCATAGCTATTTCAAGCCATTGCTTTTCTCCATGGGATAATCTTGTTGGATACATAAATCTTTTATCTACAAGTCCTGTAAATTCTAATATATATGTTATATACTCAAGCTTTTCTTTAGGAAGTTTTCTAAAGGTTGTTGAATATATTGTGTGCTTTTTAGCTGCTGCAAGTTCCATATTTTCTTGAATTGTTATTCCATTAAATACACTTGGTGCTTGGAATTTACGTCCTATTCCAAGTTCAACAATTTTATGCTCCTTCATTTTAGATACTTCATAAGTGTTTTCATAAATTATCTTACCTTCACTTATTTTATTTTTTCCACATATAGCATCTAATATTGTTGTTTTTCCAGCTCCATTAGGGCCTATAAAAAATCTTATTTCTTTTTCTTTAACAGAGGTACTTACATGTTTTATAGCTTTAAAATCGCCAAATTTTATACTTACATCTTCAATTGTTAATATTGGTTTTACTTTTTCTATTACTGCTTCACTCATCTTGCTAATTCCTCCTCTGCTAAATCTTTTTTCTTTGACATTTTTGCTTTAATTTTTTTTGGTAATTCTTTTATAGAAACTATTCCACCTGGTAACCAAAGAATTACTACAACAAATACTATTCCTAGGAAATATGACCATACTTCTGGAAAGTTTTCACTTGCAAATGACTTTAACCCATTTATTGATAAAGCTCCTAATATTGGACCTACAAGGGTTCCTTTACCACCAATAGCTACCCAAATTATCATTTCAACTGAAGGAGTTATTCCAACTTCTGCTGGAGATATTATTCCAACTTGTGATACATATAAAGCTCCTGCAATACCTGCTATTGCTGCTGATAATGCATAAACAAAAACTTTATATTGTGCTGGATTATATCCTGTAAATCTTGCTCTATTTTCTCCATCACGTATTGCTATAAATACTTTACCAATTCTTCTGTTTATTAAGAATTTACATAAAATAAATATTAATATTAAGGCTACTAAAGTTACATAAAATAATATAAACTTAGTTAAATTTGAATTTATGTTCTTTCCAAATATTGTACTAAAATTAGTAAGACCATTAGAACCTCCAGTATAATTTTGCATACCTATTAATAAAACTGACATTATCATAGCTAAGGCTTGAGAAAGTATTGAGAAATAAACACCCTTAATACGATTTAAAAATGTTAATGAACCAATTACTATTGCTACTATTACTGGTACTACAATTACTGCAATTATTGTAAATACTGGACTTTGAAATGGCTTCCAAAAGGCTGGTAGTTTAGTTACTCCACTCCAAGTCATAAAATCTGGAAGTCCTCCACCAGCTGCTTGAAGTTTTAAGTACATTGCCATACAATAAGCACCTAACCCAAAGTAAACTCCATGACCTAAACTTAATATTCCTGTATATCCCCAAATCATGTCTAACCCTATTGCTACAATAGCATAACACATAAATTTTCCAAGAAGACTTACTCTAAACATTGGCATATAAGCTGGGGCTGTTGCTAAGAATATAAAAATTAAAATTGCTAAGATTGTTTTCCAATCCATTTTTTTCTTTAACTGTAACATATCTTTCACCTCCAACTTAATCATCAAGAGCACGAGTGCTTACAGTAAATAGTCCTTTAGGTCTAAATTGAAGAACTATAACAACACATACAAATATTAATACTTTACCAATAGATGCATCTGTTAAGAATTCAAAAGTTGTTCCACCAACACCTATAAATATTGAGCCTAAAACTGTTCCTAAAATACTTCCAGCTCCACCAACAACTACTGTCATAAAAGTATCAAC
Organism: uncultured Clostridium sp.; assembly: GCA_900539375.1. GTDB lineage: Bacteria > Bacillota > Clostridia > Clostridiales > Clostridiaceae > Clostridium. The sequence goes on along the minus strand of UQBY01000013.1, from coordinate 61,656 downwards.
TATATAATTAGCACCAAGTGTTGGTCCTATAGCTCCAATCCAAGCAAGGGTACATCCTGCAAGACCTGCAAGGCCTGAACCTATTGCAAAAGTTCCTGCATCAACAAATTTTGTATTAACTCCTAAACTTGCTGCCATACTTCTATTTTGCATTGCTGCTCTTATATTTCTTCCTTGTCTAGTTTTATACATTAATAAATAAACTGCTACTATAGAAACAATTGCTATTAATAATATAAACAATCTTTTATAAGGAAAAATAATTGTATCAGTAATTCTTAAATTTCCTTCTAAAAATGAAGGGGCTACTACTCCAACATTTGGAGAACCAAATATACTTCTTGCTAATTGTTGAAGAAATAAACTAACTCCCCAAGTTACTAATAAACTATCTACAGTTCTTCCATAAAGATGTCTTATAATTAACTTTTCTAATATTATTCCAAATAAAGCTGCCACTAAAAAAGACATTATTATTGCTACTATTGCATAAGCATCAAAAAACTTTGATGGTAAGTATTTCATAAATAAATTTTGAATAACGTATGTAGTGTAGGCTCCAATCATTATAAACTCTCCATGAGCCATATTAATTACACCCATTAATCCAAAAGTAATTGCAAGACCTATTGCTGCTAATAGCAATATAGAACTAACACTTATACCATTAAATATTTGCATTATTGCTATTTCCATCTTCCCCACTCCTTACTTTTAAAATCATCTGGAGGATTTAAAATAAACCCTCCATTTAATTAACTATTTATTGAACCAATCATATTCTTTTAAGTATGGGTCTGGCTTAACTGGTTCATCTGTACTCCATACTTCATCTATTAATCCACTTTCGTTAACTTTACCTATACGAACTGTTTTATATATATGTTGATTATCTCCATCTATTGTAACTAATCCTTCTGGTGCTTGGAATGTAATTCCTGCTGCTGCTTTCTTAACTGCATCTACATCTGTTGTTCCAGCTTTTTCCACAGCCGCTGCCCATAAGTAAACTGCATCATAACCTGCTTCAATTGGGTCATCTGTAACTCTATCTTCACCATATTCTGCTTTATATGCTTTAACAAACTTTTCATTTTCTGGAGTATCTGTTGTTTGATAATAGTTCCATGATACTAGGTGTCCTTTCATATAAGAAGCTCCTATACCTTTAACTTCCTCTTCTGCAACTGATACTGAACAAGTTTGAATTTGGTCTGGAGTTAAACCTGCATTACTAAATTGTTTAAAGAATGCAACATTTGAATCTCCATTTAATGTATTAAATACAAAATCAGGTTTTGCTTGCTTTATCTTATTTATTATTGTTGTATAATCTGTATGACCCATTGGAGTATATTCTTCTCCAACAATTTCTGCTCCTAATGCTGCTGCTTGCTTTTTAATTATTTCATTTGCTGTTCTTGGAAATACATAATCTGAACCAACTAAGAATATTTTCTTTCCATAGTTTTCTACTAAGTATTCAATTGCTGGAACTATTTGTTGATTTGGTGCTGCTCCAGTATACATTATATTTGGTGATGATTCTTGTCCTTCATATTGAACTGGATACCATAATAGTCCATTATTATTTTCAAATATAGGTAATACTGCTTTTCTACTTGCAGATGTCCAACATCCAAATACAGTTGCTACCTTATCATTTGTTAATAACTTTGTAGCTTTTTCAGAGAAAACAGCTGTATCTGAAGCTCCGTCTTCTATTACTGCTTCTATTTGTTTTCCTAAAACTCCACCCTTTTCATTAATTTCTTTTATTGCAAGTAACTCTGCATCTCTAACTGAAGTTTCACTAATTGCCATTGTTCCACTTAATGAATGTAATATACCAACTTTAATTGTATCTCCACTACCTTCTGCTGTACTTGAAGTGTTGCCATTTGAAGAAGTTCCTCCTTCTTCATCTAATGCACAACCTCCTATAGATAATGTCATGGCTGCCATTAAAAATATTCCCCCAATTCTTTTCAATAAGCTTTTCTTTGTCATATTATCTCCACTCCTTTTTTCTAAAACAAAAGGTGCTTTACCTAAGGATATTTTCCTTTGGTAAAGCACCTTTGCTTGTTTTCTTAACTTGGTTATATTATATAATTAAAATTTTCTAAAAAAAACATAACAAATCAGTTCTTTTCCATTAAAATTCAGTTAATTTTATTTTTTTAGATAAAAAAACTTATACTAAAGCCTTTTTTCTATATTGAACTGGAGTAAATCCTGTATAATTTTTAAAAAGCTTTGAAAAATAATCTATTGTAGAATAGCCTAATTCTTCACTTATTTCATATACCTTTTTATTACTACCACTTAAAAGCTTTTTTCCATATTCCATCTTTAATATAGTTGAATACTCATTTAATGTTATACCTATTTTATTTTTAAATAATTTTCCTATATAATCTTTACTTAATTGAAGTTCTTTAGATATTATATCTAAAAGCTTGTCCTTTCCTATATTTTTTAAAATAACTTCACTTACATTATTTATTAGTGAATCATAGTTATTTAATTTATACTTTTTAACAATTTCTTTAATATTAGATATTTTTTCTTCAACCTCTTTTTCAAAACTTTCTTCCTTAAATAAAAATTCTATATTTTCAAGTTTTACTAACCAAGGAAATACCTTAACTATCTTTTCCCATACTCCTTCAAATAAAAGTTCAGAAAATACAACCTTTTCCTCTTTAACAATATCATTTAGCTCTTTTAAATATTTATCTTTTAAGTTTTTTGGAGTTTCTTCAAGATTTATAAATAAGTTATACCATTTATCTATTCTATCTTTTGAAACCTTTAAATTAGTTTCTTTAGGCTTATCCTCCTTCTCCTTTAATAATTTTTCAACCCTTATAAATAATTCCTTTAAATTTTCTTCTGTAATAGGTTTTACAATATAATCAATTGCTCCATTTTGAAGACCTCTTTTAGCATATTCAAATTCACTATAGGTACTTGCAAGTACAAGAAAAGTTTTATCCCCCCTTTTTCTTATATTTTCTAAAAGCTCTAACCCATCAACTATAGGCATTCTTATATCTGTTATTATTAAGTCAAAACTTTCTTTTTCTAAAACCAATAAAGCTTCTTTTCCATTTTGAGCATACCTTGTTATTTTAAAATTACTATTTTCCCATACCTTCATTTTAGATACAATAAAACCTATTGTATCATCATCATCTACAAAAAGAACCTTATACATTTTTATCTCCTACTTTCTTTAAAATATCAATTATAGTATCAAAATCATATTCTGCAAATTTTTCTTTTATTTCATTTGTTTTTTCTTTACCTAAAAAAGTTTTTAAAGTTTTTTCATTATCATTAAATATATTTATAGCTTCTATATCACCTTGTCCTAAAGCCTTATTTAGTTTGTAAAGTATATCCTTTATTTGTTCCTCATTAAAAACTTCTACTTTTTCTACTTCTTTATCTTTTGTTTTTTTATCATTTAAAGCAATATACTCATTTATTTCTTTAAGAGTTTCATTAAATATATTATTTAATATTTCACAATACCTTTCTATATTTTCATATCTTTCATTTTTTAATAAGGATTCAAAGGATATTAATTCTACTCTAATATTATTAGCCCCTATTGTTCCACATAGTCCTTTTAATGTATGACAAGTATCTAATACAATAGAATAGGTTTTTTTATCACTAAATTCTTTAATTGTTTTAATATCGTTTTTATGTTTAACTGAAAACTTTTTTAATATTTCTATATATAATTCACTATTTTCATTAAGTCTTTCTATTCCTTCATTAAAATTTACATACCTAGAGGATATATTACTCTTTTTTTCTTTTTCTTCTTTTTTATAATAAACATATTTATTTACAAACCTGTTTTTAAGAAGACCTATAAGCTGTTCCATATTTATAGGTTTTGTAAGAACTTCATTCATTCCAGAATCCATAACTTTATGTGCTACATCCTCTACAACATCTGCAGTTAAAGCTATAATATATGTAAATCTGTTATAACCCTTTCTTAACATTCTTGCAGTTTCATAGCCATCCATACCTTTCATTCTTATATCCATAAATACAACATTAAATTTTTCTTTTTCTGCTATCATTACTGCTTCATATCCACTTGATACACTTGTTACTACAAGGCCATAATGTTCTAATAATTCCTTTTCCATTTCTCTATTTATTTCATTATCATCAACTATTAAAACCTTAATGTCTTTAAAGTATATATCCTTATTTTTTTCTTTCTCTTCAGATTCTATTGTTTTCCCACTTATAATTTCCATGTCAAGTTCAACTGTAAAAGTAGACCCTTCTCCATAAACACTTTCTAAAGTTATTCTTCCATCTAAAACCTTAATCATCATTTTAGATATAGCAAGTCCAAGACCTGTACCTCCATATTCTCTAGTAGTTGAAATGTCTGATTGTTCAAAAGCATTAAATATTCTTTCTTTATCCTTTTCTAAAATTCCTATTCCAGTATCTTTTACTTTAAAAATTAAATGTATTTTATTATCTTCTAATTTTTTATAAGAAGCCTTTAAAGTTACTCCCCCTTTTGAGGTAAATTTAATTGCATTAGAAATAAGATTTATTAAAACTTGGCTAAGCTTTGTAATATCACCACTTAACCTTTTAGGAAAATCCTCTTGAATATCTAATTTAAAATATAACCCCTTACTTCTTGCATTATATGTAAATACTTGTTTTATATCTTCAAGATACTCTGATAAATTAAAATTAATATCCTCCCTTTCAAATTTATTCTTCTTAAGCTTTGAAAAATCTAATATATTATTAATAATTTGAAGCAAGTTTTTTGAAGCAAGTTTACTTCTTTTTAAATACTTTCTTTGCTTTTCATCAAGGTTTGTATCCTCTAATAACTTCATATATCCTATAACTGTATTTAAAGGAGTTCTTATTTCATGGCTCATTGTTGCTAAAAATTCATCCTTTGTATTACTTGCTTTAATTAAATCCTCATAAAGAATATTAAACTTTTCTGCAAATAGTTTTAATTCATAAGAACCTTTAGGCTGAAGTCTTGAATCATCTTTATTAAAATTTACTTCTTTTAAAGTTTCTGTATAATCTTTTATTGGATAAGTAAAAAACTTATAAAAAATATATAAAACTATAAAAAGCAAGGCTAAACTTAAGGCAAGTAATGAATTTTGAAAATTTATTGATTTTAAAGTTTCATTTTTTCTATTTTCAACTTCTTCATTTAACCTTAAATTTATATCCTTTTGAAAAGAGCTTATGGCATTTGTAACTATATTTTTATCTGTCATATAATTATCTCCAAATACAAGTTCTATAGCTTTATTTATTTTTTCTTGATTTTCTAAATCTTCATCTACAATATTTAACTTATAATCTCTAACCTCTTTAGGAATAGAATTTTTATCTAAATTCATTGTTTCCACAACAAGTTTCATTGCCTTTGTTTCAGGGTCAATTAATAAATCAGAATATTGCTTTGCAAGTTTTACAAGCTTCTCTTCATTAGGTGGAATATTCATAGAAAGTAATTCTTCTATAACTTTATCTCTTTTCTTTAATACATTTACCTCATTCCAATAATCATATAAATATTTTTCTTCCTTAGTTGCTACAAACTTTCTTACAGAATCAGTTAAAAAATTCGAACCTTCCATTAACCCTTCACTTAATTCTACTGACTTACTTCTTTCTTGTTCTTTTATTTTTTCATCATTTATAGATGTTCTTATATTAATGCTACTATATACTATTAAAAACATAATAACTATTACTATTAAAGTTATAACTATGTTTATATACCTTTGATTTATATAATATTTTTTCATAAAATACCACCACCTTTATTGACCTAACTTTTTTATTGTAATATTATTAATTAAATATATTTTTCTAAGAAAGGATTTTAAGTTTTATATGGAAAATGATATAAATATTTTAATAGTTGACGATACCCCAGAACATATACATATTGCTACAAATTTATTAAAAACCTTAAACTATCCAATAAGAGTTGCTACAAGTGCTTCTAAAGCTTTAATGCTTATTGAAAAGAAAAAACCAACACTTATACTTTTAGATATAACAATGCCTGATATGAACGGATTTGAGTTATGTAGTTTACTTAAAAAAAATCCTCTTTATTCTGATATTGCAATAATATTTATGACCTCTGCTGAAGATGAAGAAAGTATTAAAAAAGGATTTTCTTTAGGTGCTCAAGATTATGTTGTAAAGCCTTATAATCCTTCTGAACTTCTTGCTAGAGTAAATACTCATATAAAATTAGCTTCTCAATCAATAAAGCTTAAAGCTTCTTATAAAGAACTTGACCAATTTTGCCATACTGTATCCCATGACTTAAAATCTCCACTGCTTGTTTTAAAACAACTAGCAAACATACTTTCTTTAGAAGCTAATGATTCATTATCCCCTACTTCTAAAGAAATAATAAAGAGAATAGAAAATAAATCTGATGATATTATTCTTATGATTGAACGCTTATTAGATTTTTCAAGAATAAATCAAATACAATGTTTCTTTGAAGAAATAAATATTTCTGAAGTTTTTTACTCTGTTATGGAAGAACTTTCTTCACTAGAACCTAACCGTAAAATTGATTTTATTGTTTCACCTTCCCTTCCTATTATTAAAGGCGATAAAACCTTAATTAAATTTTTAATACAAAATATATTAAGCAATGCTTTAAAATTTTCTAAAAATAACCACTTAACAATAATAAAAGTTAACTGCACCACTTTAGGAAATTATTATGAAATATCCATTAAAGATAATGGTGCAGGCTTTGATATGTCCTATAAAAATAAACTTTTTCACATTTTTGAAAGACTCCACTCAAAAGAAGAATTTGATGGCTCTGGAGTAGGCCTTGTTATAGTAAAAAGAATAATGGAACGCCACAAAGGCAAAGTCTTTATAGAAGGAGAACCAAACAAAGGAGCCTGCGTAAAATTATACTTTCCCATATAAAAATATAAAAAAAGACGTACTAATCCTTTTTAAAGATTAATACGTCTTTGTATTACTTATCTTAATTTTCTTCTCATGAATCTTGGCATGATTCTTATTATCTTTGGTGATATTTTTTGTATGTCCTCTTTTGAAATTCCCCTCATTAATATCATAAGATATGCATATACAAAAATTCCTACTCCTATTGATATTATAACTACTGGAATTGATGTAAGTCTTGAAGGGGTTATAAATCTGTATATAAATTTTACTGGCTGATGAATTAATAAAATTGCAATAGCCATAGCAATTGATGCTAAAACAGGTTTTACTATGTATCTAACAAGTGGAAGTTTCATTTTCATAGTCTTTTTAATTTTTATATGATTCATTATTGATGGAATTAAAAGCCATATTGTACTACCTATTATAGCTCCATAAATATTTATCTTTGGAATTCCAACAAAAATGTAGTTTGCTATAATCTTGCATATTATACCTATTGAAAAGCTTCCAACTACAAAATAAAATTTATTTATTCCTTGAAGAATTACACTTTGAATTTGCGTCATTGTCATAAGAATTATTATAAAGGAACCTATAGTCATAATCTTAGCTCCATCTGTACTTCCAAATAAAGTTCTATAAACATCTTCACTAAGCATTGATAGTCCAACTGCTGCTGGAATTGCTATTGCTAAAGCTACCTTAAAGGCATATTTTATATTTCTTCTTATTTCTTTCCTATCCTTTATTGCCATAGCTCTTGAAATTGTTGGTAGTACTGTAGTTCCTATAGCTGTTATTAATATAAGTGGAACTCCATATAAAGTTTTATATAATCCATAATTTCCATATAATATTTTTGCTTTATTAGCTGTTAATCCTGCTGCTAAAAGTCTATTTGTTATATTAACCATATCAACAAGACCACCAAAGTTTTGTAGTCCTGAACTTATCATTATTGGAATTGAATAAGAAATAACTCTTCTTAAAATTTGTTTATTAGATTTACTTCTTTCCCTTCTATTTCCTTTAAATTCTTCAAATTCATCTTCACTTTTGTTTCTACAATATATTATATAAAAACAAGCAAATAAAGCTCCAACAGAGGTACCAATTTGTCCTCCTGCTGCACCATATTCAAGGCTAAATTGCACAAGTATAAAGGCAAATAACAAACTTACAAACACATTAAGGATTTGTTCTAAAATTTGTGATACTCCTATTGCCTTCATGTTCATTTTTCCTTGCATATATCCTCTATAGGAAGACAAAGCTGCTGTTATTACTACACAAGGTGCAAGTGCCATTATTCCATAGGCAGTTTCTGGAATATTACCTAGCTTCGTTAAAGGCTTTGCTAAAAGTAACATTAAAATTCCAACTATTACTCCTATTAACACATAAAAGTTTCTAGAAATTTTTAATGTTCTTTCAGCCTTTTCATATTCCTCTAATGCTATAAACTCAGATACCACCTTTGCTACAGCTGGTTGTGCACCTACACTTGTTATTGCATAAACAAATAAAAATACTTCTGTAATTTGAGAGTATATTCCATAACCTTCTGAACCTAAAATTGACCTAAGAAATGGAACATACAATAAAGATATTACCTTTGTTAAAATACCAGCTATTGAAAGTATTAACACTCCTTTTGCTGCTGAACTTCCTTCTTTCATACCAAAAAACTCCTATCTTATAAAGAAAACTTAAACACATCTTGCTTTATCTTCTTAAACATTGGAGGTAAAGCTTGTGCTATTGTTTTATTATTTAAATATTCAAGTTTACCAGTTGTATTTCTAAATATAAGTTTATATGCATAAAGATATTGATAATTTAATCCAAATTTATTTTCAAAGAAAGAATTTAATTTTTTATCTCCATACTTACTGTCTCCAATTACTGGTGCTCCTAAATAAGATAAATGAGCTCTTATTTGATGGCTTCTTCCTGTAATAAGGTTTATTTCTAAAAATGAATATGCTCCATTTGTTTGTACTGTTTTTACTTCCATAGCAATTTCTTTAGAATTTGGAACCTTTTTTTCATATATTTTAGATATATTTTCATTTTCATTCTTTAAAATATATCCTGTATATAAACCATCTTTTATTTTACCTTTTGCTAAGGTATAGTAATATTTTTCCACATTTCCTTCTCTTATAATTTCATTTAGCATTCTTAATGCTTCAAAGTTTTTTCCGAAAATAACCATTCCTGAAGTGTTTCTATCAAGTCTATTACAAGGTGCTGGAGTAAATGTTAATTCATTTTCTGGAACATAATCTCCCTTTCCTTTTAAGTAAGATAAAACATAATCTGTTAAAGTAGGTTCTCCTGAATTTTTATCAGAATGAACTAAAATTCCTGGCCACTTTTCTACTATAACCATATTATTATCTTCATAAATTATCTTTAATCCACTAGAATTTACTTGTATAAAGTTTTCTTTTACTTCTCTTTTACTTTGAATATACTTTATTTCAACTAAATCTCCTTCTTGAAGTGAATATTTTTCTTTTTCCTTTTTACCATTAACTCGTATATCTCCCTTTCTCAGTGCCTTAAAAATAGCACTTAAAGGAACATCTTTTAAAAGCTTTCTTAGAAACTTATCTAGTCTCTGTCCTGCTTCGTTGCTTCCTATTTCAATCCTCAAAATGTAATCAACTCCTATAATCTACTTTCCCATCTTAATTAGATTAATATTATTTTATAAACTTGTCAAATAGTCAAATGCTATTGCACATTGCATTGCCACCCCTATTGGTAAGGCTTCCTCGTCTATTTTAAATAAATTGCTATGAGCTGGTTTATCTGCTCCTTTCTTTTTATTTTTTGTTCCTAAATAATAAAATACTGAAGGTCTTTCCTGTGCAAAATAAGCAAAGCTTTCTACTCCCATACTAGGATTTTCCTGTTCTAATACATTTCTCTCTCCAACAATTCTTTTTCCTATTTTTTTAACTCTTCTTACCATTTCCTTATCATTATACAAACAAGGGTATCCTTCCTCTACCACAACTCTTCCTTCTGCTCTTAAAGCACTACAAACTCCATCTATAATTTCTTCTAACCTTTTTACCACATATACTCTATCTTCCCTTGTAATTGTCCTAATTATTCCACTTAAAGTAACTTCTTCTGGAATTATATTTGGAGCAGTTCCTCCATTAATACTTCCTATAGTTATAACCACAGGATTTACAGGTGCAACCTCTCTACTTGCAATAGTTTGAATTGCCATAACTACATTTGAGGTTACAACAATTGGGTCTACAGTTTTATCAGGATGTGCTCCATGGCCACCTTTTCCTTTAACTCTTATTGTAAAAGGATTTGAAGCTGCATTAACCATATCAAGTTTTACTCCTATTTTACCACAATCTAAATCTTCAGATACATGAAGTCCTACAATTCTTTCAACATAAGGTTCTCTAAGAACTCCTTCATTTATCATTATTAAAGCCCCTCCTGTAGTTTCTTCTGCTGGTTCAAATAATAATTTTACTGTTCCAGAAAAATATTTTTTATTTTTATTTAATATTTTTGCAGCTCCAAGTAAAATTGCTGTATGAGCATCATGACCACAAGCATGCATTTTTCCTTTTATTTTAGATTTATATTCACAATCAGTTTTTTCGTCTATTAAAAGTGCATCCATATCAGCCCTTAAAGCTATAACCTTTTTTCCTCTTCCCTCTCCCTTTATTTCTGCACAAACACCAGTTTCTGCAACAGAATAAAAATCTATTCCTTCTTTTTTTAAATATTCTTGTATTATTTTTGAAGTTCTATATTCTTCAAACCCAAGTTCAGGATTTTCATGAATATCTCTTCTTATATTTATTAATTCACTTTTTATATTCATAGCTTCACTCATAAAATCTACCATACATACCCCTCCTAGAATATTACCCATATATTAAATAGTATTTTAAAATGCCTAAAACTATGCTATAATACACTTAAATAATTATGGATTTTTTGTTTATAAAGGAGACTTAAAATGGGACTTAAAGATAAAATGAATAAATATCTTCAAGATTCATACATGGAAAAGTATGGTGATAGAGTAGCTAGTGCTTCTGGAACAGTTGTTTCTGTTAAATTTACAGAAAAAAATTATATAATCATAAAAAAATTAATAGTTGATTTAGTTATTAAATCAGACACTTCTAGAGGTGTTGTTAAAGCAACTTACAAAAAGAACAGATGGTTTAAAAAACCAGAATTTATTCCAGTAAAAATAGGAAATAAAGTTATAGTAATGGGACTTAAAGGTATTAAAGGTAAAAAAGACGCTGACGTTATAGTTCTTCAAAACCTTCTTAACCTAACTACAAAGAAAGATTTAGCACCATTTGACCATTCACAACTAAAAAAAGCAAAACAACAAGCTACAAAAATGCAAAGAAGATAATAAAAGAGCCTATTGGCTCTTTTATTTTACTATTAAGTGTCTTTTAGCTTCCTTAAAGGCTTCTTCTTTATTATGTTCTTTTAATGCTTTTAAAATATTTTTATGTCCTTTTATAATCTCCTCTTTTTTATTATCATAAATTTTTGATTCATCTATATATTCTTCTATTAATGAAGATATTGAAAAGACAATTGTTGAAAGGAGATGGTTTTTTGAAGCTTTTGCAATAGCATAATGAAATTCCTTATCAAGACTTGCACACTCTTTACTATCTTCAGTCTTTGAAAGTTTTTCAATAATATTCTCTATTTTTTCAAATTCCTCATCTGTAATATTTTCTGCAGCTATTTTTGCTACTTCAGGCTCTATTACATTTCTAAGTTCTAAAATTTCATTATCATTACTTCCAAGGAGCATAAATACAATAGATAAAGGTTCTAATAAAATATCTTCAAAATCATTTCTTATATAATTTCCTTCACCATGTTTAGATTGAACAAGTCCTAAGGTTTCTAAAGCCTTTATTGCTTCCCTTACAGATGTTCTACTTACATTTAACTTTAAAGCTAAATCTCTTTCAGAAGGAAGTTTATCTCCTCTTTTAAGCTCACCACTTTTAACAATATCTTTTATCTGCTTCATTATTATTTCATATACCTTTACATTTTTAATAGGTGTTAACATAATTTTTTCCTTTCTTAATATATTTTCATAAAAAGTTCACCTATAAAAAGGTGAACTTTAGCTTAATTTGTTAAATACTTCATTAATTCATTGTAATTATCTATTGCTATTTTTTCTTTTTCTCTTGAATAATTAATTTTTTCCTTAGGTTTGTCAATATTATCCTTAAAGTTTTCAAGTGTAAGTAATATTTCCTTTTTAAAAAGTTCTATAGCATCAATAATCTTTTTTATTCCATATACATATTCATCATCACTAATATTAAAACATTGAAATAATCCAGATGTTAATCTACCATCATTAAACATATAAATATATCTATCTTTCATATCATCTGATAAATCCACTTCAATCTTATGCTTATATAATCTAAATATTGTATTATCTTTTTTAACAAATATAGGAAAAATACTATCAAAAAGATTTACTACACTTTGATTTTCTTCTATAATATCAGAAAAATCACATTCATTCATTTTTTTTACTATATCATCTGTAAATATGCTTTCTCTTATTTTTTCTGCTAATTTTGTCTTTAACTTTTGTTCCTTATTTTCTATTAATAGACTATCAATTGACTCTAAAATTTTATCTATATGTGATAGCTTTTTATTATTCATAAAACTCCCACCTTACTATATTTTATCTTTTTATTTTTTATAATTTTTATAAATTACTATGTATTAAACTCCAAAAATCTTTATAAAAATATTCCAAACAAGGGGTGCTAAAAGTACTGTTACTATACCTGCTATAGCAATAGTAAGGCTACTCATTGCTCCTTCTGTTTCTCCAATTTCCATTGCTTTTGATGTTCCAACGGCATGGGATGCATTACCCATAGCTATTCCCATAGCAACTTTATCATTTATCTTTAATGCCTTATTTAAAATTGGTCCTATAACAGAGCCTAAAATTCCTGTTATAATAACTGCAACTACTGTAATAGAAGACATACCTCCCATTTGTTCAGATAATGCCATAGCTATAGGTGTTGTTACTGACTTTGGAAGTAATGACTTTGTAAGTTCATCAGTTAAGCCAAAGGCTTTAGAAAGTCCTATTATACATACAAGTCCTGCAGTTACACCACATATAATTCCAACTAATATAGGAATAGCATTTTTCTTAAATAAATCAAACTTTTTATAAAGAGGTAAGGCTAATGCAATTGTTGCTGGTGTTAAGAAAAATGATATTATAGAACCACCTTTACTATAATCATCATATGAAATATTAAAAATAGATAAAAATGCTACTAATACTATTATTGCAATAAGTAATGGATTAAATATAGAGAATTTAAATTTTTCTTTAACAACTTCACCTATTTTATAAGCTACTATAGATATAAAAACTCCAAATACTGGGGAACTAATTATTTCCTTCATTATTTTGCACACACCTTTCTTAAAAATTTAACAACATATGCAGTTACAATCCAAACAACAGTGGTAGAAACTAAAATAATAACTACAAAAGCAACTATTTTTCCCTTTATCAAGTTAAAGCTAGTCATAAGCCCTACTCCTGCAGGAACAAATAAAAATGCCATATGTGATATTAAAGTATTGCATATATCTTCAATCATTTCAATTTTTACTATCTTAGTATATAATGCAATAAATAAAAAAATAAGTCCAAGAACTGTTCCTGGAATTGGTAAATTAAATACATTTTGCACTACTGCCCCCAAAATATAAGCAAGCAAAATAATCATTAATTGTTTTAAACTTTTCACAAAATCGCCTCCAAATTTAACTGGTCATACCACTATACCAATATACTACTTTTTTTTATTTTGTTCAATACTTTCTAACCAAATGAAAGGAAATTATTAAACTTGTTTCTTTTATTAATCTTTATTATTAACTTAACAAGTTATCTTAAATTTTTAAAATATATAATTTCCTGATAATATAAAAAGCGCCTAAGCGCTTTTTATATGTTACTTTTCATTCATTATTCCAAGTTTATCAAATATCATAAATAAAATACTTATTATCATAGCAACAATTGTTGCAAGACCCATTCCAGAAAGTTCAACTGAGCCTAAAGGAATAGTAATTCCACTAAGACCTACTATAAATGTTATAGAAGCTAAAATTAAATTTCTAGACTTAGAAAAATCAACCTTTTCTTCTATAAATGTTCTAAGACCAGATACTGCAATGGTACCAAATAATAAAAGACTTATACCTCCTACAACTGGTGTTGGTATGGTACTAATAAGCGCTGACATTTTACCTGAAAAACCTAATATTATTGATATAATACCTGCTCCACAAATAACATATACACTATAAACCTTAGTTAATGCCATAACTCCAATATTTTCACCATATGTAGTTGTTGGAACTGAACCAAATAATCCTGAAACAACTGTTGAAAGTCCATCACCTAAAAGTGATCTATGAAGTCCTGGATCTTTTGTTAAATCCTTTCCTAATATACTACTTGTAACCTTTAAATGACCAATATGCTCAGCAATTACTACAAAAGTTGCTGGAATAATTGTAGCTATAGCTTTTGTATTAAAATGTGCAAGTTGAATGTTAGGAAGAGTAAAAAAACTTGCTTCTTTAACTTGTGAAAAATCTACTATACCAACAAAATATGCTACTATATACCCTGCAATTACACCTATAAGAATAGGAATAATCTTAAAAAATCCTCTAAACAATACATTTCCAAATACAACTACTGCAAGGGTTACCATAGATACAATTACCCATGTTCCATTAAACTCTGCTGTATTACTGCCTCCTACTGGAAAACCTGCCATATCAGCAGCAGAGCTTGCAAGTTCTAATCCAATAATAGCAACTATAGAGCCCATAGCAGCTGGTGGAAATAATTTATTAATCCATCCTGTACCAGTAAATTTAACAATTATAGCAATAAGGGTAAATACAAGTCCTGTTGCAACAAAACCACCTTGGATAGTTTTAAAATCATATCCTTCACCTATAAGTAATAATACTGGTGAAAGATATGCAAAACTTGAACCTAAATATGCTGGTATCTTTCCCTTTGTAATAAACGCATATAAAAGTGTTCCTATCCCATTAAAAAATAATACTGTTGTTGGATCAATATTAAACATTATTGGAACTAAAATTGAAGAACCAAACATAGCAAATAAATGCTGAAAACTAAGAGGTAAAGCTTTTTTAAAAGGTACCTTTTCTGTAACATCAATTGTTAAATCATTATTGTTAATATCTGTCATAATTTCTCCTTTAACCTATTTAAATTTTAAACTTTTTAAAAAGTTCATTGCATATTATACATTTTTACCTTCTTATTTTCAACAAAAAACACACTTTATAATAAATTTTTATTACTTAAAGTGTGTTTATAATATTTCTCTTTTAAATTTTGCTTTTATTTATAATTTTTATTTTTCATATGAAAAGCTCCAAATTCCTCGTATTTCATTACTTATTTCTTCATAACTCCAAGTTCTTTCACTTCTTTTTTTACTATTTGGATCATTAATTTCAAATTCACCATTTTTAGTATATCCCTTTAATACTATGAAATGTCCAGTTTTTGTGAAGTGACCTGGGCCTACACTACATATAATTGGGTGACCATTTTTAAGTTCATTAATCATTGAAGATTTATCTAATGGAACTTCATAAGAATTTAAATTATAGTTAGCTGCTCCTTCAGTCATAAGTGCCCATTTTGTACCATAATCTTTATCATAATATCCTGCCTTTTTGCTATACTCTGCTACTACCTTAGGATTTATACTAGAATCTTTAGTAAGTCCTACTATTACCATTGCCAAACAAGTTGGTCCACATCCCTCTTTTTCTATTGTATCATTTCCATATTTAAGATTTCCCCATCTCTTATCTCCTTGTAAAAATAAAGGAATCTTTGATGAACTTATATCTTTAGACACATCTATATTATCATAATTATTTGTAGTGCTTTCTCCATAAATATCAATAAATTTTAATATTCCAAAACAAACAAGAAAAATAGTAATAGCTACAATTATTCTCCTTTTTAAGATTTTCTTTTTTCTTTCTTTTAATATAGTTTTTCTTCTTATTTCTCTAATGTTATTAATACTTACTCTTTCATTTATCATATTACCCTCTCCTTAGCTATAATATAATAAATTTTACTAACTCCTTTATTTACTCTTTATTAATAAACCCTTAAGAAATTCTTAACTCTCTATAAAACTACATTCATTCTTCTACTTTATAATTAGGAATTGTTACAGTAAAGGTTGTTTCTTTTTCATTACTTTCAGCTAAAATATTTCCTCCATGTTGAATAACTATATTTTTTGCAATAGCAAGACCAAGACCTGCTCCTCCTGTGTTTGTTCCTCTAGAACTATCTAATCTAAAGAACTTTTCAAATATATTATTAAGTTTTTGCTCAGGTATTACTTTCCCTATATTAATAAATTTTATAGTTGTCTTTTCTTTATCTTGCTTTGCTTTAATTTTTATAACACTATTTTCATAGCTATAGGAAATAGCATTTTTTAATAAATTTCCAAAAACCCTTGCAAGTTTATCTCCATCTGCAAAAATAGATATATTTTCTTGTAATTCTAACTCTATACTGCGTCCTCCCTTTGATAAAAGAGGATAAAATTCATCTGCTAATTGAGCTAACATAAAATTAAGATTTATTTTCCCTTTTTCTAAAGGAATTGAAGATAAGTTAAAACGTGTTATGTCAAAAAATTCATTAATAAGCATTTCAAGACGATTTGCTTTTTCTAAAGTTATATGTGTATATTTTTTTCTTTGTTCAACAGGAAGGTCAAAGGCTTCGTCTAAAAGACTTAAATAGCCAATAACAGAAGCTAATGGCGTTCTAATGTCATGAGCTAAATATGTAATTAAATCATTTTTTCTTTGAACTTCTATTTTAGCTTTTTCAGCATTTCTTATGCTCTCTTGTCTAAGTTTATTTAAATTAAATTCTAGTTCTTGAAAGTCTTTATCTAATTTAATATTTTCCTCATTTCCTTCAAAAAATAATTCCATTTCTTCAATTGTACTTGTTAGCTTTTTTATATTTTTATTTTCTACTATTATCCAAACTATAAATTCAATTATTATTATAAATATAATATAATAATTTATTATTATATCCTTTAATTCCCTAATAAAATATGTAATTTCATATCCAAAAATTGTACAAATAAAATCAATTATTATTCCACTAGATATTCTATCTATAACAACTAATATTAATAAAATTAATAATACTATAATACTTGAAAAAATATGTGTTTTTTTTAATACTCTTTTATATTTCTTTCCTACTTTATTTTTACTCAATTTTATATCCAACTCCCCATACTGTTTTTATGTACTTAGGATTTTCTGCAGAATCTTTCATTTTTTCTCTTAAATGACGTATATGAACCATAATTGTATTAGTACTATTTGTATAATATTTTTCACCCCAAACAAGTTCAAAAAGCCTTTCTGCACTAATTACTTCTCCTCTTTTTTCACAAAGAATCCATAGAATTGAAAATTCTGTTGGAGTTAAATTTAAAGGTTGTTCATTTAATGTACAAGTACGATTTGCTTTATTTAATACAATCCCTGAAAATACAATAATTGATTTATCCTCTTCTTTTTCTTCTAAATTGTTATACTTAGTTGCTCTTCTTAATTGTGCCTTAACATTTGCAATAACTTCTAAAGGACGAAATGGCTTAGTTAAATAAGCATCTGCACCTATAGTAAGTCCTGTAACTTTATCAATTTCTTCTCCCTTTGCTGTAAGCATTATTATAGGATAATTATGTTTTTCACGTATTTTTCTACAAATAAAAAATCCATCAACATCAGGAAGCATTACATCTAATATTGCAAGGTCTATATTTTCTTTTTCTATACATTTAAGTGCTTCATTGCCTGTATAAAATTTAAAAACATTAAAATCTTCATTTTTTAAATATAATTCAATTAAATCTGCTATTTCTTTTTCATCATCTACTACTAATATATTTTTTTTCATAATAAAAACTCCCATACTATAATCTATCTAACATAAATTATATCATGGGAGTAAATTTTAAATCTTTTGAAAATCTTAAATTTTTACTTTGCTTTTTTATTATTTATTTTTTATAAATAAATATACACTATTAACAAACCCTATTATTCCTGAGAAAAATAAAATTATAAGCCATTGTTTAAATTCTAGTGATACTGTATGAAAAACTCCTTGAAAAAATGGAATATATATTACACTACATAACATTATTATTGATACAGTAACTGCTCCTACTAAATAAATATTTGTAAATAACTTTATTTGAAATATAGAGTGTCTTTCAGACCTACATTCAAATACATGGATAAGTTGAGACATAACTAATGTGGATAAAGATATAGTTCTACATGTTGCTAAATCCATTCCATATAATCTTGCTATTATAAAAGATAAAAGGGTACATATTCCAATAAGGCATCCTCTTACCACAATTTTTTCTGTTAATCCTCTTGCAAAGATACTTTCTTTTTTATTTCTTGGTGTTTGCCTCATTATATCCCTATCTGGTGGGTCTACTCCTAAAGCTATAGCAGGAAGTCCATCTGTAGCTAAATTTACAAATAATATTTGTATTGGTGTTAATGGTGTTGGTAGAGTAAATATTGATGCTAAAAACATTGTAAGAACTTCTCCTAAATTACAAGATAAAAGGTATCTTATAAATTTTCTTATATTATCATAAATAACTCTTCCCTCTTCTACAGCAGAGACTATTGTAGCAAAATTATCATCCATAAGTATCATTGAAGAGGCTTCTTTTGTAACATCTGTTCCTGTTAATCCCATAGAAATTCCTATATCTGCTTCCTTTATAGCTGGTGCATCATTTACTCCATCTCCTGTCATTGCAACAACATTATTTTTTCTTTTAAAAGCCTTTACTATTCTAAGTTTATGGTCTGGTGATACCCTTGCAAACACTCTAAGTTTTTCTATTTTTTTATCTAATTCATCATCACTTATTTTTTCAAGTTCTTCCCCTGTTAAAACCTGTTCTTTATTACTACATATACTTAAATCCTTTGCTATTGCAAGGGCTGTATTTTTATGATCACCAGTTATCATAATAGGTCTTATTCCTGCTAATTTGCATTTTAAAACAGCATCTCTTGCTTCTTCCCTTGGAGGGTCTATACTTCCTACAACACCTATAAAAATAAGATTTTCTTCAATCTTACTACTTTTAGTTATTCCTTCAAGCTTATAAGCTCCTGCAAGACACCTTAAAGCTCTTGAAGACATTGCCTCTATAAAATTTGCTACCTGTCTCTTTTTTTGAAATGTAAAAGGTTTTACTTTATTATTTTCTAATATAAATGAACATCTTTCTATAACTCTTTCTGGAGCTCCCTTTATATAAGCTATTTCCTTTCCCTCTTCTTTCATTATTACAGACATCATTTTTCTATTAGAATCAAAAGGAATATCATAAACTCTTTCTGCTTTTTCTAAAAAATCTTGCAAAAATTTTGTGTTATCAAAAAATAATTTTATTAAAGCCACTTCTGTTGGGTCTCCTGAAACACATTTATCAATTTTTGTTTTTTTAAAATCATAATTACAGTCATTACAATAAACTAAAGCTTTCATAAGTTTTGTACTATCTGTTAATTTATCCTTTGGAACTTCAAATATCTTTCCATTAATATAAACTTCTTTTACTGTCATTTTATTTTGAGTTAAAGTTCCTGTTTTATCTGAACATATAACAGATGTGCACCCTAAAGTTTCTACTGCTGGAAGCTTCCTTATTAAAGCATTTCTTTTTAACATTCTAGAAACTCCTAAAGCAAGAGCTACAGTAACTATGGCAGCTAACCCTTCTGGAATTGCTGCAACTGCAAGGCTTACTCCTAGTAAAAACATTTCTCCTATATCATTTCCTCTTATAATTCCAAGAATTGTTACTATTGCACATATTATAAGACATACTACCACAAGTATCTTTCCAAGGCCATCAAGTCTTTCTTTTAATGGAGATTTTTCCTCTTCAATGTTATTAAGTAAATTTGCAATTTTCCCCATTTCTGTTTTCATTCCAATTCCAGTAACTTTAAATAATCCTTTTCCCTTTAATATTGTTGTCCCCATAAATCCAGAAAAATTTTTTTCATCTTTACTTACTCCAACAGATTCTCCTGTAAGAAGAGATTCATCTACCATAATTCCAGAAAACTCAATAAACTCTCCATCTGCTGGTATTCTATCTCCCGCTTCTAAAATCACTACATCTCCTATAGTTAAATAAGCAGAATTAATTACATTTAAACTACCATCTCTAAAAACTTTACAAGTTGGAGCTGCTAAACTTTTCAATGCTTCTAAAGATTTTTCTGTTCTAAATTCTTGAATAAATCCTAAAATAGCATTTACTATAACTATTATTATAATTGTTATTGCATCTGCCACATCTCCCATAAAAGCTGATATTAATGTTGCACCTAAAAGAACCCATACCATAAAATCATTAAATTGTAATAGAAAAGTTTTTATTGGTGATACTTTCTTTTTATGTTTTAATTCATTTAATCCATAGCTTTTAAGCCTTTTTTCTGCTTCTCTTTTTGTTAACCCTAGCATTACTGTTTTTTCCTGAAGCACACTTTTTCCTCCTAAAAAAATTTCTATACTATATATATTGAAGATTTTTAAAATTAGAATTATAGTAATAAACTTTACATTTTTCTGCATTAGTTTTAAAATATAAAATGTAAAATTTTATAACTAAGAGGAGGAAAACCTTTGAAAAACATAATATATGTTACTGGACACAGAAATCCAGATTCTGATTCTATAGGTGCAGCTTATGGGTATGCAGAATTTAAAAATAAAACTGGGGACATCCCTGCTGTTCCTGTAAGACTTGGAAATATAAACAGAGAAACTCAATATATCTTAGATACTTTTAATGTAAAGCCTTTAGAATATTTAGAGACAGTAAAATTAAAAGTAGAAGACTTAGATATAGATGCAATTGAACCAATTGCTCCTAAAACTTCTTTAAAAACTGCATGGAACATTATGAGAGAGAAGAATGTAAAATCTATTCCTGTTGCAGATAACAACAAACAACTTGTTGGTATTTTATCTGTTTCAAATCTTACTTCTTCTTATATGGACAACTGGGATAGTACAATCCTTGAAAAGAGTAATACTTCTATTAAAAACATAATTGATACTTTAGATGCTAAGGAAATTTATATAAATAAAGAAGTAGAAAAATTCCCTGGTAAAATTAAAGTTGCTGCAATGCAACCTTATAACATGAGAAAAAGAATTGTTGAAGGTGATATTGCTATAGTTGGAGACAGACCTGATGTACAAGAAGCTTTAATTGATATAAATGTTTCTCTTATGATAATCACAGGTTCTAATGGATTATCAGATTATCTTCATGAGAAAGCTGTTAAAGCAGGAATTACTGTTATTAGCACTCCTCATGATTCATTTGAAACTTCAAGATTAATTGTACAAAGTATTCCTGTTGATTACCTTATGGCGAAAGAAAATCTTGTATCTTTCTCAACAGATGAATTAGTTGAAGATGTTAAGAAAGTTATGACTGAAACTAGATATGGAAGCTATCCTGTTATAAATGAAGAAGGAAAAGTTATAGGAACTATTTCAAGATTCCATCTTATTTCTAACTTTAAGAAAAAGGTTATTCAAGTTGACCATAATGAAAGAGCTCAATCTGTTGATGGTTTAGATGAAGCAGAAATTCTAGAAATAATAGACCATCATAGAGTTGCAGATATTCAAACAAATAATCCAATATTCTTTAGAAATGAACCTTTAGGAAGCTCTTCAACAATAGTTGCTAAGTGTTTCTTTGAAAGAGGATTAGAACCTTCTAAAGAAGCTGCTGGACTTTTATGTGGTGCAATTATTTCTGATACATTATTATTCAGAAGCCCAACTTGTACACCTCAAGATATAGAAATTTGCAACAAGCTTGCTAAAATAGCTGGAATTGAAAGCATTGAAGCTTTTGCAAAGGAAATGTTTAAAGCTGGTACATCTTTAGTTGGAAAAACTGTAGATGAAATCTTTAACCAAGACTTTAAGCCATTTACAATTGGTGATTATAAAGTTGGTATAGCTCAAGTTAATACTATGGATATTGATGGATTTATGCCAGTTTATAAAGAAGATATGTTAAACTACATGGCTGATAAAGCTAAAAATGGTGGATTTAATGTAATGCTTCTTCTTTTAACAGACATATTAAATGAAGGTTCTCAAATTTTAGTTGCAGGTCCTAACCCTGAAATAGTTGAGAAGACATTTAATGTTGAACTTAAGGATTCAACTGCTTTCTTACCTGGGGTTCTTTCAAGAAAGAAACAAGTTGTTCCACCAATAACAGCTGTTATAAATGCAATGTAATTTTAAACAAATCTTAGGTTCATTATGTTATTCAACTGTTTTCAACTTCTAGAGATGCTCTCTCTTCTTGCATCACTACTTCATAAAATAATGAACTTAAGATGACAAAAATTTATACAATAAAAAGGAGTTGTATTTCTAATGCACAACTCCTTTCCTTTAGTTAGGACAAAATAATATTTACTTTGAATAGTTTTCAATTACTTCATCAAATTTTTTCATAAGTTCTCTTAAAAATTCATTGTTTACATCAAATTCAATATCATCAACTTTATTTATTGGAAGTATTTTAGGTGATGTTCCTGATATAAATAATCCTTCAAACATTTTTATGTTTTTATAATTTACATTTCCTTCAATAACTTCAATTCCATTATTTTTAGCCATCTTTATTATTTCTGTTCTTGTAACTCCTGGAAGTACTGCTTCAACCTTTGAAGTATAAAGCTTTCTATCTCTTATCATAAATATATTAGAACGACTTCCCTCTGTTATAAAACCATTTCTATCAATTAATATAGCTTCATAGGCATCTTTTTTCTTTATTTCATTATTTACAGCATCTCTAAAACTTTGATTAATTACCTTTGCATTAGGATTTTCTCTTTCTCCAAAATAGATAATTGTGCTTACTCCATCTTTATACATTTCCTCTGTTGGGTAAGAATGTTTTATAAAAAATCCTCTAAGTTCTTTAGATGTAGTGTTATAAGTAAGTTTTATATTTCCTATTTCTAAATCATTAGCTTTAACTAATTTATCAATATCTTCTTTTAACTCTTCTTCAGTTATTTTAAATTCTACATTACTTAATTTAAAGGAATTTTTCATTCTTTCATAATGTTCTTCATAAAATAAAGGTTTTCCATTTATTATTCTTATAACCTCATATATAACCTTTCCATTAGGTTCATCAGTCCATTCTTTAGTCTTCTTTATCTCTCCATTTGATATATAAAAATTTTTAACAGCATCCATTAATATTACTTCCTTTCATTTTGCCTACCCTTATTATACCACTTTTGTACCTATTAATTACAGCTTATGTCCACTTTAATACTTTCATATTAGTTTTTTTCTTATAATTAATTAAATAAGGATTTCCTACTAAATCTAAAAGTGGCTTGTCTGATAATGAATCAGAAAACATATAAGAATTCTTAAAATCTACTTCTATCTTCTTTTTATGTAAAACTTCTTTAAGTCTATGAACCTTTTCTTCTCCCTTGCAGTTTTTTCCTATCATTTTTCCTGTAAATATTCCATCTTTAAACTCAAATCTTGTTCCTATTATCATATCAATTTCTTTTATTTTATAAAGTTCCTTAAGGTAAAACTCCCCTGAGGCTGATATAAGATAAACATCACACCCTTCTTTTTTAAGCTTTTTTATCATATTTATTGAATCTGTATAAAGAATTTTACTTAAAACATCCTTATAAAAACCCCTTACAAATCTTTTAAGTGTACTTTCATCCTTATTAACTAAAAATTTTATAAAACATTCCTTAACAGCTTTTTCATCAAAAAATCCTAATCCATACATTACTCCACTATAAATAGCTCTAGGAATATACTTAATATTTTTTATATCCTTTTTAATTGAATAAATAAATAATTGTATAAATGTTTCTTTTTTAGTTATAGTAAAGTCAATATCAAATATGGCTAATTTTTTCATTATATTCCTCCAAACAAATAGATTATAAGTTTATTATACACATATATAAAAAAATAAAAAAGGCAGATTAAAAAATATTAGGTTTCTTGTGTTATTCGGTTGTTCCGTCGACAGGCTCCAAGTCACACCCTCATAAAATAAGAAACCTAATATTTTAATAAGCAAAATTAATATTATAAAATATATAATAATACATATGAAAAAAAGTATGTTATAAAAAGTTGGTTTAACTTTTTATAACATACCTATATTAAAAACTTATTATTTTAATTTCTTTATAAAGTTTTCTATTCTGTTTAGTCCTTCTTCGATGTCTTTTTGTGATGTTGCGTAGGAAAGTCTTATAAACTTGTCTAGTCCAAATGCAGCTCCTGGTATTACTGCTACTTTTTCTTCTTCTAGAAGTTCTGCTGAAAAGTCTAATGAGCTATTAATAGTTTTTCCATTTATGGCTTTTCCATAAACAGAACTTACATTTATCATTAAGTAGAATGCTCCCTTTGGATATATTATATCAAGGCCTTCCATTTCTCCTATTCTCTTAACCATAAATTTTCTTCTATTATCAAATTCTGCTATCATCTTTACTAATTCATCTGTTGGACCATTTAAAGCTTCTACTGAAGCATATTGAGCTATTGAATTAGGATTTGAAGTTACATGGCTTTGAACACTTACCATAAGTTTTATAATTTCTTCTTTTGCAGCTGCATATCCTATTCTCCAACCTGTCATTGCATATGCTTTAGAAACACCATTTATAACAACTGTTCTTTCATAAGCATCTTGAGATAATGATGCTATACTTATATGCTTTTCTCCATCATATATTAACTTTTCGTACATTTCATCTGAAATTATTAATATATCATGCTTTTTTGCAAATTCAGCTATAACTTCTAGTTCTTCTTTTTGATATATTGTTCCTGTTGGATTATTAGGACTGTTTAAAACTAAAGCTTTAGTTTTATCTGTAACTACCTTTTCTAAATCTTCTATAGTATATTTATAGCCAGCCTTTTCATTTGCTTCTACAAATACTGGAGTTCCATCAGCTAACTTTATTAATTCTGGATAACTTACCCAATATGGAGTAGGTACTATTACCTCATCTCCTGGATTTAATATAGCCATAAAAACATCTGCTAAACATTGCTTAGCACCAGTTGAAACTATTATTTGATTTGGATTATATTTTAAATTATTATCCTTTTCTAACTTATTACAAATAGCTTCTCTTAGTTCTATTATACCTGCTGTTGGAGTGTATTTTGTTTTTCCTTCTTCCATTGCACGTATTGCTGCATCAATAATGTTTTTTGGTGTATTAAAATCTGGCTCCCCTGCACCAAAACTAACAACATCCACTCCTTCTGCCTTTAATGCCTTTGCCTTTGCTGTAATGGCTAAAGTAATTGATGGATTAATGTTTTTTGCCTTTCTTGAGTATTCCATTATCTTCTCCTCCCAAATTATAACTTTTCTTTAAAATTTATTATTTTTTCTAATAATAACTCATTAATTCCTTGAGACCCTATAGTTTTTCCATTCTTTTTTGAATTATGGAAATCACTGCCTCCACTAATTAATAACTTATATTTTTTGCTTAAATTATAAAATGTATTTATTTGTTCTTTACTATGACTTGGATGATAAACTTCTATTCCCTTCATACCATGGCATTTAAGCATTTTTATGATGCTTTCAACTTCTATGCTTCGATATATTTTCCCAGGATGAGCAAGTACTGCTAATCCTCCACTATCATTTATTATATTTAGCACTTCTTTAAAGCTTAATTTTTCCCCTTTAATATATGCAACTCTTCCTTGCATTAAATATTCATCAAAAGCTTCCTTATAGTTTTTAGCATACCCTTTATCTACTATTGCCCTTGCTATGTTGCCTCTTCCAACAGAATGATTTCCATGTTTTAAAACATCATCCATAGTTATGTTAATATTTATGGAATTTAATTTATCTATTATTTTTCTTGCTCTTTCTACCCTTGACTTCATCACCTTATCTATTGTAAATTTAAGATTTTCATTATCAATATCCATAAAGTACCCTAAAATATGTAATTCTATATCATTATATTCAGTACTAAACTCAATTCCAGGTATTATATGTATATCCTCATCCTTAATTTTAGTTATATACTGTGAACTTATTGTATCATGGTCTGTTATAGATATGTACTTTATGCCTTGCTTTTTGGCTAAGCTAACTATTTGTTCTGGGGTTAAAATTCCATCAGAGTAGGAAGAATGAATATGTAAATCTGCATACTTCACACTTTGCCACCTTCCTTCCCATATAAATAAAATATAGCATTTATTATCTTTAATGTAAACTATATTTATAACCCAGAAAAGAGTGGCAAAAGCCACTCTATTCATATAGTATTATTCTGAATCTACTAGTACTTCATTATAGTAAGCAGCTACTCTGTCAAATTCTTCTTCCTCAGGAACTACTAACTCTTCATCTTCCCCTTCACCTTCAACTCTAAACATATAAACAGAGTCATCTTCAGGATTTTGGGCTAAAACATATACTTTTTCTTCATATTCAAATTGATCAATTAAAGGACAAGAAATTGTATTTCCATCTTCTCCTTCTAAATCTATAACTAAAGTTTCAAAATCTTCAACATCATATCCAAAATTTTCTTCGTTCTTATTGCTCATATTTTGCGCCTCCTTAAATTTAAAATATTAATTCTATTTAATTTTACCCTTTATCTAAATAAAATAAAAGATTTTTTTTATTTATTTGCAAATTATTTTCTAAAAAAAGCATAGTGAATATATATTAACTTAACAAGTTATCTAAAGTTTTCAAAATATATAATTTTCTATAAAAAAAACAGAGAGAAAACTTTCTCTCTGCTTTATATTTTAAATATTACTTTCCAGCTAATTTCTTGTAACCAGCAAGTCTATCCATAGCATCTTTGTGAGTCTTTTCAAATAATGCATCAGCTGCTTCTGGGAATGCTTTAGCTAATGAAGCGTATCTAACTTCACCCATTAAGAATTCCTTAAAGTCTGCTGTTGGCTCCTTAGAATCTAATACAAATGGATTCTTTTCAGTTCCAACTAATGTTGGGTTGTATCTGTACATTGCCCAATATCCACATTCTGAAGCTCTCTTAGCTTCTAATTGGCTGTTACCCATACCAATTCTGATACCATGGTTTATACATGGAGCGTATCCTATGATTAATGATGGTCCTTGATAGCTTTCAGCTTCTGCTATTGCCTTAAGAACTTGATTCTTATCTGCACCCATATTTACTTGAGCAACATATACATAACCATAGCTCATAGCCATCATTCCAAGGTCTTTCTTCTTAGTTCTCTTACCGCTTGCAGCGAACTTAGCTATTGCAGCAGCTGGTGTAGCCTTTGAAGATTGTCCTCCTGTATTTGAGTAAACTTCTGTATCAAATACGAATATATTTACATCTTCTCCAGATGCTAATACGTGGTCAACTCCACCGTATCCGATATCGTAAGCCCATCCGTCTCCTCCGAAGATCCATTGAGATGGCTTAACAAATAAGTCTTTTCTTTCTAATATTGATGCAACACAGTCACAGTTAACTGCCTTTAATGCATTTTCTAATCTTTCAGCTCTATCTCTTGTTCCTTCTCCATTATAAAGGTTAGCTATCCAATCTTCAGCAGCTTCCTTAGCTTCTCCTTCTAAGTTTCCTAAAACTGCCTTTAAGTCTTCAGCTAAAGTTTCTCTTTGAGCCTTAACTCCTAAGAACATACCTAAACCAAATTCTGCATTATCTTCAAATAATGAGTTAGCCCAAGCTGGTCCTTGACCCTTCTTGTTCTTAGTGTATGGAGTTGAAGGAGCTGATCCACCCCAAATTGATGAACATCCTGTAGCATTAGCTATCATCATTCTGTCACCAAATAATTGAGTTATTAACTTAGCATAAGGAGTTTCTCCACAACCTGCACAAGCACCTGAGAATTCAAGTAATGGTTGTTCAAATTGGCTTCCCTTTACTGTAGTCTTGCTCATTGGGTTCTTCTTATCTTCAACATCATTTCTTAAGTAATCCCAAGCTTCATCTTGAGCTTCTTGAGTTGCTGCTGGCTTCATTTCTAAAGCGTTAACTGGACAAACTTGAGCACAGTTTCCACATCCAGAACAGTCTACAGCACTGATTCCCATTGAGAAGAATACTGGTTCTTCTGTCTTTAATGCCTTAGCATCAACTACTTTTACAGATGCTGGAGCAGCATTCTTTTCTGCTTCATTTAATAAGAATGGTCTTATTACAGCATGTGGACATACAAATGAACATTGGTTACATTGGATACATTTATCTGATAACCATTCTGGAACATTTACAGCAATTCCTCTCTTTTCAAATGCTGCAGTACCAGCTTCGAAAGTACCATCTTCCATTCCTATGAATGTAGATACTGGAAGAGAATCTCCTTCTTGTCTGTTCATTGGAATAACTATATCCTTAACGAAATCTGAAGCGTTCTTTATTGGAGCAACTTCTTCATCAACAGCGTCCTTCCAAGATGCTGGAATTTCAATCTTAACTAAAGATTCAACACCCTTATCTATAGCAGCGTTGTTCATGTCAACAACTTTTTGTCCTTTCTTACCATAAGAAGTTACAACTGCTTGCTTTAAGTAAGTTATTGCATCTTCAACTGGAATTATGTTAGCTAACTTGAAGAATGCAGATTGCATTATCATGTTTATTCTTCCACCAAGACCAATTTCTTGAGCTATAGCAACAGCATTTAATGTATAGAATTGAATGTTGTTGTTTGCCATGAATCTCTTATAAGAAGCTGGTAGGTTCTTTTCTAAATCGTCCATGTTCCAGATTGTATTTAATAAGAAAGTGCTTCCTGGCTTTAATCCATCAAGTACATTGTACTTATGAACATATGATTGGTTAGAACAAGATACGAAGTCTGCCTTGTTTATTAAGTATGGAGACTTAATAGCCTTCTTACCAAATCTTAAGTGAGATACTGTAATTCCTCCTGATTTCTTAGAATCATAGAAGAAGTATCCTTGAGCATACATGTCTGTATGGTCTCCTATAATCTTTATAGCACTCTTGTTAGCACCAACAGTACCATCTGATCCTAATCCCCAGAACTTACAAGCTGTTGTTCCTTCTGGTGTAGCATCTATATCTTCTGTTACTTCTAATGACTTGTTTGTAACATCATCTTTGATTCCTATTGTGAATCCATCAATTGGTTCAGCCTTTGCTAAGTTTGCATAAACTGCAGCAATATGAGCTGGGTATGGGTCTTTAGAACCTAATCCGTATCTACCACCAACGATAACTGGAGCATTTTCTTTACCATAGAATGCATTCTTAACATCTAAGTATAATGGTTCTCCAGCAGAACCTGGTTCCTTAGTTCTATCTAATACAGCAATTGATTTAACTGTTGAAGGAATTGCTGCAATTAACTTTTCTACTGAGAATGGTCTGTATAGTCTTACTTTAACAACACCAACTTTTTGTCCATTAGCATTTAAGTAATCTACTGTTTCTTCACAAACATCTGTAGCAGAACCCATAGCAACGATAACTCTATCAGCATCTGGTGCTCCATAGTAGTCGAAGCAGTGATATTCTCTTCCTGTAAGTTTTGTTATTTCTGCCATGTATCCTTCAACAATATCTGGAATAGCTTCATAATACTTATTAACAACTTCTCTTTCTTGGAAGTAAATATCAGCATTTTGAGCAGTACCTCTTGTTACTGGATGATTTGGGTTTAATGCTCTGTTCTTGAAAGCTTTAACTGCATCCCAGTCAACTAATTTTCCTAATTCATCATATTCAAGAACTTCAATCTTTTGAATTTCGTGAGATGTTCTGAATCCATCAAAGAAGTTTAAGAATGGAATTCTTCCCTTTATAGCTGCTAAGTGAGCTACTGCTGATAAATCCATAACTTCTTGAACTGATCCTTCTGCAAGCATTGCAAAACCAGTTTGTCTAGCTGCCATAACGTCTTGGTGGTCTCCAAATATGTTAAGAGCTGAAGTAGCTAATGCTCTAGCTGATACATGGAATACTCCTGGAAGCATTTCACCAGAAATCTTATACATATTAGGTATCATTAATAATAACCCTTGTGAAGCTGTATAAGTTGTAGTTAATGCACCTGCTTGAAGTGATCCATGAACTGCACCAGCTGCACCTGCTTCTGATTGCATTTCCATTACTTTAACAGGTTGTCCAAATAAGTTCTTTCTTCCTTGTGCTACCCATTCATCAACATGCTCTGCCATAGGAGATGATGGAGTTATTGGGTAAATAGCTGCAACTTCTGTGAAGGCATATGAAATATGAGCTGCTGCAGTATTACCGTCCATAGTTTTCATTTTTCTCATCTTGTAAGACTCCTCTCTTATATAAAAAATTTAAGAATAAGCTTTTTCATAAAATGATTTTTTTAGATTTAGTTAACAAAAATATATTTAATATTAATTGCTATTTTTAGGTATATTGTTAATTTGTTAACATTCTTTTCTTCTACTAAAACCAATTTCACTTATAATTATATAACAGTATATTTTTTTTTCAAGTTTATTGTCGCTTTTTTTTAATTTTTTTGCACTTTTAACATAAACTTTTCATTTTTAAACTATAGACTACTTTTTCTATTTATTTTTTATTTCAGACATTATAACTTCTAGTACAGCATCATTACCCATTTTGCTCTTTCCTTTTTTCATGTTTTTAATTAATTCTTGCTTTTTTTCAACAAGTTCACTTACTTTATTTAAAAAACTTTCATTAGTTATATCTTCCTCTTCTATAACTAATGAATATCCTTCTTTTGCAAAGGAATTTGCATTTAAAATTTGGTCTCCTCTACTTGCTTTTTTAGATAGTGGAATAAGTAATGTAGGTTTGTTAAGGACTAAAAATTCAAAAATTGAATTAGCTCCTGCCCTTGAAATTATATAATCTGCTGCCATCATTAAGTCTGGTAATTCTTCTTTTACATATTCAAATTGTTTATATCCTTTTTTATCTTTTAAACTGTTATCTATATTATTTTTCCCACAAATATGAATAATATCAAACTTTTTTAACAATTCATCTAAATTATCTCTTATAACTGAATTTACAACCTTTGAACCAAGACTTCCACCCATTATAAATAAAATTTCTTTATCTCCATAAAATCCACAAAATTTTAATCCCTTAACTTTAGAACCCTTTAATATTTCTTCTCTTATAGGACTTCCTGTTAATACTCCCTTATTACCTTTTACATATTTTAAACTTTCTCTAAAAGTTACACATAACTTATCACAAAAAGGGGATGAAAGTTTATTTGCAAGACCTGGAGTTATATCTGATTCATGGGCAACTACTGGAATTTTTCTTAAGGAAGCTGCTATTACAACTGGCACAGATACAAATCCTCCCTTTGAAAATACTACATCTGGTTTTTCTTTTTTCATTATCTTTCCTGCTTCAAAAACGCCCTTTACAACTTTAAATGGGTCTGAAAAGTTTTTTAAATCAAAATATCTTCTTAACTTTCCACTAGATATTCCATAGTAAGGAATATTTGCATCCTTTACTATTTCTTTTTCTATTCCATCTTTACTTCCTATATACTTAACTTCAAAGTTGTTTTTTTCAAGGCTTGGAATTAAAGCAAGATTAGGATTTACATGCCCTGCTGTTCCTCCACCTGTCATTATGATTTTATATTTACTCAAAATTTTCACTCCTTAATTTTATAATCTAAAAGCTTTTATGTTTAATTGAATTGTTCTATTTCCATTAAACTCATTTATGCTTGGATAGTATACTATATCCATATGAAAAGCTCCATACCCATCATCTTTTAATTTTAAAAATCTTTCTTCTCCATATTTGTCTATAAACTCTTCTTTAAAGATTTCATATTTATCAAAATTTATTCCATCTATATATCCTTTTGTAATAGAATTTTTAAATCTAAATTTCATAAATTTGCCTTCTTTTCCCATAAAGAAAACTCTTGTTACCTCAAGATTTTTTGCTCCTAAAAGGGGGCTATTATTTCCTTTTCCAAAAGGTCTTAAAGATTCTATATCACAAACTAAAGATTCATTTATCTTTTCTATTGAAATTGGTGAATCTATTTTTATTATTGGAATAATATCTTCTTCTGTTAATGGACAATTTTTTAAAAGTGCTTCTTTTAAAAGAGGTAAATTTTCTTCTTTAACAGATAATCCAGCAGCCATTGGGTGACCTCCAAATTTATCTATATATTCTTTGCATTTACTAAGCTCTTCAAACATATTATATCCTTCAATGCTTCTTGCTGAACCTTTAGGCATATCTTTTCCCTTAGTCATAACTATAGTTGGAAGGTTATAATATTCTCTTATTCTTCCTGCAACTATTCCTGCTATACTTTCATGAATATCCCCATCATAAACAAATATAACCCTTTCCTCTTCTTTTTTCTCACTTTTTATTTTTTCTAAAACCCTTTCTACACTTTCTTCAGTCATCTCTTGCCTTTTAGCATTTAATTTATGAAGCTTTTCTGCTAAGTTTTTAGCTTTATCATCATCTTCTGTTATTAATAATTCAACAGATAAATCTGCTGTTTCAAGCCTTCCTGTTGCATTTATACAAGGGCCTAATACAAAACCAAAATGATATTCTCCTATAGTTTTCCCTTCAAGATTTGATACCTTTATAAGTTCATTTAATCCTTTATTAGGATTACTATTTATTATTTTTAACCCTTCTTTTACTATTATTCTATTTTCATCTAAAAGTTCTACAACATCACATACTGTTGCCATAGCTGCAAATTGATATAAATATTTAAATTCCTGAAAATTTCCTCCCATATTCTTTACTAATTGTTCAGAAAATTTTAATGCAATTCCAGCCCCACATAATTCTTTAAAAGGATAACTATTATCTTGCTTAGGATTTATAACTGCATCTCCTTTTGGAATTATGCTTTTCCTTTCACCATTTTCCTCAATATAAGGTATATCATGATGGTCTGTTATTACAACAGTCATTCCAAGACTTTTTGCTAAATCTACTTCTTCTATAGCTGCTATTCCATTATCACAGGTTAAAATAACCTCTACTCCTTCTTCCTTTAGCTTTCTTATTCTATTACTGTTCATTCCATAACCTTCATCTTCACGATTTGGAATGTGATATTTAAAATTTGCTCCTAAACTTTCAAAAACTTTATATAATATAGTAGTGCTACATACTCCATCACAATCATAATCTCCGTATATAGCTATTTTCTTTTTGCTTAATATTGCGTTTTTTATAATAGAAACTCCCTTTAACATATCTTTCATAAGACTTCCATCATATAAGTTTTCTATTGTACCCTCAAGGAAAAGAGAAGCTTCCTCTCCCGTTTTTATTCCTCTATTGGCAAGCAATCTAATGATTAAAGGATGTAATGACTTAGTTTCTTTACTAAGTCTTTCAAATTCTTGCTTTCTATTAATTGCTATCCACTTTTCTCTCAAAAAACCTTCCACCTTTTCATAACTTTTCAAAAAACAAAAACGTGTAATGCTATATTCTTGTATGAAAATGAAATAACATTACACCTATGATTTTTTTAACTTATTTTATTGATATAACATTCCAGTTCTTATTTCTTTATAACTTTCTTCACCTAAAACTTCTAAAAGCTTATATGCAAATTCCATTGCTGTAGCTGGTCCTCTGCTTGTTATTATGTTTCCATCAACTTCAACTTTATTTTCTATATAATTACATCCTTTAAGTTCTTCTTCAAAACCTGGATAAGAAGTTATATTTCTTCCTGTTATTATACCTGCTTTTGCAAGAACTATAGGAGCTGCACAAATTGCTGCTACAAGTTTATTATTTTCATAAAAATACTTAACTAAATCTGTAACTTTTTTATCATCTCTTAAGTTTGTAGCACCAGGTAATCCTCCTGGAAATACTATTAAATCATATTCTTTTAAATCTTCACTAAAGGTTCTATCTGCCTTAACTAAAATGTTATGAGCACCCTTAACTTCTAAAGATTCTTTTATGCTTACCATATCACAATAAACATTTCCTCTTCTCATTATATCTACAACTGTTAATGCTTCAATTTCTTCAAAGCCCTCTGCTAAAAAAACTGCTACCTTTTTCATGAAAAATTCCTCCTTTTATTTTAAAGTGTTACATTTTTTATTTCATCATCAAGTACTATAATCATTACACAGCTTCCTCTTCCTGCTCTATTTTGAAGTTTTATATCATCTAATAATATATTTTTAACTTCCTTATTTTTAGAAGTAAGCTGAATTTTATTATGAACTTCATCTTCATGACCTATGCTAAGAACACATTTTCCAAATATAACTTCATCTTCATCTTTAAGGCTTATTCCAGTTACCCCTGAAGATATTCTACCCATAGAACTTACACTTGATACTGGGAATCTTATTGCCATTCCCTTTTTAGTTATCATTATTATATGTCCTATATTTTCTCCTGCAATATCAACATTTATTACTTCATCATCTTCAGTTTTAAACTTATAGCCTTGTTGCATTACATATTTTCCTTCAAATTCTTTTAAGTTAGCTTTTCTTACTATTCCTTTTTTAGTGAAGGTATATACTGCATATCTTTCATCAAACTCTTTTATTGAATATAAACTAATTATCTTTTCTCCTTTAGCAAAATTATCTACTAAATTAGTTATTGGAAGTTCATTTTTTATAGCTTGTTCAAGCATAAAGGCTGATATTTTTATTATATTCCCCTTATTTGTAAACATCAATAACTCATCTTTAGAATTGGTATTTATTTTTAATTTATCATTTTTACTTACTTTTGAAAAATATTTTAACATTCCTTTTGAAGTTACTCCAACTCCAAATTCATTTATATTAAAATTATCTGTATACTCTATACTTATTACCTTGTCTTTTGAGGAAAGATTAAATAATTCATAACCTAATAAGTTTCTTGGAGTATCTTCAAGAAAGGTTGGAATTTCTACTGTAAAATCTAAACCTAATTCTGTTTTTACTTTTAAGAATTTATTCTCATCATTTTGTATTTCTACCTTTACAACCTCTTCATTTGCTCTTAATTTACTTGCTTGAAGCTTTGAATAATTGGTTATAAACTTATCTAAAGAAGATTTTTTAATTGTTCCTCTGTTAGTTATTATTTGAATATATTTATCCTTTGAAAATTCATCAACAGATAAACTTCCAACTATTTTTTCTTCATCTAAGTTAAGGGATTTTATTATTATATCAATTCTTTCTCCTTTTTCCTTCCATTTATATTCTGGAATATTAATACCCTTTACTTGATACATATTACCCTTATTTGTAAATATAAGAAGACTTTCTTTTGTATTTGATTTAATTAAATACTTAAGTTCATCTCCTTCTCTATATTCAATTTCATCAGGATTAAAATTATACCTACTATAATTTTTATAAGGTATTCTCTTTATAAATCCATCCTTTGAAAGAGTTACCATAACATCTTCCACAACAATAAGCTCATCTAAGTGAATTTTTCCTTCACTTTCATCTTCTATTATTTCAGTTTTTCTTTCTGTTCTATATTTATCTGTTATTTCTTTTAATTCACACTTTACAACTTTTAAAAGTTCTTTTTCATCTGAAAGTATCTTTTTGTATTTTTTTATCTTTCTTTCTAATTCTTTATATTCTTTTTGAAATACATTTATTTCAAGACCAGTAAGTCTATATAACATTAACTCTAAAATAGCATTTGCTTGTTCCTCTGTAAAATCAAAGTTTTTTACTAAGTTTACTCCTGCATCTTTTTTAGATTTTGAATTTCTTATTGTTTGTATTACTTCATCTAAAATATCTATAGCTTTTATAAAGCCTTCAACTATGTGAAATCTTTTTTCTGCAAGTTCAAGTTCTTTAATTGTTCTTCTTGTAACTATATCCCTTTGATGATTTACATAATGCTTTATTATAGTTTTTAATCCCATAGTTTCTGGTTTTCCATTTGCTAAAGCCACCATATTAAAGCTTATGTTACATTGAAGGTCTGTTTTTTTGTATAAATATTTAAGAACCTTATCTGCTCCTTCTTTATCTACAGATTTCTTAAACTCTATTACAGCCCTTATTCCTGTTCTATCAGATTCATCTCTTATATCTGTAATTGTCTCTAAAGCCTTTGCATGTCTTTTATCTCCTGTCATTTCAGATATTGTTTGAAGAAGTCTTGCTTTATTTCTTCTAAAAGGAAATTCTGTAATAACTATTCCAAGCCTTCCATTTTCTAAGGTTTCTATTTCTGCCTTTGCTCTATATGTAACCTTTCCTTCTCCAGTTTCATAGGCAGATAATAAAGAATTTTGTCCTATTAAAATTCCTCCTGTTGGAAGGTCTGGTCCTTTTATATATTGAAGTAATTCTTTTGTTGTAATTTCTGGATTATCTATGTAAGCTAAAACTCCATCAGTTACTTCTCCTAAATTATGAGGTGGAATGTTTGTAGCGAGTCCTACAGCTATTCCAAAAGTTCCATTTACTAAAAGATTAGGATATCTACTTGGTAAAACCTTTGGTTCCATTTCACTATCTGAATAATTTGGTACCATATCTACAGTGTCTTTATCAATATCTTTAAGCATTTCCATTGCAATATTTGTAAGTCTTGCTTCTGTATATCTCATAGCAGCTGCACTATCTCCATCTATAGAACCAAAATTTCCATGTCCATCTATTAATGGTTCATTTGTTGAAAAATCTTGTGCTAATATAGTAAGGGCATCATAAACAGAAGTATCTCCATGAGGATGGTACTTTCCTAGAATATCTCCAACAATTCTTGCTGATTTATAATATGGTCTATCTGGAAAGGCTTTTAATTGATATGCACCATATAAAATTCTTCTATGAACAGGCTTTAAACCATCTCTTACATCAGGAAGTGCTCTTTCTTTTGCAACTTCAACTGCATAAGGAAGATAATTTTCTGGCATTGCCTCTTCTAAAGTTACATCTATTATATTATTATCCTTTGGTATTACATTTATCTTCTTTGCCATAGTTTCCTCCTATTTAAAATTCTGCATACTTATACATATAATTTTTTCTTGGTTCAACTACATCTCCCATAAGAAGTGATACCATTCTTTCTGCCTTTGCAGCATCTTCTATTGTAACTCTAAAAAGGGTTCTTGTTTCTGGATTTAATGTAGTATCCCAAAGCTGTTCTGGATTCATTTCTCCAAGACCTTTATATCTTTGTATAAGTGCACCTTTTCCAACTTCTTTTTTTACCTTTTCTAATTCTTCATCAGAATAGGCATACTTATAAATATCTCCATTTTTTGTTTTCTTATAAACCTTATATAAAGGAGGTTGTGCTAAATATAAATGTCCATTAGTAATAAGAGGTCTCATATATCTATAAATATAAGTCATCCATAATGTTCTAATGTGGAATCCATCAACATCAGCATCACTCATAATAATAATTTTATTATATTTTAAATTTTCTTCTTTATAATTATCTAATGTTCCTGTACCAACTGCTGCATTAAATAATCTTAATTCTTCAGACGCAAGTACATTTTCAAGCTTTTGTTTTTCAGTATTCATTATTTTACCCTTAGATGGCATAATAGTTTGAAACCTTCTATCTCTTGCTTGCTTTGCAGAACCTCCTGCAGAATCTCCTTCAACTACTATAAATTCATTAATACTATTATCTTTCATTGTACACACAGCTACTTTTCCAGCTA
The DNA here is from genome assembly GCA_900539375.1 of uncultured Clostridium sp. Lineage (GTDB taxonomy): Bacteria > Bacillota > Clostridia > Clostridiales > Clostridiaceae > Clostridium. Next base: position 23,624 of record UQBY01000013.1, on the reverse strand, counting down.
AAGGGGCAGTTCCTTTTCCAACTTTCTTTTTCTCTGCTTCATTTATCTTTTTAATTTTTTCCCTTCTTTGAGCTGCTTGTAAAGCATTATTTATTATATTAGTTGCAAGTTCTTTATTATCTTCTATCCATTCACTAAGTTTTGTATAAGCTAAATCATTCATCATTGTATAAGCTTCATTGTTTCCAAGCTTAGTTTTTGTTTGTCCTTCAAATACAGGATTTGTGATTTTTATTCTTACTATTGCAGTCATTCCTTCTCTTAAGTCATCACCTTCAAATTCCTTATCCTTTTCTTTTATAAGTCCAAGCTTTCTAGTCCACTCTTTAAAGGCTCTTGTCATTCCTGTTTTAAATCCTGTTTCATGAGTTCCTGCTTCTGTAGTTGGAATGTTATTAACATAACTTACTATATAATCTGTTGTTGAATCAGTAAACTGCATACATACCTCTCCATACATTTGAAGACCATTAACTTCTCTTTCTCCTTCAAATAAAATTGGATTTGGATGAATTACTGTTTTACTTTCATTAAGATAATCTATAAAATCTAAAAGTCCTCTTTCAGAATAATATTCCTTTTTAACAGTTTCTTCTTTTCTTTCATCTATAAGTTCAAGTCTTATACCTTTATTTTGAAAGGCTAATTCTTGAAGTCTCTCATCTATAACATCAAATTTAAAATCTATTGTTGAAAAAACATCTTTATCTGGCATAAAAGTAACCTTTGTTCCAGTTTCCTTTGTTTTTCCTATTATCTCAAGCTTTGTTACAGGTGTTCCTGGCATATTCTTTTTTAATTCTTTATCATAAGCATATTCAAATCTTTGTCTATAAATATTGCCATTTTGACATACCTGAACTTCAAGCCACTTTGAAAGTGCATTTACAACAGCAGCCCCAACTCCATGAAGACCTCCAGAAGTTTTATAATTTTTGTTATTAAACTTTCCTCCAGTGTGAAGTTCTGTAAATACCATTTCAACTCCACTTTTTTTCTTTACTGGATGAATTCCTGTTGGTATTCCTCTTCCATTATCTATTATAGTTACACTTTTATCTTTATTTATAATAATTGTTGCTTTATCTCCATATCCATTAGTTATTTCATCAATAGAATTATCTAATATTTCCCATATGCAATGGTGAAGCCCTTTGCTTCCTGTTGACCCTATATACATACCAGGTCTTACTCTTACTGGTTCTAATTTTTCTAATGAGGTTAAATCTGTAACATCATAAGATGCTTTATTTTCTGTTGTCATATTTTTCCTCCAAACTTACATTCGATATTTATCTTCCTTTATAAAATATACTTATTTTTATAGTAAATGTCAAAAAAAATAAGATATTAATATTTAATATCTCATTTTTTATTTATTATTATACTAAAGTTTTTTATTTCTTATGGGATTTTACCAGCTTCCGCCGCCTCCACCACCAGAGCCTCCACCAGACATTCCACCACCACTTCTTGATGAACCTCCACCACTACTTGAGGATGGTCTAGATGACATGGCTTTAGATGCAGAAGTCATAGTTGAAGCCATAAATGTTCCAAAGGTTGCAGTAGTAAAACTGCTTCCAGAATACCAATCTGGTGCTTTTAATAATATATCTTCAAACTTTTTAATCCATTTATCTGATACTTCAAGCACATAAGTAAATGGTAATATATTATAGAAATAATTTGGGTCTTGAAAAACTAATTCTTCTAATTTTTCCTTTTCTACTTTTTCTAAAAATTCTTTAAATCCTAATATTTTACCTAAAAGTTCATTTCCATATCTTGTTCTCTTTTTAAATCTTTTAAATACTATTCCCATTGCAATTATACACAAAACACCTATTATGTATGTAATTACATATATACTATCTTGTATTATTGATGGCACTACCATAAAAGCAAAAGGTATTCCTCCAAAAAGTGAGCCCCATAAAATTATAAATATTTTTATTGACAAATCATTATTTTCAAATAACATAAATATCATAACTGAGAAGCCTATCCCTGGAAATAACAATGCAAATATTAAAGGTCCTGCTCCTAAATATTCAACAACTGGCTTATAAGTTATTACAATAAATGTTAAAATCATCATAACAAAAATAATATATCTTTTTCTTAATAAGTCCTTTTGAAATATTTCATACTTATTTTCTTTATCATTTAAAATATTAGTTATTTTATTAACTGTTCTATAAAATTTATTATATAAGTCTTTATATGTTACCTCATTTTTTGTTTTAAAAAGACCTTCTAAAAAAATTCTTTCTGTTTCATTATCCCCATCATATCCTTTAAGCTTTCTTATTATAAAGTTTTTGCTTTTAAATAAACTTTTTCCTTCTTTTTCTCCAATTTCAATATAACCTTTATTAGCTAAATATACTAATAGAGAAACTACATCTTTATTATCTGCAAAACCCTTATATAAAAATCCTACTTCAGCACTATTAAATCCTTCTGGTGGATAAAATTCTACAGTTTTTACTAAAGGGAAACTCTTGCCTAATTTAATTAATAAAACTATTGAAGTTATTAAAAATATTATTGGTAAGGCAATTGCTAAAATTGTGAAGAAACTTAAATTACTACTTGCACCTACAAAATATCCTTCAGGTAACTCTAATCTAACAGTTAATGCTTCTCCTGGATTTAATGTACCAGAAAATACTCCTGTAATTACATTTCCATCTACAGTATAATATATTTCACTACTATCTACAGTGCCATAAGCCCCTTTTGAAAAACCTAACTTACTTTCATCAAATTCCTTTGGCATTGTTATAGTAAAGGTTACATTTCTAATTATAGTATCCCATTCATTACCAATTATATTATAATATAATTCATCATAGTCTTTTCCAGTATCTTTCCCTAAATTATATAAATAACTTATTGTATATTCTTTTTCTCCAGTTAAAGTTGTATCTGCATCTCCAATTTTTATTACTTTATTTCCATTTTCATTTGAAGTTGTAAAGTTATCATCTACTACTATATCACTTATTTTTGCTCTATTATATGAAGTTGTTCCATCTAATCTAACTACCTTATTTCTTGTTGGAATTTTTCTAAATATTCCATGTTTTTCAATATTAAAAAAAGCATCAATAGTTTCTGTAATGTCAAAGGTATTATTTTCATTTACATTAATATTAACATCATAAGAATCTAATGTATAATCATAATAGCTACTATCATCATATTCATCAGCCATTACATTTAAAGGCATAAAAGAAACTATAAAAATTACTAATAAACTTAATATCTTTTTCATTATAATTCTATCCTTACATTTTCTCTTTCTGATTTTTGTGCTTCAAACATTTTTATTTCTTTATAGCCAAATATTTTTGCAATAATATTACTAGGAAACATTAATATTTTATTATTAATATTTTTTACAACTGCATTATAATATTTTCTTGAATTTGCAATATCCTCTTCTATTTTTGACAACTGATTACTTAAATTTAAAAAGTTTTGATTTGCCTTTAAATCTGGATAGCTTTCTGCTAAAGCTATTATTTTTGATATTCCACTATTAATTTTTTCATTAGCTTCAATTTTTTCATTTTGTGACATATCATCATATACACTATTTCTTAAATTAATTACAGATTGAAGTGTTTCTTTTTCATGCTTTGCATAACCTTTTACTGTTTCAACAATATTAGGAATCAAGTCCCATCTTTTTTTCAAGTAAACATCCATTGTTGCAAAAGCTTCTTTTACTGAATTGTTTAATCTTACTAATGAATTATAAGTAGCTAAAACATAAATTACTATTAATACTACTACCCCCACTAAAATATAAATTTTCAAACATATCCCTCCTTTTTCTATATAATAACATATTTTTCTAACTTAGTGAATATTCTATTAAATATATAAAAAAAAGTAGCCTTAAAAGACTACTTTTTTATTATTTATTTTTATTTTATATTAAACAATACCTTGAGCCATCATTGCAGTAGCAACTTTCATGAATCCAGCTATGTTTGCTCCCATTAGGATATTTCCTTCATGTCCATATTCCTTAGCAGCTTCACTTGCATTCTTGTATATGTTCTTCATTATTCCTTGAAGCTTTTCATCAACTTCTTCAAATGTCCATGATAATCTCATGCTGTTTTGTGACATTTCAAGAGCTGAACAAGCAACTCCACCAGCATTAGCTGCTTTAGCAGGTCCAAATAATACTCCGTTAGATTGGAATACTTCGATAGCTTCTAATGTTGAAGGCATATTAGCTCCTTCAGAAACACACTTAACTCCGTTCTTAACTAAGATTTCAGCTGATTCTTTGTCTATTTCTCTTTGAGTTGCACATGGAAGAGCTATATCACACTTAATTGTCCATATTCCCTTACATCCTTCATGATATTCAGAACCTGGAACTAAATCAGCATATTCTTTAATTCTTGCTCTTCTAACTTCCTTAATGTCCTTAACTACTTCTAAGTTAATTCCATTTGGATCGTAGATGTATCCGTTAGAGTCACATAAAGCAACTACCTTTGCTCCTAATTCTGTAGCTTTTTGAGTTGCATATATAGCAACGTTACCAGCACCTGAAATTACAACTGTCTTTCCAGCAAAGCTTGTTCCATTATCCTTTAACATTTCTTCTGTAAAGTAAACTAAACCAAATCCTGTAGCTTCAGTTCTAGCTAAGCTTCCTCCAAAAGTTAATCCCTTACCAGTTAAAACTCCTTGGTCATTAGCTCCTCTTAACTTTTTATAATATCCGTAAAGGTATCCGATTTCTCTTCCGCCAACACCAATATCTCCAGCTGGAACGTCTGTGTCTAATCCAATGTGTCTGTATAATTCAGCCATAAAGCTTTGGCAGAATCTCATTATTTCGTTATTAGATTTACCCTTAGGGTCGAAATCTGAACCACCTTTTCCTCCTCCTATTGGAAGACCAGTTAATGAGTTTTTGAATATTTGTTCAAATCCTAAGAACTTGATTATACTTGCATTAACTGAAGGATGTAGTCTTAAACCACCCTTGTATGGTCCTATAGCACTATTAAATTGAATTCTGAATCCTCTGTTTACATGTACCTTTCCAGCATCATCAACCCATGGTACTCTAAACATTATTTGTCTTTCAGGTTCAACTATTCTTTCTAAAAGATTAGCTTCTATAAATTCTGGATGCTTTTCCATTACTGGTACTAATGAATTTAATACTTCTGTAACTGCATCTTGGAATTCTTTTTCTCCTTGATTTCTCTTTTTAACAGTTTCTAATACACTTTCAACATACTTCTTTGCTTCCATTGTTACATCTCCTTAAGTATTTAGGTATTTTAGTAGTTGATACTTATCAATATCAATTATGTATATATAATACAATATTTTATTAATAAATTCCATAAAAAAACTTATTTTTTTAATGTTTTTAAGTTTTTTTTTTCATTTTATCATTTTAATGTAGATTTTTTATTATTTGCTAAAATTTGCTTTTCATTTTTAATAATCTTTATTATCCCCTATCTTTTGCTTCTTTAGTTAGAATTAAAAATGCTACTAAAGCTCCAGCTAAAAGACCACCTATATGCCCAAAATTATCAATTCCTTGTAAATTAAATCCTATTAAAAGATTTAATATTATAACTCCAAATAAATTATTTAAAACCTTTTTAGGAATTCTATCTTTATATTTAAGCACAAAAACAACCATAGCTCCAAAAAGGCCAAAAATTGCACCTGATGCACCTATTGATAAATTGTTTGGTGAACATGTAAAGCTTAATAAACTTCCACCTATAGCAGAGAAAAAATATATAATTATATATTTTACTCTTCCAAATAAAATTTCAACCTGTGGCCCTATTGCATATAAAGCATACATATTACACAAAATATGAATAAGCCCTCCATGAAGAAATGCACAAGTTAATAATCTCCACACCTGACCCTTAGATACTAAAGCTCCATAATTTCCTCCCATATATAATAATACATATGCATTTATATCTAAAATATTCTTAGACATTATGGCAGTTATTATATAAAGTACCACATTTATTGCTATTATAATCATTGTAACTATATTATTTTGGTTAACTATTTTATTTTCTTTTAAGTTCATTTAATCCTCCTTATTATTTAGAAAATTAAGGATGAAAATCCTTTTTAAAATTTTCATCCTTATAATAAAACTAGAAATTATTTTTCTAACATATCTAATAATTCACTAAATCTTTTTATAGTAGCTTCTAAAGGTTTAGAAGTAGTCATATCTACTCCTGCATCTTTTAGTATATCTATTGGATATTTACTTCCACCACTCTTTAAAAATCCCATATACTTTTCTACTGCATTTTCTTCTTTATTAAGTATAGATTTTGCAAAGGCTGATGCTGCTGAATATCCTGTGGCATATTGATATACATAAAAATCTGAATAAAAGTGAGGTATTCTTGCCCATTCTACATCTATCTCTTCATCTACTACCATATCTTCTCCAAAGTATTTTTTATTTAATTTATGCCATTTATTATTATAATCCTCAGCAGTAAGAGAATTTCCACTATTTAATTCATTATGAGCATATAACTCAAATTCTGCAAACATTAATTGTCTAAATACAGTTGTTCTTATTTGTTCTAATTCTTGATTTATTAGATATAATTTTTTCTTTTCATCCTTTTCATTATCTATTAAATAATGAATTAAAAGTGCCTCATTAGTTGTTGAAGCTATTTCTGCACAGAATATAGTATATCCTGAATAATAATAAGGTTGAGATTTCTTTGAATAATATGAATGTATTGAATGTCCCATTTCATGTACAAGAGTTGATGTATCATTTAATTCATAATTATAATTTAATAATACATAAGGCATTGTATCATAGGAGCCCCAAGAATAAGCTCCTCCTCTTTTACCCTTATTTTGATATATATCAACCCATCCACTTTCTATTCCTTCATTAAATATCTTTAAATATGCTTCTCCTAAAGGTGCTAAAGCTTTATTTGCTCTTTTTACTGATTCTTCAAAAGGAATTTTTTCTTTTTCTATTTCAATTACAGGTACATATAAATCATACATATGAATTTCATCTAATCCTAAAAGCTTTTTCTTTACTCTTACATATCTATGAAGTACATCAATATTATCATTTATTGTTTTTATTGCATTTTCATATACAGATAAAGGTATATCATTTGGTCCTAAAGCAGCTTCAAGTGGACAAGAATATTTTCTTACTCTTGCACTAAGATTAAAGTTTTTTACAGAAGCTGTTAGGGCTGTACCTATAGTATTTTCAAATTTCTTATATCCACCAAATAATTCTTTAAATGCAGCCTTTCTTACCTCTCTATTTTTACTTTTTATAAAGGATGAATAGTTTCCTTCTGTAAGTTGTACCTTATCTCCATCTTCATCTTTAAATTCTCCAAAGGTCATATCTGCATTTATAAGCATATTATAAATACTATGAGGTGCTTCAAGACTATCAGAAGTTAATGCTAAAAGCTCTTCCATTTCTTTAGTTAATACATGAGGCTTTTCTTTTAAAATATCCATTAATAAAAATTCATATAATTTAAATCTTTCATCTTCTTTAATAAGTTCTTCTATAAAACCTTCTTTAAGAGATAAAATTTCTGGAACAAAGAAAGCTGTATAGCTTCCAAGCTCTGCCATAAAGGCATCTACTTTATTCATTACTCCTTGATTCTTTTGATTTGTTGTATCTTCATCAGATTTCATGTGAGCATAAACATAAAGCTTTTCAGCAAGTCTGCTTATTTCTTCATTTAACTTTAAATACTCTAAAATTTTATCTTTATCACTTAATTTTCCTTGAAAGTCTTTAAGCTTTATAGATTCTTTTTTTAGTTTTTCAAAATCCTTTTCCCAATCTTCTAAAGAGGCATAAACTTTATTAAGCTTCCACTTAAACTCTTCTTTTATTTCTTCTCTCTTTTTTAAAACTTTATCATCACTCATTTTCTACTCCTCCTTGTATTCTTCTTCCTTTCCTTCTATATTCTTAAACACATTATCCATTTCCTTTGATATAAGATTAACTGCCTTATCAATCATTTCCTTCATATCTATATACTCATCACTATATTTAAATTTAAGAATAAAAGTTGGGTTATATTCATCTAAATCCTCATCAATTTCAAATCCATTTTCAATAAATACATCCTTATTAAATAAATCATATATAGCAGAGTATTCCCATTCTTCAACATCTTTATTTGTATCAAAATATAAATTTACTATATTATCTATTACAAAAAGTTTTCTTACATATAAAGCACCTTCATTAACTTCAAAGCTTCCAAGCTCCTTTGTTATAAAACCTGTTTCTTTATCCTTTTCCATTAAAACTAAACTTGAAAAATCCATTTATCTATCATCCTTTCATAAATTAACTCTAGTTATCTATTTTTATAATTGTATCACATTTTTCTAATATCTTCTTTATATATTTTCTCTAAATTAAATGTTTTTATTTAGGTTTAAGATACTTTTTTAATATTTTACATCACTACATTTCATATATTTATTTAATTCTGTAGTATAAAATAAATATTTTTTTATTTTTGTAAAAAATAATATTTATTTGTAATTTTTTACGATGAAAACCTTTTTGTAAAACCGGTATTTTTATACAATTTTATAAAAATGTATATTGTCAGCATATTTTTATTTACTTTTCATTTTTTTTGTTTTATCATTTGCTTGTAATTAATTACAAGATATTTTAAGAAATTTTTAATCAAAGGGGAGTTTTAATAATGAAATTCAAAAAATTAACAAAAGTTTTATCTGCAGTACTTGTATCAGCTGCATTATTAACAGCAGTTCCTGCTTCTGCAGCAACTTATCAAGGAGCACCAACTTACGAACAAAATAATTCTTACTACAACCAAACAATTAAAGTTCAAGATGTAACAGTTGATTTTGTTACTGCTTATATACATTCTGCTAATAATGTTTGGAATACTACTTATGGCGTTTGTCATTATACTGCTAACATAATTGTAAGCAATCTTTCTTATGATAAAACAATAGTTATGCACTATCAAACTTCTAATGGAACATGGAGAGATTCAGATAAGGCAACTTATGTAAAATCTTTAGGTAATGGAAAGGAACTTTGGACTCTTTCTGGATATATAGATGGTCCTGCACAATTTGTTTTCAATTATAAAGAAGCAAATGCTTGGGATAACAATAATGGACAAAACTATACACTAGGAAATTTTAGATAAAAAACAAAAAAGCGTTGTAAAATAGTTAAATTTTACAACGCTTTTTTATTTTTTTAATTACTTATTATAATACAACTTTAATCCTTATAACAAAAATGTTCATTCCTTATTTTATAGTTTTCTTTTGTGTTAAAATATGGTAAAATATTTTTAAAATTATAAGGAGCTTTCTTATGAGCAATAGTAAATTAAACTTTACTAAATGCAAAAGAAATTCAAAAATAAAAAGACTAAAGAAGATTAAATTTATTAAAAGAAGATTCTTAGTGCTTTTTTTTGTAGTAATTTTTTCACTCATTTCTTTTTTATTAATGTATAAATCCTATCTGTATAATAAATGTAAAAACTTAGATTATGCTGTTAATTATTATCTTACAAATAGCAATGATGATGATAAACTTCTTAGGGTTCAAAGTTACACTCCTACTTTTTCTGATGGAAAACGAACTGTTGTAAAAGCTTATGGTCTTTGTAAAAATCCACCTCATAAAAAATTAAGTCTTGAATGCCATTTTAAAAAAGACAAAAATAACTCCTGGAAACTTGAAAATATTTATATATCAGAAAATTAATGTTGCAAATCATTTGCATGTCTGTGTATAATAAATAAGAATATTAGTTATAATTTTAGGAGTTGAAACTTTATGATTAAAATAAATGATATGTCCTTTAGATATGAAAAGACTTCTCCTGTTGTTTTAGACCATATAAATTTAGATATTCCAACTGGAGTTTATCTTTCTGTTATAGGAGAAAACGGAAGCTGTAAAACCACTTTAATAAAACTTATTTTAGGATTATTATCTCCTAATTCTGGTTCTATTACTATTGATACAAAAAATATTGGTTATGTTCCTCAAAGGGTTGATAGCTTTAACTCTCAATTTCCTATTTCAGTTTCTGAAATATTAAAGGTCCATGGAAAAGCTTTAAAGCTTAATGTTAAAAAATCTATTGATTATGTATTAAATAAAGTTAATATGACAGAATTTAAAAATAATCTTATAGGAAATCTTTCTGGTGGACAAAGGCAAAGAGTTTTTATTGGAAGAGCTCTTATGGGAGAGCCTGATTTAATAATATTAGATGAACCTTCAACTGGAGTAGATTATAAAAATCAATTAGAAATATATGATTTATTAAGTAAATTAAATAAAGAAGAAAAAACAACAATAATATCTATTGAACATAATTTAGATACAGCCCTAAAATATTCAACCCATATTTTAAAAATAGATGAAGGAAATGTTTCACTTAAAACAGTAAATCAATTTAAAGAAGAACTTCAAAAGATGGCAGGTGCTTAAAATGTTTCAATTAGATTTTATGAGGAATGCTTTTTTAGCAGGATTAATTATTTCTATTTTATGTCCAATTATAGGATTGTTTATTGTTTTAAGACGTAACTCAATGATAGGAGATACCTTATCTCATTCTTCCTTTGCAGGAGTTTCCTTAGGACTTGTTTTAGGTATTAACCCTATTATTACTGCATTTTTATTTACATCTTTATGTGCAATTATAATAGAAGCTTTAAGAGGATATTTTAAAAAATATGCAGAAATGGTTATGTCAATTGTTTTAACTTTTAGTCTTGGTATTGCTATTGTTTTAATAAGTACTGGAAAAGCTTCAACTAAAGTAAATTCTTATTTATTTGGAAGTATATTAACTGTATCTAAAGGTGATATTATATTAATTGCAATTGCAGGACTTATATGTTTAGCTATACTACTTTTACTATACAATAAACTAATTTATGTAACCTTTGATGAAGAGGGTGCATATACAACTGGAATAAATGTTAAACTTATTAATTATTTATTTACATTAATTGTTGGTGCTACTATTTCCTTATCTATAAGAATTATGGGGATTTTAGTAATTTCATCTATTATAGTTGTACCAGTGGCAACAGCTATGCAACTTAAACTTAACTTTAAAAATACATTAATTTTTTCAGTTGTTTTTGGCTTTATTGATATTATGGTTGGCTTAATAACTTCTTATTATATAAATAGTGCTCCTGGTGGTACAATTGCACTAACATCAGTTTTTGTATTAATTTTAACTTTAATACTAAGTAAAAATAGAAGGTAATTTTAAACTTTACCTTCTATTTTTTCTTACATTCTTCACAAATGCCTTTCATTATAAGATTATGCTCAACTAATGTAAATCCTGTTTCATTTTGAACTATTTCTTCAAACTGCTTCATTGGACATGGAATTTCTACTTCTTTATGGCATATACTACATTGTAAAATATGTTTATGTTCTTCTTTTCTTATTCTATAGGAAAATCTTCCATCATTTAAAGGAAATCTATCCACAATTCCCTTTGCTTCAAATAATTCCATAGCTCTATATACAGTACTTAAATTAATATCTACTCCTACACTTTTACATTCTTCATAAATTGTATCTACTGTAAGGCTTTTTTCTGCCTTTGACAAAAAATCTAATATAGCTACTCTTCCCTTTGTAACTTTTATACCTTTGCTTTTTAAAAAATTATTATAATCCATAAAATCACCTACAATAAAATCTAATTTTATTATAGCACATCATTAAAAGAATAACATTTTTAATGCAAAGAAAATCAAGGCTCCCCCTCCAAAAAAGTCTGCATACTTAGAAATATATGATATTCCTTTTATATATCTACATATAAAAAATGCTATTATACACATTATAAAAGTTATTATTCCAATAATTGATGAATTTAATAATAAACTTATTCTTTTTATAGAATTAAAGACAGTAAAACCTATGACTAAAGCATCTATACTTACTGATATTCCCAAAATGAAAATCATGCTTTTCTTTGTTAATACAGATTCTTCTTTTTCTTTTGTACCTTCTATAATCATAAGTAACCCTACTATACCTATAACTATTCCACCTAATATTTCAGGTATATTTACTATGTAAGTATTAAAAAAATATCCTAAATATCCACCTAAAAAAGTAAAGATAAATTGGAAAAAAGCAAAAGATATACTATATAATAATTTTTGTTTCCTAATAACTTCTTTATTTATTCCTATTCCAAGACTTACTCCAAAGGCATCCATAGCTAAAGCTAAGCCTATTAAAACAACATCTAAAAAATTCATAAATTTCTCCTTAAAATATAGTTATTTTTAACAATGATTCTATTTTTTTGCCTATACTATACTAATATAATTAATTTTTTAAATATTATTCATTATTTTAAAAAGTATTTTTCATTGTATAATTTACAATAATAATATATACTAAAATGTGAAACTTAATGTATGTGAAAGGAAGTTAATTTTTATGCCTAATTGTATAATTGCACAATCTGGAGGTCCTACTTCAGTAATAAATTCAAGTGTTGTTGGATTAATTAAAGCAAATGATGATTTAAAACTTTATGATAAGGTATATGGAGGATTAAACGGAATTGAGGGTATTTTAAATAAGAATATAATTGATTTATCTTGTATGTCTAGTGAAGATAAAGAAGTATTTAAATATACTCCTTCATCAGGACTTGGTTCTTGTAGATATAAAATGAAGCCTCTTTCAGAATCTACTGAGGAATATGATAAGCTTATTTCTATATTAAAAGAATTAGATATTAAGTCTTTTTTTTATGTTGGTGGAAATGACTCAATGGATACTACTGCAAAGCTTGGTAAATATTCAAAAGAAAAGGGATTAGATATAAACTTTATAGGAATCCCAAAAACTATTGATAATGATTTAATGTTTACTGACCACACTCCTGGTTTTGGTAGTGCTGCAAAATTTATATGTACATCAGTTTTAGAAACTTATTTTGATTCTTCTGTTTATATAAACAATGGAATATTTATTCTTGAAACTATGGGAAGAGATACAGGATGGCTTGCTGCCTCAACATGTACTTCAAGATATTTTGGTAAATCAGTACCTGATTTTATATATCTTCCTGAAGTTGCTTTTGATGAAAAGAAGTTTTTAGCTGATGTTGAAAAGAAATTTAAAGAACAAAATCAAGTTTACATAGTTGTATCAGAAGGATTAAAAAATGCTGAAGGTAAATTCTTAACTGAACTTGATTGTGTTTCTCAAGACAAATTTGGTCATGTTCAACTTGGTGGTGTTGGAGAATATTTAAGACAATTAATACTATCTTCTGGTATTACAAATAGAGTTAAAGCTTTAGAACTTGGAATTCTTCAAAGATGTGCTATGCACTGTTCTTCTCAAGTTGATATTGATGAAGCTTTTATGGCAGGATATAAAGCTTTAAAATTTGCAGCTGAAGGAAATAATGGTTATATGGTAGCTTTAAATAGAGTAAGTGATTATCCTTATGAAATAGAATATACCCTAGTTGATGCTAGTAATGTAGCAAACCAAATTAAATATTTCCCAGCTGAATGGATAAATGAAGAAGGAAATTATGTAAAAGAAGAAGCTATAAAATATTTTGAACCTCTTTTAGGAGGAGCTCCAAATATATATACTCATAAGCATCTTCCAAAATATAAAGTATTTACAAAATAAATATTATAAATTTAGGAGCTGTTAAATTAATAAACAGCTCCTTTTTTCAACTAAAATCCTTTGATATTTTCTCTACAGCTTCTAAAAAGTAATCCACCTCTTCTTTGCTATTATATATTCCAAAACTTACCCTTATCATTCCTGGCATTTTTACTCTTTTATCATAAATAAAATTAGTAGTTGTTTTTTCTGAAATATGCATAAGTCTTCTACAATATGGATGAGCACAAAACCATCCTTGTCTTACTGAAACTCCATAAATTTTTGCTAATTCCTCTGCTACCATTTGATGATATAAATATTCTATATTAAAAACACCTATTCCTAATCTATCATCATATTTCTCCATATCACCATAATTAAAAACTTTAGGAATAGCTTTTAACCCTTCAAATAATCTATCTCTAAGAATAATTTCATGTTTATGAATATTGTCAAAACCTATTTTATCTAAAGTCTTTAATGCTTCTACTATTGAAACTGCTCCAAAATAATTTGGAGTACCTGCTTCGTTTTTTTCTGGTGATGAAAGATATTCTATCCAATTATCCATAACTATATTAACAGTTCCTCCACCTTCATCATCAGTTATTCCTTCTTCAAAAACTTTCTTTAGTCCTATTATTGCTCCTCCACCAAAGGGTGCATAAAGCTTATGACCTGAAAACACTAAAAAGTCTATAGAATCTTTTCCTTTTCCCCACATATCAACCTTTTTATGAGGAACAAGTTGTGCTCCATCAACTATTATTTTACTTTTATATTTATGAGCAATTTCAGCTATTTTATGAATATCATTTAAATAGCCTGTTACATTAGATGCTCCTGTTACAGATACATATTTTATTTTACCTTTATGCTCTTTAAATTTTTTTTCAAATTCATCTATTTTTAATCTTCCCTCTTCATCAACTTCAACATAATCTACATTAAAATTTTTTCTCCAAGGTAAGTCATTAGAATGATGTTCCATTCTTGTTAAAAGTACTATATCATCTTTTTTTCTTGGTAAAATTCTTGCAAGCTTATTTATTCCATCAGTAGTATTATTAACATATATAACTATATACTTATTTTTATCCTTTATATTAAAAAAATTCATTAAATATTTCTTACTTTCATGGTAAATATAAGTTGTCATTTCTGACTTATGCCCTGCACCTCTGCCAATAGAACCATAATACTCACTTAATTTAATTATTTTATCTATTACACTTTTAAATGGCGGAGTTGTTGCTGCGTTATCAAAATTTATTGCTCTTATGATTTTATTATCAAAAGTTTTTACTTTTGTATTAATTCCCATTAAAATTTCATTGTAATCTACTTTTTTATCGCACATATATATCTCCTCCACTATATAATAGATAGAATACTTTGTAAATGTTACTTTCATATCTTTGTTCTATTAAACCTAAAATATTCATATTCTTTTATGTACTATCTAATTGTTTATTATTTGGAGGTGTATAATGAAACCTGATGAAAAATATATGGTAAATTCATTTAGACAATCTAATGATGAAATTAAATTTAAACCCTTTGACCCTAATAATTTTATTCCTAATTTTCAAAAAAACATTATACCAGTTATGCTATGGGGAAACTTAGTAATTAATCCTTCAAATATTTTACCACCTAATTACACTCTTCCTAACTTTTCTAATTCTACATCAACTAATAATAATAACTCTAAAACAGAAAATTCTTATAAGAATCCAATGTCTCCTAGTGAAATATATAATTCACAAAATATAAGTATGGGATATGAAAATAATGAAACTAATTATCCTGATGAAGCTGAAAGTTCATATTTATATTCCTATAATAAAGGAAATAAATCTTCTTCAAATCCAATGAACATAAAGGATAATAATAGTAATAATAATTTAAATAATATTCTAAGAAATTTAGATTCTAATATTGATGAAGATGAAGATTTAGCTAGGGCATGTTATGATGAAAAAGTTAATGAAATATATAAAAATGTTCTTAAAGATTCTAATTTAATGTGTATTTTTAAAGGCTATGAAATTCCAAAACCTATTATAAAATTAATAATAATGAGAGTAATAAAAACCTCTCTTAAATACTGTAAAAAGGATAGGTGATTGTTAGTGTTATTTAGAGAATCTTTACCTAAATTAAACGGTTCTTTTAGACTTTTTCATGCAGCTGCTAATGCTCCTTCAATAGATGTATATAGTAATGGAAATCTTATTTCTGAAAATCTTTCCTTTAGTATGATGACAGATTATATGACTTTTCCTGCTGGAAACTATGAAATTCAAGCTTTTACTTCTGGTACTTATGACACTCCTATTTACACCCAAACCATTGAAGTTATTCCAAATGAAATTTCCACATTAAATTTTGTATTACTAGAAAGTACATTATCAATATTTACACTAAAAGATGCTTCAAGTAGTGCCTCTAGTGGGCCTCTTTCATTTTTAAGATTTATTAACCTTTCTCCAAATGCTCCACTTTTAACTCTTTCTCTTCCTAATGAAGAAAAATTATTTAATTCTGTAGAATATTTAGAAACTACAGGTTACTATACTCTATCTCCTGGTTTGTATAACTTTTTACTTACAGCAAGTGAAAGTTCCTTTCCTGAAAAGTTTATTAATGATTTAAATTTAAAACCAAGCTCCTTTCATACAATATATATTATAGGATTAATAGATAATTTACAGCCACCTTTAGGATATTATTTTTCAGTTGATGGTAAAGATTAAAAACTAAACCTAAAGGATTATTGCTTTAAAAATTTATTTTTATGCAATAATCCTTTAATTGATATAAATATTTTTAAATAGTATAATTATAATGATTTATTATGCACAGTGGTTTTTAAACTATTATGGAGGATAAAAAATATGATTGTACTAAGTTGTAAAAATATAAGCAAAAGCTATGGAATAGATGAAATATTAAAAGATGTAACAGTTTCTGTTAATGAAGGAGATAAAGTTGGTATTATTGGTGCTAATGGTGAAGGTAAGTCAACTTTATTTAAAATACTATCAAAGCAAATTTCCTATGATGATGGTGAAGTTTTTATTGATAAAAATAAAACTTTAGGTTATCTTTCCCAGCATCTTGATTTAGAATTTGATAATACTATATATAATGAAATGCTTACAGTTTTTTCTGATTTAATAGCTTTAGAAAATAAGCTTTCTGATTTAGAAGTAAAAATGAATGAACCTTATAATGAAGAAAATGCAGAATATCATAATAAAATTTTTAAAGATTATAATACTTTTCAGGAATTATATTCTCATAGAGGTGGTTATACATATAAAGGTGAAATAAGTAGAGTTTTAAAAGGTTTAGGTTTTTTAGAAAATGACTTTAATAAAGAAATTTCAAAACTAAGTGGTGGACAAAAAACAAGAGTTGCTTTATGTAAGCTTTTATTACGTTCTCCTGAAATTTTGTTATTAGATGAACCTACAAACCACCTAGATTTAGAAGCAATAGAATGGCTTGAAGAAAACTTAAAAAGTTATAAAGGTACAGTATTAATAGTATCCCATGATAGATTTTTCTTAGATGCTGTTACTAATAGAACTTTTCAGGTTATAAATGGTCATGTAAACTGCTATAATGCACCTTACACAAAATATTTAGAACTTAGAAAAAAGGATTATGATGCTCAACTTAAAGCTTTTAATTTACAACAGGCTGAAATTAAAAGACAAGAAGCTATAATAGAAAAATTTAGGTCCTTTAATAGAGAAAAAAGCATTAAAGCTGCAGAAAGCAGACAAAAAGCACTAGATAAAATGGACAAAATAGATGCTCCCGATGCAGAAAAGGATGCTTCTAAAATAAGTTTTGAGGCTAATGTTAAAAGTGGATTTGATGTTTTACATATTGAAAACTTAAGTAAAAGCTTTGGAGAAAAACACCTATTTTCTAATCTTTCTTTAGACTTAAAGAGAGGAGAAAAAATTGCACTCATTGGTGAAAATGGAAGAGGTAAAACTACATTATTTAAAATAATAATGGACAAAATTAAACCTGATACTGGTGTTAAAGTTCTTGGTGCAAATGTTGAAGTTGGTTATTATGACCAAGAGCAGTCAAACCTTTCTTTAAATAAAACTATTTTAGATGAAGTATGGGATGATTTTCCTTATTTAACTACTTCAAAACTTAGAACAGCACTTGGTTCTTTCCTATTTACAGGTGATGATGTATTTAAAACTATAGATAAACTTAGTGGTGGTGAAAAATGTAGAATAAATCTTTTAAAACTTATGCTTTCAAAGCCTAATCTTCTACTTTTAGATGAACCTACAAACCATTTAGATATTCCTTCAAGAGAAGCTTTAGAAGAAGCAATATTAAGTTATGATGGAACTTTAATAGTTATATCCCATGATAGATACTTTTTAAATAAGGTTATACATAAAATCATTGAGCTTGAAGAAAATGGAGCTTCTGAATATTTAGGAAACTATAGCTACTATGTTGAAAAGAAAAAAAATCCAACTCGTTTTGAAGCCTATGAAGATTTAGCTAATGGTAAAACTAAAACTCAAATTAAAGAAGAAAAGAAAAAGCAAAAAAATCTTCAAAAAGAAGAAAAGGCAAAACTTCAAAAAATAAAGAAAACTGAAGAAGATATTGCAAAATCTGAAGAAAATTTAGAAAAACTTCAAGAATCCCTTTGTTTAGAAGAAGTTTATTCTAACCCTGAAGAAAGCATTAGAGTTAATAAAGAAATTAAAGACCTTGAAGCACATATTGAAGAACTTTATGCTACCTGGGAATCATTAAGCGAATAAAGCTCTTTACTATTTAAAAAAACTAATTTTATAAAAGGCAATATTTTGAAATATAAAATACTGCCTTTTATTTTATATTAATTTACTTTGTTCCTGTGCTACCAAATCCACCACGCTCTTTATTTCCAAAGGATTCAACTTCTTCAAATTCTATAGAAGGCATAACTTCCATTATTCTAAATTGACCAATTTTATCTCCCTTTCTTATCCAAGTTCCCTTCTTTCCTTCATATTCATCTTTTCCTTGAAGGCAATAAACTGGCATATGCCATTGGTCATTATCTCCTATATATGTATCATCTACTACTCCTACTGAATTTGTTTGAATTATTCCCCAAGTTTTAAAAGTTGAACTTCTAGGAGCTAAATGCCCTTCCCATCCTTTAGGTAACTCTAGGGCAAAGCCTAATGGAACCATTGCTCTTTCATTAACTTCTACAAATATCTCTTTATTTGCATATACATCTATCCAATTTCCCTTTTCTATTTTCTTAAGCTTTATAGCACCCTCAAAATATTTAACTCTAATTTTCATCTATTTTGTATCTTCCTTTCATTGTATTTTTTAAATCACTTGTTTATTATAACATAGTTTTTTAGGGTTATTAAACTTGTTTCTTTTACTAAACTTTATTATTAACTTTACATATTATCTATAGTTTTCAAAATATATATTTTTCTATAGTATAACAAAGCAAAGTTAATATATTATTTTTATCTTATAACTTACTAAGTCTAAATTATAAAAAATAATATACTTACTCTGCTTTAGCTAATTAAACCTTATTTATACTATTTACAACATATATAACTGCTTCTGTGTTATCATCATTTATTGTTACTTCATTCCAATTTATATATACTGGTTTTTTAAAATATCTTTTATCTATAAGTTCAATAACCCTATAACTTCCCTTAGGAACATTAGAAAAAACTGCTCTACCATTTTCATCTGTTTCAATAGATTCTATTAATTGAGGAGAAATTCCATTTAATTTATAAAGATTTATCTTTACTCCTTTTATCCTTTTTCCAAACTTATTTAAAAATGTAGAATATACAATAATTGTTCCATTTACCTTTCGTTCCTTTACTTTTAACTTTTTAGTTTCTTCTCTTTTAGGTATATTACTCATATTATATATTTTTTCTAGTTCCTGTTCACATATCCAGCCATTATCAAATTTCTCTTCTTCTATATCTTTATTTATATGTGTATCATTTTTTTCATTATGCTCTATATTTATTTCTTCACCTATTTTAGCTTCACTAAAATGGCTTTTCATCTCTTCCGCATTTATTTTACTTTCTATACAGCCTTCATCCTCTTGTCCAAATACAGGACTTTCTGCTCCACAGCTATAACTTTTAGCTACTCCATCAGCATAAGTTATATCAAAATTTACTATAATATCTTCAGATTTATCTCCTCTAAATCCAGATGCTTCTTTTTCCTTTAAATATTCTTTCATAAATTTTTCTATAATAGGGTCTTTTTCATTCATATTAGTACAATATACTCTTTTTTCATTTTCATTATCCAAGCAAAACACACCCTCCTTAGTTATCTTCTATTTATAAAATATGAACAAGAAAAAAATATGTTCCTTTACTTTAACATGAATATTAATGTAAGTTTTGGAGAAAATATTTTTAAAAGATAATTTATTATTGGAGAGGATTTTAATGAAAAAGAAATTTATTTTTTTACTAAAACTTATTCTTATATTAAACATCTTTACTTTTATTCCTTTTAAAAATGCCTATTGTGAAGATGAAAAAATAATTTATTTAACCTTTGATGATGGACCTGGTGGAAAAATTACTAAAGATACTTTAGATATTTTAAAATCAGAAAATGTAAAAGCTACTTTTTTTCTTATAGGTGAACAAATTAAAGGACAAGAAGACTTAGTAAAGAGAATCCTTGAAGAAGGTCACTCTATTGGACTTCATAGTATGGACCATAAAAAAGAAAACTTATATTCATCAGATAATAATTTTTTAAAAGAAATGCTAGATTCTCAAAAGATTATTGAAGAGGTTACAGGTGAAAAAATTAATATTCTTCGTTTTCCCTTTGGAAGTAATAATGATACATATCATTTAAAAGAATCCTTAGTAAATCTCCTTCATGAAAATAATCTTAAAATTTATGATTGGAATGTAGATAGTACTGATGGAGCAAATCCCTATGGGAACCCTTGTACTATAGTAAAAAATGCAACTAAAAATAAGGATAAACAAGAAGTTATATTATTAATGCACTGTGGATATATTAATAAAAATAGTACAATTGCCTTACCTGAAGTAATAAAATACTATAAAGATAATGGCTATACTTTTAAAGCTATTAATGAAAACACTTCAGAAATGTTTCACTACATAAACTAATTTATATTTTTCTAAAAAAAATCTTAGGTAAATTATTGCTAAATAAAATAATTAACCTAAGATTTTAAATTTAGTCCATATTTAAGTGAACTTGCTTTATAGCTTGATTTACTATATTAAATATTATTATTCCTATTATTACATTTATACAAGCAGTTGGTAAAACTACTGTTAATAATCCTGCTGGAATTGCTTTTAAAGGTATTCCTCCAAAAAACATCATTGCAGTTAAAAATACTATTCCACTTACAAAAGTTCCTGCTATAAGTAATATTGCAGCTTGTATATTTTTATTTACTCTATCTCTTAAAGGTAAAAGAATTAAATAAGCAACATTTGCAGTAATTACTTTATCTATTATATTAGGAGCTTGACCGCCTACTGTTTTTGTAGTTAATGCTGTAAATATACCAACTATTATTCCTGAAAATAGTGCTGTTTTATAATCTTTATTTATTAAAATTATTATAAACATCATTGCTAAAGCAAAGTCTGGTTGAGCTACTCCAAAGGTTGGTGATATAGTATGAAGCACTGCTCCTATAGCTATTAATATTGCATTTACTATCATTTTTTTTGTGTTAAAACTTTTTTCCATTATTTATTTCCCCTTTTAAATTTGTAATTATTCTATTTTTTTAATTTTTATTGCCTTTCATTTCATTTTAAAATCATCCCCAAATTTATTTATGTACAAAAAAAACTCCATCCTATTATAAAACATAGGACGGAGATATCCGCGGTACCACCTAAATTGCATATAAAAATGCCTCTTTATCAAGTACAAATATACTTTATTTGCTATAACGTGCAACATACGGCTTAAACTACTCTCTTATGATTTCATCTTGCTCCTCCAAGGCCCATTCACCATTAGCTCATGCACTAAACTCGCACCATTTGTTTAGCTCTCTGGAACACTGCACCTGACTACTATCCCTTTTCAAAGGATTTACTTAACTTAGTATTATTATATACAATTTTTTAATTTTAGTCAATATTTTTACTATTTTTCTGTATTTTTTTCATTATTTTTCTTATCGTTTATTAAACTTGCTGCTAAAGCTGCTGCTGCTCCTAATAAAACTATCAACTTGCCTTTCTTTTTTAAATTCATAATAAACGCCTCCTAATGCAATAATATAATTATATTATAATAATTACCCTTAGCATATTCTAGTTTATTTTTTATTTAAATTGATTAGTTTCTTTACAATATGTATACTGAGCTTCTTTTAATCTTCCTTTAAGAGCATCTTTATTTAAATCCATATCCTCACATAACATATCCAAGTTGCTATAATTATCTCTTAATTTCATATTTATTATACTTACAAGCATATTAGGATCCATTGTCATTATATCCATAAAAGTTACTCCTCATCATAATAATCTAGGAAAGAATGTTTTTCATTACCCTTTTCCCATCCTAAAATAGAATCCATAGCTACATTTTCAGCTGCTTTAAATATTGATTTATCCACATCTCTAAAATTTGCTTTAAGATTCTTTATTAACTCTTTTATTTCGTATCTTTTATTTCCAACCTTTTTTGCTGCTATCATACATGCACAATTTAAAGGCCATATTCCACTATAGTTTATAAATCTTCTTATAGCTTCTTCCTCTATAAGATACATTGGTCTTATAAGTTCAAGCCCTTCAAAGTTCTTAGCTTTAAGCTTTGGAAGCATTGTTTTAAAATTACCTGCATATAAAACATTTAATAAAGTTGTTTCAATTACATCATTAAAGTGGTGTCCTAAAGCTAATTTATTACATCCAAGTTCCTTTGCCTTTGCATATAAAGAGCCTCTTCTCATTCTTGCACATAAATAACATGGATAATCCTTTGCCATTCTATCTACAACTTCAAATATCCCTGAATCATATATATGTGCTGGTATGTTTAAGTATTCAAGGTTTTCCTTATGAAGCTTCTTTATTTGAGGATGATATCCTGGGTCCATAGCTATAAATTCAAGTTCAAATTTAGTTTGACCATGTCTTTGAAGCTCTTGAAAAAGCTTTGCCATAAGAAGACTATCTTTTCCACCTGAAATAGCTACTGCAATTTTATCTCCCTCTTCTATTAAATTATATTCTTTTATAGCCTTACAAAACTTAGACCATATTGGCTTTCTATACCTTTTTACTATACTTCTTTCTATTTCCTCAAGAGATTTTTTCTCCTCTGTAGGAATAATTCTTTCGCAGCCTTCACCTGCAATACCACTCATTAAAATCACCTCATGAATGCTATTATATCATAAAAAATATAGAGTTAATATATTATTTTATTTATCTATCTTTTAAACTAAACAATATACTAATAAATTTATAGTTGTCTTAATATATCATCAAAATTATCAAATTTCAATCCTGCTGCTTCACAGCAATCACAAATAGCTTCTTCCATTTCTTTTAAAGGAATATCATCAAAAGTTTTACAATCAAAACCTTGTTCTTGATAAGATTCACATATAGCTTTTTTTAAATCTTCTACTGGTATTCCATCTTCCTTAAACATTGATAAAAATATTTCTTTAGTTCTTTTTACTTTTTCAAGTACATTTAATTCACTACTCATCATTTCCGTTGTGTAGGACTTATCAATATCTAATAATATTTAAAAAATATTAGATTTG
>UQBY01000012.1 GCA_900539375.1 uncultured Clostridium sp. | reverse complement strand
TTAGGCTCTAATCTAATTAGAAATGCTTTAAGAACATAACCATTAGGTATCACTAGCTTTGACATTGCAACATATCTCCTTTAATATTTTTTAGCTTTGTGGTCTCTTTTTAACTTTAAAAAGTCTAAATATTGCCATGTAAATAATATCTCGTTCCACCTTATGTTATGTTATTAGGTATAAATATATTCTTTTTATCCTATAATCTTAAAGCTTGTTGGCTCTTACCTATTAACTCACTAAATTCTTCAATAGAATAATGTTTCATATAATTCACCATCTGTAATATATTATACAAGAAATCTATTAAAACAAATATATTTTATTAGGTTTTAGTAAATTTATTGCAACAGGTCAAAGCCTCCATTACAAAAGCTATATTATACTCTATCATTTGATAAGTTTTTTTTCAACTCTTATAATGAAATGATTTTTAAGAAATAAGTTCAGATATTGCCTCTTCTGCCTCTTCTTTTGTATTAAATTCTCTTTCAAAATTATTAATGCTTTCTCTATCTTTCTCTGTTAAGTTTTCAAACTTCTTTCGATTAAATACATCTGTGTTTTCATTTTCTATTTTTAGCTTACATTTATTATCACTTTTAAAGATTGCTAAATAGCCATTATATTCTCTTATATAATATTTATTAGGAGCTACTGTTCTTGTATAATATAATTTATTTGTACATTCTTGTGTTAAATTATATCCATCTTTAACTAAAAGGTCACTTAATTCCTCTTCTGTTAAATCATTTTTTATTCCAAGTTCTTTTTTTAAATCCTTTAAAGTTTTTTCCTCCTCATTAATAGCTCCTTTATTTAAGGAAACTTTTATATCTTCCTTTAAATATTCTTCATTTTCTAAATTTGAAATTTTTTCACTATTTGTCATTATCTTATCTTCTAAATATAGTTGTGTTAAAAAATAACTTACAGAAAAAACTGTAATTAATATAGCAAATATCGTTATTTTATTTTTTAATTTATATTCCATTTATTTCCATCTCCTTATGTTTATCAATCTCTTTTAATCCTTGCCAAATTTTCTTGAAAATATACTTACTTTAACTAAAATTTATAATAGACTTCATTTTACATACTATTTACTTAATGATAAAAAAATTGACAAAGCTTTTTGTGTGATTTAAACTTTATAAAAAGGTATAATACACTTGTTTATGTTAAGGAGATGTTAAAGTTTGAATATTGTTGAAGAAATAAAAAAACTGAAAGAAGAAAAAAATGCCCTTGTATTGGCCCATCTTTATCAAAGACCAGAAATTCAAGAGCTTGCTGATATAGTTGGAGATTCTTACTTTCTTAGTAAAAAAGCTATGGAATCTGATAAAGATTTAATAATTTTTTGTGGTGTAGGATTTATGGCTGAAAGTGCAAAAATTCTTTCACCTGAAAAAAGAATTCTTTTACCTGCAAAAGAAGCAAGATGTCCAATGGCTGATATGGGTGTAGTGTACAAGCTACAAGCTTTAATGGATGAACATCCAAAAGCTAAGGTAGTTAGCTATATAAATACAAATCTTGATATAAAAGCAATGTCTGATGTATGTGTTACTTCTTCATCTGCTTTAAAAATAATGAATAATCTTGAAGGAGATGAAATTATATTTGTTCCTGATAGAAATCTTGGAGAATATATAAGTGAACATTTTCCAAATAAAAAGTTTATACTTTATCAAGGATTTTGTCCTGTTCATGAAAGAGTTAAATCAGAAGACATTCTTGAATTAAAGGAAAAATACCCAACTTATGAAGTACTAGTTCATCCTGAATGTAACAAGCCTGTTCGTTCATTAGCTAATTTTATAGGAAGTACTTCTGATTTAATTAAATATTCTGCTGAATCTGATTCAAATGGATTTATTGTTGTAACTGAAGAAGGAGTTCTTCATCAAATGAAGAAAAAGAGTCCTAATAAAGAGTTTATTCCATTAAATAATCCTATGATATGTCCAAATATGAAAATGACTACTTTAGAAGAACTTTATGATTGTTTATTAAATGAAAGTAATGAAGTGCAAATAGATGAAGAACAAAGAGCTAAAGCTTTAACTGCTCTTGAAAATATGCACTTATTGGGGGATAAATAAAAATGATTAAAACTTTTGATGTATTAGTTGTTGGTAGTGGTATAGCTGGAGTTTATACTGCCCTTAACTTAAATAGCAATTTAAATATTTTATTAATTTGTAAGGAAGGCTTAAAAGATTGTAATTCCTATTTAGCTCAAGGAGGAATATCATCTGCTCTTAATTCTGATGATTTTCCATCTTATATAGAAGACACTCTAAAGGCTGGAAATTATAAAAATGATTTGGATGCAGTTCAAACATTAGTTAGTGAATCAAAGAAAAATATTGAAAGACTTATAAACTATGGTGTTCCTTTTGATAGAAAAAAGGATGGTTCTTTATTATATACAAGAGAAGGTGGACATAGCACCTTTAGAATTGCTCATGTTAAAGATGAAACTGGAAAATATATTATGGAAACTCTTTATGAAAGACTTAAAGAAAGAAATAATATAAAAGTTATAGAACATTGTAAATTAGTAGATATTATAAGAAAAGATAATAAATGCTTAGGTGGTATTTGTATTCATAATGGCCAAGAGATACAAATTCATGCAAAATGTACAATCCTTGCAACAGGTGGCTTAGGAGGACTTTTTAAATCTACTACTAACTTTCCATTTTTAACTGGTGATGGTATTGCTATAGCTCTTAAACATAATGTTGCTATTAAAGATATAAACTATTTACAACTACACCCTACAGTTCTTTATGAACCAGATTGTATTGGAAAAAGACTTCTTCTTTCAGAATCTTTAAGAGGTGAAGGTGGAAAGCTTAAAAACTTAGATAATGAGGAATTTGTAGATTCATTAAAACCTAGAGATGTTGTTTCTAAAGCAATTTTAGAAGAAATTAAAAAACATCCAGATAAGCCATATGTTTATTTAGACTTAACTCATTTAGATAAAAACTTCTTAATGAATAGATTCCCATTCCTTTATAATGCTTGTGCAGAAAGAGGATATTACATGGAAAAAGACCTTCTTCCTGTATCTCCTGCTCACCACTATGCTATGGGTGGAATCAAAATTAATTTATATGGTGAAACAAGCCTAAATTCATTATATGCCCTAGGAGAAGCTGCTTGCACAGGAGTTCATGGAAACAATAGACTTGCAAGTAATTCTTTATTAGAAGGTATAGTTTTTGGATATAGATGTGCTAAAAAGATAAATAGTGAACTTTTTGTAACTAATAACTCAAATTATCCAAGTAAGGAAGATGTTATTGATTATTTAAAGGAAAGGGTGGACGAAAATTATGTTAAATTACTTAATTATTGATGATATAATACAAAGAGGTTTAAATGAAGATATGCCTTTTGGTGATATAACAACCTCAAGTATAATACCAGAAGATAGTACTTGCACAGCTTCCCTTTATGTAAAAGAAGATGGAATAATATGTGGACTTCCTGTTTTTAAAAGAGTTTTTACTCTTATTGGTGATGTTAAGTGTAACCTATTTAAAAAGGATGGAGATAAAGTTTCTAAGGGAGAAAAAATAGGTGAAGTTAAAGGTAATACTCAAAAAGTTCTTATGGGAGAACGTATAGGGTTAAATTTACTTCAAAGAATGAGTGGAATTGCTACAACTACTTATCAATATGCTAAAGAAATAGAACATACAAAAGCTAAAGTAGTTGATACAAGAAAAATAACTCCTTTATATAGACACATTGATAAATACTCTGTTCTTTGTGGTGGTGGAGCTAATCATAGATATTCTTTATCAGATTCAATTTTAATAAAAGATAATCATATAGATGCTGCTGGAAGTATTTCAAATGCAGTGGCTTTAGCTAAGAAAAATGCTTCTTTTACAACTAAGGTTGAAGTTGAAACAGAAACAAAAGAAGAAGTTTTAGAAGCAATAAATTCAAAGGCTGATATAATAATGCTTGATAATATGTCTCCTGCTATGGCTAAAGAAATGGTTGACCTTATAGATGGAAGAGCCATTGTTGAATGTTCTGGAAATGTAACAATAGAAAATATAAAAGATTATGCTGAAACTGGTACAGATTATATATCTGTTGGAGCTTTAACTCACTCTTTTAAAGTTCTTGATATATCTCTTAAAAACTTAGTTATGGATTAAACTTTAAAGAGCTGTTTCAATAAATTTTTACTGAAACAGCTCTTTTTTTTAAAATTCTATATCTATATCTCCACTTGTAGCAGTTATATTTATATTATATTCTGCCTTATTATCTTCTTTATAGTTACCATCATATTCTTTATCATTAAGTTCAATAGTACCATATTCACATTTTAAATAATAATTAAACTTATTATATTCTAATTTACCTTTTATCTCCACATCTCCATAGTCATTTTCTATATTTACATTTTTTATTTCCTTAATGTTTTCAAATTCAAGGTCTCCACTATTTAAAGTTCCTGTAAAGTTTCCTAATGAAGAATTTTCCATTTCAATACTTCCATAACTATTATTAATATTACATTCTTTAGAAATATTTATATTATTAGCTTGAAAATCTCCACTACTTAAGTTTCCGTTAAAATCTTCAAAGTTAGAATTTTTTATATTTACCTCTCCATAATCATTTTCAAAGGATATTTTTGTACTTTTTATATCACTTAAATTTATATCTCCACTACTAGCCTTTAATACAATATTTTCACAAGAGGAATTTAATAAATTTATATCTCCATATCCATTAACTATATCTATATCTTTACTATTTACTTTATCAATCTTTATATCAGAACTACTAGTATTAACCTTTAACTCATCTAAATTACAGTCCTCTGGAACATAAAGTTTTACTCCTTCTTCTAAAGTATTATTAAAAAATCCAAAATTAATAATATTTTTTTCATTTTTTGAATTATAATTTATTGTTAATACTCCATCTTTTATGCTATAATCAATTTTATTTTCTTTATCATATTGAAGGTCAAGTTTGTATTTATCGCCTTTAACTATTTCAATATAACTTAAATCAAAATTAGAGGATATATTAACCTTATTAAAACTATCTAAATTAAAACTTTCCTTAACTATATTTTTATCTTTATTAGTATCATAAACCCTAACACCATTTGTAGTTATTGAGATTTCATGAAATCTTCCACCTGCTAAAAATCCTATAACTGATAATATAAATCCAATTAAAATCATACATAGTGAAGTTTTTAAAAGCTTATTCATCCCTTCCACCCCTTCTTTTAATCTTTTCTATTATTTTTTTGCATCCATAAATTATAAGTTTAAATCCCTTTATTGAAAGCCATAAAAAGATTATTCCTATTCCAATTGATATAAGTGCTAAGCCTATAAATAAGACTGCTGTAGAAATTCCTACTTGAGATAAAATAAATAAACTACCTATTACACTTATTATCCCTCCTAAAATACATGCTCCTCCGGTAAAAATTATAGATATTACTATTGCAAATAAAGTTACTACTATACCTATTAAAATTCCAATAGCTCCAAAGGCTAATCCTAAAATAATAGGAGATGCTAAAATTGCAAGAACTACAATTAAAGCTATTAGCCACTTATTTCTTTTTTCTTTTTTATTATTTTCTTCTTTTGGAAAATATTCATTTTCACATTTGTTTTCATTATCTTTATTAAGATTTACCTTTATAATTTCTTCTGAATCTCTAGAAGAATAATCTGACATTATTTGCTTTGCAACCTCTTTAGCTGTACCAAGAGAAATAGTTACATCTGCTTCATTATCTATTTTGGCATCCTCAAAATATTCAATATAATAATTTATTGCATTTTCTATTTCATCACTTGGCAAGCCTTCTAATCTTTCTTTTAATTCTTTAAGAAACTCTTCTTTATTCATTTTCCAACCCCCCTAACAAAATCTTATCAATCTTAAATTTATATTCATCCCATTCTTTTATATATTCTTTATATTTTTCCTTTCCCATTTCTGTTATCTTATAATACCTTCTATTTCTTCCTTGAAAAGACTGATCATAAGTTTCTAAACAACCATCTTTTTGTAGTCTTCTAAGAACAGGATATAAAGTGGATTCTGATATATCCATAATTCCTCTTACTTGCTGTGTTAAAACATAGCCATAAGTATCCCCTCTAGTAAGGACAGCTAAAACACAGGCATCCATAAGGGCTGAACCTAACTGAAAAGCCATAACAATTCCTCCTTATTTACTTTATAATATTATATGATATATAATATTAATTTATATTAATACTATACATCGTATAATATTATAAGTCAATATAACATTTCTTAATTTTATCTTAACTATTAAAAATAAAATGATAATAAAAAAAGTATCACTTTTAACTTTCTATAGTCAAAAGTGATACTTTAAATTTATCTTTTTAGCCCCCAATTGTAGCTAATATAATTGCTTTAATTGAGTGCATACGATTTTCAGCTTGGTCAAATACTATTGATTGTTTTCCTTCAAAAACTTCATCTGTTACTTCAAGTTCTTTCATTCCAAACTTTTCACATACTTTTCTTCCTACATCTGTATTTAAGTCATGATAAGATGGAAGGCAATGCATAAATACTGCATTTGGTGCTACATTTTCCATAACAGCTTTATTAACTTGATATGGCTTTAATAAATTTAATCTGCTTTCCCAAATCTCTTCAGGTTCTCCCATTGAAACCCATATGTCTGTATAAATTACATCAGCATTTTTAGTTCCTTCTTTAACATCCTCAGTTAAAGTTATGCTTCCTCCAGTTTCTTTTGCAATTTCTTTACATGTATTAACTAAATCCTCATTTGGAAATACTTCTTTAGCTGCACAAGCTGTAAAATTCATTCCCATTTTAGCACAAGCTACCATTAATGAATTTCCTAAATTGTTTCTTGCATCTCCCATATAAGTAAAGTTAATTCCTTTTAATTTTCCAAACTTCTCTTCTATTGTTAATAAGTCTGCAATCATTTGAGTTGGGTGGAATTCATCTGTTAGTCCATTCCATACAGGAACTCCAGCATATTCTGCAAGTTCTTCAACTATTGATTGTTCAAATCCTCTATATTCTATTCCATCATACATTCTTCCAAGAACTCTTGCTGTATCTTTAATACTTTCTTTTTTTCCTACTTGAGAGCTATCAGCATTTAAAAATGTAACTCCCATTCCTAAATCATGTCCTGCTACTTCAAAAGAACATCTTGTTCTTGTTGATGTTTTTTCAAATAATAAAACTATATTTTTTCCCTTTAATCTATCATGTGGAATTCCTGCTCTCTTTAAATCCTTTAAATTCTTAGATAAATCTATTAAATATCTAATTTCTTCAGGAGTAAAATCTAATAATTTTAAAAAGTTTCTTCCTCTTAAGTTTACTGCCATAACTATAACCTCCATATTTATAAGTCAATTTATGTTATATTAAAATAGTACCATTTATAGCTATTTTTATCAAGATATTTATAAATATTTTTTATATTTATGCATTAATTTTGTATTTTTATACACAAATAAAAGGCTATTGTAAACTTAATTTTTAATTAATTATATAACAGCCTTTACATATAAAATTTTTATGTTATTTTTTCATTTCCTTTAAAATCTTTCACTATAGCCACATTTTTTACATAAATCCTCTACTTTTTTTCTTTGAGAAAATCCATTATATAAATTTATTGCTCTTTCACTATTTATTATTTCTTCTAAAGTTTTATTATAAATATTTCCAAGGGGTATGTTTCCTTCACTATCTAAACAACAAGGAACAACAGTTCCATCAACTAATATTCCTATATGGTCTCTTAAACCATGACAAAATCCTTTTTCACTTATTATATCTAAATTTATATCAGGCCATTGAAACTTTTCTGCTCCATTTAAATAAAGATTTTTTCTTATTTTTACTCTTTTATTTTTATCTAAATTTTCTTTTAAATCTTCTTTATAATTAAAAGCTTCTTTAAGAATATCTATAATATTTTTATTTAATTTATTTTCAGGAGAAGATACCCTTTCATTATAGCTTTCTAAATTCCATAACCTTAAAGCACATATTATATTAGTTTTTTCATTTGCTTCATTAACAAAAGAAGTTATTTCATTAAAATATTCATCAAAAGTTATATTATTATCATTTGCTTCAAAACTATGAAGAGAAATATTTATTTGCCTTAAGCTTTTGCTTTTTAAAAGAATTTCTCTTGTTTTTTTTAGCAAAGTACCATTAGTTGTTATATTAACCTTAAAGCCTTTTTCATAAGCTATTTCTAAAAATTCTTCTAAATTAGGGTTTAATAATGGTTCTCCCATTAAGTGAAAATAAATATACTCTGTATATGGTTTTATTTTTTCTAATATTATCTTAAAGTTGTCCACTGATAAAAATTCCATTTTTCTTTTTGTTTTAGGACAAAAACTGCAACTTAAATTGCATATGTTAGTTATTTCTATGTACATTCTTTTAAATTTTTTCATAATTACCTCTCAATTATTTATATTTAATTCCTTTATATTATATATTATTACCACTAACAACTAAAGCCATATAATAAAGTAATTATTTTTTAACAAAATCTTCATTGACATATAATAATTTCCTAAATATAATGTAATACATTACTATATTTTAACTTTAATAAGGAGTGATTTTTATGAAAAATTGCAAAAATAAACCTTGGCACTCGAAATCCATTGAAGAAACATTAAGTGATTTAGATAGTTCTGAGGAAGGGCTCAGTGATGCTAAAGCAGATGAATTACTTAAAAAATATGGCTTTAACCAATTAAATAAGTCCCCTGAAAAGACTATTTTAAAAATGCTTTGGGAACAATTATCTG
The DNA here is from genome assembly GCA_900539375.1 of uncultured Clostridium sp. Classification (GTDB taxonomy): domain Bacteria; phylum Bacillota; class Clostridia; order Clostridiales; family Clostridiaceae; genus Clostridium. The sequence goes on along the minus strand of UQBY01000012.1, from coordinate 81,062 downwards.
ATACTATGGTTCTTATTCTTATTGGTGCTTCTATATTATCTATTTTTTTAAATGAATGGACAGAAGCTATTGTTATATTGATAATAGTTTGTCTTAATGCTATTATTGGTATAATTGAGGAAAAGAAAGCCTCTAATGCTTTAGAAGCACTACGTAATATGAGTGCCCCTACTGCTAGAGTCCTTAGAGAAGGAGAAGAAAGTACAATTTCTGCAAATCTATTAGTTCCAGGTGATATTATATATTTAGAAGATGGTTCTATAGTTCCAGCAGACATTCGTCTTTTAAAATCATCAAACCTTAAAATTCAAGAATCTTCTCTTACTGGAGAATCAATTCCCTCTGAAAAAGACTTTGAAGATATTTTACCAGAAGATGCAGTACTTGGTGATAGAACTAATATGGCATACACTTCTTCAATTGTTACATATGGAAATGGATTAGGAGTTGTTGTTGCTACTGGAATGAATACAGAAGTTGGTCATATTGCTAAAATGTTAGATGATGAGGATGAATTTCATACTCCTTTAAAAGAAAAACTTAATTCTGTAGGAAAAACATTAAGTATTGTTGGTATAATTGTATGTATTTTAATTTTTGGTATTGGTTATCTTTATGGACGTCCATTAATTCCATTACTTATGACAGCTATTTCTCTAGCAATTTCTATTATTCCTGAAGGACTTCCAGCTACTGCTACAATTGTTATGGCTTTAGGCGTTCAACGTATGGCAAAAGAAAATGCTTTAGTTAAAAAGCTTCCTGCTGTGGAAACTTTAGGAAGTGCTAGTGTTATATGTTGTGATAAAACAGGAACTCTTACTCTTAATAAAATGACAGTAACAGAAATTGCAACAAATAATAATTTTAAAACTAGAACTTCTTCTAAAATTAATGAAATAGATGTAAAAGATTTTTCACTATATAAAGAGCTTATTTATGCTTCTGCTCTTTGTAACAATGCTTCTCTTGACCCAGATAATCCTGAAGGAATAATAGGTGACCCAACAGAAGGTGCATTAATCTTTTTAGCTAAAAAATTTAATATAAATCATGAAGAACTTGAAGATAAATATCCTCGTAAATTTGAACAACCTTTTGATTCTAATAGAAAAAGAATGTCTACTATTCATATTATTGACAATAATATTACTGCTTATACAAAAGGTGCAGTTGATGAAATGCTTCCTTTATGTGATAGTATTTTAACTGAAAATGGCATAAGACCTTTAACCAATAAAGATAAAGAAGATATTAAAAATCTTTGTTTTGATATGTCATCTAAAGCTTTACGTGTACTTGGTTTTGCAAAAAAAATACTAAAAGATATTCCTTCTGATGATGAAGAAAATATAGAATATGGTTTAACTTTCTTAGGAGTAACTGGCATGATTGACCCTCCAAGAAAAGAAGTCATTTCTGCAGTGGAAACTTGCCATAATGCAGGAATTCGTACAATAATGATTACAGGAGATCATAAAATAACAGCTTTAGCCATTGCAAAGCAATTATCTATTTATCATGAAGGAAATACAGTAATATCTGGTGAAGAACTTCATAAAATGACAGATGATGAATTAGATAAAATGGTTCATACCACTACTGTTTTTGCTCGTGTATCTCCTAATGATAAATTACGAATAATAAATTCATTAAAAAGAACTGGTGAAATCACTGCCATGACTGGAGATGGAGTAAATGATTCACCTGCACTTAAAGCTGCTGATATTGGTGTTGCCATGGGTAAAAGTGGTACTGATGTGGCAAAAGATGCTGCTGATATGATTTTAATGGATGATAACTTTACTACCATTGAATATGCAATAAGAGAAGGGAGAAGAGTATATAAAAATATTCAAAAAGTTATTCAATTTTTACTAGCTGGTAATATAGCAGAAATTTTAACATTATTTATAGCAACTTTGTTAAACTGGGATGCTCCTATTTTAGCTGTTCATATACTTTTAATAAATCTTGCTACAGATACACTTCCAGCTTTAGCCCTTGGAGTTGACCCTGCAAGTAAAAATATAATGAAAAATAAACCTGTAAAATCAGGCACTCTTTTTGAAAAAGGACTAGTAGTAAGGGTTGTTCTTCATGGTTTATTTATAACAACTGCTACAATATGTGCATATAAAATAGGATTAAAAGATAGTCATGAAGTTGGAATGACTATGGCATTTTGTGTATTGGCCATTTCTCAACTATTCCATGCATTAAATCAACGTTCTAATACAGAATCTATATTTACAACTGGTAATGGTCGTAATTTGTTTTTATTTGCTTCTATTGTTTTATCTTTAGGAATTTTAACTATTGTTTTATTTGTTCCATCATTTAAAAATTTCTTTAGTCTTGTATCACTTAAATTTAATGAATGGATAATTGTAACATTATTATCACTTCTTCCTTTAGCATTAGTAGAAATAACTAAAGTATTTATTCGCTTAAATAAGAAAAAATTAAATAAAAAGTATTAATTTATACAAATAAAAATTTTAAAAAGCTTTGCATAAAAAATTCATTATGCAAAGCTCTTTTATTTTTAAAAAAATTATATGATTTTTCAAACAATATCCCTATGTTTAAGCTTTAATTTTAGAATACTGGTATTACAGCACCTTTATAATTATCTTCTATGAATTTTCTAACTTTATCAGAAGTTAAAGCTTCAACTAATACTTTAGTTTTTTCTGAATTTAAGTTTTCTTCTTTAACAGCTAAAACATTTCTCATATCTTTTATATTTTCATCATCTTTGTCTTCAATATAAATAGCATCTTCATTAACATTTAATCCTGCATCTAAGGCATAATTTCCATTAATTACCGCTAAATCTACTTCTTCTAAAGTTCTTGGTAATTGTGCCGCATCAACTTCTGTAAATTGTAAATTCTTTTTATTTTCTTTTATATCTGCTGCAGTAACTAATTCACCCTCTGGAATTGTTATTAAACCAGCTTTAGCAAGTAGTCTTAAAGCTCTTGCTTCATTTGATGGGTCATTTGGAATTGCAACTTTTGCACCATCTTTTACATCTTCAATTTTCTTAACTGTATTTGAATAAATACCCATTGGTTCTACATGAATTTCTGCTGCAACTGCTAAATGATATCCTTTTTCTTCATTTACTTGATTTAAATAAGCTATATGTTGGAAGAAGTTTGCATCTAATTCTCCTTCTTCAACTGCTGTATCCTGAGGTAAGTAATCATTAATTACTTGTATATCTAACTTATACCCCTTAGCTTCTACATCATCTTTAATTTGTTCAACTATTTCGTTATGTGGTACTGGAGTTACACCAATTTTTATTGTTTTATCATCTTCTTTTGATGATGAATTACCACATCCAATTAATCCTATTGCTAAAACCCCTGTTAATAGCACTGATAAAATTCTTTTCTTTTTCATTATTAATCTCCTCCATGTGAAAAACTATTTTGATAATTTTTTATATAAATAATTACCTAAACTTTGTAAAAGTTGTACTAATATAATAAGAACAACTACTGTTACCCCCATTAATTCTGGTTTCCATCTTTGATATCCATATCTAACAGCTAAATCTCCAAGTCCACCTGCACCTATACTTCCTGCCATAGCAGAATATCCAATTATACTTATTAATGCTAAAGTTACTCCTGAAACTATTGAAGGAACTGCTTCTTTAAGCATAACTTTAAAAATAATTTGTGTATTAGATGCTCCAAAGGATTTTGCTGCTTCTATAACCCCTTTGTCAACTTCTTTTAAAGCAGTTTCTATAATTCTTGCTATAAATGGAGCTGAAGCTACTGTAAGTGGTACTATTGCAGCTACTGGTCCAAGAGATTTTCCAACTACTAATCTAGTAAAAGGAATTATTGCTATCATTAATATTAAAAATGGTAGGCTTCTTAATGTATTTATTATAAAATCAAATATAGTATAAATTAACTTATTTGGTTTTAATCCATTTTTATCTGTTACTGTTAAAACTACAGCTGGGAAAAATCCTATAATTACAGATAAAATTGTTGTTGGAATAACCATTATAGCTGTTTCTTTTGAAGCCTTACCTAATAATTCTAGTATTTGGCTTAATTCCATATTAAATTACCTCCCATTCAAAATCTTTATCTTTTAAGTATTTTTCTACTATGTCCTTATCTTCTTTTTCTATGTTTATTACTAAGCTTCCTAAAACATTATCTCTAAACTTTTCAAGTTTTCCAGAAACTATAGAACAATCTATATTAGCTTCTCTTGCCATTTTTGTTATTATTGCATTTTCAGAACAATCTGCTGGGAAGAATATTCTTATATTAACTCCTTCATTTGGTAAAGTTGTATCCTCTTCTTCTCCAAGGAACTTCTTTAAAGATGAACCTGGCTTTAAGAATAAATCTTCAGCTTTTCCTTCCACTTGAATTTTTCCTCCATCAAGAAGAGCTACTCTTTCACATACCTCTTTTATAACTTCCATCTGATGAGTAACTATAACAATAGTTATTCCAAGTTCTTTATTTATTTTGCTAAGAAGTGCTAAAATATCCTTTGTTATTTTAGGGTCTAATGCAGAAGTTGCTTCATCACATAAAAGTATTTTAGGGTCTAATGCTAAAGCCCTTGCTATAGCAACTCTTTGCTTTTGCCCTCCACTTAATTGAGATGGCTTGCTTTTAGCCTTGTCCTCAAGACCTACAAGTTTTAAAAGCTTCATAACTCTTTTATTTATATCTTCTTTATTTTTTCCTGATTTTGTGTCTTTTCCATCCTTATCAAGCTTTGGTTCATGGTATTTCCACACTTCAAGAGGAAGAGCTACATTATCAAAAACAGTTTTTCTTTTAAGAAGATTAAAGTTTTGAAATATCATTCCAAGATTTTTTCTAAAACTTCTAAGTTCTGATTCACTTAAATCTTTAACTTCTTTTCCCATTACTGTTACACTTCCAGTATCATAGCTTTCAAGACCATTAATACATCTTAATAAAGTTGATTTTCCTGCTCCACTATGACCAATTAGGCCATATATTTCTCCTTCTTTTATATTTATATTTATATCCTTTAATACTTCGGTTTTTCCAAAACTTTTGCCTAAGCCTTCTATTTTTATCATACAATTCCTCCAAAAAGTATATATCTATAAAAATTAAAACACTAGAAAAAACTCTAGTGCCATTACATTCAAAGTTTTCTCATCTCTCAGTACAAATGCTTACTGCTGGAATTAGCACCTTTCATAATTGCGGTTGCTGGGTTTCATGGGGCCAGTCCCTCCACCTCTCTAGATAAGATATTTATTTTAAAATACTGCTCTCTTTTCGTATATCAACTATATATTTTTTATTTATTTTTGTCAATATATTTTTTTATTTTTTTAATTTTCTGCATTTTTTGTAATGCATTTGTAATCTTTTTCATTTATAATAAGAAGTGTAAACTTTACTATCATCCTTATATATTTTTATCATTCTTTTTAGAATGATAAAACCCCAGAACATCTCCTCCTCAATTGATGTCTGGGGCTTTTTTTATTCTCTTGTAAATAAAATTATAGGCTTTTTATTCATTTTTATTTTCCCATTTTTTACAATTACCTTTTCATTATCTATTTCATTAATGTATTCTCCATCTTTAAGGTTTACCTTTATCTCTCCTTCTATTCCCTTTAAGTTAAATACACCAACTACTTTTTCTCCATTTTTTTCATAGTAACCTATAATAGTTTGATTATCTGCATCAGCAAATAAACTATAGGCACCATCTATAAAAATATTATTTTTCTTTATTTTATATAATTTTTGCATTAGTTTAGTAATATCTTTTCCTGTATTCCAATTTACTAAATCTTTATCAAAAAGGCTTGGACATTTAGTATTTTCAGTTTCTTGTCCTGCATAAACTAAAGTTGTACCTTTTTGGAAATATTGAAATGCAGTCCAATTTATTAATTGTTCTTCATTTTCTATTAATTCTTTAGCTCTTGGATTATCATGATTTTCTAAAAATCTTAACTTTATATAATTTTCTGGATAAATTCCTTCTTGAAAAACTAATCTATCTACATAATAACTTAAATTATTTGTTCCTTTTAAATATCCCATAAAGTAAGGTTGCACATCATAATCATAACATATATCAAAAGCTTGATATACTTCACAATCAGAATTACCAGAAACTCCATGTCTTCTTAAATCTATAAGGAAATTAGTATGAATTGTTTCTGCAAGCCATATAGCATTTGGTCTTACTTTAGCTACTTCTTCTCTTGCCTTAATCCAAAAATCTACTGGAACTAAAGAAGCAACATCACATCTAAATCCATCAACTATTTCTGCCCACATTTTTAATGTATCTATTTGATAAGTCCATAAATCTTTGTTGTTATAATCTAAATCTACTACATCCCACCAATCTCCAACTTTGTTTCCAAAGTTTCCATCAGACTTTTTATAAAAATATTCTGGATGGTTTTCTACAAGCCATGAGTCTGGGGAAGTGTGATTATAAACTACATCTATTATACATTTCATTCCTAAAGCATGTATTTTATCTACACAATTTTTAAAATCTTCTAAAGTTCCATACTCTGGATTAACTTCTCTATAATTTTTAATAGCATATGGACATCCTAAATCACCTTTTTTATTTTTAACTCCAATTGGATGAATAGGCATAAACCATATTATATCTGTTCCTAAATTTTTTATTCTTTCTAAGTCTTTTTCAACAGCTTTAAAAGTTCCTTCTTCACTATGATTTCTTACATAAATTGAATAAATAACTTCTCCTCTTAAATTTAAGTCAGTATTTCTTGCCATTTTAATCCCTCCAAAAAAAAATAAATTTATATGATAACGTTATTATACAAAATACTTTTTAAAATTTCTTGCATTATTTTTGTAATTTATATAACAATTCTGATATAAAAAAAGTTTAGTGAATGTATAATTTTCCATAGGATAAAAAAAATTATTATATTACTTTAACAAATTATATGTTTTTATATATAATATTTATAAATTAATAAAAAAGAAGGTATCTATTAATTAGACACCTCCTTAATAAATGTTCAAATTTTTATTATTTTTTCTTACCTTTTTTATTTTCTTTTATATATTTATAGATTTCATTATCTAATTTTAATGCTTCATTTACATCTTCTTTAGATAAATTTTTAAAAGCATATTTATAATCATAATATTTTTCAATAATGTTTTTAAAATTAATATTTAACTGTTCATCTACTCTTGTTGAAAATCTCATAAGGGTTTCTCCATTTTTAGAAATTAGATTACAAGATTTTAATAACAATATTATGTCTTTAATAATTTCTTCAAAGGCCTCTTCATTAGAAAGCTTTAAAATTTTATTTAGCTTTCTTTTTCTTTTAGTTAAATATTCTATTCCTATAAATAATACTCCAATTGAAACTATTCCTATAATTATATAAATACTCTTATTGTTGCTACTTAAAGCTGTTTCTGTTTTTCCTTCTTCATTTACTATTTCACTACTTACTTCTACTATTCCAGGAGTAGGGTCAAATATTTTCCATCCATATCCTGCTATATAAACTTCAACAAAAGCATGTCCTTTTTTTGCATTAACTTCATATACTCCAGCATGTTTATCCTCTTCATCTACAACATATCCTTCAACATACCTTGCTGGAATTCCACTTGCTCTACATAATAATGTCATAGCTGTAGCATATTGAACACAAAAACCTGTTTTTCCTTCAAATATAAAATAATCTATATAACTTTCTTTTCCTGTATTTTTAGGTAAAGTTAAACTATATATATATGAACCACCTCTAAAGTAACTTTCTATTGCCTTTGCTTTAGCATAAGTTGATTCTTTTCCATTTGTAATATTTTTAGATAAATTTATTAGCTTATCAGAAGTATCCTCTGAAAGCTTAGTATAACTATTATTTATAGTAGTTACATTTTCCTTTTCTTTCTCATATTTACTTGAAGTTGCACATTCTTTTAATAAATTTAAATATCTTTCATCATTAAGATAAGTAAGTAAAATAGCTTCTTTTGATTCAATATTTGGATTATCTTTAATATAACTTATAGAATAATTACTTTCACTTTGAAATGTTTTACCATCTTTTAAAAATAACATATCAAATCCACTTAAATACACATCATCTCCTCCTGTTGCTAATTTACAACTTTGAGTTTTAGATGGATGTACTATAAATCTTGTAGTAAATTTATTAGATATATTTACAATGGCTTCTTTTGTCCTTTCAGCATTTTTTGCTTTTTTTATAACTTCATCATTACCACTATATTCATCTATTATTGCTATAGTACTTTCTATAGGATAAATTTTTTCTAATTTATTTATAGAACTTCCAGAGAAAAAGGATTCCTCTTCTTCTTTCCACATTCCATTTTCAAATACATCATAATTTTTTACAATAAGGTATCCTGGATTGTTTCCTGTTAAATTATATAAAACAACATCTTCTCCATCTGTTGTAGATTCATTTACATTTCTACTATTTCCCCACTCAACACTAAATCCTTTTAAATTTGATTTAGTATAATCTTGAACATAATTTTTAACTTTATCTAAAAAGCCTATTGTAGGAAGTTTTTCTGGCTTAGGAAATATTATTGCAATAAATAAAATAGTTAATATTGCAACTCCTCCAGTAAAAATCATATGTTTACTGTTTACATTTATGCTGATTTTTTTATTTATAGTATTATTTTTTATTTCTAACACTAATATATAAAACAAACTTATTAAAAAAATATATACAAATATGCTATCTGCTTTATAAGCTCCCTTTGCATAAAGAATTAAAGGAATAAAATATAATAAAATTAATATTATAACCCTTGTTATTATTACTGAAAAATAATAAATCATTGAAGAGTATAAAAAAGTAACAATATTTAAAATAGACATAGCATATATAAAACTTCCACTTTCTTTTATCTCTCCTCCAAAGACAAGTCTTGCTATATTAAATTCTTCAATATTTCCTGTAGATTTTGCTAAGACAGAACCAACTATTAATATTGCTAAGCATACAGGAGTATAAAGTATAGGCCCTTTTTTCCCCTCTTTATTTACCATATCATAAAAAGCAAAAAATATTGTTACTAAAATAAGAATAATTCCTGAATATAAAAAACTAAATCCTCCATACAAAGAAAAAAATATTAATTCACAACCTAATATAGCAAATATTAATGGTATATAATTATCTTTTATTGTACTTTCTATTCTATTCATATTTTATATCCTCTCTAGTACATAATCTTTTTCAAGGTAAAATTCTTCTTCTAATATTTTTTCTTTATTGTTTCTTATAATTTCAATTCCATGGCACTTATCTTTTATATTTTTTATAAAATTCTCTATTTCAATATCTTTATTAGAAGTAACAATTATTAAATCATACTTTTCATCTTCATTAATAAAAAATTTATTAAATCGTAAATAAGATGCCTCTTCCTTACAAAAAGTATATTCTGAAAAACTTCTTTGAATTTCTTCTATATCACTTATTTTATTTATAATTTTAAATTTCCATTTGCTTTCTTTATAAATACCTATAGTAACTTCATATTCACTTAAAAACATATCCTTAACTATTCCTAGAAATCCTTCAATTAATAAATCACTATTATTTTGAAGCTCTTCATTTTCCACTATAAATGGGTCTAATACTACTACTTTTTTACATTTAGCTATTGAAGCATTTTGCCTTATCATTATAATATTTTTCTTTGAGGAAAGCTTCCAATTAACTCTATTTAAAGGGTCTCCTTTAACATATTCTTTATACTCATATCCTGGCTCTCCTTGAAAAGTATAATTACTTCCCCCTTCTTCTTTTTCTATCTCTCTAGCACTTTCTATAAGCTTTTCTACTCCATCTACCTCTACGCATTTAGGTGCAATCATAATTTTACAATTACTTTCTTCACTTTCAATTTTACTAGAAAAAAGTCCAAAAATACTTGTTATCTCTAAGTTTTCTATTGAAATTTCTCCTATGCCTATATGAAGTGCTACTATTTCTATTTTCTTCTCTAAAGTTTCATTTTGCCCTAAAGATACTCTTTCTTCTAAAGTTTTTAATGCTGTTATTTTATCACTAACTTTTATTTTATAATCTATAAATGGAATTGGTAGTAATGACTTATTTTTTAATTCTATTTTACATAATATCTTTTGCCCTTTTTCCACATTATCAGTTAATACCTTTACTGATGAAGATAGATTTTTTCTAAATATATTATAAGAAATATAATCTATTAAAGGTATAAGAAGTATCATATAAAGTATTACATAATTTTCTTTTATATCAAAGATATAAGTAAACATAAAAGATATCATTAACATTCCAATATAAAAAAACCATCTTATCATCTAAAGCACCTTACTTGTATTTTTTATAGCCTTATTTACACAATCTAAGATTACATCCTTAGCTGTTATTCCTTTTACTTTAGCATTTGATGATAAAATAACTCTATGGCTTAATACATCTAAAGAAATATCTACTACATCTTCTGGAAGTACATAATCTCTACTTTTTATAAATGCACAAGCCTTTGATACCTTTAATAATGCAATACTACCTCTAGGACTTACTCCTAAATCTAAATTAACATTATTTCTTGTATAAGATACTATTGATATTATTAAATCCTTAATTTCTTCACTTACTCTTACTTCTTCTACTTGATTTTGAAGTTTAAGAATTTCTCCTGTGGTAGCTACTGGGTTAAGATTTTTCAAAGGACTTTCTCCTGCAAATCTATTTAAAATTTCTCTTTCTCCCTCTTTACTTGGATATCCTATTGAAAGTTTAAACAAAAATCTATCCATTTGAGCTTCTGGAAGTTTATTTGTTCCTTTACTTTCTATTGGATTTTGAGTTGCAAGAACCATAAAGGGTTCTGGAACTTTATGAGTTACTCCATCTACAGTTATCTGTCTTTCTTCCATTACTTCAAGTAAACTTGATTGTGTTTTAGAAGAAGCTCTATTAATTTCATCTGCTAAAAGAAAGTTACAATTAGCACTTCCTTCTTTATATTCAAAAACTCCTGTTGTAGGATTATACATAGTAAATCCTGTTATATCTGAAGCCATTACATCTGGAGTAAATTGTATTCTTTTAAAGCTTCCATCAACTGACTTTGCTAAGGCACTTACACATTGGGTTTTCCCAACTCCTGGAACATCTTCTATTAAAACATGACCATTAGTTAAAAGGGCTATAACTATTTTCTCTACTACCTTTCTTTTGCCAACCATTATTTTTTCTATATTATTTATTATTTCTGTTACTTTATTCATTTTTCTCCCCCTTTGTTTACTTTATTATATCATATAATCATACTCATTTGTAAATGTTGTCAAGAATTAAACTTTTTTTAATACTTTTAAAACTCCTAATGCTCCTATTGTAAATATTCCTGCTATTACTAATGGAATTTTAGGTGATATTGTTTTTCTTGAAGCAATTGAAATATTTTTATCTTTATTTTCTAAAGCATTATTTTTGTTAGTATTTATCTCTTTTTTAGAAATATTATTATAAGAATTTTTATTTTCTTCTGATGTTTTAGGAGTTATTATATCTTCTACTTTAGTGATATTTTCTTTTTCATTATTATTTTGTTTTGATATATTAGTTTCTAAATGACTTTCTTTATCTTGTAATATTTCAACATATTTATCATAGTAATTTTCTAAATCACTTATATTCCCTTCTATAAGCACATTATTATTTTTTTTATCTTTTAAAGTAAAACTTTTATTAGCTATGCTAAAGCCAAAATCTAAATTTAAATCTTTAGCTACACCTTTAGTTTTTTTATAAAGCCCAAATATTTCACTAAAGCTAAAATCTGAAATACTGTTTTTATCTTGAATACTTCCAATTACTTCTTTTGCTTCTTCCATAATATTATTTATATCTTCTTTTGATATATTAAGATTTTCTAGATAAGTTTCTATGTTTTCTCTGTATTCTTCTTCTACTCCTATTTTTTCTAAATCTTCTTTAACATCTTTAACTTCTATTCCTTTTGCTGGTGATGGAAAAAGCAAAAAAATGCTTAAAACCAAAATGAAAATTTTCATAGACAATTTACTCCTCATAATTAATATTACCTAAAGTATTGACTATATTTTTTAGTTCTAAACATTTTATTTTATTAATTATAACTTTTTAACAATTTCTTTTAAATCTTCTGAAGCCTTTTTTACATCTTCTTTTCCTATTATTGAAGATACTACTGCTACTCCATTTATTCCTGAATTCTTTAAATTACTTATATTATTTTCATTTATTCCTCCTATTGCCACTACAGGGATTTTTATATTACTTGTTATTTTCTTTAATTCTTCATAGGAAAGAGTTGTTACATCTTTTTTTGTAGAAGTATTAAAGACAGCTCCACAGCCTAAATAATCTGCGCCAAACATTACAGCTTTTTCTGCTTCTTTTAAGTTATGAGCTGATACTCCTATTATTTTTCCTTTTGGAAGTATTTTTCTTGCTACACTACAAGGAATATCACTTTGTCCTAAATGTACTCCTGAAGCATCTACAGCAAGGGCAATATCTATTCTATCATTTATTATTAAAGGTACATTATATTTATCCGTTACTTCTTTTACTTCTTTTGCTATTTCATAAAATTCTAAAGAAGAGGCAGATTTTTCTCTAAGTTGAACTAAACTTACCCCTCCCCTTATTGCTTCTTCTATAACTTTTGTAAGTTTTCTTCCCTTTAATAAACTTCTATCTGTAACTAAATACAAACTATAATCTATACTATTCATTTATTTTTCCTCTCTTTATAAAATCTTCTTCAGTCATTTTAAAAATTCCATCTATAATTTTAACTCTATAGCTTCCACTACCTTCATTTTCTTTTAAATTTTCAAAAGCAATTTCTCCTGCAATTCCCATAGATAAAACTCCAGAAACAGCAGATACAATATCATTATTTCCACTTCCTAAATAAGCTCCAATAAGAGCTGTTGTCATACATCCTGTGCCTGTTACTTTAGTAAGCATTTCATTTCCATTACCAATTGAAATAACTCTTTCTCCATCTGAAATATAATCTATCATTCCTGTTATTGCAACTACAGAATTTATTTTTTTTGAAAGAAGTTTTGCTATTTTTTTTGAATCCTCTATGCCTATTATTTCATCAGAATCTACTCCCTTTGCAATTCCTTTTAAACCACAAAGAGTTTTTATCTCTGACATATTTCCTCTTATAACATTAACCTTAACATTATTAAGAAGTTCAAAAGCTGCTTCTTTTCTATGAGATATTGAAGCTACTCCAACTGGGTCTAAAATTATAGGAACTTTTATTTTATTTGCAAAAACTCCTGCTTTAATCATAGTTTTTATAGAATTATCTCCAAGGGTTCCTAAATTTAAAACAAGGCTTGATGCATGTCTTAAAACATCTTCAACTTCATAAATAGAATTTGCCATAGTAGGAGATGCACCTATTGCTAAAAGTACATTTGCACAATCATTAGCTGTTATGTAATTTGTAATGCAATGAACTAAAGGTTTTTTCTCTTTAACTTCATTAAAAGCTTTAGTTATATCCTTAATAATCATAATTTTCTCCATATTGTAATAAAAATTTGTTATTTTTAATTATATACTTTTATTTAATATACTTCTATAAAAATTTATAACAAAAAGACCACCTTAAAACTTTAAGGCAGTCTTTTTAATTAATTATTTTTTTCTTAAGCTCTCTTTTTTCTTAAAAAAACTATTACTCCAGCACTTAATAATACAATGCTTACAAATACTACTACAGTATTAGTATCTCCAGTTTTTGTTCCATTTCCATTAGAAGTTGTTCCACTATTATTATTTGAATTACTTCCACTATTGTTATTTCCTGAATTATTATTGTTGTTATTTGAAGGGTTATCATTGTCTGAAGGATTATCATTATCTGAAGGGTTATCATTATTTATATCTTCATCTAATCCCTTAGGAGCTAAAATAGCAGTTCCTCCTTCTTGCATTCCAACAAGTTCTATAGCTACTTCTCCATCTTTTGAAACAACATATTCTTTATCATTATTATAAGCATCTACAAGAACTTGTCCTTCTTTAAATGAAGTTTTAACTTTTATATTATTAGCTTCATCACTAACATTTATTAATGTAAGAATAGTATTTCCATTGTAGCTTCTTTCAAATGCTGAGAATTGTTCTTCATCACTTCCAGCTATAGTTTTTCTATCACCTTTAGCAAATATTGATACATATCTTTCTCTAGTATTTAAAAGTTTCTTATAGTGATTATAAACTACATTATCATCAGTTGCTTTACTAAAGTCCATATCATAACGGTTGCCATCTTTGTTTTCCATTCCATTTAAGCCAGTCATTCCAAGTTCTTCACCATAGTAAACTACTGGAATACCCTTATCAGTAATTTGAAGAGAGGCAGCTGCCATTTGCTTTCCTAGGTTATTGTCAACTCTAGTTAAGAATCCATCTTCATCATGACTGCTTAAGAATTGTCCTAATAGGTAAGAATTATTTAACTTTGATGCTCTTTCATCTAATGTTTTACTTGCATCTTCTATCTTACCATTTACAAAGTTTGTAGCATAATTTTTATATGAGAAATCAAGTAATGCATCCATTTGACCACTTTGTAATTGTCCACCATCTGTGTTGTAGTCTGCACCATAGAATTCACCAATCATCTTAAATTGAGTATTTGCTTTAGTTAATTCTGATTTTAATTCTTTCCAAGTTGCATCTTCAACATGCTTTACTGTATCTACTCTAAAATAATCAATTGTATTTCCTTTTTCTGTTTTAGCCTTATTTAACCAATCTAATTGCCATGTTATAAGTTTTGCTCTAACTGCTGGGTCTTCTGTTCTAAAGTCTGGTAATCCTGATGAAGCATTAGTGTAGATATCTCCACCATCTTCGCTTCTAAGCATGTCTTTAAATATTTCTTCTGTTCCGTATCCAGAGTGGTTAATTACTATATCAACCATTATCTTTATTCCATTTTCATGAGCAACATCTATAAGTTCTTTAAACTCTTCCATAGTTCCCCAGTGAGGATCTAATATTGTAAAGTCTTTTGCCCAATATCCATGATATGAATATTGTCCACCCTCTTCTTCATAGCCTTGTGATACATCTGTATTTTCAACTATTGGACTAATCCATATTGTGTTTATTCCTAAATCAGTTAAATATCCATCTTTAATCTTTTGAGTAATTCCTGCAAAATCTCCACCATGGTAAGTATATGGTGCTGTTTTGTCATAATTGTTTCCATTTGGATCATCATTTGATGTATTTCCATTTAAGAATCTATCTGTAAGTATTTGATATATACTTGCTTCATCAAAATCAAAGTCTAAATTCTTTCCAGATGAAACTTTAGTTTTTACATTGATTTCAAAAGTAGTTTTGTGTTCTTGTCCATTTACATCTACTACTACAACTGGAATATTCTTAACTCCTGCTGTTGTATTATCTGTTATAGCAATTGTTTGTCTAAACTTACCATTATCTAATAAGCTTAAATCCATTTTAGTTTCTGCCTTACCACCTACTGATGATAAATCCATATAAACTTTTCTTATTGAATCTTTATCTATATTTTTTCCTGTTAATTCAACTGAAACAACTGCATTATCTGATGAAGTTACATTATAAGGGTCTACTGAAGCTTTTACACTTATGTCTCTTACTTTGTATTCAAAAGTTTTTTCTTCACTTACTTTTTCTTCACCGTTAACAACTTCAACAAATTTATATGAATAAGTTCCTTCTTTTAAGTTGTCATTTAAATATGATCCCTTAAAATATTCATTTTTGCTATCATATTCCATTGGAATTTCAGTAACTGTTCCATCTTCATATGTTAAAATTGTTTTTACACTTTCAACAGTTTCTTGAGCATCTTCTTTGTATAAATCATTATCTCTAAATTCAAAATCAACTCTTCCTGGGTTCATTTCTAATTCAGTTACTTGAGGTACCACAAACATATCTAATTGACCACTTGTTACAACAACTTTTGTAACCATTGAATTTGGATCAACTTCTATATATCTATCTGAATCTATATCAACTTCTGCCCAATCATTTTTCATTATCTTAAATCCAACACTTGAACAGTCATCAGATACATCAAATGTTGCAACTGCAACTCCATCTTTAACCTCAAAGTCTACTTTACCTTCTTTTAAACCTGTTGACCAGTTCCATAAACACCAACCATCATAATTTCCATCTTCTCTTACATATTTTAATATTACTTTTTTGTGTTCAACTACTTGATTAGTTAAATTAAATACTGAATTTGAACCACCAAATCCATCTCCTATAGAATCAAGAGCGTTTGGATCTAGAATCCAATTAGTTCCATCAACTACATATTTATATACAATTTGTGTAGTTCCATCTACTGGTTCAAAAACTGTTGTCCATACTCCAAATTCATTTTTTGTCATTGGAGTTTTATTTGCATCCCAACCATTCATATCTCCAGCAACTGATACAGAAGAAGCTGAATCATCTGCATAACTAAATATAACTGTTCCATCTGCATTTAATATTGGTGCTGAAGCAGAATCAAATTTTTGATAAGTAAATACAGAATTTCCATTTACTATTTCTGTGTTACTTGGGTCTGTTACCCATTGAGTTCCATTAACAACAAATTTGTATTGTACTTGGTCTCCTGTTGAATATTTACTTAATTCATCTTGTCCTATTGTAATAGTCCATAATCCTTCTCCATTATTTGTCATAGCAAGACCTGTTGGTTGCCAAACTTCATTTACAAAGTCACCTGCTAAATATACACTTGAAGCACTTACATCAGCGTAAGAAAGAGTTACTGTACCATCTCCATTAAATATTGGAGCATATGCTGTTACTTTTCCTGGAACTTTTAAAGAAGAATTACCTTCTCCACCTTCTTGATTAAATGAACCAGTTGTCCAATCTGACATATCAGCTGTTACTTTATACTTATATTCGTAAGTTTTTCCTTCTTCAACATTAATGGTAATTTCAAATACTCCATCAGTTCCTTTAGTCATTTTTATTGCTTCTGTCCAATTGTTCATGCTTCCAACAAGATATAATTCATCTCCATCATATCTTACTCTAAATGTAGCAGTTCCATCACCATTTAAACTAGCACCTAAAGATTTAATTTCAAATTTACTATTTGGTGCTCCACCTGTTTCTCCATCTTGGTTAAAATCTTTTCCCCATGCTGCTTCTGGTGAGAATTTATACTCATAAGAACCTGGGCTTAAAACCTCTGTTGTATAAGAAAATATATTATTTTCTCCCTTAGTCATCTTGGTAAATTGCCAATTTGTAAATGAACCATTAATATAAAGTTCATCCCCATCATATTGATAACTTATTGTTACTGTTCCATCTGGATTAACTACTGGTCCTAAAGGTTCAGTAGCTGTAGCAATTAAGTTTTTTACTGGTATTAAACCTAAGAAAAATATAACTGCCATAATTATACTTAACTTATGCTTCACACCATGATTTTTAAGTTTTTCCATAACCTCTCCTCCTTATAACTTCATATAATTTTCATTATACGAATTAATTATAATCGTTTCCAAGATAATTCTCAACTATTTATTATAATTATTTCTATTATTTAACTTAAAAAAAGACAAATTAAACTTTTTAACTTAATAATTAAATATTATTCAACAAAAACATTAATTTGCTTAAAAAGTATTTTTAAATATAAAATAATAAAGTTGTTCTATTAAGAAATTTTAATTATATATTTTTATAAAATTTCTTTATAAAACAACTTTATATTATTAATAAATATTACATTTTATCTATCTAAATTATTTTGACATTTTGAATAAAGCTTTCCATCATGATAAGTTATTATTGCAGTAGAATTATCATCATTTTTATATGAATAAAAACTTCTTACATATCCATCCATTTGTTCTTCTGTTGTCAAAGTTCCTGACCCTGCAATTGCTTGTACCTCTTCAATAGTCATTCCATCTTGAAGTTTATTGTATTGGTCTATAGTTATACTTGTGCTTTCTCCAGTTAATAAACCTTGAGACATACTAACAATTTTTCCATCTTCAACTATAGCTGATATACTTCCACCATTTTCTAATGTCCAAAAATATGTATTAGTATCTCCTTCAGTTACTAATTTGTTAGGCTCTCCTAATTCTTTTACTGTATCATCATAACTTTCTCCAACTTCAACTTTTAGAAAATTATCATATGTAGCAGCTTTTTTTTCTTCACTAAAAACCTTTGTTTCTTTTTGTGCTACTGTAGATGTTGTTGTTTCATTATTTGCAGTATCTGTTTCCTTTTCTTTATTAGAACCTTTACATCCAACTAAACTAAAACATAATATTGCTGATGTTACAACAGCTATTACCTTTTTCATGTTCTCACCTCATAAATTAAATAAAACTATTTCTTAATAAAAATCACATTAAATATATTATTAATTTAACAGTTTATATACTTGTTAGTCAAGTATATAAATCCCTTTATTTTACAAAAAGCATTATTTATTTCCTTACAAATTTATTACTACTAAAATTTTTGTAAAAATATTTTTACAATTATTTTTTATTGTTATTTATAATTTTTAAATATATTTGATTTTTTCTTACCCTATGATATAATATTTATTGTCTTTGGGGTATGGCCAAGTGGTAAGGCGTCAGACTCTGACTCTGATTATCGTAGGTTCGAATCCTACTACCTCAGCCATAGAAAAAATAGGTAAAATAAATACAAATTAGTATTTATTTTACCTATTTTTTATTTTAAAAAAAGAACTGTGGCACAAAGAAATTTTATAACAATATACATTGTAATATATACATTTCTTGATGCCACAATCCTCCTTTTTATGAACTATTGCCCCTTATCAATAACCCAAAATAAAATCATATTTATTTTACCATGATATTCTTATACAAAAATACTTTTATTGCTTTCTTAACATGATTTTCACATTTATTATATTAAAAGTAAATTAGATTTGGTAAATTATTTCTCTTGCTACTTCTTCTGAAATTGGAGTTGCAAATTGTCCATTTTCAAATTCAACTACATTTCCAATTCCTTTTTGAAGAACAAATCTAAGTTTTCCATCTCTTACCTTTTTATCAGTATAAAGCTTTTTAACTAATTTTTCTCTATCAATATATTCTGGAATTGCAATTGGAAGGTTTGCTTTTTCTAATAAATTAATAACCCTATCTCTTTCTTCTGCTGTAACATATCCAAGCTTATAAGCAAGTTTAACTTCTGCCACAAGACCAATTGATAAAGCTTCTCCATGTAAAAGTTTATATTCACTTACTGTTTCAATTGCTCTTCCAACTGTATGTCCTAAATTTAAGATTTCTCTTAAACCACTTTCTCTTTCATCTTTCATTACAACTTTATATTTTATCTTGCAATTTTCTTCTGCAATATGTTCACAAACCTCTGTCTTTAATGCTAAAATTTCTTCTATATTTTTTTCTATATATTCAAAAAAGTCCTTATCACTTATACAAGCATGCTTAATTGTTTCTGCAAGACCACTACATATTTCACGTTTTGGTAATGTGCTCCAAGCCTTTATATCTAAATAAACTTTTTTAGGTTGATTAAATAACCCTATAAGATTAGTTGCAAGAGGTGTGTCAACAGCAGTTTTTCCTCCTACAGAGGCATCAGCAGCTGATAATAATGTAGTTGCATAATTAATAAATGGTACTCCCCTTCCAAAGGTTCCTGCTACAAAACCTGATAAATCAGTAACTACTCCTCCTCCAATTGCAATAATACAACAGTCTCTACGATAACCCTTTTCTAGCATTGCATCTTCTATTTCTTCTTTAGTTTTTCTTGTTTTGCTTTTTTCTCCAGCTTCAAATACAAATAAATCTGCATTATATCCTGCTTCTTTTATTTTTTCATATATTTTTTCTCCATATAATTCTTTTACATTACTATCTGTTACTAATGCAAACTTTTTTATATTACCAACTAATCCTGATTTTAAATCCTTAACAAGTTTATCTTCTAAATCAAAACCTATTTCTATTTCATAAGAATCATCAACAACTTTTTTTAATTCTACATTGAATGTGCTCATATTCTCCCTCCATTTTTTGTACTAATATTATTTTTTATTATCTATTATAATATACTTTTCTTGTTATGTTTTTAAGTATATTATTATTATTTATTACATAAAAAGCTGATTTTAATATATTTTTTCAATTTATAGTATAAAATAGTATAAAAAAAACCACAAGATAAATCTTGTGGCCTTTAAGCTTTTCAAACTACTTTCTGTTTTGTTGAGCTGCTTTCTTTGCTTTTCTACATTTTGGACATCTCTTAGGATCATTTTCAAATCCTTTTTCCTTGTAGAATTCTTGTTCTCCAACTGTGAATACAAATTCTTCACCACAGTCAACACATACTAAAGTCTTATCTTCCATTTTCTTTTCCTCCATCTTTAAAGACTATTCGATTAATTAAGTCTCTAAATTTGGAGAGCATTATTATCTACTAAATCTTTAACTAATTTTTTGTATTTCTACTTTTACTATTCTACCATAATCATATTATTATTTCAAGCTTTTTTGTAACTTTTCCCTAATAATTGTTATGATAATTTTTAATTTTCAGAAACACTTTCTTCTGTAGAAACATTGTTATTTTTTTCTCTTTCTATTTTATCAAGTTTTTCTTTTACAGCTTGAAGCTCTTCCTCACTTAATGTATCTAACTTATCTAATATATTTTCCTCCTCATTAGTTACAACTGTAACATTTACATGTTCATTTACTGCATCTTGAACCTTTGTTTTTAAATTTCTTTTTAATTCTTCATTAAGTTCTTTTCCTTGCTCAACAGTAACTTGCCCCTTTTTAACAAGGTCATCTATTAATTCTGCTGACTTTTCTGATGTAATTGCAACTGCACCAATTCCTGCAAGCATTATTTTTTTTAAATCTTCACCTAAACTTTTTAACATATGAATCGACCTCCTTCTTATATCTATATTATATATCAAGATTTCTCTTTTTATCCACTTATTTTTCCATTATATATTATTTTTTAATAAAATTTTCTTTATTATGTGATATAATAGTCAAATAGGGGGGATAGCTTTGAAATATATAAATAAAATATTATTAACTACTTTTATATTTTCTATACTGTTACTATCAGAAAATTATTCTGCTAGTGCTAACATATCAAATAATAGAGATTTTTCTAACTATATAAAAACTACTAGTTACAAAAAATCACAAAGTAACTCATATGAAGTTATAAAGTTAAATGATTCTATAATTCCTGAAGGGGAAGAAGATGAAATTATAACTATTAATCCTTCTTTAGATAATACTTCTTCAGATAATATAGATAATAATTATAATAGTGAAAATAGCTCTTTAGAACAAAATAATTTAGATAATACAAATAATAAAACTGAAGATACCTCTTTAGAAACAAATACAGCTGAAAATGTTTCTTCTGAAACATCTTCTGCAAATTCAAACTTAGAAACTTCTACTTCTTCACCCTTAACAAATGAAACAAGTACAGTTTCTAATAATTTAACAGAATATATAGATGAAACACAAACAGCTACTCCTAGTGTAAGTTCCTTACATAAAAACTCTAACAATTCTTCATCTGGTAGTAATAACACCTCTGAAGAAAGTCTTAATAAATTTGATTTAGCTGTATCTAATCTTATGGTTTTTTTAGTTTTAATGGCTATACTTTTATATAAATTTTCTCCAAAGGTTAAAGCTCTTATAAAACTTATGACATTAGACAAAGATGAAGTTTAAATTTTATAAAAGAATTTGATTATTTATAATAAGCTTAAACTTTAAATTTAGTTTTTCTGCTGCTTTTCTACAAAGCAGCATACGATCTAAAAATATTTCAAAATAATCCATAACTGAAGAAATTTCAGTATTTATTTTTAAATTTAGTATTATAGATTTTTTATCTTTTGAAATTTTTGTTGAAGAGTCCTCTACTGCATAGTTTACCCTATCATGTATATCAAATGTGGCTAAATCAGAATTTCTTACACGGGATCTTCTTACATCAGTTTTATCTGCTAATATTAAAGCTGCTGCTACTGGATTTACAGCAACTGCTGTTTTTTCATCATGATTTCCTATAGCTGCTATTATAGTGGCAATTTCTTCTGGTTCTGCTCCTAACTTATCTAAAATACGAAAGGCCATAACTGCTCCACTTTGAGCATGGTCTACTCTATTTATAACATTTCCTATATCATGAAGATAACCAGCTATTTGAGCAAGTTCTGCTTCTCTTTTAGAATAACCTAGTTCTAATAATATTTCCTTTGCCATTTCAGAAACTTTAGTTACATGAGCAAAGCTATGTTCTGTGTATCCTAAAGCTATTAATGATTCATCTGCCTTTTTTATATAAGTTTTTATATGTTCATTATTTTTTATTTCTTCAAAGGTTATCATTTTTTATTCACTCCCTAAAAAAAATTCCTCTCTTAATAATTTTATATTAATATATTTAGTAAAATCAATCAGTTTTATTTAATAACTTTTTTTAATTAATTCCTCTTAAAAACTTGACCAATTTTGACAATAATTATATTATAATTATATTATAATTATATTAGACAGTAAAATAGGAGGATTATGTAATGAGTTTTACAAACATTAGAAAACTACCATCTCCTGAGGAAATAATAGATATGACTCCTCTAGCTGAGAATTTAAAAAAGATTAAAGCTGAAAGAGATGAAGAAATTAAAAAAATATTTTCTGGAGAAAGTGACAAATTTGTTGTTATTATAGGACCTTGTTCTGCTGACAATGAAGATTCAGTATGTGATTATATAAACAGATTAGCCAAAGTAAATGAAAAAGTTAAAGATAAACTTTTCATAGTACCTAGAATTTATACAAACAAACCTAGAACTACTGGAGAAGGATACAAAGGAATGCTTCACCAACCAGACCCAGAAAAATCACCAAATATGGTTGAAGGACTACTTTCAATAAGAAAAATGTTCATACGTTCAATAAAAGAAACATATCTTACACCTGCTGATGAAATGTTATATCCATGTAATCACATTTATTGTGGAGATTTATTAACATATGTTGCTGTTGGTGCAAGAAGTGTAGAAAACCAACAACATAGACTTACTGCAAGTGGTGTTGATGTTCCTGTTGGAATGAAAAACCCAACAAGTGGAGATTTATCAGTAATGTTTAATTCTATTACTGCAGCTCACTGCAAACATGACTTTATATACAAAGATAATGAAGTAAGTACAAGTGGTAACCCTTATGCACATGCTATTATGCGTGGTTCTGTTAATAAACATGGAAATAATATTCCAAATTATCACTATGAAGATTTATTAAGAGTACTTGATTTATATAAGCAACATGATTTCCCAAATCCAGCTGTTATAGTTGATGCAAACCACTCTAACTCTGGTAAAAAGTTTGCTGAACAACCTCGTATAGTACATGAAATTCTTCATAGCAGAGATTATAATCCTGAACTTAAAAAATTAGTTAAGGGTGTTATGATTGAAAGCTATATTGAAGATGGATGTCAAAAAATAGATGAACATATTTATGGTAAATCTATAACTGACCCATGTTTAGGATGGGAAAAGACTGAAAGACTTCTTTATGAAATTGCTGAACGTGTTTAATTAAATATAAAAAGCATAATTGTAAAATGATTAAATTTTCAATTATGCTTTTTTATTTTAAATTATTATTTGACAAACTTATTAACTGGTGTTATTATGTATGCAAATAAAGCTTTGATAGAGAAAAGTAAAACATTTTATAAACCTAAAGAGAGCAACTATTATGATGGAAAGTTGTGATTTATAATGTTTGAAAATCACTCTGGAGCTTCAAAACTGAACTTAATCTACATGTAAGTTTTGACGTAAACCTGCGTTAAAGGTTAATTAAGTGCAGAGTTTTAAAAAAAATACTCTGAATTTAGGTGGTACCACGTAATTTTTACGTCCTGATTTTTATTAATCAGGATTTTTTTATTTTATAAAACACATGAGGAGATGTAAACTAATGAAACATTATAATGTATTTTTACCAAGTTACAGTGTAGGAGTTGACTGCTATAAAGAAATTCCTTATATAACAAGACATTATGGAAAAAAAGCTGTAGTTATTGGAGGAAAAACTGCAATATCTAAAGCTAAAGAAAGTATTTTAGAAGGAATAAAAAACTCTAATGTGGAGATTTTAGATTTTATATGGTATGGTGGAAATTCAACTTATGAAAATGCTGATAAATTATTAAATAATGATAAAGTTAAAGCTGCTGATTTTATTTTTGCTGTTGGAGGAGGAAGAGCTGTAGATACTTGTAAGGTAGTTTCAGATAAATTAGATAAACCACTATTCTCTTTTCCAACAATAGCTTCAAACTGTGCTGCTTGTACTTGTATTGCAGTTATTTATAATTCAGATGATACATTTAAAGAATATTATTATCCAAAAACACCAGCAACTCATACCTTTATTAATACAAAAATTATTGCAGAAGCTCCAGATTCATTATTCTGGGCTGGTATTGGAGATGCTTTATCAAAAGAAGCTGAAGTATTATTTGCAACAAGAGCTGAAAAATTGTTCCACACTACCTTACTTGGTGCTCAGTTAAGTGGTGCTTGTGAAGACCCATTAATTGATTTTGGTGCTAAAGCTCTTAGTGATTGCAAAAACAATACTCCTTCCTATGAACTTGAACAAGTTGCTCTTGATATTATTATAAGTACAGGCTTAGTTTCAAACTTAACATCAGAAAAAGATAGTTACTATTATAATAGTAGTCTTGCTCATGCTGTTTATTATGGTTCAACAATGGTTCCTTCTTGTGCTAAACATCTTCATGGAGAAATTGTTTCCTTTGGAGTTTTATGCTTATTAACTTATGATAAACAATTTGAAAAACGTGATAAAATATATAAATTTAATAAAAGTATAGGCCTTCCAACTTCCTTAAAAGACCTTGATATAACTAAAGAAGATGTTGAAAAGATGGCCCAAAAAGCTTCAACTGTAACAGAATGGCACTGTGCTCCTTATGAAATAACAAAAGAAAAATTTATTAAAGCTATTTTAGATTGTGATGAATATGGTAGTATATAGATAAATTATTTTAATTTATCTATATATTCATTAATATATTCTGAGTTTCCTTTAAATTCTTCAATATCTACTCCTTTTTTCTTCAAATTTATAATAGCATTTCTTCTTATAACATTTTTTCCTCTCCAACCACAAGAAGTTTTACTTATCTTTTCTTTAAAATATTTATTATCCATATTAGCATAAATATAAGGTTCTTCATTCATATAATCTAATATTTCAAATTCCTTAAGTGCTTTTCCTTCTAAATTTTCATTGTAAGGACATTTAAGCTGACAAAAATCACATCCAAAAATATTTCCTTTCTTTTTAAGAAGATTTATTTCCTTATCATTTAGCTCTTTTTTCTGAGTCATATAAGATAAACATATATTAGGATTAATTTTAATTTTATTTATAGATTTAGTTGGACACTCTCCTATACATATTCTGCATTCTCCACATTCTTCATAATTAGCTATCATATTAAAAGTTCTTTTTGTTTCACTTTCTATTTCTAAATCAGTTATTATTTCTCCTAAAAATACATAAGAGCCATGTTTTTTAGTAATTATCATATTATTTTTTCCTATAAAGCCAACATTAGATAAATAGGCAATATATCTTTCAGGCAAAGAATTACTATCAACAAGCCCTACTGCCCTTCCTCCTAAACTTTCTATAAACTTACATATTTCATCTAAATATTTTTTTACTACTCTATGATAGTCATATCTTTTTGTATATATAGAAAATCCATTATTATTACAATTAAAATCTTCACTACTACAATAAGGAAAAGCTATTGATATTATAGTTTTTCCTTCTTTTAAATATAAATTAGGATTTATTCTTTTTTCTATATCCTTCTCTTCAAATTCATTTTCAAGATTATTTTCTTTTCTATAAGTATAGAATTCTCTAAGTTCTTCAAATTTTCTGCACTTTGTAAAGCCAATAGTATCTAATCCTAAAGAATTACAAAAAGCTTCTATTTTTTCTTTAAACATCTTTTCTCCTATTATCTAATAAAAGTTTTATTTTTCATTTATGTTAAAAATATACTGATTTTATACAATTTTAAAATTTTAGTTATACTTTTATTATATATAGTGTTAACTAATTTTGCATACTAAAACAAACTCCATTTTATCTTCTTTATATTTTGCAAATATATCTCCATTCATTTTTTTCATTATTTCTTTGCATATATATAGCCCTAATCCATTACCTTCTTTTCCTTCAGAATTTTTTCCTCTAAAAAAACTATCAAATAAATGTGGCATTTCATTTTCCAAAACTGGTTTTCCTGAATTTATAACTGATATAAGCTCATAGGAATCTTCTTCTGAAAATTTTATGTCTATTTTTTTGCCATCACCATATTTAAAAGCATTTTCAATAAGATTTCCTATAGCTTCATACATTCTATCTATATCACCTTTAATAAGATAATTTTCATATTCTCCAATAGTAAATTTCACTTTATTTATATCACATTTTTCTTTATAGCCTTTATTTATCTTATATACAAGGTCTTTTAAATAGTATTCTGAATCCTTAACCTTAATTGATATTATATCTTCTCTTGAAGACTTTACTATATCCTTTACAAAACTATCTATTTCCTTGGTCTTTTCTTGTATTTTTATTGCTATATTTTTCTTTTCTTCTTCATTGTCATATATATTTTTTTCAATGGTCTTTGCATATAAATTAATTGCATTAAGGGGAGTTTTTATATCATGAGAAATAGAAAGTATTATCATTTTCTTTTCCTTTGCTAGTTTAAGTTCTCTTTTTTTATGGCTTTCTAAATTATCTTTAAGCATACCTATTCCCCATATAAACTTTCCAAAATAACGATTTTTATTTTCTTTTATTTCAGCATTTAAATTTCCCTTTGATAGTTCATAAGGCATTTCACTTAATGTATTAAAGGGTTTTAAAATTTTTCTTTCAATATATATTAAAACTATTATAATAGCCATAAAAAGAATTGTTATTCCAGTATTATATGTTACTAATACATTTTTATTATTAATATTAATTATATAGTAAAACTTTAAATATCCTAAAATATTATTATCTTTATATACTGGTACTATTTCTGAATTCATTCCATTTTTATATTTATAAAAGCTTTCTATTTCATTCTTATCTTTATTTTTATAATCTAAGAATTCCATTTTCTTTATATATTTACAATTCTTTATGTCCATTGAGTTATTTTCTACATACTTCTTATATAATCTATTAATTTCTACCCTATAATTACTAAATTGTCTCTCATATATATTATTAATTTTTAAGTTCCCACCTATAATTAACAATAAATATAAAAAGACTATGGAAGTTATAAGTAATTTAAATTTCTTCATATCTATAACCTACACCCCATACAGTTTTTATTTTTGTAGGATTTTTTGAATCTTCTTCTATTTTATCTCTAAGCATTTTTATGTGTACAGTAAGGGTTTGATTTTCACTTTCACTTTCTTTCCCCCAAATTCTATTAAAAATATATTCCTTACTAAGAGTTTTTCCCTTATTTTCTATAAGTAAAAGCAATAAATCATATTCTTTA
Source organism: uncultured Clostridium sp. (assembly GCA_900539375.1). Classification (GTDB taxonomy): domain Bacteria; phylum Bacillota; class Clostridia; order Clostridiales; family Clostridiaceae; genus Clostridium. The sequence continues at coordinate 53,227 of UQBY01000012.1, read as the reverse complement.
ATTGTAAGATTAAGTTTATTACCTTTAAAAGTAACTTCCATAGAATCTTGATTAATTTCAATTTCACCTGATTTAATAATTAAAGGATTTTCTTTTTTCTCATATAATCTTTTAAAAAGAGAGGAGATTTTTGCATTAAGAATATCAATATCTATTGGTTTTTCAATATAATCATCAGCACCAAGATTAAATCCATTCATTTTATCTTCCTTATCTACCATTGCACTAATAATTATAATAGGTACATCTCCCCTTTTTCTGATGGCTGAACACACAGAAAATCCATCTATTTTAGGTAGCATAATATCAAGAATAACTAATTTTGCTATTTCATTATTAAAAAATTCTATTGCTTCTTCCCCTGATTTTGCACAATAAACACTATAGCCATCTCTTACAAAAAATTTACTCATAAGAGATGATAACTCTTTATTATCTTCAACTAATAATATATCTACCATATTATTTTTCCCCACTTATTTATTACCAGCCAAGTTCCATAAGCCAATTACTAAGCTTTATTTCACGTTCTTTTAAATTTTTTTCATTACATTTTCCAAGGTAAATTTCATTTTTTATAGTTCCATCTTCAATATATAATACTCTTTCACATTTTGAAGCTACCTTTAAATCATGAGTTACCATCATAATGCTTGTTCCCTCTTCATTAATTTTATTAAATATTTTCATAACTTCAGAAGATGATTGTCTATTAAGAGCCCCTGTAGGCTCATCTGCAAATATTATTTTAGGTTTATTTATAAGACTTCTACATATACAAGCCCTTTGAAGTTGCCCTCCAGATACTTCATTAATATCATTATCTGCAATTTCACTTATACCAAGCTTATGCATAAGCTTTATTGCATACTCATTAATATTTTTTCTATTATCTTTTTCTTTATTAGACTGATATGCTGGTAATATTATGTTATCATAAACAGAAAGATTTTTCAGCATATACATTTGTTGAAATACAAACCCCATTTCATCTAATCTTACCTTACTTATTTCATTATCAGATAAATTATTAAGTTCTTTTCCAAAAAAATCAATGCTTCCAGCTGTAATAGTATCCATTCCGCTAACTGTATATAATAATGTAGTTTTTCCTGAACCTGAAGGTCCCATTATAGCTACCATTTCCCCTTGTTCTATTTCAAAATTTATATTTCTTAACACATTATTTTGTTTTTTATTAACTATATATGTCTTACAAAGATTTTTTATTTTTAAAGCTTTCATGTAAAATTCCCCTTTACTCAATATTGTTAATTTCCATAATATTCATCTTATTAATTGAAAATGTACTTAAATAAGCTGCTAAGCTAGTTACACAAAGTAATAAAAATGGATAAATAAAATATATTTCTAATGGATTTATTTGTATATTTATATGAGTTGCTCCAAGCATTCCAAAGATAGGTTTAAGTATTATATCATTTACAAATACAGATAATATAGCTGATAGTATTACTGCTATAATAAGAACTATTGATATTCTTAATACTTGCCATTTTCTTATTGATTTTATAGAAAATCCAATACTTCTTAGCATTGCTATTTCACCCTTTTCTCCCATAATAAATATTTTCATCATAAGTACAGTTATTAATGCATTTATTAAACAAACTAAGAATACAAAAGTATACTTTATAGTATTTAATTGTTCTGCTAAACTTCCTAATTGTTCATTCATTGCTTCTTTTATATTACAAAAATCATATTCTTTAAAATCTTTATTTAGCTTACTTATTATATCTTTAGTGTTTATATTATTTGTTAATTTTCCTTCATAGTACCAGGTTGTAGATGCTACATTATTTCCTACAGAAAAACTATTACTAAGTAAAGCACTATTTCCCATATTCATATAATTTTGATACTTTCCTGATATTAGCATCTCTTTTGTTTCTTTGCCAAATTTCATATAAATTCTATCTCCAATATTAACATTAAGCTTTTTCATTTCCTTTTCAGACATAGCTATTTCATTTTCAAGAATAGGAATACTTCCTTCAATTAATTCAATATAAGAGGCATCACTATTAATAGGATACATTACCATAACCTGATTGACATCATCTTTTTCTTCTTTATAAAAGCCCATAGAATATATTGCCATTGTATTAATCTTTGCTTTATATCCCTTTTTATTTAATAGATTTTGTATTTTTTCTATATTTTTTTCTATAATATCTTTTGTTAACAATGTATTTGTATCTTTCTCCACACTATCTGATTTTATTAAAAAATCACTTTTTATATCAAAGCAAAAATTTTTTGCCATTTCATCACTTTTAAATGTAGCAATTGTGTTAACTGGAAAAATAATTATTAACAGTCCAATTGTAAATATAATTATAAGAACTATATATTTCTTTAAATCTGATACTATATCATTTATTGCCATAAATAATGGTATATTTAATTTTTTATTTTTATTAAGAGAAATTTTAGATTTTTTTCTAAACCTTTCTCCTGTTTTTCCATTTCTAATTGCTTCAATTGCAGAAAACTTATCAAGTCTTTTTGTACAAAAAAAACAAAGAACCATAACAATAACCATTACTAAAATAGAAGAAAGGATATTTACATTAAAATTAGCACTTCCGTCTTCCATAATCATATTCTTACTTACTGTATTAATCATTACATTACTTAAAGGTATACTAAAAATAAGACCTACTAAAGCTGCTACTACTATTAAAACAAAATATTTTATAAGATATATAATTTTTATTGTAAAATTTTTAATTCCTATAGCCTTCATAATTCCTATTTCTTTATATTCTTCTTCAAGAGTAAAGACTATAGTAAATCTTAAAATAAGAAATGAAATTATTATAAGGCATATTCCTACTACAATTAATACTCCTGCAATTAAATTATTCATTATATAGGTATAAGCAAAGGTATCTTTATCAACAGTATATATAGTATTAAATCCTTCCTTATTCATTTCTTTTGTAAATAAATCTAAATTATCTGTATCTATACCATAATTATAATTAATTTTTGCCCCACTATTTTCTATTTCATTAAAATCTCTATCACTTATAATGTATCTAGTCATTCCTACAAAATCTCCACTAAATGTAGGGTCTATTATGGCATTAGTAATTGTAAATTCTTTAGTTAATTCACCAAATTTAAAAGTTATTTTATCTCCAACTTTAAGATTATTTCTATCCATTTCATACTGTTGCATTCCAATTTGTCCATCTTTTATATTTAAAAGTTTTTTATCTTTATCATATATAAGCATATGAGTATTCCATTGACTTTGAAGCATTATAGAATTTAAAATACTATACTTTTCACCTTCTTTTCCATTAAAAGCTTTAATATCACCTTTAGAGATTATTATAGCTTTATTTTTTGAATAATCCTTTACTAAAGAATTACTCTTAAGCCAATTGTCTAATTCTTCATTATCTTCATAAATTGAAATATATTTATCAGGCACACTTCCCTTTTCTAAACAATAATCTGTTGCATTATTTACAACTAAAATATTATTTACACTACTTGCCACAAACATAACTGCAAGAATCATAAATATAAGAAGTATTATATTTATTCCCTTCTTTCTTTTTAAATCTTTTTTTAATATTCTAAGAAACACAAAATCTCCTCCTTTTATCTATGAATTAATAATATCAAAATAAATATTAAATAATCCTTAAATAATATTTAACCTATAAATTAAAATAAGCATAGTCATTACTAAGAAAATAGTAATAAACTATGCTTATACAATACCTTACAGTTATTTAAGCTAATATATTTAATATTAAATTAAGAGATAATAACATTTTTTCTTCTTATATTAAAAATGTTGCATAAAGTGGTACTGATTTTATGCCATTTTCAAATCCAAAATTTTTAGCTGATACTCTTATTGCATAGGGTGGATTATATTTTTTTATATATTGTTTAAGACTTTTTGCTCTTACATGCTCTGCTGCCTTTACTTCTATAGGAATTATATTTCCTTCCTTATCTTGAATAATAAAATCTACCTCTGCGCAACCCTTAGACTCCCAATAATAAGGAATATGCTCATTTGCATTTAGTGCAAAGCATACATAATTTTCAGTTAATGCTCCTTTAAAATCATTAAATATTATACTTTCAGATATAACTGCATTTGCAGGTATGCCAAATTTTGAACAAAGCAAACCTGTATCTGTCATATATATTTTAAAAGAGTTAAAATCACTATATGCAGATAGTGGAAGTTTTCCTTCATTACATTTTATACACTTTAATATTACTCCTGAAGATTTTAGCCATTCTACAGGAGTCTCGTATTCATGTGCTCTTGCTCCTGATTTTATTACTTTATATTGAAATTTTTTATTTTCTTTTGCTAGTTGTGCTGGAATACTATTAAAAGCTGCCATTATTCTAGTAGTTTCATAAGGAGTAGCATATTTTGCCATATCAGCTATATATGAATCATTTATATTTTTTTGAGTAGCAAGAACAAAATCAAAATCTCTTTTTTCTATATATTCTTGAACTACAGCTGGCATTCCACCTACCACTAAATATATTCTATAAAGGTCCATAGCTTTATTGTGCATTGATAATTCTATATTATTACTAAAAGATTCTTTTATAAGATTAATAAGTTCTCCTTCCTTCATTGCCATAAGAAACTCTTCAAAATCTAATGGATATAAAGTTTTTATATCAACTTTTCCTACTGGAAAAGAATACTGTTCTCTATTTATGGCTACTCCAAGAAGACTTCCAGCTGCAATTATATGATATTCATTACATTGTTCATTAAAATATTTTAATGATGTTAATGCTCTTTCACAAGCTTGAATTTCATCAAAAAATATTAAGGTCTTTTCCTTAAAAATACTCTTTCCACAATTAATTGAAAGTTCCCTTACTATTCTTTCTGGATCTAAATCTCTATCAAATATTTTTATTAGTTCTTTATTGTTTTCAAAATTGAAATAAGCTACTGAATCATAATATTTTTTTCCAAATGTTAAAACAGAATATGTCTTTCCTACCTGTCTAGCACCTTGAAGAATTAGTGGCTTTCTTTTGAAGCTTTCTTTCCATTGCAATAACCAGTTCATTATTTTTCGTTTCATTTTTTGTTACCTCTCTACACTTTTCATAAACTAATTATAATATTCATACACACTTTTTTCAATTTATATTATTTCCTTAATACTTTTTTCTAAACAAATACTTATTAAGTATAGAAATCAAACCACACACTTCTATTAATTTTTATTTAAGAATTTGTTAAATAAAAGGTTCTTTTCATTTATTTTACCTATCATTTTTATAATTTTAATGTATTTTTAATATGATAAAAAAAATGTTATTATTTATTTGAAAGTGAGGTTTTGTTCATATGAAAGAAAAAAAATCAGAAATTTTATGGCAATTATTTAAAGCTATGTTTATATTAAGTAGTTGTACTTTTGGTGGAGGATTTGTGATAGTATCTCTTATGAAGAAAAAGTTTGTTGAAGAGCTTAAGTGGTTTAAAGAAGATGAAATGCTTGATATTACTGCAATAACTCAATCTGCTCCTGGCCCTTTGCCAGTAAATGCTTCAATTATTATTGGATATAGAATGTGTGGAATTTTAGGCTCTTTAGTTGCAATTTTAGGAACAATAATTCCTCCTATGATTATAATTTCTATAATATCCATATTTTATACTGAATTTTGTGAAAACAAATATATCTCTATTGCCCTTAAAGTAATGAGAGCTGGAGTTGCAGCTGTAATTATTGATGTAACTATTGACCTTGCTAAAAATCTATTAAAAACTAAAAATATCATTTATATAGCTATGATGATAATAGCATTTATTTCTAGATGCTTCTTAGGTGTAAGTGCAATAATTATAATACTTATATGTCTTTTAATAGGATTTTTAAAGGTTTTTATAGACTATTTTAAAGAAAAGGAAGGTGCTGTATAAATGTTACTTTTTAAATTATTTTTTGCTTTTATTCAAATTGGATTATTTAGTGTAGGGGGCGGATATGCTGCTATACCTTTAATTCAAGAACAGATTGTTAACATATATAGACTTATGTCTTTAGAAGAATTTTCAGACCTTATTACCATTGCAGAAATGACTCCAGGACCAATTTCAATTAACTCCTCTACTTTTGTTGGTATAAAACTTGCTGGTTTTTTTGGAGCAATTATATGTACTTTAGGATGTATTATTCCATCATTTATAATCTGCCTAACCCTTGCACATTTTTATTACAAATATAATACTTTAAAAGGAGTAAAAACAGTTTTAAATTCCCTAAGGCCAGCTGTTGTAGCATTAATTGGCTCTGCTGGAGTTTCTATATTAATGCTTGCTCTTTTTCAAGCTGATTTTTCTTCATTTCAATTTAAAGATTTTCATATAATTGAATTTGGACTATTTATAATTTCATTATTCTTACTAAGAAAATATAAAGAAAAAATAAGTATTCTATTAATTATATTTGGAACTGGAATATTAGGTACAATTATATATATAATGAAAGATTTTTTAATTTGCTAAGGTATAAATAACTTTTAAGCTTAATAATTTAAGAAATAAGTTTATTTTTCATTAATACATACATCTATAAATTTATTTATAGTTTCTGATATATACTTATTTTTATGATAAATAAGCTTTATTTCTCTTTTTATTTTTATATTTCTTAATGATAATATTTTTAATAATCCCTTTTCCACCTCTTCTTTTACAATCATCTTAGATAATAAGGCTATTCCATTTCCTCTTATAACAGTATTTTTAATTGCTTCTGTATTAGTACAAGTCCATTTTTTATTTAAAACTACACCTTTATTTAATAAAAGTTGTTCTAACTGATTTCTATCATTACTGCCATCTTCACGACTTATATAGTCTTCTCCTTGAAGTTTATCATAGGTTATACTTTCAAAATTGTATAACTTATTTCTTTTCCCAACAACTGCTACTACTTCATCTTCACATACAGACTTTTGAATTATATCTGCACTTTCAACTTCTCCTTCTACTAAGGCTATATCAAGTTCATTATTTAATATAAGTTCCTCTATTTTTGAAGTATTATTTATTGTAACAAACACTTCTATATTAGAATCCTCTTTTGCTAAATTTTCTAAAATATCATCTAAAAGACAAGTGCCAACTGAAACACTTGCCCCTATATATATTTTTTTATTTTTTCCTCTCTCTAACATCATAGATTCTAAATCATCAAAGGATTTTACTAAATGTTTTGCATAGGATAATAAATGCTTTCCATCCTCTGTAATATATAACTTTTTTGAAAGACGTTCAAAAAGTCTTACATTATAATGTTTTTCAAGTTCCATAATTGCCTGACTTATAGAAGGCTGAGAAATATATAATACCTCAGATGCCCTTCTCATGCCACCTTGTTCAGCTACTGCAATAAATATTTTTAAATGACGAATAGTCATAATAAATCCCTACTTCTATCTAATGTTTTTAACTATTTCCTTCCAATAACAGTAGCACTTATAGCTTCTGTTACTACAAATTCTTTTACTAATTCTTTAGTTTCTATATTTGCACAATTTTTATTAACTAATAGGTCCCATTCTCCATCAATGTTAACTTTAACATCATTTTTTGAAGCATTGAAAATAATTATTATTTCACTCCAATTTCCCTTTGTACCTGCTTTTATTTTACATCCAATAACTTGTTCTGGTAAGTTTTCTATAAAGCTTATGTTTTCTAAAGAATACTTACTTAAATCATAGAAATTTCTTAATTCCTTTCTTAAAGCTATAAGTCCTTTGTAGTAATTCATTAAATCTTCAAACTCATACATTCTGCTCCAGTCAAGCTTATTAAGTTCTCTTGAAAGATTATAGCTATTATCTTCTCCAAGTTTTGTTCTTCCTGCTTCTTCTCCAGCTTGCATAAATGGTATTCCATAAGATAATTGAACAAAGGCTGCTCCTAGTTTATTCATTGAAAGTAATTCATAATCCTTAGTTAAATAATCCTTGTTTTTCTTAACTGAATCTACTAATTTATCCCAAAATGTACTATTATCATGAGCTGATACATAATTTATTATTTGATTTGGTTGTTTTGGTTGTTCTTTATATGAAGCATCAATTAATCCTAAGAAAGCTCTCTTTATTCTTTCTTCAAAACCTACTCCACCATTTACAAACCCAGGTGACTCTAATTCATTAAATTTTCCTTTTGCTGCATCTCTTGTATCATCATTAAATATAGAAATTCCATCATTTAACTCTCTTATTGCATCTTTGGTTGCTGGCTTATATCCATTTTTAAAGTTACTTGGACCAGCTGACCATGGTTCTCCATATATTATAATATCTTTTCCATTTTCAGATTTATTTATTGCTTCTCTTATTAAGTTCATAGTTTCTGTATCATGTAGTCCCATTAAGTCAAATCTAAATCCATCAACATGATATTCATTCATCCAATATAATACTGAATCTATCATATATTTTTGATACATTTTTCTTTCACTTGCAGTATCATTTCCACAGGCTGAACCATTGCAGTAAGTTCCATCTTCCTCTTCTCTATAGTAATAATAAGGAACTGTTTTATTAAAGTTTGAATCTAATGAATAAGTGTGATTATAAACAACATCCATAACTACTGAAAGTCCTGCCTTGTGAAGGGCTTGAACCATCTTTTTAAATTCCATAATTCTTACTTCTCCATTAAATGGGTCAGTTGAATAAGAACCTTCTGGAACATTATAATTTACTGGGTCATATCCCCAATTAAAGCCTTCATTTTTACTTTCATCTACAGAACCATAATCAAAAGAAGGTAAAAGATGAACATGAGTAATTCCTAAATCCTTTAAATAACTTAAACATGTAGGATGAACATTATCATTTTTTAAAGTAGTATTTTCTTCAGTGAAAGCAAGATATTTTCCTCTATATTCTTCCTTTACTCCTGAATTTATATCATTTGAAAAATCTCCAATGTGAATTTCCCATATTTCAGTTTCATCTAATGGGTAAACAACATGCTTATCCTCTTCCCATCCTTCTGGATTTGTTCTTGATAAGTCTACTACCATACTACGTAAACTATTTACTCCACAAGCTTTTGCATAAACATCACCGGTTTCATTAACATTTCCATCAGCATTTATAGTATAAGTATAATATGTTTTATGTAAATCACCTTCAACCTTTACACTCCATACACCTTTTTTGTCATATTCCATTTGAAAACTTTCTTTTACTGTACTTTTATTTCCATCTTTATATATATTTAAAACTACATCCTCAGCAGTTGGAGCCCATACTTTAAATAAAGTTTCATCTTTACTATAGTTTGCTCCTAAGTCATTACCTTCATAGCAATACTTTTCCTCAAATTCCTTTGATTCAAAAATTTCACGCCAATACTTACCTGATTTCTTTGTTGTAATAAATTCTCTATTTTCTAAATTATCCAATACCATTTCCTCCATATTTTTATTTATACACAATATAATTTTAACATATATAACATAAAATATAAAAGTATGAAATGTAGCAATTTATTAAAATTTATATTTGTCTTTTAAACAATATACTTTAATAGTTTTATATTTAATATCAAAGTAATACTTCCTAAAATAATAAAGGAAGTAACTAAACCTAATAATTGACCTATTTTTGTATTTGAAATATTACACATAATCCTACACAAGTAAGAGCTGTAAATAATATTGATTTTCTTCCATAATAGTATTCCAATAGTAATTGTTGTTAGAAATATAATTGCTAAATCCAAGACAAGTATAAGTTCAGTAGTATATATTCCAATAATATTGAATTGTAAGCATAAATTCCATCACCATACAACCCAATTTGTTCTCCATAAATATTTTTAACAAAAAATCTACTTCCACAATTTGAATAAAATATCCCTATACTTGAAGAAATAATAGCAAATATTGAAGTTATAAATGATAAAATATTTTTATGTCCTTCATTTCTAACCTCTCCTATATTTTATAAAGAATTTATACATTCTAAAATTCCTTTAATATTATCCTTATTTGTAAAATCTATAGGCTCATCATATGCTTTTAATAAATCTTTTTCATCTTCTGTTGGATTTTTTTGACTTTGAAGTTTCTTTTTTAACATTGACATTAAGATTTTATTTCCAAAACTAAGCTTTGAATAATCAAATCCACCTCTTAAATAAAACTTATGAATAACATTTCTTTGTTCTTCAGTAAATGTAGCTTCCCAAACTTTATTCATTTCCTCAGCTCTTCCTGGATTAGAGCCTGTTGCATAAACAATTATATTTTTGCCTTTTAACTCTTGAAAATTCTTCTTTATTAAATCTATTCCATTTATCATTGTGGCATATAATCCACCACCATAAATTATGGTATCATAATCTTGAATATCACTTAATTTTAAGTTTTTATTTTCTTTTATATCACACTTAAGCTCTTCTGCAATATATTCTGCATATTTTTTTGTATACCCTGATTTTGATTTATAAATTACAACTGTTTTCATATTATTTACCTCTTTATTTTTAATTTTTTATTCCATTGTAAGTAACTTGTTACATAGTTTCTCTTGTGCCTTATGAAAACCTTTCATTTCTTCTTCATCAAGACAGGAAAACATATCAAATACAAAATTCCAATTTCTTTTAGTGTCTCTATCTCTAACTTTAATAGCTTTTTCAGTTTTCTTAATCCTTATAGCTCTTCTATCATTTTCATCTTGCACAATTTCTACAAAACCCTTTTCTTCAAGCTTATTAACAATTTGCTTCATATTTTGATGAGTAACTCCAGCTAAGTTTGCCATTTCTTTTAAAGTTGGAGCTTCTTCAAAGGCATCAATCATGGTGAGTGCAAGCCACTGTTTTGCTGTAATTTCTTCTAAGCCTTTATCCATTATTGCTTGAAGCCTATTAGCTAAAATAAAAATATTAACATAAGCAATTAAACGTTTGTCCATATTTTCAAAATCGTACATAATATCCTCCTTGGTTAAGTAATATATTACCTATATAGGTATTATACTACCTAATTTATTTTTATGTCAATTTGTATATATAAAAAAAGGAGCCATCGCATCAGCAAATATTCACACAATATACATTATATATTGTGATTGAAATTCTTTGAAAAATAACTCCTAATTACAATTTAAAATTTTTAATATATACTTTTACTTAAATAACACATTATAAGCTATTCGTGCAGCATCTTCTATACAACCATCACATGAGCGAAGAACAACATTTGTATCAACACCTTTTAATTCTCTACATATAACAGAAGTGTTTTTTTCTCTAAATTCTTCAACTATTTCCTTAGATAACTTATATGTACTAGCCTTAGTTGTTGGATTATTAACATCTCCACTACTTTCTTTTAAACCAGCTAACATAATAGCACCTGATAAAGCACCACATGTACATTGCATTCCACCCATTCCAAGTCCAAAACCTTCAGCCATTTTAAAAATTGTATTTTCATCCATTCCAACTACTTCACTATAAGCACAGGCTACAGCTTGAGCACAATTAAAACCTTTCATATGATTTTCTAATGCTTTTTCTATAAATTTTTCTTCCATATTATATCCTCTCCTAAAAAAATATACATATATTATATACCTTTTCTTTTAATCATACTACCAAAAATATAGTCATAAAAAAATTTTGTTTTTGACACATTCTTGTCACAAAGTCTTTCTATAATAAAAGCATAAGATAAATAAAGTTTTTCATATTAAATCCCCAATTTAATATAATCATCTCCCTAAGATGAAAAAGCCCAAGGTTTCCCCCAATTCCTTGGGCTTTATTTTTACTCTGTTGTTTTGTTAATATAATTTGTTCTATATTTAGAATACATTATTTTTTGACTTCTATATAATCCATAATATCCTGAAAGAACATAACTAAATGCAATTGATAAAAGGAAAAATGGCATAGCAGCATATCCAAATAACTCAAAACTTATTAATAATGAAGTAATTGGGCAATTTGTTACTCCACAAAATACAGAAATCATTCCAATAGCAGTACACATACTAGGAGAAAATCCAATAATATTGCCAAATAAGCATCCAAAAGCTGCTCCTATAAAAAATGAAGGTACAATTTCTCCTCCCTTATATCCAGCACCTAAAGTTACTGCTGTAAATAGCATTTTTAAGAAAAAAGCTTCTGGTTTTACTGTTCCATCAATACATTTTGAAATAACATTTATTCCTGCTCCATTATAGGTTTGATTTCCTACAAGTAATGTAAGTAAAATAATAAGTCCTCCTCCAACAATTACACGAATATATGGATTTTTAAAAAACTTTTTATATAAAGCTTCTGATTTATGAAGCATAATGCAAAAAGCAACACTTACTAAAGCACTTAATATTGCAAGTAAAGATATTTTAACAGATGAAGCTATATTAAATAAAGGTATATTTGAAATTGAAAAAACTTCTCCTGAAGCTTTAAAAAATAAAGCTAGCTTATGAGCAACTAAAGAAGATATTACACAAGGAAGTAAGGCTGAATAATGCATTATTCCAACACTTACAACTTCCATTGAAAAAATAGCTGCTGCCATAGGAGTTCCAAAAAGGGCAGAAAAAGATGCACTCATTCCACACATAATCATTATGTGCTTATCTTTATCATTAAATTTAAATAATCTTCCTAAACTATTTCCTAAACTTCCACCTAATTGAAGTGCAGCACCTTCACGACCTGCTGAACCACCAAATAAGTGAGTAATTAATGTAGATATAAAAATTAATGGTGCCATACGTAATGGTATTTTTTCATTTGAATGAATTGCTGATATTACAAGATTTGTTCCTGTATCATGTTCATCATGAAGAAGTTTATATAAAAATACTATTATAACTCCTCCTATTGGAAGCAAAAAAATAAGCCAAGGATGTTCTATCCTTTTAGTTGTTACAAAATCCATACAATAATAAAAACTAATTCCAACTCCTCCAATTAGTATTCCTGAAAGAATTGAAAAAACAATCCATTTTGTTGCTATTTTTAACCTTTGAAAATTATGTTTAAGTTTATGTTTAAAATATTCATTCATAATTAATCCCCCAAATAAAATATTTCTTCTTTAGCTATTTACTTTTCATAACTTCCATACTATCATTAAGTACATTATAAATAGCTTTTGCTACTCCATGATTTTCATTTGTATCTGTTATGTATTTAGCTATTTTTTTAATTTCTGAAATTGCATTTTCCATTGCAACACTTTCTTCAAATATTTCAAACATAGAATAATCATTAAAGCTATCTCCAAGAATCATTACATCTTTTTTATCTATTCCCATCTTTTTTGTTACTTTTTCTAAAATAATTCCCTTTTGAGCATTTATATCAGTTATTTCTATATTATCATTAAAAGAGGATAACACTGCTAATCCTTCAATTTCTCCTATTATTTTTTTAAGTTTCTCTATTAATTTAATATTTTCATGAAAAGCTACAAATTTTCTTATTTCTATTCCTTCTTCAAAAAACTTTTCAAAATCATCTATATACTTTAAACAAGTAAAAAATTTTTCTTTTTCTGCAATTTTCTTTGCTTCTCCCTTTGTTAAATGAGGGTCAAAGGCTAATGTTCTAAAAGTAACTTCTAAAAGTGCTTCTTCTTTTGTAGCTGTTGTATATATGCCTTTATTAGTAAACATGCGAGCAGAAATATTATTTTCCTTTAATATTTTTAAAATTTTCCTTGATGACTTTTCATTAATATTAATTACATCTAAAATATTTCCCATTTCATCTCTATACTCTGCTCCATTAGAAAGAATACATTGACATTTTATATTTTGTTTATCTAATAAATATTTTACATTTTCATACTCTCTACCAGTAGATATTACAAATATTATTCCCTTTTCTTCAGCCTTTTTAATAGCTTTTGCTGTTTCTTCATCAATTTCATGATTATTATTTAATAATGTTCCATCCATATCAGAGGCAATTACTTTTATCATTTGAATCACTCCATTTTTATATAATTATATTTAATAGTATGCTATAAATTTTATAAAGAGACTTCTAGTTTAGTAAGTTTAATATTGCCTCTATATGCTCTAATATTTTTAATTTCAATGCTTATTTTTTCATTTGCTGTATGATATACAATAGTATCATCTTTACAATTCATAAGTTCATTTGTTGCTTCTTTATTATTATCTATACCCCTTATTACTACCATATCATCTACAACTTTATTATTTCCTTCTAAATGATATTTTAAAATCTGAACTTTAACAAATTTGTTAGGATATATTCTTCTAACTTCCTCTCATTTCATAATATCTTCCTCCTTTCTTATATTTTTTTCTGTACTAATGTATAATAATTATAGCATAAGAATAATTTTTTTTAGAAATATTTTTCTCAATAAACTTTTAAAAATACTCCTTCTTAAATTATCTAGCTAGAAAATATTACTCCTTTTTTTATTAGTTTCTTGTGATATTTTTGCTCTTGTTTTACCATAACAGTTCCTACTAAATTATTTGGAATAATAACTTTATAACCTAACTTAATTGCTCCTAGTGCTGTTAATGCTACGCAACCGCCACCATCAACTCCAGCTAGTTCTAAACATTCATATCCATCTTTTTGAATCTTCTCTGCAAACTTTAAATTTGTAAATGCATTTCCAGTATACTTACTAAATATCTGGTTTGATACAATATTTAATCCATCTACTAGTTCTGTTTCTTCCATTCCTTCATATGCCTGAAAGGGTGCAAAACGATTTAAGAAATTTTTTTTCATAACATTTTTTATATAATAAACATTTTTAGGTTCAAATTCACTAATTCTCTGATTTATTCTTTTTAATAATCCTATTTTGTCATACTGAAATATTTTTGCATGATTTTTTCCCATACAAATATTTTGCATATCAATTACTAATAATGCTGTTTTCATTACTTTTCCTCCCAACTTTCATCTGGTGCAGATAAAAAATACATATTTCTCACCTTTCGTTTCTTGTTATATGGCTTTCCTGAATATTTTTCTAAAACTTTATTTATCTCATTGCAAAATTCACTATACTCTGCTTCATCTAGCATTAAACTAGGTGATACCATAAATAATCCTTCTGCTTTATTTTCTAAGTTTGAAAAATATTGTGCATATTGTTGATAAATATGTAACAAGAATGTTAAAACTTGTTCCATATAATCATTTGAATTTTCATTATCTGATATTATTTTTGTTTTTACCTTATATACCTTTTGAATTTGCCCTTTTACCTTTTCTTCACGAACAATTTCTAAAATATTTTTTTCTACCATTTCCTTCATATAACGATATAAAGTTGCTCTTGAAACATCTTTTAATGCATTTACTACTTCTAAAGTAGTTGCTTCTTTTTGTTTTGAAATAAATAAAAGAATTCTATTTGAGATTGGATTCATTAAAAGTTTTTCAGTATTCATAATTCCTCCTTACTATTCTCATTTGTGAGAATAGTTTAATACAAAAAAATGCCTTTGTCAATTTAATATTTTTCACCTCATATATCTGAATTTGTAATAAAAGTCATACTAAACATTCACTTTTCAAATTTATATATGAATGATACAATCTCTTTGAAAATAATTCAAGTAAAAATAAGGTAGGTAAGGTTATGAATAAATCATATTTTAAATATATACTAGCTTTATTACTTTTTGGTTCTAATGGTATAGTTGCTGGTTATATTTCACTTACGAGTTATGAAATTGTATTTTGGCATACAATGATTGGAAATTTTTTGTTAATATTAATATTTCTTTTAACTAAAAGAAAATTTACCTATACAAACAGTAGCTATATTAGGATATCTAGAACCATTATCAGCAGTAGTATTTTCTGTTTTATTTTTAAATGAAACTATGTTAATAATACAAATTATTGGAGCTATATTAATTATTAGTGGTGCTATATTGGGAGAAATATATAAAAAAGATATGACTAAAGTTTAAAGTCATATCTTTATTTTTTATTTATATCTATTACTTACTTCTATTAACTTCATAGGAGTTCCACAGTCAGTACAATATAAATTTATTTTTTCTATTTCTTTATGATGGCGTATTGTAACACATTTTTCTTTTTTTCTTTTTTTGCATTTTTCACATTCATATACATTATGTGCTTCTATCATTTGTACTTCTTCAATATTATTAATTAATAAATTTATAAAATCTTCTATATTATTTAAAGTAATTGATTCTTTTGTATTTTCATGGAGAACTTCTTTAAATCCTAATCCAATAAATTCTCCTTTTTTATATGTAAACTTACTGTTATTTTGTTTAATAATTCCTTCCATACAAATCACCTACTTTTAATAAATTCCCCAAATGTTAACTATTCCAGATATAATCTCAAAAACTTTCTATATAAATTTAAAAATATTCTTTTTGTATCCGGTTCCTTACCTATATTATACACTATATTATAATATTTTACAATTTATTTTTCGTCATTTCGTTTAATTTTTTATTTGAATTATTAAATTAAAATATTTTTTATTTACATTTTTTTCATTTGTAATAATATATTCTTTTTTACAAAAAAAATAAAGGTGTAATAGCAAATTAAAGTCTTGCTATTACACCTTTTTAAAAATACAATTTTATAATAAACCTGTCTTTTTAAAAGCTTGTTCTAAATCTCCTATAATATCTTCTATATCTTCAATTCCAACACTAAATCTAAAGAATCCATTATGGAACTCTTCTGGATAAAGATATTGTCTTTCATCATCTTCTCCTAAAAATACAATTAAACTTTCATCATGTCCAAGAGATACAGCAGATGTTATAACTTTTAAATAACTTACAAAACGATTATGAGTATCATGGTCTGCCTTTAATCCAAAAGACAAAACTCCACCATATCCATTAGTCATTTGTGATTTTGCTATTTCATGACCCTTATGAGACTTTAATCCTGGATATGCTACAAAACTTACAAAAGGAAGAGACTCAAGGTATTCTGCCACCTTTTGTGCATTTTCATTATGTTGTTTCATACGAAGAGGTAAAGTTACTGCTCCTCTCATAATAAGCCAAGCATTAAAAGGACTTATAGTTGCTCCTAGGTTAATTTGTGATTGTGCTCTTATTATATCTAAATATTTTGTTTTACCTATAATAGCACCACCCATAGCATCTCCATGACCATTTATATATTTTGTTAAACTTTCAATAGTAAAATCTGCACCTAATTCAATTGGTCTTTGATTATAAGGTGAGGCAAAGGTATTATCTACTGAAAGAAGTGCTCCATTTTCATGGGCTATTTCTGCTATCTTTTTTATATCTGATATCATAAGTGTTGGGTTTCCTGGAGTTTCAATATGAATTAATTTTGTATTTGGTCTTATTGCTTTTTTAACTTCTTCAGGATTTGTTGTATCCACAACTGTTGTTTCAACATGAAATTTATTATTAAACAATTCATTTAATAAACGATATACTGCAATATATGTTACACTTGAAAAAATAACATGATCTCCAGTTTCTAAAAGTGCAAAAAATAATCCTGAAAGAGCTGCAACTCCACTAGCTAATACAACACAATCTTCTCCACCTTCTAATGATGCAACTTTTTCTTGTAAATATTTTTGATTACTTCCACCATTTCTAGTATATAAACTCTTATCTGCACTACTCCAATTTAAATCAGATGGGTCATATGGTAATTCATAACTATTTGCCATTGTAATAGGACGCTTAATTGCTCCAGTTTCACCATCTATATCATTTCCTGTATGTACTGCACGTGTTTGAAATCCATATTCATTTCCATAAATTCTTTTTGACATTTTCCTTCATCCCCTTTATAATTCATACTATACATACTTATTTTCTATGTTTAAATTTATTATATCATTTTTTTCACTTAAGTCAAATTACATTTTTATTTTGACACATTATTGTCATAATATTCCTGTAAAATTAATATTATAAAATTTACTATTTAATTTTGGTACAAACAAAATAAATTCTTTAGGTACTTCTTGTAATAAAGAGAATTGCTGTGGATTGATATCATTTTTTTCTTTTTCGGCAAGTATTTAAGAAGTCATTAAGTGGTGAGTATAGTGGAAATGGTAGACCTTTTCATAAATATGTGATATAATTACTCAAATTAGTGCGAAAATTTGAAGTTGGAGGCGACAATATGCTGACTAAGAAAGAGAAAAGAACATGTCAGATGTTAATATTCGAATACAAAAAGGAATTAAAAAAGTATGTTTCTCACAATACTACATTGTCTGCTGATGATATTGTTCGATAATCCCATCATCGTTCCCATAGATTTAAGTTTTGGACATAATCCCTTATTAACATAAAAATCAAGATATTCTACAATAAGCTTATCATCAATTGTCCAATAATATTCTAAATAATTGTATATAGTTTTTACATATGATATTTTTATTTTATTCATATAAAATTCCTTTTTTTCTATTAATAATTTTATACTTTTTCATTAGACCATTCAATATCCCAACCATCAAGAAGCTTCCAATGAAACATGTCCTTGAAATCTTCATAACATTCTTCACATATACAACATGATTTATTTATTGGCAAATACCAAAATGAATTTCTAGTATTTTCTACTGGATTCCAACAAAAGATGCATTTTTTTATTTTAGGTATATGATGAAAAATTTCTTCTCCATCTGTTGGAACTATTTCTTTATTATATAAGTGTTCTACATCATTTAATAATCTCCAATCATCTTTCTCAATCATCATAACAACTCCTAAAAATATAATTTATATTATTCTGAATTTATGTAAAATTATTCTTAGATTTTATCTTTTGAAAAGAGAAAAAGGACATTTATTTGCCCTTATGTTTCTCTTTTCTTTTTTGTTTTTTTAATTCAAATTTAATTTCTTTCTCCATTTCTTGTTTTTTACGAGAACGAGCTTTTCTTGCAATTTTTCCTTGTTCTTGTTGAAGCTTTAATGCTTGTTGAGATTTAGTTCCTATCCCTACATTTGCTATTTGCTTTTTTACTTCTCGTTATAATCTCTTTGGATTAATTTTTCTTGAAATTTTTTCTTCAGAATCAACAGAAGGACTAAATATAAGATTATAATATTTTTTCATAATAAATTTTTGAATTTCATAATCCTTTGGTTCTGCTCCAAATGTAACCTTGCATACAGATAACTTACCATTATAATCCTTTTCAAAAATTCCAACCCAAAAAGGTTCTTCAAAAAATACCTGCAATCTTATTGATACTTTGTCCATTATAATTCCTCCTTTTAAATTTTAATGAACAAAGAATGGACAACCAAGGAGGCAGGTTACTGACAACAAACTTTTTGTTGCTCCCGGACTACCTACCGGGATGTGTTTTTATCTTTGTATTATAATTATAACAAATTTTCTTTTTTATTTGTTAATAAATATTATTAAACAAAATTATTATCTATAAATTCAATATAATCTTTTTTCGCTACATCATCTTTATGTTCTATATACCAATTAAAGGATTCCTTTAGTCCATCTAATAAACTCTTAGTTTCTGGTAATAATTTCTTTTGTTTTGACACATCTAAAGCATACTCATAATTATGAAAACTAAAATAATCTCTTTGATTATCATGATTATGAATATATACCTTTTCTAAAGGTGCTTTAGCTACTTTATAACATAATTCCACAAAAGTATTTATGTGAACTAAATCACTATTTCCAACATTTAAGATATGTTCATTAGGATGTTTTTCTAAAATAATTTCAATTAATTTGCATAAATCTTCTACATGAAAGAATTGTAATTTCATTTTCCCATCTTCTGGTATATAAAATTTTCTATTTTTTAAAGCACATTCAAAAACAAAAGGTTCTCTATAAAGATTTTGCATTGGACCATATAAATATGGAGGACGTAAAATATATGCATTTTTGTACTTAGAAAGTAAGTATTTTTCAGCTTCCATTTTGTCTATTCCATATTGACCCCATATAGAATTTGGTCCTAATGGTTGTTCTTCTGTAAATGGTTTAGGATTAGTTTCTGGATAAACTGCTGATGAACTTATAAAAATATAATCTTTTACTTCATTTAATCCATTAATTAAATTTTTAATATCTTTTTCTTTATATCCACATACATCAATAACAGCATCAAAATTATAGGGCTTTAATATATCCTTTAAATTATTTCTATCAGCACATATTAAATTAACACCTTCTATTTGTTTTTTACTTCCTCTATTAAGTACATAAACTTTATAGCCTTTTTCCTTAAAATAATTTGCTACATATTTACTAACAAAAGTTGTTCCACCTGTAACTAATATATTTTTCATTTTTCCTCCTAATAATTTATTTAATGTTCTTTACAAGATAAGTTTGTAACAACTAATTTAAATGTTGCCACTCTTTCAAGAGCTTTTTCATTAAAATTCCAATTATCCTTTTTTGAATAATGTTTCATAATACATTGTAATGCACTTATTTTTTCTGTCATATCTTCAACTATTGAAATATTTCCATTTCCAATAATGCTTTGATATAAATAAGAATACCCACAAGCCACTTCATCTTTAATAAGTTCATGTTTTGTGTCCATTTCAAAGCCAATATTAGATTGTGATTTTATTAAGTTTACTTTTTTTCCTTCATTAGAGCCATGGAAATATAAAATGATTTTTTCATCTTCTTTTTTATATCCAAAATTTAATGGCACTATGTACACACTTTCTTCATCTTTAAAACCTAATCTGCAGCAATCACATTTGTCAATAATTTCAATTATCTTATTATTATCAGTTATTTCCCTTTCTTTTCTTCTCATAAAATTATTCAACTCTATTTCTCCTTTCCCCTTTATAAAAGGCCTTAATATTTTCTATTAAATCATTAAATAATCTTTCTCTAGCTTCTATACTTGCCCAAGCTATATGAGGTGTCATAACAATTTTTTCTTTATTTTTAATTTTTAATAATGGGCTATTTTCTGGCATTGGTTCTACTGAAAATACATCAAGGGCTGCTCCTGAAATTATATTTTCATC
Organism: uncultured Clostridium sp.; assembly: GCA_900539375.1. Classification (GTDB taxonomy): domain Bacteria; phylum Bacillota; class Clostridia; order Clostridiales; family Clostridiaceae; genus Clostridium. The sequence goes on along the minus strand of UQBY01000012.1, from coordinate 32,119 downwards.
TATTGCTTTAGCTAAATCCTCTTCCACAACAATTGGTCCTCTACCCATGTTTATAAGAACTGAAGTTTTTTTCATTTTCTTTAAGTTATCATAGTTAAATAAACCTTCAGTATTTTTATTTAAAGGAGAATGTATTGAAATAATATCACTTTCACTTAATAATTCATCTAATTCAACTCTTTTATAATCTGAGTTATTATTTTTACCTGATGTTGAATAATATACAACCTTTGCACCAAAAGCTTCTGCAATTTTAGCTACCCTTTTTCCAATATTTCCAAGGCCTATAATTCCCCAAGTTTTCCCTTCTATATCATTAAAAGGTCTGTCTAAATTAGTAAACATTCCTGATTTTGAGTATTCTCCACTTTTAACAAACTCATCATAATAGCCTATTTTGTCATAAAGATGTAAAAGTGTAGCAAAGGTATGTTGTGCTACTGTTGGCGTAGAATATCCTGCAACATTAGTTACTGCTATATTTTTGCTTTTTGCATATTCTACATCAATATTATTAAAGCCTGTTGCAGTTTCACATATTATTTCTAACTTTTCTGCATCTTTTAAATTATCTTTATTTAAAACTACTTTATTAGTTAAAATTATTGATGCATCTTTTATTCTTTCTTCTACATCTTCAACTTTAGTTTTATCATAAAGAATTACTTCTCCAAATTCTTTTAATTTATCAAAGTCTACATTTCCTAATGTTATTGCATCTAATACTACTATTTTTTTCATGAAAACTTCCTCCTAATTTCATTTCTTATAACAATTATATCATATACAAAAATTTAAAAATTAAAACTTTCTAACTAAATGCGAGGAAATTCTATATATCTTTACAGCTTCTTTTAAATGTAATAATATAATGTTAGTTTACTTTGAAAGGAGATACTTTTATGTTTATTTTAACTTATGAAATGCCACTAAAAGAAGTAGATAGTAAAATTGAACTTCTTCAAATAAATGATATATTTAATACATTTTATGAAAGCCCATTAGAAATTACTACTGATGAAAATGGCTATGGTTATATAGAAAAAGAAGATGATATAGTAAATCTTAAAATAGCTTTTGATGGTGAAGAAAATGAATTACCTAACTTTACTAAAAAGGTAACTGAAATTATGAATGAAAAACCTCTTAATGTATATGAAGAAAATTATACTTATGATAACTTTTCTATTCCTGCAATAGAAATAAATGATGAGTGGATTTTAGCTTCTCCAGAAGAAGAAGTTGAAGAAGGTAAAAAGAAAATTAATTTTATTTCCCAAGGTGCTTTTGGTACTGGACTTCATGAAACTACTCAAGATTTATTAAGGGTTATATTAGAAAAAGATTTTACTAATAAAAGAGTTTTAGATATTGGAACAGGCTCTGGTATTTTATCCCTTGCAACTGCCATTAAAAATGCTTCTGAAGTTGTGGCTGTAGATATTAGAGATGTTAAAGATGAAGTTGAATTAAATGCATCATTAAATAATATTTCTACAATAAAAACACTAGTTGGAGATGCACTTTCTGGAGAAATTACTATAGAAGGTGATTTTGACTGGATTTATATAAACATAGGTGGAGAAGAAACTGAAATGTTTATGCCTTTAATAACTAAACATCTAAAAAAAGATGGTGAATTACTTGTATCTGGACTTGTTCAATGGAGCTTTGATAAAGTTAAAAATATGGTAGAAAGCTATGGCTTTAAAATAATAGAAAAACATCAAACAAATGAATGGTGTACAGCTATTTTTATAAGAGCATAAAATTTTATATATAAATTAACTCTTCAAAAATATTTTTTAATTATGTTTTAATATCATATTATATATAGTACTATAGGATATTTTTGTTAGGGGGAATTATAATTAATAAAAGATATAAAAATAATTTTGATGATTTAAAAAATAACTGTGAGCATTTTTATAACAAAGGTTTTAAAAAATTTTTAAAATGGCCTATATTTTTGTTTATAAGTCCTGGTAAACTTTGTGTATTGTGCTGTTTTTTTATAACATTATTAGTATGTGGTGTTGGATTTTATGGTTTATTTGTAATTATATTATTGCTATTATTATTTATATTTATTCCTTAAAATATACCTATTTATTATTTTTTAATAAACTTTATTTAAAAATTCCTTGTAATATTTAAACTATTATGTTATCATGAATTTTGCGAGTAAGACGTGCAATCGCTGCTAGCTTTAAGCTAGGAGAGGAAAGTCGGGGCTCCACAGGGCAGGGTGCTGGATAACGTCCAGTCAAGGCGACTTGAAGGATAGTGCAACAGAGATATACCGCCTGTTTTTTCAGGCAAGGGTGGAAAGGCGAGGTAAGAGCTCACCAGCGTGATGGCGACTTCACGGCTATGTAAACCCCACTTGGAGCAAGACCGAATAGAGAAACATTTAAGGAATGGCCCGTTCCGTTTCTGGGTGCGTCGCTTGAACCTATTGGCAACAGTAGGTCTAGATAGATGATTGCTTAATACAGAACCCCGCTTATGGCTTATCTCGTAACTTTGATTTTTACTGGGTTAATCATGTGGAAAAATTTTATTTTCCCTTGTTTTTCCCTTATTGTAAAGTTAAGTATGGACTATAATATATATAGTCCATTTTTTATTCTATAGTAAATTATATATTTTGAAAACTATGAACACAATTAAATAATAATTAAAACTTTTTTTATAAAAATTCATATGGGTCTTCACATTCATTAGAATGGATAAATTCTATTTCAGGAAATTTTTCTTCTATCTTTTTCATTACCTTTAAAAATACAATCCATTCTGTTTTAAAATGTCCTGGGTCTATTATTGTTAATCCAATTTCTTTATAGTCTGATGCAAAGTGATAAGTTGTATCTCCTGTTATAATACAATCTGCTCCAAGTCTTAATGCATCTTGAAAATAATCTTGACCACTTCCATTTATAATGGCTATTTTTTTTATTTTTCTTTCTCCTATAACAGCTCTTAAATTTTCTACAACAAGCTTTTCTTTTACTATTTTTATTATTTCTTCTGGTGTTTTCTCTTCATCAAGTTCAACTATTCTTCCTATGCCAGAAGATTGAAAACCTAAAACTTTGCTTTCTTCTATAATTTTTTTACTTTTAAACCCAAGAATATTTACTATCTCTTCATTAATTCCACCCTTTACAGAATCAAGATTTGTATGACTTGAAAATAATGATATATCATTTTTTATAAGCTCAATTATTTTAAAGCCTTGTAAATCATCTTTAACTATTCTACTAGGTTTTCTAAAAATTAATGGATGATGAGTTATTATTAAATCTATATTATTTTTTTTTGCTTCTTCAATAACCTTTTTAGTACAATCTAAAGCAAGTAATACTTTATGTACTTCTTTTTCTTTATCTCCAACCATAAGACCTACATTATCATAACTTTCTTTTAAAGAAGGAGGTGCTATTTTTTCCATAGCTTTAATTATATCTTTAACATAAATACTCATTTTATTTTAGCCCCTTTTTTAAATTTTCTATAAAGTTTATCTTTTCTATAACTTCTTCTTTTCTCTTTTTAGCAGCTTTGCTATCATCTTTTATAAAGCTTAATATTTTTTTATACTTTTCTTCTTTATTTTCTAAATAAGGTAACATTAAAGGATGTTTTTCTTTTAGTAGTATTGGTGAAAATTCATAAAAAATATTATCAACTCTTGTATGTTCTTCATTACTTTTTACTACCTTAAATAATTCATAATATATCCCTTCATCAAAACACAAATCCTCTTCTAATATTTTATATCCATTATTATATAGATATTCTCTTAAAACCTCTGGATTTTGTGCAGGTTGTAATATTATAAATTTTAAAAATGGAAGTTTATTTTTTCCTTCTTCTAAAATATCCCTTATAAGATTTCCTCCCATGCCAGCTATTACAATTCCTTCAACTTCCTTAGCTTTTATAGGCTCTAAACCTCCACCAAGTCTTGTTTCTATTTTTTCTGAAAGTCCTTCTAAAGATATATTTAATTTTGACTTTTTTACTGGGTCTTTATTTATATCTGAAGCTATAGCCCTTTCACATAAATTATTTTTTACTACATATATAGGAATATATCCATGGTCAGTTCCTATATCAGCAATACTTTTACACTTATCTATATGTTTTGCAATAAACTCAAGTCTTTTACTTAATTCCATGAAATTTCTCCTTAAATTAATGATTTTTTATAAAACTAAAAAAACTGCTGCATATAACATTCTTAAATAAGAATATTTTTGCAGCAGCCATAAATAATTAATCTAAATAATCTTTAAGCTTCTTACTTCTTGAAGGGTGTCTTAATTTTCTTAAGGCTTTTGCTTCAATTTGTCTTATTCTTTCTCTTGTTACATTAAACTCCTTACCAACCTCTTCAAGAGTTCTTGCTCTTCCATCATCAAGACCAAATCTAAGTCTTAATACTTTTTCTTCTCTTGGTGTTAATGTATCTAAAACATTTATAAGTTGTTCTTTAAGCATAGTGAAAGCAGCTGCTTCTGCTGGTGCTGGTGCTTCATCATCTGGTATAAAATCTCCTAAATGACTATCCTCTTCTTCTCCTATTGGAGTTTCTAAAGATACAGGCTCTTGAGCAATTTTTTGAATTTCACGAACTTTTTCTACTGGTAAGTCCATAACCTTTGAAATTTCTTCTGGGAATGGGTCACGTCCAAGCTCTTGAAGTAATTGTCTTTGAACTCTTATAAGCTTATTAATAGTTTCAACCATATGAACTGGAATTCTAATAGTTCTTGCTTGGTCTGCTATTGCTCTTGTTATAGCTTGCCTAATCCACCATGTAGCATAAGTAGAAAATTTATATCCCTTTCTAAAATCAAATTTTTCTACTGCCTTTATAAGACCTAAATTACCTTCTTGGATTAAATCAAGGAAAAGCATACCTCTTCCTACATATCTTTTAGCAATACTTACAACAAGTCTAAGATTTGCTTCTGCTAATTTCTTTTTAGCAGCCATATCTCCTTGTTCAATTCTTTTAGCAAGTTCTATTTCTTCTTCTGAAGATAATAGTGGAACTTTACCTATTTCTTTTAAATACATTCTTACAGGGTCATCAATAGCTATTCCCTCTGGAACAGAAAGATCTATCTCTTCCTCTTCTTCATGTATTTCTTCTTCCATATTCCCTATTATCTCTACTCCCATACTTTCTAAAATTTCATATATTTTATCCATTTGTTCAGGAGATAAATCTATGTTTTCTACTTCATCCATTATGTCTTTATATGTTATACTATTATTTTTCTTTGCTTTTTCAATTAACCCCTTTACAATTGACATCTTATCGCTTTTAGATTTTTTATCATTATTAGTTTTTACCTTTGCTTCCATTTTACTCTTGCCTCCTTCCGCCATTTTCAATTAACCTCTTTCCTTTTTAATTTGTTCATTTAATTTAGTAAGCTCTATAGCAATTTCTATGGATTCTTGAATTTTTCCTTTTTGCTCCAATTCCTTCTGCTCCTTTTTTAAACCTTCTAATTTTTCATTAAGCTTAAATAACTTTACTTTTTTTATACATTCTTTAGCAAGTCTTTCTATATCATTGACTTCTAAAAGATTAAGTTCATTTATTTTAGTTAATTCTTTTGACGATTCAATATCATCACATCCTGCCTCTATATATGCTTTTATATTATTAGCATTATTATCTTTAGATGCAATTATTAAATTAAATATTTTTTTATGTGAATTTAATACCAAATCTTCTGATGAAATACTTTTTATAATTTCAGCATAATATTTATCATTGAACATAAGCTTTATTAAAGAACGTTCTGCTTTTACATAAGCTGGCTCTAAATATAATTCTGTTCCAAATTCTTCCTTTCCATTCATAAAAGTTTCATCTTTTTTTGTTTTTATGTTTGATATTAAATCATATATGGATTGTTCCTTAATTCCTGTATCTTCAGATATTTCTTTAATATACACATCCTTTTCTACTGGATTTAAATCTGCTAGTATTTCAGCTACTCTTTTTCCATATTTAATAAGTGATGAATTTTCTTTAAAGTTTATTCCCTCCTTAGCCCTTTTCAGCCTATAACTGATTAAAGATATTGCAGAATTTATAAGTTTTAAAAACGCCTCCTTTCCATTTGAACGAATAAATTCATCTGGATCTTTTCCCTGTGGTATTATTAATACTCTTACATCTAACCCTGCAGTTCTAAGTATTTCAAGTCCTCTAAGGGTGGCTGTCTGCCCAGCTATATCTGCATCATATGAAATAATTACTTTATCTGCATATCTTTTAAGCAGCCTTGCTTGATGGGTTGTTAAAGCTGTTCCAAGGGAAGCAACAACATTAGTTATTCCATATTGATTAAGTGCTATACAGTCCATGTAACCTTCAACTATTATGAAATATCTATCTTCCATTTTTTCCTTTATAGCAAAATTTAATCCATATAGATTATACCCTTTTTGAAATACCAATGTTTCTGGAGAATTTAAATACTTTGGTTTTGAATCATCTAAAACTCTTCCACCAAAGCCTATTACATTTCCTTTAATATTAAAAACAGGAAACATAACTCTGTTTCTAAATCTATCATATACTTTTCCTTTAGGACTCTTTGAAACTAACCCTGCTTCTAGCAAGGTTTCTTCTTTAAAACCTTTTTTCCTTAAATAATAGATTAAACTACTCCATTCATCTTTTGCATATCCAAGTCCAAACTTTCTTATAGTAGAGTTTTTTATTCCTCTGTTTGAGAAATATTCCTTTGCCACATTATTTTCTGTAAGATTTTTAAAAAAGAAGCGTCCTGTTTCCACATTTACTTTATAAAGAATATCTTTCTTCCTATTTACCGAACTATCAACTCTTCCTTCTTTTAAATCTAAAGGTATATTTGCTTTTTCAGCTAAATATTTTAATGCCTCTACATACTGCAAGTTCTTTTGTTTCATTACAAAAGTAACTACATTTCCAGCTTCTCCACAGGAAAAACATTTATATATTTGCTTTTCTTGAGAAACTGAAAAGGATGGATTTTTGTCATTGTGAAATGGGCATAGCCCAAAAAAATTCCTTCCAGATCTTTTTAACCTTACACTTTCAGAAATTATGTCCACAATATCATTTTCTTGTTTTATTCTTTCAATAACTTCTTCTGAAATTTTCAAGGAGTCTTCTCCCTCTCTTCAAAATTTTTTTCAACAATTTATATATTATTCGACACTAACTTTATTTATCCTTTTATTTTTATAAATAATATTAATTTTATTTCACATGGTTTATAATTCCATATTTCCGTTTTTTTATTCATATTTAATAAATTTCAAAATTAAGGTATATTATGAATTTTATCTCTTATGTTTACTCTTTTAATTATTTTGATAATATAACTTTTTTATTAATGTCAAACTCTTAAAATCTTCAATTTTCTCTTTTAGTTCTATGTAAATTAACTTATATTTTATAATTCTACATATCTCTTTTAAATCCTTTATTTATTATGCCTAATTATTTATAGGATATTACTAATATTTAAATTTTATTTTTTAGTATATTTAGAATATATTTTTAATATCAATAATATTGAAATAATATTTTTTGGAGTAATTTTATGGCTACTCTATTATCTTATTCAAAGCATTCAATTTTTTCTCCTAATAATATAAAAAAGTTTATTTTACCATACTATGGCCTAGAAAATTCTAATGTTAAAATGATTAAATTTAAAGATACAGATAAACAAAGAGCTGTTTATAAAGTTGAAAACAAGGATAAATTTTATTGTTTAAAAAAAGTTTATTACTCTAAAGAAGCTCTTCTTTATGTATATTCTTGTTTAGAGTGGCTTTATCGTTATGGTTTAAATGTTCCAAAACTAATTCCAACTATATATAAGGGACGTTTTGTAGATTTTCATGGTATGCTTTTTATTCTTACTGAATGGATTGATGGTACAAAGTGTAACTTTGATAATCTTAATCATATATTTTCTTCCTCCCTTGAACTTGGAAAGCTTCATACATCAACAAGAAATTTTTCTCCTATATTAGGAAGTGAAAATAAAAAAGCCTTTGATAATCTATACATATCTATAGAAAAACACTTTCATGATATATTAAAATCATCAAATTATGCATTTCAATGTAAAGACCATTTTTCAAGAGAATTTTTATCTACTCTTGAAGAAAACCTTGAACTATGCAAAATATGTACTTCTATTTCTAGTGAAATAAATCCTAAATTTTTATCTACTTCTCTCTGTCATGGAGATTATGTAAATAAAAACATACTCTTTTCTGATGATAATAAAGTATGGATTATTGATTTTGATAAATGCAAAATGGATTATTCTTCTCATGATATTTCTTATTTTTTAAGAAGACTTTTAAAAAGAGATAATACCAATTGGAATTTAGATATAACTTTAGAAGTTTTAAATAATTATATATACTCTTCTACTTTATCATCTGATGATTTAAAATATATTGTTTCTTATATATGTTTTCCTCAAAAGTATTGGAAAATTTCTAAGGATTATTATAAGAATAGAAAAAAGTGTAATAAAAAAGCCTTTAATGAATTATTAAAGAAAAATAACAAAAAGGTATATGCCCAATTAGAATTTTCAAAATCCATTCTTAATTATTTTACCCTTAGTAATTGGAAATTATATTAAAAAAATTCCATATCAATTACTTTCATAATTGATATGGAATATAATTTACATTTTAAATAAGATTTTCTTATCTAGGATTTTTTACTTGAGCTTGTGCTGCTGCAAGTCTAGCTAAAGGAACTCTAAATGGTGAACAAGAAACATAATCAAGTCCAACATTATGACAAAATTCAATTGATGAAGGGTCTCCTCCATGTTCTCCACAAATTCCTAAATGGATATTTGGTCTAACAGCTCTTCCTTTTTCAGCTGCCATTTGAACTAATTGACCTACTCCTGTTTGATCTAATTTTGCAAATGGGTCTTGTTCGTAAATCTTCTTATCATAATAAGCTCCTAAGAATTTAGCTGCATCATCTCTTGAGAATCCAAATGTCATTTGTGTTAAATCATTTGTACCAAATGAGAAGAATTCTGCTTCAGTTGCTATTTTATCTGCTGTAAGAGCAGCTCTTGGAATTTCAATCATTGTTCCAATATGATAGTCAAATTTAACATTATTTTCTGCCATAACAGCTTCTGCTGTATTAACTACTATATCTTTAACATATTTTAATTCCTTTACTTCTCCAACTAATGGTATCATTATTTCAGGAACTACATCATATCCTTTATTCTTTCTAACTTCTATTGCAGCTTCTATTACTGCTCTAGTTTGCATTTCTGCTATTTCTGGATATGAAACTGCAAGTCTACATCCTCTATGCCCCATCATTGGATTAAATTCATGTAAGCTATCTACTGTAGCCTTTAACTCTTCATAGCTTAAATCCATTTCTTTAGCTAATGCTCTTATATCCTCTTCTGAATGAGGTAAGAATTCATGTAGTGGTGGATCTAAGAATCTTATAGTTGCTGGCTTTCCTTCTAAAGCTTCATACATTTCTATAAAATCTTGTTTTTGCATTGGAAGAATCTTATCTAATGCTTTTCTTCTTTGTTCAACATCCTTTGCTACAATCATTTCTCTAACTGCCATTATTCTATCTTCTGCAAAGAACATATGCTCTGTTCTACATAATCCAATACCTTCTGCACCAAATTCAACAGCTTGTTTAGTATCTCTTGGATTATCTGCATTAGTTCTTACTTGAAGTTTTCTTATATCATCTGCCCATTTCATAAATGTTGCAAAATGGCCTGTAATTTCTGGTGTTACTGTCTTAACAGCTTCTCCATATACATTACCTGTTGAACCATCTATTGATATAAAGTCTTTATCTGTATAAACCTTTCCATCAACTTCCATAGTTCTAGCATCTTCATTAACTTTAATTGCTCCACAACCTGAAACACAACAAGTTCCCATACCTCTAGCAACAACTGCTGCATGAGAAGTCATTCCTCCTCTTACAGTTAAGATACCTTGAGCTGCTATCATACCTTCTATATCTTCTGGTGAAGTTTCAAGTCTTACTAAAACAACCTTTTCACCTTTTTCTGCTCTTTCTTTTGCTTCTTCAGCAGTGAAACAAATCTTACCACAAGCTGCTCCTGGAGATGCTGCAAGTCCTTTTGCAATTACTTTTGCTTTCTTTAAATCTTCAGAATAAAATGCTGGATGAAGTAAAGAATCTAATTGTTTTGGTTCAACTTTAAGTATTGCTTCCTCTTTAGTTAAAGCTCCTTCTTCAACTAAATCAACTGCAATTTTTAATGCAGCTTGTGCTGTTCTTTTACCATTTCTAGTTTGTAAGAAGTATAGCTTTCCTTCTTCAATTGTTATTTCCATATCTTGCATATCTTTATAATGAGATTCTAGTGTATTTATTATTCCTACTAATTGTTTATATATTTCTGGATTTTGTTCTTCTAATTGAGAAATTGGTTGAGGAGTTCTTATACCTGCAACAACGTCTTCACCTTGTGCATTCATTAAATATTCTCCATAAATTTTCTTTTCTCCAGTTGCAGGGTTTCTTGAGAATATTACTCCTGTTCCTGAAGTTTCTCCTTTATTACCAAATACCATTTGTTGAACATTTACTGCTGTTCCCCATTCTCCTGGTATATCATTTAATCTTCTATAAACTATTGCTCTTGGGTTATCCCAGGATCTAAATACTGCTGTAACAGATTCTATTAATTGAATCTTTGGATCTTGTGGGAATGGTTCTCCTTTTTCTTTTTTATAGATGTCTTTAAATTGAACTACTAATTCTTTTAAATCATCTGCTGTAAGGTCTGTATCTACTTTATAGCCCTTTGCTTCTTTCATTTCATCTAATTTATCTTCAAATAATCTTTTTTCAATGCCCATAACAACATCTGCAAACATTTGAATAAATCTTCTATATGAATCATAAGCAAATCTTGGATTTGAAGTTTTCTTAGCCACAATTTCAACAGCTTCATCATTTAAACCTAAGTTTAATATTGTATCCATCATTCCTGGCATAGAAGCTCTAGCTCCAGATCTTACTGATACTAATAATGGATCTTCTTTGCTTCCAAATTCTTTTCCTGCAATTTTTTCTAATTCCTTTATGCTACTTTCAATTTGGTCTAATACTTCTTGAGAAATCTTCTTACCATCTGCATAATATTTATTACATGCCTCAGTTGTAACTGTAAATCCTTGAGGTACTGGTATTCCTAAGTTTGTCATTTCTGCTAAATTAGCACCTTTACCTCCTAATAGATTTCTCATTGATGCATTTCCTTCACTAAAAAGATAAACATATTTATTCTCCATCTCAAAACTCCTCCATTCTTACACAATTTAATTTATACTAGCAGTCCTTTACTAAAGTACCGATAGATTTTTACTTATTTGTAGTAATTTTATTGAATTGTTTTATAATTCAGTCTTTTTAAATTTTACCATTATTTACATTTAAAATCAAGTATACGATTGCAATTTTCAAAATATTTTTTCTTATTTATTTTTTATATCTTTTTCTTTTAATTGTAAAATATAAATTTTCAAAAAAGAAGGAAATATTCAGACAATTCAGATTAGAATAACTTTTCTTATTATAGTATAATTATACCACAGGATTTCTGTTTGACTATACTTAATTTTCAGAAAATTAAACTTATTTGCCCCATATTTCCTCTTTATATAAATTTATCATTTAAATTCTTGGTTTTACTTATATTTTCTTTTATTCTTCTTTTCCTTCTTCTTTTCCTTCTTCATTTTCATCTTCATTATCAAAATCAACTCTATAAGTAAACACAGCACTATTATCAAATTCTACTTTGTCTTTTTGGTCTTTTTGGTCTTTTTTATCTTTTTTATTTAAATCTACTCTAGAAAATTTGTTTTTTATTTCTTCTGCCATGTTTGATGCTTTGTTTTTAACTCCACCAGCTGCCTTTGATATGTCTTCTGTAGCTTTTGATATATATTGATTAACAACCTCTACACTTCCATCAGTTTTTGTAATTTCTATAGTAACCTTTGTTGCAACTGCTGCAATAACTCCAAAAGCTAATACAGGTGGAACAATAATTCCAATTACTGCAGCTGCTATTCCTGCATTAACTGGTACATCTACAAGAACTTCTTCATCTTTTTTAATTTTTATTCTAGATACATTGCCTTTATTTATTAATTCTTTAAGCCAATTTTTAAATTCTTCAATTGTTTGTCCCTTTTCTTCTTTTTCATATTCACCATATTCACTTTCACTATTTTGTAAATTCTCTTCAAGGTAAATTATTGCATCTAAAACATTACCATCTGTCATTTCTAATGCTTCTTTAGCTTCCTTATAGCTAGCCCCTGTTCTTTCAATTACTTTATCTACTTTCTCTAATGTTATTTCCATACTTATCACTCCTTTAAATAATTTAACATTTCTAAACTTTTAGGCTTTTTAGCATAATTATGTGAGATAATATAAAATGTTACTTTTTCAATTTCTTTTTTTATGTCATTTGAAATTTTTAATCTATAAATTTTATCTGGAGATGTATTTATTAAAAATTTTAATGAATTATAAGCTCCCTTTGATAAATACATTCCATTTTCTCTTATGCATGATTCACAAATGCCTCCAAAATTTGATACATCAATATAATTAGATACATTTATTTTCTTTCCGCAACATACACAATTATCTAAATTTAATCCATATCCAGTTGCTTTTAAAAGCTTTAGTTCAAAATATCTTATTAAAAGTTCATAATCTAAGGCATCTGTATTTAATAAATATAAAGTAGTTAAAAACTCTTTAAAAACTTGTATATTTTTTTCTCCTTCAACTAAAGCTATATCAATAAGTTCACATACATAAGAAGAATATGTAAGCTTATCTAAATTATCTAATAATCCTTGAAAGGAATTATTTATTTTCCCTTCCTGTAAAACAAATAGGCTTTTTCCTTTAAATAATAAATATTCACCATAACATAAAGGAATTGTATTTGCAAAAAATTTACTTTTGCTTTTTTTAGCTCCCTTTGCTATCATAGTTATTTTTCCTAAATTATCAGTATATAACCATACTAATTTATCATTTTCTCTATAGTCTTGAGTTTTTATTACTACTCCATTACACTTTAAAAGCGACAGAATAATCATCCCCTATTCATTATTTAGTTTTCTTATAACCTAATTCTTTTAATAAGTTTTGATTATCTCTCCACTCTTTTCTTACTTTAACCCATATTTTTATATTAACTTTTCCATTTAAAAATTTTTCTAATTCATATCTTGCAGCAGAGCCTATCTTCTTTAAAGTTTCACCATTTTTTCCTATTATTATTCCCTTATGAGAATCTTTTTCACAAATTAAATCTACTTCTATATGATAATTTCCATTTTCTTTTTTCTTCATTTGTATTATATCTACTGCTATACCATGAGGCACTTCATCCCTTAAAGTTCTTAAAGCCTTTTCTCTTACTATTTCAGATACAACAAATCTTTCTTGAACATCTGTTATCATATCCTCTGGATAATACTTAGGACCCTCTGGAAGAGCTTCTACCATTAAGTTAACTAAAGTATCTACATTTTTCCCCTTTAAGGCTGATATAGGCACTATTTCTTTAAAATCAAAAGCTTCAGAATACATCTTTAAAGATTCTGCAACTCTTTCTTTGGTGTTTTCATCTACTTTATTTAAAACTAAAAATACAGGTGCTTTAGAATTTTTTAATGACTCTAATATAAATTTATCTCCTCTTCCTATTTCAGTATCTGGATTAGTAAGAAATAATACTAAATCTACATCCTTCATTGATTCTTTAGCTGAATTTACCATATATTCTCCAAGTTTATGTTTTGGTTTATGTATTCCTGGAGTATCAACAAAGACAATTTGATAATTTTCCTTTGTTAATATTGTTTGTATATTATTTCTTGTTGTTTGAGGTTTATTTGAAACTATTGAAAGTTTCTCTCCTAAAATTTTATTCATTAATGTTGACTTTCCAACATTTGGTCTTCCCACTATTGTAACAAATCCTGATTTAAACATTCTTCCTCCTAATTTTATCCTAAATCCCTTTTGTTAAAGGCTTTAGGCATTATCTCTTCTAATGTAGTTGTAATTACTTCCTCTTTGTTTTTTATTATATATATTTTTATCTTTTCACTTTCTGCAAATTCACATATTACTTGTCTGCATATTCCACAAGGATAGGTAAAATTATTAATATCTCCAATAAGTGCAAGTTCTTTTAAAACTTTATTTCCTTTAGATACTCCATTAAATATAGCAGTTCTTTCTGCACAGTTAGTAGCTCCATAGGAAGCATTTTCTATGTTGCAGCCTGTATATATCTTTCCATCTTCAAAAAGTGCTGCTGCACCTACCTTAAAGTTTGAATAAGGACAATATGCTAACTCTCTTGCTTTTATTGCTTTTAAAATTAGTTCTTTATTTTCCATAAAAAACCTCCATAATATTATAATTCATTATATATTATGTACAAAAGTTTATATTTTAAAAATTGTAAATACAAAAATAGTTAGCAAAGTTCCAAAAATTCCTCCAACTATTACCTCTACTAATGAATGTACCTCTGAATCAACTCTACTTTGTGCTGTTATAAAAGCCATAACATAGCTTAACATAATACATATAGGTTCTTCTGTTAAAAGAGCTATTACAGTTGCAATTGAAAAGGATAATGCACTATGTCCACTTGGCATGCCTCCTTTTAATGGAGTTCCTTCTCCAAATATAGCTTTTACTATTATAGTTGCTAATGTTACTATAACAAGAATAATTAACACTGTATAGGGCTGAGAATTTTTAACTTTATGAACTAAAACATATGATATATTAGTTAATTTGTCCCAAAAAATAACATATCCAACTATAACAGCATTAATAGCAGTTATTAATACTGCTCCAGCTGCTGCATTTTTAGCTATTTTAGCAAGTGGATGATAATAATTTGTACTCATATCTACAACTGCTTCTATTGCTGTATTAACAACTTCTGCTGCCATTACCATAGTAATTGTAATTGCTAATATTAAAAACTCCATCTTTGAAATATCAAAAAAGAAACAAGCTATTAATACTAATATAGCTGCTACTAAATGAATTTTCATATTTCTTTCAGTTCTTACAGTATTAATAATTCCATTAATTGCACTATTAAAACTGTCTACTAATTTTTTAAATTGCATTATTAATTCACCTATCCCCTAACTATATTCATTTTACTTAGTATTTTTTCTTCTTCACTTCTCATTATCTTTTTTTCATCCTCTTCCATATGGTCATATCCAAGAAGATGAAGAACTGAGTGAACCACAAGATATGAAGCCTCTCTTTCAAAGGAGTGATTATATTCTATACTTTGCTCTAAAGCTCTTTCTAAAGAAAGAACAATATCTCCTAATACAAGTTCATCACCATCTTTAAAGGTTTCATCAAATTCATAATTTAAATACATATCTTTAAATACTTTATCTTCTTCATAATCAAGCATTGGGAAAGATAATACATCTGTTACTTTATCTATATTTCTATTTTCTTTATTTATTTCTCTTATTTCTTCATTATCAACAAATAACAATGATATTTGATAGGGAATTTTTACTCCTTCTTCTTTTAAAGCGAAATCAATTGTAGCTTTAATTTTATCAATAAGTTCTTCTGTTGGTTTTATTTTTTCTTGTCTGTCATCAATATAAAGCATTATTTATTCTCCTCTTTTTTTACTGTTCTAATTTTTTCTGTTGGATATTCTATTCTTTGATGATATATTCCTTTTAAAGCTTTTAAAAAACATTCTTTTATTTTATCTAAATCTTTAAAAGTTAAATCACAATTATTTAATTGTTTATCCTTTATCTTACCATCAATTATATTAGAAACCATTTGCTCAATTTTTTCTGAGGTAGGTTCTGTTATTGACCTTACAGCAGCTTCTACTGAATCTGCAAGCATTATTATTCCAGATTCTTTTGTACTTGGAATTGGTCCTGGATATTTATAATCATCTTCATTAATACTATCTGGGTCATCAGAATTATTTTTTTCTGTTATATAAAAATATCTAACAAAAGTAGTTCCATGATGTTCTGCTATTATATCTTGAATTACTTTAGGTAATTTATACTCCTTAGCTAATTCTACTCCATCTTTAACATGAGATATTATTATTCTTGCACTTAAAGCAGCTGTTATTTTATCATGAGGATTTTCATTTCCAATTTGATTTTCTTTAAAAAAGTATGGTCTTGAAGTTTTTCCAACATCATGATAATAAGCACCTATACGAGTAACAACTGGATTTGCTCCTACTTCTTCTGCTGCCATTTCAGCTAAATTTGCAACAAGCATACTATGATGATATGTTCCTGGTGACTCCATAAGAAGCTTTCTTAATAATGGACTATTAGGATTGCTAAGTTCTAATAATTTTAATGTAGTAACAACATCAAAAGTATTTTCTATAAATGGAAGTATTCCTATTGTTAAAACTCCAGATATTAACACTCCAACTATAGTTAATAAACTATTTATAATAACCTCTTTAATATTAATTGACACCATATTACCTATGAGAAAATTTAATATTCCACATAATAACCCTATTCCAAGAGTTGCATATATTATATCATTTCTTTGTTGCATTTTTCTTAATATAGTAGAACTTAAAATTGTACTTATAAATGCTAATAGTATAATTTGTGGGTCAAATTCTATTAATGCACCAAGTAATATAACATTATATGAACTTAATACTAAAGAAACTTTATGATTAATTAACATACTTAATAATAAAGGTGTACAAACCATAGGAATTAAATAAGGAGATACATATTTAACTCCACTTGCTAAAACTAAATAGCTTACATTTAATAAACATATTAATATAAGTTTTTTATTATCTTCATAAATTGCTTTATGGTTTTTCTTAACATATGTATATTGAAGATACAAAATAATACCAATAAACATAGCAGTTAAAATATATAATACTAGTAAGCTTCCTGTTTTACCTTCCCCTATAATTCCAAGTTCCTTAAGAGTTTGTATTTGACCTTCTGTAATAGGTTCTCCTTCTTTAACTATTATTTGATTCTTTTTAATTATTACTTTTTCTGTACTCTTTTTAACTTCTTCTATTTTTTCATTTGTTTTTTCTTCATCATAAAATAAATTAGGTTCTATTTTACTTAAAACAATATTTCTTATTATACTTTCATAGGAAGAATCTAAATTAAGTTTATCCATTTCAGAATTAGCTGTTTGTTGTGCAGCTAACAAACTTTCTTCATTTCCATCTTGTATATTTGTTTCATAAACTGTATTTAATATATCTAATATCTCCCATTGAAGATTTTTTAATGTATCTCTATTTAAACTTAATAAGGTGGTAGCATCATGTTCACTTAAGGAAAAATTTTTATAGCTAGTTAACTCTTTTACTTTATTTTTTATATCTTTTTGTGATGAAGTTAATTCAATAATTTTTTGAAATAAATCTTTAACCTGATTTTCAACATTAGTCTTTACTTCACTTTTTTGAGTATATTGTTTATCTACTTTTTTCAAAGCCTCATCTAATACTTCTTGAGATGCAACTTCATCTACAGTTTCTCTTGGAGCTTTTATATCTGATTGTGCTATATCTCCAGATTTTAAGTCATATTTTTTTGGGGAAATAGCTACTATAATTAAAAAATAGGTAACAACAAATGTTAATGTTAATATAAGCATCCTTTGAGATTTATCTCTTATAACATTTATTTTTTTACCCCTTGTTTTATTATCCATTGTTTCACCTTCTTAATTTTAAAACTTTATTCTGTTGATTCTTTAGCAATATTTTGTTCCACAACAAAATTTACTTTTACTCTAATTCTTTCACCATCTATTTCTTCTGCTTCTATTTTTCTATCTATAATTTTCCCATCATTAGTTAATTCTTTAGTTAAAGATTCTTCTAACCTTTCTGCTGCCTTTTCAATTGCTAATTCTTTATCTATATTTATTTCTTCTTCCTTTCTTTCAAAGTAAATTATGGTATTAATTATCCCTTTACTACTTTCTATTTTATCATAATACTTAAATTTGTTTATAGCCTTTTTTAGATAAATTTTCTTTCCAAAGAAATTTAAATATATATCTTTAAGTTTTCCCTTTCCTCTCACTAATTTCTTTCCTGATATTTGAACTTCCATTTCCTTTTCATAAAAAGTATTTGCAATTACAATTCCTTTAGCTGGAGTTTCAAACTCAACTCCTTCCTTTCCTTGAGTTCCATTAATAAGAATATCTCCTTCATTAACTATATCTCCTACTGTTACATTTGCACTTCCTGCTTCTATAAATATTCTTTTTACCTCTCCAGCCCTTGAAGCTATACAACTTCCTAATATTTCATCAGTTTTTATTTTAGGAGGAGTTATCTTTTCTTTTACAACAACCTTTAATATAGAGCCTTCTATTCTTACCCTTAACCATAATATATTATCATCATTACTTGAAAGTTTTTTTTCAATAGTATCTACATCTATATATTTTTTAGCTACCCCTGGTTTTATTCCTATTAAAGCTAATTCTTTTCTCACTTCATAAGGTGCAAGATTTTCTTCAGTTTCTATTTCTATTCCCCAGATATATGTAGAGAGAATATATAATACTATGAAAAATAAAATTCCTCCAAGAATTAGGGTAACTTCTTTTTGAACCCTTTCTAAGAAGAATATTATTCCAGTTTTTTTTATTATCTTTATTTTTCCTTTGCAATTTTCAACTATCTTGTAAACTTCTTTATAATTTTCATAACTTATAGTTAAAAATATTGTTGTTATGCTAGTTTTTTTTGCCTCAATAATGTCTATATCTCTTTTCCATAAAATATTTAATATTTTTTCTGGGTTTAAAGAATTTATTTCTATTGTTATACTCCCTCTATTTAATATACTTTTTTTCATATACTTTCACCTTCATAGGAAATTGTTGTTATTTCACCATTTATTGTTAAACTATTACTTCCTATATAAAAAATTTCAAAATTATTTCCTTGAACTTTTATAACCCCTCTCTTTGATAAAACCTTTATTTCTTTTTCACTAAAGGCTATTATCCCTTTATGATTTTCTATTGTAAGTTCCTCTTTTCCAAGGAGTATAATTTTAGGTATATCTATCATAACGTCTATTGGAATATCTAGTTTTTCAGCTAAAAATTCTTTTCCTCTAATTAACTTATTTTTCATAAAATAAACTCCTAAAAAATTTCTCTTTGTATATTATGTTTTAAGGCAAAAAAAAATAACAAAAAGAACTCCTAGGAGTCCTTTTTGTTATTTATTAGTTAAATACTCTTTTACGAGTTGACTTACAAGTTTGCCATCAGCTCTACCTAAAGTTTTAGGTCTTACTGCTGCCATAACTTTACCCATGTCTTTAATGCTACTTGCGCCCAATTCTATAGCTGAATCTTCTACTATTTTTTTGATTTCTTCTTCACTTAACTGCTGAGGAAGGTAATTTAACAAAATCTCTATCTCAGCTTTGTTCTGATCAACTAAATCTTGTCTATTTCCCTTTTCAAATTCAAGCATAGCCTCTCTTCTTTGCTTGACTTCTTTTGCTAATATTTCTATAACTTCTGCATCTTCAACTTTTCTATTATCAGTTTTTTCAACTAATAAGATAGCTGACTTTGCAGTACTTAAAACATTTGCTTTAAATTTATCTTTGGCCTTCATAGCCGTCTTCCAATCTTCTTGAAGTCTTTCTTTAATTGTTGGCATTATCATCACCTTCTTTCAAAAAGCAATTGCCTACTTAAACTTTCTTTTTCTAGCAGCTTCTGATTTCTTCTTTTTCTTAACGCTTGGCTTTTCATAGTGTTCTCTCTTTCTTACTTCTGAAAGAACTCCAGCTCTAGCACACTTCTTTTTGAATCTTCTTAGCGCATTTTCAAGTGTTTCGTTTTCTCCAACTTTAATCTCTGACATAATTATCCCTCCCTCCGCTAGCTAAAATTATAAATTCAACTCAGCTACGGGCTTAATAACACACGTGATATTATACAATAATTTTCTCAATACTGTCAATATCTCTTGCAAAATTATATTTTAAATTTAATTTTTTATTATTATATTTTAAAAATTAAATTTTATGCTAATTTAATAGGTAATTCTTTTCCACCAAGAATATGAAAATGCATATGAGGAACTGTCTGTCCTCCATCTTTTCCAATATTAGTTAATACTCTGTATCCACTTTCATCTATTCCTAATTCTTTTACTATTTTATTTATTACAACAAAAATATGTGCTACTATACTAGCATTTTCTTCATTTATAGCATTTGCACTTTGAATATGTTCCTTTGGTATAACTAAAACATGAACAGGTGCTTCAGGATTAATATCATGAAATGCTATTACCTTATCATCTTCATAAACTTTCTTACTTGGAATTTCCCCTTTTATTATTTTACAAAAAATACAATCTTCCATTTTTTACCCTCCTATATAATCTTTCCTTCTGCAAAATCTTTGTGAGCTTTTTCTATCCTACATTCTATTATATCACCAGATTTTATATTTTCAGGTTTTTCTACCTGAACTTTTATATAATTTTCTGTATATCCTTCAAAAATATTTTCTTTTTCCTTTACTTCTTGTTCTAAAAGAACTTTAACATTTTTGTTTATATACTTTTTAATGAAATTTTCTTCATTTATATCATTTAATGCTATAAGAGCTTTACTTCTTTCCTCTTTAATTTTTCCATCAAGTTGACCTTTCATTTCTGCTGCTCTTGTGCCTTTTCTTGGACTATATTTGAAAATATGTGTTTTTGTAAGTTTAATTCTTTTTAAGAACTTATAAGTTTCATTAAATTCCTCTTCAGTTTCCCCAGGAAAACCTACAATTACATCAGTTGAAATTGAAACATCTTTTATATTATCTCTTAATATATTAACTATATGTTCATATTCTTCAGCTGTATATCTTCTATTCATTCTCTTTAAAACAGTATTACATCCACTTTGAAGAGATAAATGGAAATGAGGACATAACTTTTTAAAGCCTTTTATCTTTTCTATAACTTCATTTGTAAAGAAAGCTGGTTCTATTGAACCTATTCTAACTCTTTCTATTCCATGAATTTTTTCTATATCTTCAATTAAATCAATTAAAGTTATATTGCCATCTAAATCTAATCCATAAGAGGCTGTATGTATTCCTGATAAAATTACTTCTTTAAATCCATGAGAGGCTAATTTTTTAACTTCATCTATAACCTTTCTTGGTTCTTTTGAACATACTGACCCTCTTGCATAAGGAATTGCACAATAAGTACAAAATCTATTACATCCATCTTGAATCTTTAAAAAAGCTCTTGTTTTATCTTGATATTCTTCTATGTTAAGATCTTCAAATTTTTTATTTTTAAGAACTCCTTCAACATGTACTTGAACTTTTTCCTCGTCCCTTGCCTTATTTACGTAGTAAACTACATCTCCTTTATTTCTAGTACCTAAGACAACATCTACTCCCTCTATTTCAGATACTTCCTTAGGAGCCATTTGAGAATAACATCCTACAACAGCTATAATAGCATTATTATTTAATCTTCTTGCCTTACTTATAATCTGTCTTGATTTTTTATCTCCCATATTTGTTACTGTACAAGTATTTATAACATAAACATCAGCTATTTCAGAAAAATCTACCACTTCATATCCTTCTCTTATAAATTTTTCTGCCATTGCTTCTGATTCATACTGATTAACTCTGCATCCTAATGTAGAAAATGCAACTTTCATTTAAATATTTCCTCCTAAATCGCCAAACTCATATTGTAGTAATGATGCTAAAACAAAGCCAGCTGTTTCTGTTCTTAAAATTCTATTACCTAAAGTTATTATATAAGCTCCCTCTTCTTTTAAAGCTTCTATTTCTTCTTTTTCAAAGCCACCTTCTGGGCCAACTATTATACCTATATTTTTAATATTGTCTATTTTATTTTCTTCTTTAAGAACCTTTAAAACACCCTTAAGGCCAAAATTTTCTGCATTTTCATAGGGTACTAAAAACAAGTCCATTTCTTCTACTTTTTTAAGAACTTCATTAAATGTTATTGGCTCTAAAACCTTTGGTATTATACTTCTTTTACTTTGTTTTGCTGCTTCTAATACTATTCTGTTAAGTCTATCAAGCTTTTTAAAATCTCCCTTTAACTTAACATCAACTCTTTCTGTTATAACAGGAATAAATTCTAAAACTCCTAGTTCTGTTCCCTTTTGAACAATTAAATCCATCTTCTGAGCCTTTGGAAGACCTTGGAATAAATAAATATTTACATTACTTTCATTATCTATATCTAATTCTTTTATTATATTTACTAAAACCTCAGTTTTTGAAATATTAGAAATTTCACATAAATATTCTTTTCCATTACAATTATTTAAAACTATCTTTTCTCCTTCACTTAGTCTTAAAACCTTGTAAATATGTTTAACATCATCACCTAATATCTTTCCTTCTACTTCATTAATATTTTCCTTTGGAGTAAAAAATTTATGCATTAAAAAATTCTCCTTAATTTATTTTAGCTTTGCAATTATACAGTTCCATTCACCATCTTTATTTATTTTTTCAACTTCAAATCCACATTCTTTAAGTTTATCTGTAACCATATCTACTCTATCATGAATTATTCCTGAAGTTATAAAATATCCTCCTGGCTTAATTACTCTACTTACATCTTCTGTTAATATACATATAACTTCAGCTATAATATTTGCAACTACTATATCAGCCTTTCCATCAATAACTTCTATAAGATTTCCTTCTAAAATCTCTATATTATCTAAGTTATTAAAGCCAACATTTTCTTTTGCAGATTCAACTGCCACTGGATCTAAATCTACTCCTATTGCTTTTTTAGCTCCAAGCTTTGCAGCAGCTATTGCTAATATTCCTGAACCACATCCTACATCAAATACTACACTATCTTTTTTAGTAAACTTTTCTAATGCTTGAATGCACATCCTTGTAGTTTCATGTTCTCCTGTTCCAAAGGCCATACCAGGGTCAAGTTCTAAAACAAGTTCTCCTTCCTTTGGTTCATATTCTTCCCATATTGGTTTTACAACTATCTTTTCTCCAACTTTAGTTGGCTTATAATATTTCTTCCAATTATTAGCCCAATCCTCTTCATGCATAATTTCAGATTCTACAGTTCCTTCACCAACATCTATTCCAAGTTCTTTAATTTCTTCAACTTTTTCTTTAACATATTTAACTATTTCTTCTATGTTATCTTCATCTGAAAAATAACCCTTAACTAAAGCAAATTTTCCTTTATGTTCTAATACATTTATATCTGCAAAATCCCATGTTAAAGGGCCTTGTTCTCTTCCTAATATATCTTGAGGGTCTTCTATTGCAACCCCTTTACAATCTAATCCATAAAATATTCCTGAAATAGGTTCAAGAGCCTCACTTTTAGTAATAACTCTAACTTCTATCCATGTTCCTTCCAAAAAAATCATTCCTTTCTTCTCTAATTTGCTATATAAATTCTACCTTTTTACTTTTAATACTGTCAAGAAATTATATTATTTCTTTTCTAATCTAAATCTTTTTCAGATATAATCTCTATTCCTTCTTTTTCTAAAAGATATGCTGTAATTCCCTTCCCTTTAATTTTATTTCCAGTAAAGCTTCCATCATAAACAAAATTACTCCCACAAGAAGGACTACTTTCTTTAAGTATAGCTTTTTTTATATTAGCTTCTTTTGCAATTTTTAAGGCTTCTTTTGCTCCCTTTAAAAATTCCTTTGTAACATCTTTTCCTTCTTTATTTATAACTTTTCCTTTATTTAATTCTATAATATCTTTAGCATTTCCTAATGTTTCTGATGGAATTCTAGGAGTATTTAATCCTCCAAGTTGTTCTGGACAAACTAAAAGGGCTTCTCCCTTTCTTAAAAGTTCAAGACATTTATCATTTAAATTATTTAAACCATTATATTTACAATTTACTCCACAAAGGCAGGCACTTATTAAATACATTTTTTCACCTACTTTAATTCAACCATAGTTACTCCATCTCCACCTTCTCCGTAAGCTCCAAGTCTATAAGATTTTACATGGGGATGTCTTTTTAACATATCTGTTATTGCTTTTCTAAGGATTCCTGTACCCTTTCCATGAACTACAGTTACTTCTCCTAAATTAGCTAAATAAGCTTCATCTAAGTATTTATCTGTTCTATAACATGCCTCTTCAGCATCAAGTCCTCTAAGGTCTATTCTACTTTCTACTGATTTTAAATTAAGTTTTAACTCTCTTTTCTTTTTAACTTTAGTATTTTCTTTTGTGCCTTCAACTACTCTAAGGTCTTTAAGTTTTACATTAATTTTCATAATACCAGCTTCAACTTGAACTTCTCCTTTATTATCTGGCATACTAACTATTACTACCTTTTGATTTAATGAAGGTAAGAAAGCTTCCATTCCTAAAGTTACCTTTGAAATTGTCTTTCCTGTATTTTCTCTTTCTTTTATTAATGCCTTTTCTTTATTTTCTAAAGAATCTTTAAGTTTCTTTCTTTCCTCTTCAAGTCTCTTTCTTCCACCTTCAGCTATTCCAAGCTTCTCAAGTTCTCTCATAGCTTTTAAAATTTCATCAGCCTCATCCTTTGCTTCAGAAACAATTTTTTTAGCTTCAATTCTTGCCTCATTATAAGCTTTATCTCTTGTTATCTCAAGACGCTTTAACTTTTCTTCATATAAAGTTTTAGATTTTTCTACTTCCTTTTTTAACATTTCAGCTTCTCTTGCATCTTTCTTTGCTCTTATACTTTGTTCTTGAAGGTCTCTTATTAAATCTTCAAATTGTAAATTATCTTTAGATATATTATCTTTAGCTCTTTCTATAATATAATTAGGTAAACCAAGTCTTCTACTTATTTCAAAGGCATTAGATTTTCCAGGTACTCCTATTAAAAGCCTATAAGTTGGTTTTAGTGTTTCTACATCAAATTCAACTGAAGCATTTTCAACTCCAGCAGTTCTTAAAGCATATCCCTTTAGTTCACTATAGTGAGTTGTAGCAATTACCTTTGTTTTTCTTTCCCTTAATGTTTCTATAATTGCAATTGCAAGGGCTGCTCCTTCTGTAGGGTCTGTTCCTGCGCCTAATTCATCAAATAAAACTAAAGAATCTTCATCTGCTTTTTCCATTATTGAAACTGTTTTTGTCATATGTGATGAAAAAGTTGAAAGACTTTGTTCTATACTTTGTTCATCTCCAATATCTGCAAAAATTTCTTTATAAAAGCTTATTTTAGAACCTTCTTTTGCACATATTAAAAGTCCACTCATTGCCATAATATGAGTTAAGCCAACTGTTTTTATTGTTACAGTTTTACCACCTGTATTAGGTCCTGTAATCATTATTACATTAAAGTCTTTTCCTAAATAAATATCTGAAGGTACAACCTTTAAAGGGTCTATTAATGGATGCTTTACCTGAATTAAATCAAAGGAACCATCATCAGTTACCATAGGCATTATTCCATTTATTGATGAAGCATATTTTCCCTTTGCAAATATAAAATCTATTTCTCTTAAAATTTTCATATTGCTATTTAAAATTTTAATATTATCCTTAACCTTAGCAGAAAGTGTCCATATAATCCTTTCTATTTCTGCTTGTTCTTTAAGCTTTAATTCTTTTATTTCATTATTAAGATTTACAAGACTCATAGGTTCTATAAAAAGAGTTGCACCTGTTGAACTTTGGTCATGAACAAGTCCTGGAACTGCTCCTCTATATTCAGCTTTAACAGGAAGAACATATCTATCTCCTCTCATTGTATAAATAGCATCTTGAAGATATTTTGCATTACTTCTAACAATACTATTAATTTTTTCTCTAACAGAGGAGTTTTTTTCCTTTAAAGTTCTTCTTATATTATATAAAGTTCCACTTGCCTTATCTGCAACTTCCTCTTCTGAAACTATTGATTTCTCTATTTCAAGTTGAAGATTTTTTATTGGAGTTAAAATATAAGCTAAATCCTCAAGCTTTGGAAAGCTTTCTTCTTCATCTCTTCTAGCTAAATACTCCTTTACCCTTTCTGTACACCTAAGCATATTACCTACATAAAGAAGTTGTGCTAAAGAAAGAGTTCCTCCTTTTTTTGCCCTTTCTAAGGCTTCTTTAATATCATAAAGCCCTTCAAAAGGAGGATTCCCTTTTTTTATTAATATATCATAGGCTTCTTTAGTTTCTTCTAAAGCATTTTTTACTTCATATATAGAATCATATGGTGATAGATTTCGTGCTTGTTCTTTACCACCAGCTGTAACTGCATATTTTTCTAACTTTTCTTTTATTTTATAAAATTCTAAAGTATTTAATGATTTTTCATTCATTTTATTCTACACCTCTTTTATAATGCCCCTTAGTAAATTTCTTTCCTTCTACCTTTTTAACTCCCTTTATTTCATTTACTATTTCTATAACATCATTTTCACTTTCATCTTTAAAATCAACTCTAAATTCATTTATTCCAATAGCTTTTAAATCCTTAATTTCATCAATAAGATTTAAAGGAAGAGAATTTAATATATGACTTCTACAATATTTATCTGTCATAACTTTAAAGCCTTCATTCATTCTATCAATAAGTGTAAAGCTATCTTTCATGCAAGCTCCATTACAATCTTTATCCTTACACTTTCCTCCAAAGCTACTTCCTATAGGACAATACTCACTTACCATAAGTTCAGTTTTCCCATATATTCCACATAGCACTGCTCCTTTATCACCTATTTCTTTTATTTCTTTTCTATTAAGTTCAAGGCTTAAAGAAACATTGTTTAAATCTTCTCTATAAAATTCTAGTGCTTTAGAATTAAATATATTAAGTTTATAATCTCCAATTAAATAAAGTTTATCTTTAAACTTATTTATAATTCCTGCATTAGATGTTATAACTCCTTTTATGTATTTTGAAGCTTTTTCTATTTCTTCAACTACTAAATCAAATTCTTCCTTTATTATTTCTGGAGTTAAAATATATAAATTTAAATCTTTAAATTCTTCTAAATCCTTTAAAGATATTCTATCCTTACTTTTTAAAGATAAATCAACTCCAATATTTTTTACCTTTAATTCTCCTAAAGCCTTTAACTGTTCTTTAGTACAACAAGTATATAATATGGAAAGTTCTTTATTTTCTTTTAAATTAATATCCTTTTTTAAAGTTTCTTTTATATCTCTTTTTCTTCTATATTTTGAAGTAACATCTTTTAAAATTTTATCAAAAAGCTCTCTTCTTAAATTATTAAGAGAAGCTATTTTTATAAATCCTTCCTCAAAGGCTGAAAACTCTATATTTTCAAGCTTATATGGATACTCCCCTGACTTTTTTAATGCATTAATTATTCTTTCTTTGTCTAAAGGCTTATTAGAAGCTTTCTCTACTATATCCCCTTCAACTTCATAGATTTTACCCATAAATGAAGTTTTAAGCTTTATTTTAAAATTAACCTTAAAATCTACCTCTCCTCTTAAAGATATTTTTTTCATATAAGGCTTTATACTTTCTTCTAAACTTAAAAAAAGCTCTTTACTTGAAGTTCTATATAATATTTCTCCTTTTTTATATTCCTTGGGAAATAAGGTTACTCTATCTCCTATCTCTGCTTTTTTTACTTCTTGTTTGTTTTTTAATATTTTACTTAAAGTAAAGCCCTTATCTTTAAATCTTATTCCATCTCCAAGAGATAAGCTTTCTTTTAATATAACTTCTCCATTATCTAATACTTTACCTATTTCTACTCCAGTATTTTTAGGAAATTTATAGCTCATCATATCTTTTCCTATATTTTTTCTTAAATAAGCAGTAGAAAAGCCTTCTCTATTAAATAATTGAAGTAATACCTTTTTTCCTTCTTGAACATTAAATTTTTTATTATAATATTCTTTATCTATTGCTTTTCTATAATTTTCTACCACTCCAGCTACATATTCTGGTCTTTTCATTCTTCCTTCAACCTTTAAAGAATATGCTCCTGAATCTATAATGTCTTTAATATTTTCTATTGTACACATATCTTTAGGACTTAAAAGATAGGCTTTTTTCTCTCCCATGTTATTAGACTTTAAGGTATATTCCATTCTACAAGGCTGAGCACACCTTCCTCTATTTCCACTTCTTCCACCTATCATAGAACTCATAAGACATTGACCTGAATAACATACACATAAAGCTCCATGAATAAACATTTCTGTTTCAATATTTAAATCCTTTGAAATATGTTTTATTTCTTCTAAAGAAAGTTCTCTAGATAAAACTATCCTTGTAAAACCTTTTTCTTTAAAATAAATAGCTCCTTCTCCATTATGTATTGTAACTTGTGTTGATGCATGTATTTCAAAATCATTATATTTTTCTTGTATAAGATTAACTAAACCTAAATCTTGAACAATAAGGGCATCTACACCTATCTCATATAAATATCCTACATATTTAATGGCCTCATTAAGTTCCTTTTCTTTAAGTAAGGTATTCATTGTTACATATATCTTAACACCATAGCTGTGGCAATAATCTACAGCCTTTTTCATAGTTTCATTATCAAAATTTGATGCATAAGCTCTAGCTGAGAACTTACTTCCTCCTAAATAAACTGCATCTGCACCATTATTTATAGCTGCATAAAGACTTTCTATACTTCCAGCTGGTGCTAATAATTCTACTTTTCTCATTTTTTCTATATCTCCTAAGTTTTCTTTTAAATAGCTAAAATTTTAATTTTTACTTTTTAAAAGTCAATTCTCTATTTAAATTATATACAAATCTTTTAATAAAATAAATAAGAGGCTTAACTTAAGCCTCTAAATTTATTTTTTTCTTAAAGGATTTTGTGCTTTTTTTAGTTTAGCTAACTGAATTTGAGTTTCTAGTAATTTATTTTCAAGTTCCATAATTTTATATTTTGCACTTCTTAATTCTTTAGTTGAATCTTTTCCATTATCAATAACCTTATTTTTTAAATCTATCTTCTTTACAAGTTCTTCTTTTTCTACATTTACCTCATATATTTTTTCTTCTAAACTTTCTTTTACTTTACTTATTTTATATACTTCTTTATTTAATTGTGCTTCCTTTTCTTTTAATATATTAATTTCTTTTGTTAAGTTTTCTTCTTTTTCTTGAGATTCTTTAAATTTACCTTCTACTATTTCTTTACTTGAAACTAATTCTTCTAATTCATTTTTAATATTTTTTTCTTTATTTTCAGCTTCTTGAATTTTATCTTTTAAATTGTTATTTTCAATTTTAACTTTATCAATTTCTTTATTTAATTCCTTATTTTTATCTTTTACATCAGTTATTTCCTTTGCTAAAACACTTCTTAAACTATTTGCTTGTTCTAACTTTTCTTTACTGTTTTCATACTTCTCTTTAAAATCATTACTTTCTAAATTAAGTTTTTCTATTTCTTTTGTTAAATTATTATTTTCTTCTTTTAAATTATTAATTTCTTTATCTAATTTATTATTAGATTCAGTAAGATTTTTAATTTCTATTTTCTTTTCTTCATTTATATTTTCTATTTTTTTATTTTCATTATTTAAAGTATTAATTTTTTCATTTAAAGTAATATTTTCATTTTTTAATTTTTTAACTTCACTTACTGTTTCTTCTTTTTGCTTTTTAATAGAATTAATTTCTTTTATTAAGCCATCTCTTACATTATTAGTTTGATTAAGCTCAAGCTTTGTTTTTTCACTTATTTTCTTAATTTCTAATTTTTCATTTTCTACATTTTTAACTTTTTCTTCTAAATCTATTTTTTCTTCCTTAAGCTTTTTAATCTCCTCTGCTAAAGCTTTTCTTAAATTATTTGATTGATTTATTTCTATTTTATTTTTTTCACTTATATCTTTAGCTTTTTGAACTTCTTTATTTAATTCTTCAATCTTTCTTAAATTGCTTAAATTTTTATCTTTTTCACTTGTTACTTCTCTAGATAAGGAAGCTTTTATTGTACTTACTTTATCTAAATCTAATTTTAGCTTTTCACTTAACTTTTTAGCTTCTAAATTTTCATTTTTTAGACTTTCTATTTCTTTTACATATTTATTTATGTTTTCTTTTGAAGTTGAAATTTCCTTTACTAAACCTTCATTTAGATTTTTAGCTTGATTTAACTCTATTTTGCTTTTCTCATTTAGCTTTTTTATTTCTTTATTTTCATTTGAAAGTCTTTCATTTTCTTTTTTTAATTCATTATATTCCTTTTCCTTAGCTTCAATTTCTTTTCTTAAATCAGACTTTAGTGCATTTGCTTCATTTACTTCAGATTTATTTCTATCATGAATTCTTTTTAACTCTTCATTTTCTTTAAAAGTTTTTTCATATGTTCTTGTTAATTCATTATTCTTTCCTATTAATTTATTATTCTCATCTTTTAAAGAATTTATTCTTTCTGTAAGTTCTTTTTTAACTTCTTCCCTTTTATCATCATAACCTTCTTTTTCAACTAATAAAACTTCACATCTATCTCTAAGTCTTTTTGTTTCTTCCTCAAGCTTTTGACACTTTTCCTCTACAATTTTATTTCTGCTCGAAAGTTCATCAGCTTCAGAATCTGTTCTATATAACTCATCTGCAATATTAATAGCTGCAAGAACACTTGCATCTACAGAACTTAAAACACCATTATTAGCTTTTATTTGTTTTATTTTTCCGTCAACAAAACTTGAAACATTTTTTAAATATTCTTCATTATCATTTCCTTTTAAATTATACTCTCTTCCATTTATCTTAACTGTAACCTTTATCATATAGCTTACACCTCACATTTACTCATATAATATAATTATATTGAAAGTAATATTATAAAACAACTTATATTTATAAACAATTTTAAAATGAAAGAATATTTGAAAAAGTGCTAGAAAAAATAAGAATACAACTTTATACTTGTCACTGGTATTTTTCTGTGCACTTATGGTCGTAGCGAAAGAGCTTAGCTCTATCGTTTGCTATAGATATTTTCTTCTTTAACCACCAAAGTCACTATATTCTCTAATCCCAATACAAACTCTTAATTTTACTTAACTTTCTTTTTTTAATAAATGATCTATAATTTTCTTCTATTCCATTTGCTAAAATAACTAATGCCACTGTTCCATCTATTGTTTCATCTTCCACTAATGAAACAATATCAGTTGGCTCTATTTTATGAAAATCTTCAAAAAAATCATATATTTCTTTCACTTCAAGCATAGTATTAATCCATAATGAATCTGCATAAATATATATGTTTTCTTCTTCAAAATCTATACCATAAGTGTTCACATATATTTCAGCATTTTTATCTTCAACTACTATCTTTCTAATTACGCAATTTAACTCTTCTAGTTCCTCAAGTTCATCAATTACAAATTTACAACGATTTTCTGCAACTTCATTGAAAAACAATCCATATTCAACAAGAATGCTCTTATCCAATATTTCATTTTGATATTTGTTAACTATTTCAATTAAATTCATATTTATCTCCTTTACTTTTGAAATTGTGGTAATGTTTTAGCATACTTAATAGCTTCAAGTAATCCTTTATTATATTTTGTTCCAAAGTTTTCTCGAATGTTAATTATATCCAACACCATTCTTTGACGTGCATTTAGGCCTTTATCAACTATCATTGTTTGCTTTCCCCTACCTCTATAAGTTCTGGTTAGTGCATGGTCTTCTTTAGTCATTAATAACGCTGGTCCCTCATTTCTTGTCATACCTAACTCATTTACATTATAAGCATTTTGTGATAAATAATGTCCTACTTCATCTGTGCCTCTACTAGCATCTACTTTTTTAAAACTTCCACCTAATACTTTGTTTGAATCATTAACACTCTTATTACCTTGACTAAAGAACATAGTCTTTAATTGTTTAACATCTTTACTTAAAAATTGACTTAATGTCTCTTCTCCACTTTGCCCAAATC
>UQBY01000011.1 GCA_900539375.1 uncultured Clostridium sp. | reverse complement strand
TGCTGGACTAAATTATTCAACTAAAGATATTAAGAATTGGATGCTTTTTTAAAAATTTATTTAAGCAACCTTTATTTGTCATGCAATTTTTTAATATGCATATTTATAAAATCTTATTTATATTAATTTTCATATTAACTTAACAGATTCTTAAAAATGTATAATAGTTCCTAAAATACTTAATTTTAATATTATCATATATTTAAATATAATTCAATAACACATAAAAATATATGCTATAAAAATGAAGTAAAGGAAATTTATTATAATAAAAAAATAAGGAAAAATAGATTTGTTTTTAGAATCTTAACAAAAAATAGATAATAATATATAATTAAATTATTAATATTCTTTGGTGATAATGATATTTATTAAAAGAAAATAGAAAGGTGAAAAGTATGGAAAAAATATCAGCAAAATATATGCTAAAGTATATAGATTATTTTAGAAAAGATAACAGAAAATTATATGCAATAGAAGAAAAAAATGGAATATACTATCCAGCCTATGATAAAACTTTTATACAATTTGAAGAAGATTTTAGAAATTCAGAGCTTATAGATTATAATTTTAAATTTATAATAGGTAAATTAAGTGATTTTCAAGATACTCTTTACAGTTTAATTTCTATATGTGAATATCCTGTTTTAAAAGTTCTTTTTACTTATTATATTATGGTAGAAAATGAACGAGATGGAGCTTGGATTGAAGAAATAGAAAATAAAACTTTTCTAAAGCTTTTATTAAGACTTCAAGAACTTTTAGAGGGAAAAGAAAAAGAAGGAATTAATCATATTAGTATAGAGAAAAAATCAGGAGAAGAAAACTTTACTTATAATAATAAGATTTTACCTTATACTTTAAAGGATTTTTGGTCTTTTCAATATTCAAATTTAATATCTTATAAAATAAGAGATGACATAAGTAAGTTTATTGTAGCAAAGGCATTAAAAATTACAGATAGAAAGTTTCAATATTTTGATGGACATGATTTAACATCAAAGGAAGGAATACCAATAGATGTAAGGTCAGCTTCATATATTACTTCACAAGAAGAGGAAGATACAAAGGAAATAAGCTTTAATATAGGAAAAAACAAACAAGGATTTATTTATGTGTTTTGTGTATTGTCCCACAGAACAAAAGAAGACTTAAATCCTTTAGATATAAATCAATGGGAATTTTATATCACAACTAAAAATAATTTAGAAAAAATATTAAATAAGGATGAAGAAATAACATTAAAAAAATTAATTTTAAATAATGCTATAGAAAGTGAATATGAAAATCTTTATAAAGATATTATAAAACTATGTTCAAAGGAAATAAAAAATAATAAAAGATAGTAAATCTTAAGGAAACAATAGAAATTTATATGAATAATATAAATTATAATCTTTTAGAAGGTGAATAAATTGAATCCTTATGAGTTAATAATGTTAATAAAGAAAAGAATGCAAGACCCTGTGTTTGCTCAAAAATTTAATGGATTAGTAAATGAACTTAATAGTATACCAGGACTTCAACAGGAAGTTATTAAAATAGCACAAATAAATGATGATAAAAAGAGACAAAGAGCAATAGATAGACTTCCAAGTAAGGTAAAAAGAACAGTAAATGAAATGTTTCAGCTTTTAAATAGCTAAAACCTAAAATGTTTCAGCTTGAAGATATAATAATTTTCAAGCTGATAAAATTTAGGTATAAGGAAAATTCTATATAATAAGGATGGATTTTTATGTTTGAATTTATAAAAAAATCAGATTATGAAATATTAAAATACATAAATAAACATATGAAATGTAAGTTTTTAGATAAGATTATGCCTGTTATAACAGGTCTTGGAAATGGTGGACTTGCATGGATACTTATAGCTATAATTATGCTAAAAAGAGGAAAATATAAATTTGGCTTAGCAATACTTTTAGCAATAGCCACTTCAGCAGGTATAGTTGAAGGAGTAATAAAACCAATTGTAAGAAGAAGTAGGCCTTTTTTTAGAGAATCTAAAGAAGCAGAACTTTTAATAAAAAAACCTATAGGATATTCATTCCCTTCAGGACATTCAGCCTCTTCCTTTGCAGTAGCAACTGTATGTATATTTGGAGGAATTCCTTTTGCATATTTATTTTTCATTTTAGCTATATTAATTTCATTTTCAAGAATGTATTTATTTGTACATTATCCAACAGATGTAATCTGTGGTGGAATTTTTGGAAGTATAATAGGATATATAATTTCACTTTATATTATATAAAGAAAAAATTTACAAAATTTTAATATAACAAACTTAAAAAAATATAGTATAATATGAGATGTTATTTTTATTATAGTTTTTAGGAGGAAAAGATGAGTATTATTAATATTATAGGTGGATTTTTTATGGCACTAGCAGATAGTGTACCAGGTGTTTCGGGAGGAACTATAGCTTTTATAATGGGCTTTTATGATGATTTTATAGGTTCTTTAGATGCACTTGTATCACAAGGAAAAGATAAAAAGAAAGCTATTAAATTTTTAATTAAACTTGGTATGGGATGGATTGTAGGGTTTATATTAGCAGTTTTATTTATAACATCAGTATTTGAAAAGCATATATATGCTATAAGCTCAATATTTACAGGATTTATTATTTGTTCTATTCCATTAATTTATAAAGAAGAAAAAGAAACAATATCAGGAAAGGGTAAAGATATAATATTTTTAATTATAGGAATAATAATAGTGTCTTTAATTACTTATTTTAATCCAAGTTCAGGTGGAGAAGGTGGAATGAATCTTGCCTTTAGTAATTTAAATATAGTAAGAGTTCTATATGTATTTATAGCTGGAATGATAGCAATATCTGCAATGGTTTTACCTGGAATTTCAGGATCAACTTTATTACTTATATTTGGTTTATATGCACCTATAATGAATGCTATAAAATCATTTTTAAAATTTGACTTTTCTTATACAGTAATATTAATTGTATTTGCACTAGGAATAATAGTAGGAATATGCTCAACAATAAAAATAATACGTTATTCTTTAGAAAAATATAGGTCAAAAGTTATATTTCTTGTTTTAGGTCTTATGATAGGTTCATTATATGCTATATTTATGGGACCAACTACTTTAGAAGTTCCACAAAACGCAATGACTTTTAAAAGTTTTAATATAATATTTTTTATAATAGGTGGAGCTTTAATTATAGGACTTGAAAAATTAAAAGCAGTAATTTCAAAATAAAAAATTACTTAAAAAAAGAAGGTTGTTTTTAATAAAATTTATTAAAAATAGCCTTTTATTTTTTATTAAATTTTATTTTAAATTTTCATGAATTTTATGTTGATAAGTGATACCATTATATATATAATTAACAAGAAATATTTATTATTGGGGCGAAAAAATGAAATATGATGGTATTAAAAATGGGATTAAATTAAAATATGAGAAATTTTTAAAAAAAGGTAGAAAAGATAAATATAGATATAGATATAGCATGTTAGTAAGCATATTTATAATAATATATATTCTATTAGCTTATTTAGGTGGAGATTTTCTTATTAGTGAGGAAGAACTTTTTGGAGAAAATGTAGAAGGAACTATAGAAATTCACTATTTAAATGTAGGGCAAGGAGATTCCACTTATATTAAAATAGGAGATTTTGATATGCTTATAGATGCAGGACCAACAAGTGAAGTAAATCATCTTCTTCAGCAATTATCAGCTTTAAATGTTAAAGATTTAGATTTAGTAATTGCAACTCATCCTCATGAAGACCATATTGGAGGAATGCCTGGAGTATTTGATACATATAAAGTTAAAAAAATTTATATGCCTAAAGTAACATATACAACAATGGCCTTTGAAAATTTCATTAATTCAGTTAAAAATGAAGGCTTAAGAATAAAAACAATTAAAGAAGGTACAAAGATAAACCTTGCTGAAGGTGCTGTAATTGAAGCCTTTTCTCCTGGAGAAAAAAATTATGATAATCTTAATAATTATTCTCCTATAATGAAATTAACCTTTAAAGAAACTACCTTTATGTTTACAGGAGATGCAGAAAAGATAGCAGAAGATGAGGTTTTATCAAAATATTCAGAAGAAGATTTAAAATCAGATGTAATAAAATTTGGACATCATGGTTCAAGTACATCTTCTACAGATGCCTTTATAAAAGCTGTATCACCTAAATATGGAATTTTAAGTTGTGGGGAAAATAATCCTTATGGACATCCTCGTAAAAAAACTTTAAAAACTATAGAAAAATATAATATAGAAATATACCGTACAGATAAACAGGGACAAATAACAGCTATAAGTGATGGAGAAAATATTAAGTTTACTACTGAAAAATAGAATTGTTATTTAAAGGAGAGCTAACTTTGGAAATTTACAAAATAATAGATAAATTATATAAAACTAATAATGCTTCAAGGGAGGAATTAGAATTTTTATTAGATAATTTAAATGAAGATTCAAAAAAATATCTTATTGAAAAAGCTAATTTAACAAGAATGAAAACCTATGGAGATAAGGTATATCTTAGAGGGCTTATTGAGTTTACTAATTATTGTGTTAGAAATTGTACCTATTGTGGAATAAGAGCATTAAATAAAAATGCAGAAAGATATAGACTTACAATTGATGAAATATTAGAATGTGCAGAACTTGGAGATAGATTAGGTTATAAAACCTATGTACTTCAAGGAGGAGAAGACCCTTATTTTACAGATGATGTTATGGTTTATATAATATCAAAAATAAAGAAACATTTCCCTGAAAATGCCATAACTATATCTTTAGGAGAAAGAAGCTATGAATCTTATAAAAAGATGTTTGAGGCAGGAGCTGATAGATATCTTATAAGACATGAAACTGCAACTAAAGAGCTTTATGAAAAGCTACATCCAGGAGCAAGCTTTGAAAATAGAAGAAAGTGCCTTGAAAATTTAAAAGAAATAGGATATCAAATAGGATCGGGATTTATGATAGGTCTTCCAGGACAAAAAAATAGTGATTTAGTAAATGACTTATTATATGTAAAAGAGTTAAATCCTCATATGGTTGGAATTGGTCCTTTTATATCCCACAAAGATACTCCTCTTAAAGATGAAAAAAATGGAACACTAGAAGATACAATAAATTTAATAGCCCTTTTAAGACTTCTTTTACCATCAGCTTTAATACCTGCAACTACTTCCCTTGGAACAATAAATCCTTTAGGAAGGGAACTTGGAATTAAGGCAGGGGCAAATGTTGTAATGCCAAATCTTTCTCCAACAAGTGTAAGAAAAAAATATTCCTTATATGATGGAAAGATATGCACAGGAGATGAAGCAGCAGAATGTAGAAATTGTATTGAAGGAAGAATTAATAGAGCAGGCTTTAAGGTAGAAGTTTCAAGAGGGGATAATATAGAATGGAAAAGAGGGAAAGAAAATGAATAGTACACCAAATGGAAATAGAAAGCATATAGTTATTTATGGGAAAACCAATGCAGGAAAATCATCTTTAATAAATAACTTAGCAGGGCAAGATGTTGCCTTAGTTTCAAATAAAGCAGGAACTACAACAGACCCAGTATTTAAGGCTATGGAGTTAATTCCAATAGGTCCTGTTTTATTTATAGATAGTGCAGGAATTAATGATAAAACCTCTTTAGGAGATTTAAGAGTTTCTAAAACTTTAGATTTATTAAAAAGAACAGATTTAGCTATTTATCTTATGGATGGAGAAGATATTGATAAAAAAGCGTTAAAGGATATGAAGCTTCAATTTAAAAAATTTAATATTCCATATATATTAGTAATTAATAAATGTGATAAGTTAGATGAAGAAAAACTTAAAATTTTAAAAAATGAATATGAAGATGCTATATTTATTTCTACATATAATAATAGTAGCATAGATAAATTAAAGGAAAAAATTATAGATGTTTTAAAAGAACAAGAAGAGGATGTTTCTTTAATAGGAGAACTTCTTCCTTATGGTTCAAAAGTTATTATGGTAGTGCCTGTAGATTCAGAAGCTCCAAAGGGAAGGCTTATACTTCCACAGGTTCAATGTATAAGAGATTGCCTAGACCATGGAATTAAAAGTTATGTAGTAAGGGATACTGAACTAAAGGAAGCTCTTGAAGAAATAAAGAATGTAGATTTAGTTATAACAGATTCGCAAGCCTTTAAAAAGGTTGATGAAATAGTTCCAAAGGATATAAAATTAACAAGCTTTTCAATGCTTTTTGCAAGACAAAAGGGAGACATTCATGAATTTTTAAAGGGAGTGGAAGCTGTTAGAAATTTAAAACCTAAGGATAAAATACTTATATCAGAAAGCTGTACTCATAATACATCCCATGAGGACATAGGAAGAGTTAAAATACCAAAACTTCTTTCAAAATATGTTGGAGGAGATTTAGATATAACTTTTAAAGTAGGTCATGAATTTTTAGAAGAAATAGAGGATTATAAACTTGTAATTCATTGTGGTGCATGTATGATAAATAGAAAAACAGTAGTTAATAGAATTAACTTATGCAAAGAAAAAGAAGTTCCTATAACTAATTATGGAGTTATATTATCCTTTTTAACAAATACTTTAGATAGAAGTAAAGTAATTTTTAATAAATTGTAGAAAAAATCTAAAAATTTTATACAAATTACTACAATTTAGGGGTATAATATAGTAAAAGATTAAAAAAAAGGGGGGAAGTTTATTAAAAAATTTTAATTTTTTTAATAAGCAAAAGAATGAGTAATTGGATTAATGAATCAGTATTTTATCATATTTATCCTTTAGGTTTTTGTGGAGCACCAAGTAGAAATGACTGGGGCGAAACTGTTCCTAGAATAAAGAAGGTTATTGAATGGATACCACATTTAAAAAAGATAGGCGTTAATGCAATTTATTTTGGACCATTATTTGAATCTACTGAACATGGATATGATACAGCAGATTATAATAAACTTGACAGAAGATTAGGAACAAATGAAGACTTTAAAAAGGTTTGTGAAGAATTACATAAAAATGGTATAAAAGTTGTAGTTGATGGAGTATTTAACCATGTAGGAAGAGACTTTTGGGCATTTAAAGATGTTCAAGCTAATAAACAAAGCTCTAGATATTGTGGATGGTTTGAAAATTTAAATTTTGGTGGTCAAAGCCCTATGGGAGACCCTTTTTGGTATGAAGGATGGGAAGGACATTATAATTTAGTTAAACTTAATCTTAAAAATCAAGAAGTTGTAGATTATTTATTAGATGCAGTTGGAAACTGGATGAAAGAGTATAAAATAGATGGTTTACGTCTTGATGTTGCTTATTGTATGGATGAAGATTTCTTTAGAAAGCTTAATGCTTATTGCAAAGGAAAAAGAGAAGACTTTTGGCTTATGGGAGAAATGGTTCATGGTGACTATGCAAGACTTGCAAAACCTGGAATGTTAGATTCTGTAACTAATTATGAATGTTATAAAGGAATTTATTCTTCTCATAATTGTAAAAACTATTTTGAAATAGCACATTCATTAAATCGTCAATTTGGAAGAGGTGGAATATATGAAAATATATATACCTATAATTTTGTAGATAATCATGATGTTAACCGTATAGGAAGTGTTTTAACTAATGAAAACTACATTTATAATGTATACACTGTTTTATATACTATGCCAGGAGTACCTTCTATATATTATGGAAGTGAATGGGCAATTAAGGGAATGAAGGAAAATGGTTCAGATGCACCAATACGTCCATCTTTAAATTTAAATGATATGGATGATAATTCTAGATTAATAAAACATCTAGAAAAATTAGCCTATGCAAGAAAAGTTTCTTATCCTTTAAAATATGGAAAATATGAGCAAGTAGTAGTTAGAAATGAACAATTAGTTTATTGCCGTTATGTAGGGGATGATAGAGTATATATAGCACTTAACCTATCTGATAGAGATGAATATTTAAACTTTAATGTAAATAAAAATGAAGAATTTAAAGATTTATTAACTAAAGAAAGCATAGGAGTAAATAACTATAATGTAAATATTAAGGTTCCAGCCTTTAGTGGAAAAATATTAGCAGCTTCAAGTTTAATAAAAGAAGATTTACCAAAGGAAGAAGAAAAGATAGAGTTAGATACTAAGGTAATTGAAGAAAGTATTAAAGAAATTGAAAAAGAAGTGGCTAAAGATGAAATAGTTAAAGAAGAACCTAAGAAATATGAAAGTAAAAAAGAAAAAATTGAAGAGGAAAAGGTTTCTGAAGAAGAAACAAAGGAAGCAAAAATAAGAATATTAAATGATAAATTAGAAGCCCTTCAACATCTTTTAGATAATTTAAAGAATGAATTAGAAGAACTAAAAAAATAAGAATTTTAATAAGCAATGCTAAAGTTATTAAGCAAAATAAAAAATAGAACTGTTTTACAGATACAGTTCTATTTTTTTGTAATAAGGTCTATAAAAATAAATAAAATAACAAAAAATAAGAAAAAAATAATACAATTATGTCGAAAACAGAATAAATGTAATCAATTAAATTTTAATTATTGACTTTTAGAAAAATTAAGGTAAAATATTTTATGAAAATAATTTCATAAGGAGATGGAAAATATGAAGAATTTTAAAAAAGTGTTTGCTTTTCTTCTAGCATTTGTTTTTATAGCAGCTTTAGTAAAAGTTCCTTTTAAAACAAAGGCAGATGAAACAGTAGCACAATCAGTGATTGTAAAAATTAAATATTCAAGAGCTGATAATGATTATTCAGATTGGGATGTCTGGACATGGGATGAAAAAGGAAATCCTGGTACTGCAAAGGAATTTCAAGGAGTAGATAGTGAAGGTGCTTATTTAATACTTGAAACAACTTCAGATTCAAATTTAGGTTTCATAATAAGAAAGAAAGATTGGTCTGATAAATTTGTTAATGAAGACATAAAGCCTGACTTAACACAAGGGGATGTTGAATATTTAGCTGTTGAATCAGAAGATGGAAGCAGAAATTTATCAACTAGAGAATTTAAGAAGGCATTTGACAAGGTTACTTTAAATTTACACTACTATAGATTCGATGAAGATTATACTAATTGGGATTTATGGGCATGGGCAAATGAAGGAAATAGTTATGAGTTTACTGATGACGATTTTGGTAAGGTTACCACAGCAGAATTTTCTAATGTAGATGAAGAAACTAATATAGGATTTATAGTAAGAAAGAATGACTGGTCTCAAAAGGATTGGGATGGTGATAGATTTGTAAATAAAGCTTATATGAATGCTGATGGAGTAGTTGATGTTTATGTAGTAAGTGGACAAGAAAAAGTTTACTATACTAAAGAAGCTGCAGATGAAGCAATTGAAGTTTCTAAAAACCCTAGAGTTACAGAAGCAAATATAAATGGATTAAGAGAAGTTCAATTTGCTGTTAATAGTAAAGTAGGAGAAGATTTAGTTTTAAAAATAACTTCATCAGATGGAGAAGAAGTTCCATATGAAAGTATTCAATTAGATGAATCTGGATTATCTGGTGTAGTTTATTTATCAGAAGATTTAGATTTAAATAAAAATTACACATTAGAAATTGAAGGATTAGAAGGAAAACAATTAATGCCAGGTAAGGTATATGATAGCGAAGAATTTGCTAATGCTTATACTTACAATGGAGAATTAGGTGCTGTTTACAGTAAGATAGGTACAACATTTACACTTTGGGCACCAACAGCTTCTGATGTAAAGGTAGCTTTATATGGAACTGATGGTAAAAATATTGGAGAAGCTGAAAAAGTACTTCCAATGACTAAAGGTGAAAATGGTTCTTGGTCACTTAATTTAGCTGGAGACCAAAAGGGACAATTCTATAATTATTTAGTAACAATTGATGGAACTACTAATGAAGTAGTAGACCCATATGCAAAAGCAGTTGGAGTTAATGGTAACCAAGGTATGGTTGTAGATTTAGCTTCTACAAATCCAGAAGGTTGGAATGAAGATACAAAACCAGTTCTTGAAGACCCAACAGATGCAATTATCTATGAAATGCATATAAGAGATTTCTCTATTTCAGATAATTCAGGAATATCACTTGAATATAAGGGTAAATATAATGGTGTATGGCAAGAAGGAACTACAATTCCAGGAACAGATGTTAAGACTGGAGTAGACCACTTAAAAGAATTAGGAG
Source organism: uncultured Clostridium sp. (assembly GCA_900539375.1). GTDB lineage: Bacteria > Bacillota > Clostridia > Clostridiales > Clostridiaceae > Clostridium. The sequence goes on along the minus strand of UQBY01000011.1, from coordinate 83,225 downwards.
TAAATGTTGTTCATATACTTCCAACATTTGACCATCAATCAATTGATGAAACTAAATTAGATGTTCCTCAATTTAACTGGGGATATGACCCTAAAAACTACAATGTACCAGAAGGTTCTTATTCATCTGACCCATATACTGGAACAATAAGAATTGAAGAGTTTAAGAAAATGGTTCAAGAACTTCACAAAGCTGGAATAAGAGTAGTTATGGATGTTGTTTATAACCATACTGGAGCTACTTTAGATTCAAATCTTAACTTAGCAGTTCCAAATTATTATTACAGACAATCTGCAAATGGAACTTTCTCAAATGGTTCAGGTTGTGGAAATGAAACAGCATCAGAACGTTCAATGGTTAGAAAGTTTATGGTAGATTCAGTAACTTACTGGGCAAAAGAATATCATATAGATGGATTCAGATTTGACCTTATGGGATTACATGATATAGACACAATGAAAGAAATAAGAACTGAATTAAATAAAATTGATGATTCAATTCTTATGTATGGTGAAGGATGGACTGGTGGAGATTCTCCATTAGCATCAGATAAGGCTGCTACTAAAGTAAATACACCTAAATATGGTGAATTACAAATAGCTGCATTTAGTGACGATATGAGAGATGGTATAAAGGGACATGTATTTACAGCAACAGCTCCAGCATTTGTTAATGGTGGACAAGGATTTGAAGAAACAATTAAATTTGGTATTGTAGCTTCAACAGCAAATGACCAAATTGATTCAAGTAAGGTTGCAAACCAAACTAAAGCTTGGGCAAATGAACCATATCAAACAATAAACTACGCTTCAGCTCATGATAACTTTACTTTATGGGATAAGTTACAAACAACTAATCCAGAAGCTTCAAGAGATGAATTAGTTCAAATGAACAAAATGTCAGCTGCAATAATTTATACTTCACAAGGTATACCATTTATGCAAGCTGGTGAAGAAATGGCAAGAACAAAGGTTAATGAAGATGGAACATTTAATGAAAACAGCTATAATGCACCAGATTCAGTTAACCAAATTGATTGGGAAAGAAAAGTAGAATATAGTGATTTATATGACTATTATAAGGGTTTAATTTCTATGAGAAAAGCTCACAAGGCATTTAGAATGAACTCTACTGAAGAAATTCAAAATAGCATTAAATTCTTAGATACAGACCTTGACCTTCCAGCTAATGTTGTAGCATACAACTTAAATGGAGAAACTGTAAATGATGTTTGGAAGAACATAATGGTATTATTTAATGCAAATGATACAGACGTTGAAATTCCACTTTACAATGGAGATTTAGATTGGGAAATTGTTGTTAATGGAGAAAATGCAGGAGTTAAGTCTTTAGGAAGCATAAAAGGTTCAGAAGGTTCTGTAGTAGTTCCAGCACATAGTTCTTATGTTTTAGTTGATAAGGAAAGTTATGAAGCATCAATAGCTGATAACAATAACCCATCAGATGATGATAACAATAATGATAATAATAATCCATCAAATGATGATAAGAACAATAATAATAATAATAATTCATCAACTGGTGACAACAACAATAACAATTCATCAAATAATAGTAATAACAATAATTCAAGCACAACAACATCTAAAACTGGAGATTATAACAACATAGTTTTAGTTTTAGGCTTAGTTATAGTTTCAGCTACAGGAGTTATAGTATTTTCTAGAAAGAAAAAAATATCTTAAAAAAATAAAATTATAAAAAAGGTGGCTTAACTTGCCACCTTTTTTTCTATCCTTATAATACAATATAATGAATTAAAAAAGCTATGAAAAAATAAAAAATCATTTTTCCAAAGCCCTTTGTTTTCGTTTATATATTTATCTTAATTAGGCAGATATTTTTTATGAAAATATAGTTAAAATTTGAATATTATAAAAATTCGAGTTAATATGACAAAAATATCTATACATATAAGTCGAAATATGTTATTATATAAAAGAGGAAAGCTATGAAAAGAGGTGAGGTAATTGGTTATATATGAAGATTTATTAAACTTAAAAGAGTATAAAAGTGTTTTAGGGCAAAATGAATTAAAAAGTTCTCCTGTTTCAGAAAAGCTTGCAAAGGCTCTTATAGATAAGATAATAGAATATATAAAGTTAAGAGTTATAAATAATAAAGAAAAAGAATATGAAGAGTTTAATATGGAATTATCATATTTAATTAATTATCAAGAACTTTTATTAGATAAAGTTAGCCTTTTAATTGATAACAAGGTTATAAATAAGGAAGATTTTATAAATTTAATAAAGGACTTTATATATAGAGGAACCTCTAAATGGGAAGTTATATTAGGGCTTATGTTATGCAAAGATTATTTAAAAGATTATGAAATAGACCATATAGTAAATGTGTTTTCTAAAAGTGGAGAATATATTTTTTATTTAAAAGATTGTATAAAAGATATGGAAAACTCTGAAGAATTTCTTTTTAACTTATGCAAAAAAACAGATGGAACAATAAGAGTTTTTGCTATAATTAATATGAATTTTTCTAAAGATGAAGAAGTAAAATATTTAATAAATGAAGGATATAAAAATAAACAATATACAAATTTATTAGTAAATTATATAGTAGAAAATAATATTATGTGGAAGTATTTAAAAAAGGATGATTTAAATTTTAGAGATATAAAAAATATTTCTTATATAGTAGTAGAGTATATAAAAGATAAAGATTTAGAAAGTTTACCTTGTATAATAGATTTAATAAAATTATATCTTCCATATGCAATTATAGAAGGAACTGATATTTATTCAATATATGCAGTTTTCTTATTAGATACAGTTATATCCTATAAAAGATTAGAGTTTATTAAAGATAGAGAATTTTTATTAAATATAATTAATGATAAATTGAAAAGATGTGAGTATCTTTTTAGAGAAGCAATAAAAAAGGTTCAGGGAAAAGTTAAGTATGTTATAGAACTTGGAGAATATTATAAATATAAATTTTCTTTTAAAGAGCTTAAACCTTATTTAAAAGCTAAAAAAGATGGATATTTTATATATTATTATTTTAAAAAATCTAAATCTATATTAGAAAGAGAAGATTGTAGAAGATATTTTATTGAAAATCCTGAATTTAAAGAAATTCTTGAATACTTTAATGATTTAAAAGGAAGCTATAAACTATCTAAAAATGAGGATTTTATAAAAAAATTTGATTTAGAATTAAAAAAAAGAAACCCTATCAGTTTATAAAAGATGATGCTGTTTCTTTTTTTTTATATTATTTCCTAAGGTATAAGAAATATGTTATAATTACCTAGAATATATAAAACTTTGAGGTGAAGATAATGAAATTATGGGGTGGACGTTTTAGAAAAGCTGAAAATGAATTAATGGAAGAATTTAATAAATCCTTTGGATATGATAATGTTCTTTACAAAAAAGATATAGAAGGAAGTATTGCACATGTATATATGCAAGTAAAATGTGGACTTCTTACAAAGGAAGAAGGAAAAGAAATTACAGATGGTCTTCTTGAAATATTAGATGATATAGAAAGTGGAAAACTTCCATTAGAGGGAGACTATGAAGATATACATAGTTTTGTAGAAATAAATTTAATTGAGAGAATTGGAGATGTTGGTAAAAAGCTTCATACAGCAAGAAGCCGTAATGACCAAGTTGCATTAGATATGAGACTATTTGCAAAGGAAAAGGCTCAATCAATTACAGAATTAGTTAGTGATTTAAAAGAAACTTTAAAGAAAAAAGCAGATGAAAATCCTGTTATAATGCCTGGATATACTCATCTTCAAAGGGCACAAGTTGTAACATTTAAACATCATTTAATGGCATATTATAGTATGTTTGATAGAGATGAAAAAAGACTTCGTAATGCTCTTGAAATATTAGATGAATCACCACTTGGTTGTGGAGCATTAGCAGGAACTACTCATAATATTGACAGAACAATAACTCAAGAAAAGCTAGGATTTAAAAGACTTGTTACAAACTTTATGGATGGGGTAAGTGATAGAGATTATTTACTTGAGCTTATGAGTGATTTCTCAATTATAATGATGCATTTAAGCAGATTAAGTGAAGAACTTATTCTTTGGAACAGTAAAGAATTTGATTTTGTAGAAATTGATGATTTATATACTACAGGAAGTTCAATAATGCCTCAAAAGAAAAATCCAGATGGAGCAGAACTTATACGTGGAAAGACTGGAAGAGTTTATGGTAATTTAATGGGACTTTTAACAGTTATGAAAGGACTTCCACTTGCATATAACAAAGATATGCAAGAAGATAAAGAAGGATTCTTTGATAGTGTAAAAACAATAGAAATGTGTCTTCAAATAATGGAAAGAATGATTTCAACTTTAAAACTTAAAGAAGAAAACATGAAAAAAGCAGTTCATGGAGGCTTCTTAAATGCAACTGAAGTAGCAGATTATCTTGTTAATAAAAATGTTCCATTTAGAGATGCTCATAGCATAGTTGGAAAAATTGTTATTTATTGTGAAGATAATAATAAGGCTATTGAAGAGTTAACATTAGATGAACTTAAAAAATTCTCAGAAGTTATAGACTCAGATATATATAGCTTTATAGATTATGAAAACATATTAAATAAGGGTATAAAGAAAAACTTAAAATAATAATAAAAAAGGTTGTCTTATTATTTTGTAAGACAACCTTTTTATTATTTAAGTTTTTTGTTAATTTTTTCAAGAAAATATGTTAAAAATATTGTTAAAGCATAATCATATATTAAAAATACAACATTAGCACATATTATAAATAAGTAAATATTCATATTAATATTAAAATATGATAAAAAGTTATTAATAAAAAATAATGCTACTAAAAGTAAAATATTAAAATATATAAGCTTAAATACTATTTCTAATGGAATTTTATTTAGTTTTTCAATGAAAAATTTTATAATTCCATAAATTCCAAATAAGAATATATACATTAAAGTATAATTAATTGGAAGAAGAAAAAAGCTTAGTGCTGATGTACCTATGTATACAAAAAATCCAGTTTTTAAGTTTCCTCTTATAATTGCAATTGGAATTAAACAAGAAGATAGTGTTAAAAGAGCAAGGGTATTTATTGGTATTATAGTTGTTAAATATAAAATTACAACACCTAAAGCTATTAAAATTCCTCCAAGGGTAATGTTTTTAGCCTTCATTTTATCACCTCTTTTATTTTAGAAACATTCTATAAGGTCTCCTCCAAAACATTCACATAATGAATCAAGATACCATAAATTCACGCAACAATTACAAGCCTCATCTACATTATAAGTTGTTCTATAATAAGGTTTACTATAACTTTTTCCTCTTGATTGTATTTGCTCTAAAGCTTGCCTATACTCAAAATTATTAGGGTCCATTTCAGTTGCTTTAATTAAATAATTTCTTCCAGAATCAAACCATCCTTTGTTTATTTGAACTTTTCCCATTAAAAAGTTCCACTCAGCATTTCTATTAGTTACTTTATTTAAAATACTTTCAGCAGATGCAAGATCTCCTTTTTGAATAAATACTCTTACAGCAAATAAATCCTGAGGATGGCTTGAGGAATTACTATAATTAGAGTTATTACTACTATAATTTGAAGAATTATTTGAATGAGATGAATTGTAATCTCCATTATTTTTTTTAAGCATATCATAAGCTTCATTTATTTCTACCATCTTTTTTTGTGCAAGTTCTTGAAGAGGATTATCTTTATATTGGTCTGGGTGGTATTGTTTAACTAGTTTTCTATAAGCTTTTTTAATTTCTTCTTGAGATGCTCCTGGTTTTATATCTAGCACTTCATATGGATTCATTTTCAAGGTCACTTCCTTTATTTTTGTTTATTAATTTTAAATATTTATCCATCATACCTAAATTTACAATGTTTTCTAATATACTTTTGTTTTTTTTAACTGGTAGTTTATTTAGATATTCTCTTAAATTATAGCTACAATTTAAAATATTAAACTCTAACCTTTCTTGTATGGTTTTAATAAAGCTATTATAGTCTAAAGTATTCTTATTAAAAAGATAATTTATAGGATTAAATTTATTTTTGTTTATATCATCTTCTAAATCATCTAAAGCATCAATTAAATATATCCATTTGCCAAGAAAATATCCTAAATTATAAAGATTTCTTCTTGTTTCTTGAGAGTCTTCTGTTATTTTTTCAGGATACATTTCTAAAATTTTTCCAACTATTTTCCCAAAAGGGTCACATATTTCATCTAAAGATTGAAAATTTTTGTTTGTTTCTAATTTATTAAGCATATTAAGATTTTCTTTTATTATATCATTAATTAAATTAATTGATTTAGGAAATTTCTTTTTATAAGGATATAATATTAAGGAAAAACCTTTGCTTTTTAAGTTTTTATCATCCATCACATCATCTAAAAGTTTAAAGTAAACAAGAGATATATTCATATATGAAGAATAATCTAAAGATTTGTTGTTTAAGATAATAGGCTTTTTAGAAGTAGGATGAAGAATACAGTTTTTTGTTTTAAATTCTAATTTATCTTCATTTAAACTATCTAAAAGTATGGCTAAAAAAGTCATATCATAATTTAATGTCATTCTTGGAATATTTCCAAAGTTTTTTTTAATACTAAAACAAAGACTGCAATAATAACTTTTAAATAAATTATATTCTTTAACTTTAAGTTCAGAAATCAAAGGTTTTACATAGCCAAACACTTTTTAAAAACCTCCTTAATTTTATAAAATCTATTATACATAAATAAAGGTTTTTCTACAATAGTTTTAACAAGTAAAAAATCTTTGAATTAATATTTATCATAAATATGTTAAAAGAAAGCATAACTTTACTATAAAATTAGAAAACACTTTTTTAGTAATTTTAATACTAGCAATAGTTAAGGATTTTAAGAATACAAGTTATATTATATACCAATTAGATAATATTGCTGTTTACATTACATTAATTATGAAAAATATTGTTGAAATAAAATGACTAGAGATTTTAATTAATTAAAAATATTGAGTAAATTTTTAAATTTTAGTATAATTATTAAAATAAGAAAAGAAAGTAAGTAAGGTGATAAGCTATGAGCGAATTTATAGAATTTAAAGATGTAAAAAAGATTTATAAAATGGGAGAGGTAGAAATAGAGGCTTTAAGTGGAGTAAACTTTTCTATAAAAAAGGGAGAGTTTGTTGTAGTTGCAGGGGCTAGTGGAGCTGGAAAAAGTACAATATTAAATATATTAGGTGGAATGGATACTCCAACTAGTGGAGAGATATTTGTAGATAATGCAGAAATAAGTAAATATTCACAAAAAGAGCTTACTACATATAGAAGATATGATATAGGATTTGTTTTTCAATTTTATAATTTAGTACAAAACTTAACAGTAGTTGAAAACGTTGAACTTGCAACTGAAATATGTAAAAATCCTCTTAATGTAATGGAAACTATTGAAGCTGTTGGATTAAAAGAAAGAAAAGATAACTTCCCAGCACAACTTTCAGGAGGGGAGCAACAAAGGGTTGCAATAGCAAGGGCATTAGCTAAAAATCCTAAACTTCTTTTATGTGATGAACCAACTGGTGCTTTAGATTATAACACAGGAAAAGCAGTATTAAAACTTCTTCAAAATACCTGTAGAAAATATAAAATGACAGTAGTTGTTATAACCCATAACTTAGCTTTAACTCCAATGGGAGATAAGGTTATAAAGGTTAAAAATGGAAAGGTAAGTTCTGTTACAATTAATGAAAATCCAACTCCTGTTGAAAGGATTGAGTGGTAATTATGAAGAAAACTTTAGTTAAAGATACCTTTAGGGAAGTTAGAAAATCTTTAGGAAGATTTTTTTCTATTTTTGCAATAGTAGCAATTGGAGTAGCTTTTTTTACAGGAATTAAATCCTCATCTCTTGTTATGAAAAATACAGCAGATAGTTATTATGATGATTATAATTTAATGGATTTTAGAGTGCTATCAACTTTAGGATTAACTGAAGATGATATATCTAAGATTAGAAAAGTAGATGGAGTAAAGGGAGTTTATCCAACCCATAGCATAGATGTATTAACATCAATAAAATCAGATGAATATGTTCTTAAGGTTTTTGGACTTCCAATAAATAATATTTCAGATAGTAATGAAAACTATATAAATAGGGTTAACCTTGTAGAGGGAAGACTTCCAGAAAAATCAGGAGAGTGTGTTGTAGAAGAAGGAAACTTTTTAGCCTTTTCATTAAAGGTAGGAGATAAAATAAAACTTTCTACAGGTAAAGATGAAGATATATCTAAGTATTTAAAAAATGAAGAATATACTGTAGTTGGAAAGGTAGAAACTCCATATTATCTTTCCTATGAAAAAGGAACAAGTGATATAGGTAGTGGAAAAGTAAATAGCTTTATTATGATTTCTGAAGATGACTTTAATATGGAAGTATATACAGAAGCTTTAGTTACTGTAAAGGGTGCTAAAGAACTTAATTCTTATGATGATGAGTATTTTGAAGTAACAGATAAGGTTAAAGAAAAACTTGAAAGTCTTGGAGAAACTCAGGGAGAAGTTAGAATTGATGATTTGAAAAAACAAGCCTTAGAAAAACTTAATGAAGGAAAAAGTGAATATGAAAAAAATAAAAAGCTTTATGAGGATAAAATAAAGGAAGCAGAAGAGAAAATAGCTTCAGGAAAAAATCAATTAACAACAGGGGAAAAGGAACTAGAAAATAAAAAGAATGAATTTAATACCTTTATAGAACAATCAGAAAAAGCATTATCAGAAGGAGAAAATCAAATTCTTCAAGGGGAAGAACAGTATAAAAAAGCAGTAGAAGAATATGAAAAATCAAAAAAGCAGTATGAAGCAATAAGAAGTCAATATGACTCTATTAAAGCTGAATATGATAAAGCTAGAGAAGATTTTGAAAGTAAAAAAGAAGAAGCAAATAAAAATATAGATTCTTTTGAAGAACAGTTAAAAGAACCTAAAGAAAATGTGAAACAGCTAAAAGAAGAAATACAGAGTCTTTATAATAGTCTTGAAAATGAAGATTTAACAGATATAGAAAGAAAAATTATAAATTCAAAAATAAAGTTAAAAGAAACTAAATTAAAAACAATAGAGATAACTTTAAGTTATTTAGAAAGTAAAATAGAAAAAGAAAGAAATAAAATTCTTTTAGCAGAAAAAGTTTATCAAGTTGTTGAAAACCAATTTGTTAATATAGAAAATGCTCTTAATTCAGGTAAAGAACAATTATCTCAAGGAGAAAGTAAACTTAATTTAGCAAAGGAAACTTTAGAAAATTCAAAAATTCAACTTCAAGAGAAAAAAGCTGAACTTGAGAATGGAAAAGTTACTGGAGGAAATGAATTAAAAAAGGCAGAAGAAAAACTTACTTTAGGCAAAGAAGAGATTAAAAAGGCAGAAGAGGAACTTGAAAAGTCTAAAAAATATGGACAAGAACAATTAGACAAAGCTTTAGAAGAAATTAAAAGAGGGGAAGAAAAAATAGATTCTATAGAAGCACCTTCTTGGTATGTTTTAGATAGAAAGCTTCATTATAGTTATATGGATTATGGAAATGCAGCTGATAAAATGAATTCAATAGCAAAGGTATTCCCAGTATTTTTCTTTTTAGTAGCAGCTTTAGTATGTTTAACTACAATGACTAGAATGGTTGATGAACAAAGAGGAGAAATAGGAACTTTAAAGGCATTAGGATATGACAAAAAAGACATTGTTTTAAAATTTATAATTTATGCTTTTATTGCAAGTATTTTAGGAGGTATTTTAGGAGTTTTTATAGGCTCTTTATTATTCCCAACAGTTATTTATAATGCTTGGGCAATTATGTATGTAATGCCTTCAGTAAAACTTATATTTGATTGGAAGCTTGCACTTCTTGCAATAATAATTGCAACATTAATAACAACCCTTGCAGCATTAATTTCTTGTTATAAAGAATTAGTTGCAACACCATCTGTTTTAATGAGACCTCTTCCACCTAAGAATGGAAAGAGAATATTCTTAGAAAAAGTAACATTTATATGGAAGAGATTATCCTTTACTAAAAAGGTAACTGCAAGAAATTTATTTAGATATAAGAAGAGATTTTTTATGACTGTTATAGGAATAAGTGGATGTACAGCCCTTTTATTAATAGGTTATGGAATAAAAGATTCTATTAAAGCTATAGCAGATATACAATATGGAGATATTATAAAATCTCAATGTAATATTACTTTAAGTGATGATTCAACAATAGAGGAAAGAAAAAAGGCTTTAGAAGAAATAAAAAATAATGATGGAATAGATAGTGCTTTAGATGTTGAGTATAAAAATACAACTTTAAAAGATGGAAATTCTGAAGTAAGCATTTCTTTAGTTGTTCCATCAGATGTAGAAAAATTTAAAGAACAAGTATGCATTAGAGAAAGAAAAAGTAAAACTTTACTTGATTTAAATGAAAAAGAAGTTATTATTTCAGAAAAATTAAGTAAGAACTTAGGAATTAAAGAAGGAGATAAAATAAATATAACCATTGGAGATGGATATTATGATGAAGTTGTAGTTAGTGGCATTATGGAAATGTATGTAGGTCACTATGTGGTAATGTCTCCAAACTATTATAAAGAAACCTTTAAAGTTACTCCAGATTATAATGCAGTATTTGCTTTAACAAAAGATAAAAATACCTCTAGTGAAAAAGAACTTGGAAAAGAAATAATGAGTATAGATAATGTAAAATCAATAAACTTTTATTCTTCAATGTTAAAAACCTTTAATGATACAATATCAAGTTTAAATTTTGTAGTTGCAGTATTAATAATATCAGCAGCAGCTTTAGCTTTTGTTGTATTATATAATTTAACTAATATAAATGTAAGTGAAAGAATAAGAGAAATAGCAACAATAAAGGTTTTAGGATTTTATGACAATGAAGTTGCAGCATATGTATATAGAGAAAATATGCTTCTTACATTAATAGGCTCTATAGTAGGACTTGCTTTAGGAGTATTGCTTCATAGATTTATTATGAGTACTATTGAATTTGATAATGTTATGTTTGGAAGAAATATAGACTTTTTAAGTTATATATATTCTATTTTACTTACTCTTGGATTTGGACTTTTAGTAAATTTAGTAATGTATTTTAGATTAAAGAAAATTCCAATGGTAGAATCATTAAAATCAGTAGAATAAATTGAATAAAATCCTCCCTTTGATGAAATAATAAATTTAAGCATCATAAGGAGGATTTTTTTATGTCAACAGCAATAATAACATCAATAATATCAGCCACATCAATAATATTAGGCTCTTTAGTAGGGGCTTTATGTAGCTTTTTAATAAATAAAAATATAAATGAAAAAAGAATAAAAGAAGATTATAAAATAATTGAGGTAAATAGAAAATATGATAAAATTTGCAAAGAAAAAGAACTTTGTAATAATGCAAATATAATAAGACTTGATATAATAACTGCTATTTTTCAAAGTATAAGAAGTCTTCAAAATAAAGATAAAGAAAAAAACTATCTTTATTTAATGCCACTACATAAGGAATATTCTTTAGTTGTAGTATCTTTAAGTGATAAATATACTCTTCAAGAACTTAGCCTTATATATCAGCTTTATGGAATTATAGAGAAGGTAAATAGAGATATAAAGGTATGGAAGATAGGAGATAATAGAGCTTATGATAAAGTACTTAAAGGTTTTAAATCAATTCTATATAAAATATATAAAGATAATTATGAAAGTATATTAAAAGTAAATCCAGATATGATTTCTTATGAAGAATTATATAATAATGAATATATTAATACTGATTATAAAGAAGTATTAAAAAAATTAGATAAGTTATGCTTTATGGAAAATAAAATAGAAAAATAAAAAGTTAGAAAATAAATGTAACAAATCTGGAAAAATATGTTATAATTAAAATATAAAAATTTAGATAGGAGGAGTTACATGAAAAGGTATATAAAAATAATGAAGTCACTAATAGAAGAATATGATTTTGATTTACAAATGGCTTTAGAAACTCATGATTTAAGAGAATATTATAGCTATGATAAAATATATAATTATAATAGTAAAGAAGAACTTGAAGAAGCAAATTATACAAGACGTTTAAGGCTTGCAACAGCTATGTTATATTCAACAGAATTTGAAGATGAAGAAATTGAAGAACTTGCAGATATATTTTTTTTATATGAATTTAAAAATAAAAAAGAAATTACCTTTACTAAAGGTGATGTTTTAGACATACTTGATTCTATAAGAGCAAAGTATAAAGAAATAGATGATTTTAAATTTTTTAATAGAATAAAAAAATTAGATTCTAATTGTAAAATTAATTGCATAAAAAAATCTAATATAAAAGGCATTGAAAATCTTCTTATTGAAGAATGTATAGAAATAACAATAAATTTAAAAGAATATGATACAGCTTCTAAATTAATAGATGAATGGATTAAAGAACAAAAAGAATGGAATGTAGATAATTTAGGAAAACTTTATTACTTTGAAAGAGATAGAAAAAATTATAAAGGGCAACTTTTAGCAGAAGAAAAAATAATTAATATTGTAAAAAAATCCTCTGATAATGATGAAATAAGTGAAAGGCTTAATAAATATGCTAAAGACCTTATTAGCTTTAAATATTATAATAAGGCAGAAAAAACATTAAAGGAAATAATGCCTTATTTAGAAAAAACAGATGTAACCTGGTATGAAACTATTTTAGGACAAGCAGTCTTAGAAAATTATATAGATTTAATACTTGAAAATCCAGAAAACAAAAAAAGAAAAAAATTATGGAATGAAATAAAACCTTACTTAGAAAAAACAAAAAATTATATGCCTATTGTTTTAAAAAGGAAAATAGAGAAGGCTAAAGAAAGTATTGCATAATTTTTAATATTAAGAAATAATTAAGGAAAAATAAGATTATATTAATTGACCAATTAAAAGATTAAATTATAAAATATAGGTATGAAAAAAAATTACATACCTATATTTTTTATTGTAAATTTAAAGCTGAGGGGAAAAAATGAGAAAATCTTTTAAAGTTATAGTTTTAGGAATAGTAGTAATAGTAACAGCCATGCTTATGTGTAAGTCTGGAAATAAGGCTTATGAAAAGAAATTAACCTTTAATTCTATAGATGAAATTATAGAAGTTTTAAATAATAATACATTAGAGGTTAAAGATAAATCAGGAGTTAATGTAACAAGTAATATATTTTCAGAATGTTTATCTAAAAGAAAAAGAATATGTGGCCATAATTTAGAATATTCAAAAATTAATCTAAAGTATAATGAAAAAAAAAATACAAAGAAAGCTAAAAATCAAATTATTAATGAATATTTAAATATGTGCAAAGAAAGTTTAAAAGGTTATAAAGAACCTAAAAAAATTGATGCTAGAATATATGATTTTCAAGGAAATTACACTTATGATAAGGAGAAAAATGAAGGAGAAATAACTCTAGTATTTATTGATGAAGGAGAAGGATGGGTTATAGATTATTTTATGATTTCTAAATATTATGAAGAAGAAACAGAAGAAAAAGAGGAGGAGGTGAGGGATAATTTATGATAGAAATTAATAAGCTTTCTGTAGAATTAGAAGAAAAAGAAATTTTACATAATATAAATTTAAAATTTCATAAGGGTAAAATTTATGGGATTATAGGACCAAATGGAGTTGGAAAAACAACTTTTATTAAAACTTTAGTTGGAATATATAAAAATAATAAAGGAAATATTTTATATGATGGTGAAGAAGTTTATGATAATCCAAAGGTAAAAGAAAAGATAGCTTATGTAGCTGATGAAAATAACTTTTTTGCATCTTTTAAAATAAAAGATATTATAAAATTTTATAAGATGGCTTATAAAAACTTTAAAGAAGAAAGATTTCATAATATTAATAAAATATTTAATGTTAATATAAATAAAAGGTTTTATATGCTTTCTAAGGGTACTAAAATGAGGGTAGCTTTAATGATTGCCTTTGCCCAATGTGGAGAGTATATGATTTTAGACGAGCCTACATCAGGTCTTGACCCAATACTAAAAAGTAAGTTTTTAAAGCTTTTAAAAAAAGAAGTTAAAGAAAGGAATATAACTATTATAATAAGCTCTCACCATTTAAACGAACTTGAAAAAATATGTGATGATATTGTAATTATTAATAATGGAGAAGTATCTTATGAAAGTAGTTTAGAGAATATGAGAAAAACTATTAAAAAAATTCAAGTAGCCTTTGATATGCCTATATATGAAGAAGACCTTAAAGAAATAGATGGAGTATTTAGGCTTTCAAAGGTTGGAAGGGTATTTACAATAATAACAGATGATTATAGTGAAAAATTTATAACTGAAATTAACAAATTTCAGCCTCTCTTTATTGAAGAAATTGACCTAAATTTAGAAGACATATTTATTTATAGATTGGAAGAGGGGAATATAGATGAAGAAATTATATAATAAAGCACTATTTTATCAATATTTATACAATGGAAAATGGATAATATTATTTGGAATTATTATTTTTTATATTTCAGTTTATGGAGAAACACAAAATTTATTTACTGCTTTAAAAATGAATATAAGTTCAATATATACAAATAAAATGGACTCTAGAAGTATTTTTTATTTATTTGTTATGTGTGGTATTTTATTTGGAATTTATATTTTTACTACAGGATTTAATAAAAGAAATAATTTAACATTTTTAAATGCTTCTCCTTTTACAAGAAAAGAAATAAAGAAAAATGAAATATTATTTTTATTATATTCATTAAGTATATTTACACTTATTTTTATATATATGAATTTATGTCTTTATTATAATCAAAGAGAACTTTTATCTATATCCTATAATTATATTTATGTACTTATAAGCGATACTTTAAGATTAGTATTTGTAGGCTGTTTATTTATTGTTTATCTTGAATTTATGGATATGATTTTTTCAAATACTATTTTTACAATTATAGCAATGATTATATTTCCTTTAGCTTTTATATGTAATTTTCTTTGTATAATATCTGTTTTAAAGAATGTAAAACTATTTTCTTTTGGCGGGATTATAAATATTATTTTAGCTAAAATAGTAAATATTATTATAAACTATTTGTTATTAGGATATTATAATATTAGCAAAATAGAAAGTATAATAACTTATTTATTTTTACTTTTAATAATAGTAGTAGGCTTTATTTTAATAGATAAAATCAATAAAAAATTTACAATAAATAATTTAAATAAATTTTTTAGTTTTGGAATTGTTAAAAAAATATTTATATGGACAACTTCTTTAAGTGTTGTAAATTTTATAGTTGCTATGCTTTTTGATAATTATATGTATAAAAAATATTATGAAAAATTTTATGATGAAAGCCCTTATTATATAGGAGAAATTCCATTGCCTTTTAATTTGTTAGAAAAGATATTAATTTTTATAATAATAAGTATAATTGTAATATTAATAACAAAGTTTTTAGTAAATAAAATTAATAAATTTGTAGAAAGAATAATATAGAACAAATCTTAATTCTTTAGAATATTATATACTAATCTAAAGAATAGGAGTTGATTAACTATGTCAAGATGCTGTTGTAGATGTAAGAATAGATGCTGTAGTTGCAATAATTCATGCAACTGTAATAATTTTAGAAATTGTGGCGGATTTGGTAACTGTGGGGGATTTGGTAATTGTGGTGGCTTCGGAAATGGAGCATGGGCTTGGATTTGGATAATTTTATTATTTGGATTTGGAGGTTTTGGAGGCTTTGGTGGCTTTGGACCTGGTTTCTTCTGGTAATATTAAATTTATAAATGCTTTTTAAAAAAGATTAATAATTAAAATCACTTTCCTTAAAGGAAGGTGATTTTTTTATATTAAAATTTTAAATTAAGTTGTTATTTTTATTTTCTAAAGTTATAATCAATTAAGATAAGGAAAAAGGTGGCGAAATTGTGGAAGAAAGATTACAAAAGTTTATGGCAAGTTGTGGAATAGCTTCTAGAAGAAAATGTGAAGAGCTTATTTTATCAGGAAAAGTTAAAGTTAATGGAGTTGTTGTAACAGAACTTGGAGTAAAGGTTAATGGAAATAAAGATAAAATTGAATATAATGGGAAAATAATAAAACCAGAAGAAAAAAAGGTTTATATACTCCTTAATAAACCAGAAGGTTATATAACCTCTGTAAAGGATGAAAAAAATAGAAAAACTGTTTTAGATATAGTTAAAGTAGAAGAAAGAATATATCCTATAGGGCGACTTGATTATGACAGTTCAGGTCTTCTTTTATTAACAAATGATGGAGATATATATAATAAGATAATTCATCCTAGAGTAGAAATAACAAAAAAATATATAGCTGTTGTACAGGGTGAATTTAAAAAGCAGGAATTAGAAAAGTTTAAAAAGGGAGTAGATATAGGAGGGTATATTACAGCTAAAGCAGAAATTAAGGTTTTAAAGTATGAAGATGATAAGACTACAGTAGAAATAGGAATACATGAAGGAAAAAATAGACAGATAAGAAAAATGTGTGCAGCTTTAAATCATAATGTTTTAGCTTTAAAGAGAATTTCTATTGGAAAGATAAAATTAGGAAATCTTAAAAGAGGAGAATATAGAAATTTAACAAGGGAAGAGCTTAATTATATAAATAGTTTATAGAGGTGAAAAAAATGTATAGGTATGTTGGGGATATAAGTAAAATTTCTCAAAATATAATAAAAGATTATTTAGAAAATAAAGAAGTAGCAATAGATGGAACTTTAGGAAATGGTCATGATACAGATTTTTTATCAGAAAATTTTAAAAGAGTATATGCTTTTGATATTCAAAAGGAAGCTTGTTTAAATTATGAAAAGAAAAATATTAAAAATGTTAAAGTAATAAATGATTCTCATCATCTTTTTAAAAATTATATTAAAGAGGAAGTTAATTGTATTATGTATAACTTTGGTTTTCTTCCTGGAGGAGATAAAAGTGTTACAACCTTACATGAAACTTCTTTAGAAAGTATAAAAGAAGGATTAAATTTACTTAGTCATGAAGGTATTATCACATTATGTATATATACAGGTCATAGTGAAGGGAAAAAAGAAGAAAGTTTCATTTTAGAATATTTAAAGAAACTTCCTAAAAATGAATATGGAGTTATGATTCATTCCTTTTTAAATAGAGATAATGCACCAAAGCTTGTAGTTATTGAAAAAAAATAAGTTTTAAAGTATTATTTATTGAAGATGTTTTTTCTTGGTGGTAAAATAAAAATGCATTTTAGAAAAAATAAAAATGCAAAAATATTACAAGTTATAAATTGGGTAGGATGATAAAATGGAAAAAAAAGAAAATGATAAGGACTTAATGAAACTTATTCAAAATAGATTTTCAAGACTTAGTAAAGGACAAAAACTTATAGCTGAATACATATTAAATAATTATGATAAGGCAGCTTTTATGACTGCAGCTAAACTTGGGGGAGCTGTTGGAGTATCAGAATCTACAGTAGTAAGATTTGCAAATGAATTAAATTTTTCAGGATATCCAAAACTTCAAAAAGCTCTTCAAGAATTAATTAAAAATAAACTTACAACTGTTCAAAGATTAGAATTATCAAATGATTTTGTATCTGATGGAGATGCTCTTAAGGGAGTTTTAAAAGCAGATATGGAAAATATAAGAGCTACTTTAGAAAAAATTAATTCTTATACTTTTGAAGATGTAGTTAATTCTATTTATAAGGCAAAAAAAATATATATAATAGGACTTAGAAGTTCAACAGCATTAGCAGAATTTTTAGGCTTTTATTTAAATATAATTCTTCAAAATGTAAGAATTGTAAGCTATGGAATTTCAGATATATTTGAACAAGTTATAAATATTAGCGAAGGTGATTTAGTAATAGGAATTGGTTTCCCAAGATATGCTACAAAAACTATTGATATTTTAGATTTTGCTAAAAGTAGAGGAGCAGAGGTTGTTGCTTTAACAGATAGCCTTTTATCACCTTTAGCAGCTAAAGCTGATTATACACTTATAGCTCAAAGTAATATGGCATCTTTTGTGGATTCTTTAGTAGCACCTCTTTCTGTAATAAATGCTTTAATAATAGCAATTGGAATGAGAGAAAAGAATAATATATCAGATACTTTTAATAATTTAGAAACTATTTGGAAAGAATATAATGTTTATTCATATAATAATAAGAATGTATCAGATGATGAATAGAAAAGATTAGATTGACGTATATGTAAAAAAATGGTATCATAATTTCGTATTAAGATACCTTTTATTTTTAACTTAAGAAAAGGGTAACAGGCATAAGGAGGCTTTATTTATGGAATTTTGTGAGGTGTTAATTTTCCCTTTTTCTAAAGATAGTGATAATGTAAAGTACTGTTTGTTTAAAGATAAAAATGATGATAAGGGCTGGAAAAGTATTGTAAGCGTATGTGAAAAAGGTAGAACAATTATGGATACAGCTAAAAGAAAAACTTGGGATGTTTCAAAAATTGTTATGGATTCAAAAATCATTAAATTTGATACTAAAATAAATAAAACCTATATTAAAAAGGTTAAAGAAAATGGTGAAAAACATAGATTTTTAAAAGAATGTAGAGAGTGTTGTTTTGGAGTTGAAGTAAATAATCAAGAGATAATTTCAAAGGGACAATTTGAATATAAATGGCTTTCATTTAAAGAAGCAGTTTCTGCTTTGAAAAAAGAAGAGGATAAAAAGGCCTTGTATGAATTAAATAAAAGATTAAATGATAATAGCTATGATAAATAAAAGTTAAGGAGCTTTTCACAATTTAAAAAAATTTATTAATAATTTTTTATGTGGAAAGCTCCTTTAATTTATAACATAATATCTATATTATATTTTTCAAGCCAATAGTTTACTTGAATTAAATAAGCTATAAGCTGAGGGCCTGTCATAAGCTGACCATACCATGGAACCTTATAAGAACTTCCTTTAGTTTTGACAATTTTTCTAACCTTTTCCTTATCAATAAGAGAAAGTATAGGAGAAGTTTTATTATTTAGGATATTTTTCATAATTGAACATACTATTTCAGTATAAATAGGATTATGAGTTTTAGGATAAGGGCTCTTTTTTCTATAAATTATATCTCTTGGAAGTATTCCTTCAAGGGATTTTCTAAGAAGACCTTTTTCTCTTCCCTCTAAAAGTTTAATTTTACTTGGAATATTAAAGGCATATTGTGCTAAGTTTATATCTGCAAAAGGAACTCTAACTTCTAAACTATTTGCCATACTCATTCTATCTTTACGATTTAAAAGGGTAATCATAAACCATTTTATATTTAAATAAAATAATTCTCTCATTCTAAAATCTTCTTTATCTTCATTATCAAGATGAGGAACCTTTTTTAAAGTGTTTTTATACATAGCTTGAGATAATTCTTCAAGTTCTAATTTTTTTACTCCATCATTTAAAATAGATAATCTATCATTAATAAATCTAGACCAAGGAAAGGTATTTGCATATTTTAATTCAGTACGAGTAAACCAAGGATAGCCACCAAAAAGTTCATCTGCACATTCACCTGAAAGTGAAATTACAAAATCCTTTCTAACTTCTTTGCAAAATAAAAATAAGGAAGAATCTACATCTGCCATTTGAGGAAGGTCATTTGCCTCTGTTGCATTATATAAAGCATAGGCTAAATTTTTATGATTTAAGGTTACAGTTTTATGATTTGAACCTATAAATTTTGCCATTTCTTCTGCCCAATATTCATCTGAGGTAGGTTGAAATAAAGAAGATTTAAAATATTTATCATTATCTTCATAGTCAATAGAATAAGTAGTTAAAATTTTATTTTTCTTTTTAAATTCATTAGAGACTATAGCAGAAATAGCAGAAGAGTCTAAACCACCAGATAAGAAAGTACATAAAGGAACATCTCCTACAAGCTGTCTTTTTATAGCATCAATTAATAAAGTTCTTGTATGATTAATTATTTCTTCTAAAGTTTCTGTATTTTCTTCTGCTTTTACATCCCAATATTCTTTTAAGATACAATTATCTTTATTTATTATCATATAATGTGCTGGAGGAATTTCTTTTATATCTTTAAAAACTCCACTTCCAGGAATTCTTGCAGGACCTAGTGCAAATAATTCTGTAAGGCCTTTTTCATCAACTATAGGTTTTATATCAGGATGACATAATATAGCTTTTATTTCAGAGGCAAAAATAATATTATTATTTTTTATAGAATAAAATAAAGGTTTTACCCCCATTTGGTCTCTAGCTAAAAAGATAGTATTTTCTTTTTTATCAAAAACAGCAAAGGAGAAAATACCATTTAACTTTTCTACAGCCTTTTCTTTGTAATATATATAAGAGTTTAATAAAACTTCCGTATCTGAATAAGAGTTAAATTTAAATCCTTTGTTAAATAAATCCTTTCTTAAATCTTCAGTATTATAAAGTTCTCCATTATATATAAGAATATATTCTCTATTTTCTATGTTTTTTATCATTGGTTGTTTTCCACCATCTTTATCAACTACAACTAATCTTCTATGGCCAAAAAGAACATTTTTAGATAAATAATGTCCTTCTTCATCAGGACCTCTTTTAGTTAAAGAGTTTTCCATTTTAAATAAAATATCTTTATCATCTAATATATTTTTATGAAAATTAATTATACCTACAATTCCACACATAAAAATACCTCATTTCAAAATTCATATTTCTAAAATTCATATATATGTTAAAATATGATATAAGTTTATAAAAAGTTACAATCAAAAAAGGATGAAATTATTTAATATTAGGAGTATACTAAGAATAAATATAAATCATACCTTAGGAGGAATATATGAGTAAATTTTGGAATGAAACAGTAAATAAAATTGAACCTTATGTACCAGGAGAACAACCAAGAGACAAAAAATATGTAAAGTTAAACACAAATGAAAATCCATATCCACCATCAAAAAAGGTACTTGAAGCTGTAAAAAATTCAGCTAATGAGGATTTAAGACTTTATCCAGACCCATTATGTACAGAATTAAATGAAACAATTGCAAATTTTTATGGGTTAGATAAAGATAATATATTTTTAGGAAATGGTTCAGATGAAGTATTAGCCTTTTCATTTATGACATTTTTTTCAAAGGATAAAACAATTCTATTTCCAGATATAAGCTATAGTTTTTACCCTGTATATGCAGAATTTTTTGGATTAAATTATAAAATGGTTCCTTTAGATGAAGAGTTTAATATTCCACTAGAAGAGCTTAAAAAGGAAAATGGAGGAGTAATACTTCCAAATCCTAATGCTCCAACAGGAAAATACATAGATACAGATAAGTTAAAAGAACTTTTAGAAGCAAATAAAGATACTGTAGTTATAATAGATGAAGCTTATATAGATTTTGGTGGAGAAAGTATGGTTAAATACATTAAAAACTATAAAAATTTATTAGTAGTACAAACTTTCTCAAAATCAAGGTCTTTAGCAGGAGGAAGAATAGGCTTTGCCCTTGGAGATAAGGAACTTATTGAAGGGTTAAATAGAGTAAAAAATAGTATAAATTCTTATACAATAGATAAAGTAGCTTTAAATGCAGGAAAGGCAGCTATTGAAGATAAAGAGTACTTTGAAGAAACAAGAAATAAAATAATAAAAACAAGAGAAAATATTATAAAAACTTTAAGAGAAATGGGCTTTAAAGTTTTAGATTCTAAAGCAAACTTTGTATTTGCATCTCATAAAGATTTTGAAGGACAATACCTTTATGAAGAACTAAGAAATAGAGGAGTATTAGTAAGATTCTTTAATAAAGATAGAATAAATAAATTCTTAAGAATAACAATTGGTACAGATGAAGAAATGAATGTATTAATTGAAAAACTTAAAGAAATTACAAATAATTAGCTTGGCTTAAAAAATATTAAAGTTGTGGTAAAAATCTTATTACCACAACTTTATTTTTTCATAAATTCTTTGTATTTGTCTTTTAAAATTTTAAATGTATCATTAAATCTTAATGATTTTGCTCTTGGGTAGTTAATAAGCATATTTGAGTATTTGCTTTTAAATTTTATAAGAAGGTCTTGGTAGTCTTTGTTTAAATTTTCTATTTTAGGAATTAGTGCCTTATAGTCTTTGCTTTTGTTTTCAATTTGTACTTTTAGGTTTTCTGTTTCTATTTTTACCTTATCAATAAATGATAATAATTTATTAAGGTCAAGTGCTTTTTTAGCAGAAATAAAAAAGTCTATTAAAAATATAATACTTATTATAAAAACTATTATAGTTATTGTATTAGATTTTAAACTTAGAACAAAATTTTCAACTGGCTTATGAATAAATAAGGTAAGGGCTACTGATAAAACTCCCCAAAATAGGGAACTTTCAAGACATATACGCCCTTGGAAGTTAAATTTGTCTTCTGTATAATCCCAATATTTAATTTTAAAAATATTTTCTATAAGTACTGCTGCAATATATTCTAAAAGAGTTGCAGCAATCATTCCAGCAAAGTATATTAAAATAGGCTTATCCTTTATTGGAAGAGACACAAAAAGCATCATTACAGCACCAAAGCCATATATAGGAAGCATAGGAATTTTTAAAAATCCTCTGTTAACAAGTTTTCTTGTTCTAATAGATACAATAGAAGATTCAACTATCCAACCTAAAAAACAGTATATATAAAAAATAAAAATCCAAATAATAAATGAATAAGTAAACATCATGTCTCCTTGCAAAAAATAAAATTAGTAAGTTAAAAGTTAAACTCTAGTTTTTATTATAATATAAAAGAATATGTATATCAAATATAGGTGCTTTTAGTCTTTAGTATTAAGATGCAATGGAAAAATATAGTATAATAAGAATATGACATATATAAGGAGAAGATTTATGATTAATAAAATAATAAAAATTTTTAAGGAAAGTGAATTAGATGATATATATTTAATAGGAATTTTTGATGATGATAGTAGAGAATTTATTGTTAATAACAATTTTATTTATTTAGAAATAGGAGAATATTTTTTAGAAATTGAAGCAATAGAGTCTTATTCTAAGTTAAAAATTGAGATTAAAAAGTCAATACCAGAAAAAAATTTTTTTAAAGATGTGGTGGATAGTACTATAAGAATTAGTGAATTTATCTTTATAAATCCTCTTTCAAAAAGAAAAAAATTTGAATCAGTATATTTTTACAATTTAGATAATAGAAAAAACTATATAATAACTGATGTATTATTAATTAAACTAAGTAGTGAACAGTATATTTTTATTGACCCTCAATTTTTGGGAATTAATATTGGAGGGCTAGAACAAAAAATATGGTGGGAAAATAATTTAAATCCTCAAAAGGAAGTAAAGATAATTAAATATGATTTTTAATTTAAGAAAAGATGAATAATTAAGGAGAAGAAAATATGGTAATATGGAATGAAATTAAAAGTATATTAAAAAGCTCTACAAAAAATATTAAGATTTTAAGCTCTAATTATAATAATTCTTTAAATAATCTTAACATTAATGAAAATTCTGTATTAGGACAAGTAATAATTAATACTGGAGGAATTTTTATTGAAAATTATATACGTTTATTTGGAAGTGGAGATGAAGAAAATTCTTATAATATCTACAAATACAATTTAGAATTAAAAAAATATTTTGATGATAATATAATTATTATAGGAAATGACATATTTGGAGGACTTTTTTCATTAAATAAGGAGAAAAATAATATTTTATATTTTGCACCAGATACATTAGAATGGGAGGATTTAGATATTACTTATAAAGAGTTTATAAAGTTTGTAACAAGTGAAAAAATAGATGAATTTTATAAATCATATAAATGGTCAACTTTTCAAGAGGACATTAAAAAAGTTAAATTTAATGAGGGAATTCTTATTTATCCTTTTTTGTGGTCAAATGAATGTAATATTGAAAAAGCTAAAAAAGATATAGTCCCATTTTCTGAATTATTACAAATTAACATAGAATTTAAGAAAAGGTTTGAAATTTATGATTAAATTATATTTATAAATATTAATATAAAAAAACAATAATATTTTATATTTTGTGAAAAATCAATATACAAAAAATATAAAAACTTGACAACAATAGAAAAATATCATAAAATTTAAGAAAAGTAATAATTTAAGTTAATATAAAGGGGATTTTATGGCTGATAAGTTGAAAAAAATAATATCAAATGTTGCTTTGATTTTTATTTGTATTTTGATATCTTATATGAGTTGTTATAAATTTTTAGACAATGTAATACTCTCCATTTCAATGTCTAGTAATATTTTTGTGGCAGCAAGAATTATATTAGCACTAGCATTGTTTATTTTTATAAAGTTTATAATAAATAAAAAAGTAAATTCAAAATATATTGATTTATTATTTTGTTTATATTTTATATTAATATTAATGTTAACTTTATTTAAAAATGATAATGGTTGGACAGGCAATATAAATTTGAATCTATTAGAGGTATTTAAAGACATTAAATCTTCTAGCAATGGACTGATTTTACTTGTAGGAAATATTTGCATGTATATACCTATAGGAATATATATTGAATATAGATTTTTTAATAAAAAAAGTACATTAAAAATAGGTTTATTTTTAATATATATTTTCTTAATAGAATTAATACAACATATATTTAAAAAAGGTGTATTTGATATAGATGATATAATTTTAAATTCAATTGGATTTTTAATAGGAGTTTTCTTAGTTAAGGGAATTAAGAAATTAAAGAATAAATAAAACATGTATTATATTATGAAGAAAAAGATTATTAAATAAAAAAGACGAATGTTATTTGTTAGACATTCGTCTTTTTATAGGTTAATAGGTCTATTTATTAGTGAGTTAAAATTTCAGCTCCAGTTTCTGTTATTAAAACTGTATATTCCCATTGTGCTGATGGATAACCATCTTCAGTAAGAACTGTCCAGTCATTATCTGCATCTATAAATATTTCAGGGTCTCCCATATTAATCATAGGTTCTATTGTAAATACCATACCAGGAACTAAAAGCATATCTGTACCTTTTTTACCTACGTGTGCAACAAAAGGGTCTTCATGGAACTCTAAGCCAACTCCATGTCCACCAAATTCTCTTACTACAGAGTATCCATTTGCTTCTGCATGGGTTTGAACAGCTTCTGCTATATCTCCTAAAAATCCCCATGGCTTTGCTGCTCTAAAGCCTAAATTTAAACATTCTTTAGCAACATCAACTAATTTATTCATTTCAGGATTTACATTTCCTATTTTAAACATTCTTGAGGCATCTGAAAAGTATCCTTCATATATTGTAGAAACATCTACGTTAATAATATCTCCATCTTTAAGAATTATATTTTCATCAGGAATACCATGACATACTTCATCATTTATAGATGTACATACGCTTTTTGGGAAACCTTCATAATTAAGAGGGGCAGGTATAGCACCTTGAGATATTGTATAATCATAAACTAAAGTATTTATTTCTTCAGTTGACATTCCAACTTTAATATTTTTGGCAACTAAATCTAAAACTGCTGTATTTATTTTTGCACTTCTTTTTATCCCTTCAATTTGTTCCTTAGTTTTAATAAGGTTTCTGCTAGGAACAATACATCCTTGAGATTTAAAATGTGCAATTTTTTCATCAATTTCTAAGTGGCATTTTTTATATTTTTTATTGCTTCCACACCAGCATAAATCATTTCTACTTAAATTCATTAAATTTACTCTCCTTAAAATAAAATTATTTATTAAAATTATATACCTAAGAATAAAGTAATGCAAACTTACTATAGCCTTAGTATTATTAGGTTTTGATTTTTTTTAATAACATATTTGACCTATGAAAAAAAGATAATTATAGAATAAAAAGTTTTTTAATTATTCTTTAAATTTTCTTTCTTATATAGTAAAATAATTAATTAGTATAAGGTTTAGGAGGAAGTTTAGTGAGTAGGGTAATAGTAATTGGAGCAGGTCCTGCTGGAATGATGGCAGCTATAGAAGCTGGGAAAAAACATGAAGTTATTTTATTAGATGGAAATGATAGAATTGGGAAAAAGTTATTTATTACTGGAAAAGGAAGATGTAATGTAACTAATGCAAAGGATATTTCTGAGTTTTTTCAGTTTATTCCTGGAAATCCTTATTTTTTATATAGTTCTTTATATACCTTTACTAATGAAAATACAATGGAGTTTTTTGAAAAACAAGGTATTTCTTTAAAGGTAGAAAGAGGGGATAGAGTTTTTCCAAAGTCAGATAAGTCTTCAGATATTATAAAAGGACTTTTAAAAGGCCTTAAAGAGTCAAATGTAGAAATAAGGCTTAATAGTAAGGTAACAGATATAATTTTTGAACATAAAAGCATTAAAGAAATTATAATAAATAATTCAAAAAGTCTTAAAGGTGATTATTATATAATAGCAACAGGTGGAGCTTCTTATCCATCAACAGGTTCTACTGGAGATGGCCAAAGGTATGCTAAAAAGGGAGGACATAATATAATTAGTCTAAAACCTTCTTTAGTTCCTATAGAAATTGAAGATGAATGGGTAAAAAGCCTTATGGGATTATCTTTAAAAAATGTTTCTGTTACAATAAAAAAAGGAAAAAAAGCTGTTTATAAAGAACAGGGAGAAATGATATTTACTCATTTTGGAGTGTCAGGACCTTTAATTTTAAGTGGAAGTAGATTTATAAAAGAAGGAGAAGAGTATACTCTTACAATAGATTTAAAACCAGCTTTAGAAATTCAAGAACTTGATAAGAGAGTTCAAAGGGATTTTCAAAAATATATAAATAAAGATTTTAAAAATTCTTTAGATGAGCTTCTTCCAAAAAAACTTATTCCTGTAATAATAAAGATGAGTAATATTTCAGAAAATAAAAAGGTAAATGAAATAACTAAAGAAGAAAGAAAAACTTTAGTAAATCTTATAAAAAACCTATCAATGAAAATATCAGGCCTTAGAAGTCTTACAGAAGCTATTGTAACCTCTGGAGGAGTAGATACAAAGGAAATAGACCCATCTACTATGAAGTCAAAGCTTATTAATAATTTATCCTTTGCAGGTGAAGTTATTGATGTAGATGCCTTTACAGGAGGATATAATGTGCAAATAGCACTTTCAACTGGCTTTGTAGCAGGCTTAAATATTTAGCTTGTGTGAAAAGATAAAAAATTATATAATAGATATTATAGTGGATTTTACTAAACTATAGTGAAAGGTGGTATAACCGTGAATTTTTCAGTAGCAATTGATGGACCGGCAGGAGCGGGAAAAAGTACCATAGCTAAACTGGTTGCTAAAGAATTTAATTTAATGTACATAAATACAGGGGCTATGTATAGGGCTGTAGCTTTAAAGGCTAAAGAAAATAATTTAGCTCCTTCAAATATAGAAGAAATTTGTAGCTTAATAGAAACTATGAAAATGGAATTTAAAGAGGATGACCTTTTATTAAATGGAGAAAATATTCAAAATAAAATTACTGTACCAGAAATAAGTTCTATAGTTTCTGAATATGCTAAAATACAAGAAGTAAGAAAAATGTTAGTAAAACTTCAAAGAGAAATGTCAAAAAAGTTTAATGTAATAATGGATGGTAGAGACATTGGAACAGTTGTATTAAAAGATGCTCCATTTAAGTTTTTCTTAACAGCAACAGCAGAAGAAAGAGCAAATAGAAGATTTTTAGAACTTAAGAGTAGAGATATATCTTGTTCTTATGATAAAATCTTAAGCGATATAATAGAAAGGGATTATAAAGATTCTCATAGAGAAGTAGACCCTTTAAAAAAGGCAGAAGATGCAATTGAAATAGATACAACTGGATTAAGTATAGAAGAAGTTACAGAAAAAATAAATTCTTATATAAGAAATGTGATTAAAAATTAAAGGTGTCACATATACTTAGGAGTAAATATATTTATGAGAAAAGTAAAATTAGCTAAAAATGCAGGCTTTTGTTTTGGCGTGCAACGTGCAGTAGAAGAGGCAATAAGAATACAAAAAGAATATATGAAAAAAGTATATACTCTAGGTCCTCTTATCCACAATAATGATGTGGTAAAATATTTAGAGGAACATCATATATTTGCAATAGATTTAAAAGATATAGATACTTTAAAAAAAGGGGATGTTATAGTAATAAGGTCCCATGGAGTAGCTAAAAATATATTAGAGCTTTTAGAAAGCAAAGAGTTAGTGGTGTTAAATGCTACTTGTCCCTTTGTGTCTAATATACAAAAAAAAGTAGATAAATTTTCTTCAGAAGGTTATGATATAATTATCTTAGGAGATAAAAATCATCCAGAAGTTATAGGAATAAATGGTTGGTGTAAAAACAAAGCTATTATAACAGATGGTAAATCTCCATTACCTACAAATTTTCCAAAAGGCAAAATTTGTGTTGTTGCACAAACAACTGAAAAGCTAGAAAATTGGAATAAGACCATAGAAAATTTAAAAAATGTACAGGTTGAAGAACTAGTAACTTATAATACTATCTGTTCTGCAACAAATGTAAGACAGGAAAGTGCAGAAAAGCTTTCAAAAGAAGTTGATGCAATGATTGTTATAGGTGGAAAAAACAGTTCTAATACCACAAAACTTTATGAAATTGCAAAAAGCAATTGTAAAAATACCATACATATAGAAAATTCATCTGAATTACCAGAAGAATATATAAATAATTTAAATTTCAAAAAAATTGGCATTACCGCTGGTGCATCAACACCAGATTGGATAATCAGGGAGGTTATTAATATTATGCAAGATGAAAATATCAAAAATGATGAACAAGCAAAATTAATGGAGGAAATCGATAAGACTATATCTATTGGTTATGAAATAGAAGGTGAAATTCTTTATAAAAATAATGATGGAATAGTTGTTTCTATTGTTGGAAATGGAAGAGATGGAGTAATTCCTTATAAGGAATTAACTGCTAAAGAAGACCCAAAAGAATTTGCAGCAAAATTAAATATAGGAGATAAAATAAAAGCTAAAGTTGTTAAATTAAAAGATGAAGACAACAATGTAGTTTTATCAAGAATTGAATATGAAAAGAAAGAAGCTTTTGAAGAATTAGAAAAGCTATTCAATGAAGGAACTATATTTGATGTAACAATATCAGAAGCAAGAGATAAAGGATTAGTTGCTTACTATAAGGGTGTAAGAATATTTATACCAGCATCTCAAATAGATGTTAAATATATAGCAAACAAAGAAGACTTTAAAAACATGACAATTCCAGTAAAATTAATAGAATTTGTTCAAGGAAATCCATCTAAGATAATAGCTTCAAGAAGAGTTATTTTAGAAGAAGAAGTAGCTAAGAAAGAAGAAGAAGCATGGGCTAATTTACATGTAGGAGATGTAGTAAAGGGAGAAATTAAGAGATTCACAAACTTTGGTGCATTTGCAGAAGTAAATGGAATAGATGGTCTTATCCACCTTTCACAAATATCTTGGAACCATGTTAAAAAAGCAGAAGATTATTTAAAGAAGGGAGACATTGTTGACCTTAAGATTATTGACTTAGATAAAGAAGCTAAAAAGCTTTCATTAAGTATAAAGGCTTTAACTCCAGAACCATGGAGCAATGTAGAAGAAAAATATCCAGTAGATTCAATTGTTTTAGGAAAGGTTGTTAGAATTAATGACTTTGGTGCTTTTGTTGAATTAGAACCTGGAGTAGATGGATTAGTTCATATTTCAAAGATAAGCCATGAAAGAATTGAAAATCCAGCACAAGTTTTAGAAGTTGGTCAAGAAATAAAAGCTAAAATTCTTTCAGTAGATGCTGAAAAGAAGAGAATAAGCTTAAGTATGAAAGATATCTAAAAAATGTATGTTAGAAAAACTCCTGAAGAATTTTAGGAGTTTTTCTTATATGATTGGAGAGCTATGGTTAGTATTGAAAAGTTAAATGGGAAAAATATTGGTCACTTTAAAATATTATCAGAAGAAGCAAAGAAGATTATGGGATATAGATTAGATTTTTTTATGTTCTATAATGAAAAAAGTTTTTTAGGTAAATATGTTACAAGAAAACTTATGAACTTAATAAAATATAATGATAAATACATTGGATATGTATGGATTCAATATTCATCAAATAAGGTTATATATATACAAGATATATATATAAAACATGAATATATTAGTTATATAAGAGATAGCCTTACTTTGCTATTAAGAGGAAATAATTTTGTATATGAAGTAATAGAAAATTCATATTCAAAAGAATTAGTAAGTCTTTTAGGAATGACTAAGGTAAGAGAAACTCTCCTTTTAAATTTAGATACAAGGTATCCAAGAGAAAAAATAAATTATAAACTTAATTATAGAAAATTTAAAATAAATGAAGATGAAAAGCTTAGATGTAAAATACAAAATAGAGTTTTTAGAAATAATATAAGAGTTCCAATAACTCCAAATGATATAAGATATGATGAAAAACAAAAGTATTATTTAAAGGATTTATGTATTTTTGCAATGGAAAGTAATAATCCTATTGGATATGGACAGATAATATTTAATAGAGGTGTTTATTCTGTAGTAAACTTTGGAATTGTTCATGAAATAAGAGGAAAGGGCTATGGAAAAGAGTTTTTAAATAAACTTATAGATTTAGCAAAAGAAAATAATATAAAAGAAATTAATATAAGAGTAGATTCTTCAAATAAAATTGCAAGAAATTTATATGAAAAAGTAGGCTTTGATGAAGAGGGTATTTTTTCTACATGGATAAGAAATTAAGATAAAAAGCATATACAAAAACAACAAAAGATACACAAATATTCATAATATTATATAAAAAGAATAAGGTTCATTGAAAAAATAAACTTTGTAATGTAAGATATAGGTAGTAAGAAACATTATAAAGGAGTTATTAAAATATGAGAAAAATTTTATTTTTAGAGCCAGTGTTTAAAGAAGTTATTTGGGGTGGCAATAAGCTTGCCAATGATTATGGATATAAAATTCCAAGTGATACAACAGGAGAATGTTGGGCTGTAAGTGCTCATAAATCTGGAGATTGTACATTTAAAAATGAGGAACTTAAAGGAAAAACTTTAAGCTGGTTATGGGATAATCATAGAGAAGTTTTTGGAAATGCTAAAGGAGATATTTTTCCTTTATTAATAAAAATAATAGATGCAAAAAAAGATTTAAGTATACAAGTTCATCCAAATGATGAATATGCAAAGGCTAATGAAAATGGAGCTCTTGGAAAAACTGAATGTTGGTACATTTTAGATTGTGAAGAAGGTGCTACTATAATTATAGGTCATAATGCAAAATCAAAGGAAGAATTAAAACAAATGATAGAAGAAAAAAGATGGAAGGATTTAATAAGAGAGATTCCTATTAAAAAGGGAGATTTTTTTCAAATCACTCCAGGAACAGTACATGCAATAAAGGGTGGTACAGTAATTTTAGAAACTCAACAAAATAGTGATATTACTTATCGTCTTTATGATTATGACCGTCTTTCAAATGGAAAACCAAGAGAACTTCACATTAAAAAAAGTATTGATGTTATAAAATGTCCTTACATAGAAGAAAAACAAGATTTTAAAATCATAAAAAAGGATAATTATGATGAAAAAGACCTTGTTAAGTGTGAATTTTATGAAGTTAAAAAAATAGATATACATGGAGAAGAAACTTTTATTCAAAATAAACCTTTTGAAATTGTAAGTGTAATTGAAGGAAAAGGATTTATTAATGATTTTGAAATAAAAAAAGGAGATCATTTTATTATACCTTTTAATTATGGAGAATATAAACTTAAAGGAAATATGGAACTTATAATTTCAAATATTTAAGAAAAAATATGGTGTATGGGGGAAAATAAAATTTATGAAAAAAGTTAAAATAGTAGCTATAGTAATGGTAATGACTTTAGCATGTACATTAACTGCTTGTAGTAATGATAAAGATAAAAGTAAGATAGAGACATCAGTAGTAGAAAATGCAAATCCAGATGATTATACTATTGAAGATGATGTTTATAATGTTAAAAATGTAGTTATAAAATATCCAACATTAAAATATTCTGATGATGAAAAAACTAATATAATTAGTTCTTTTTTAGAAAATGGGGGAGTAATTGCTACAAAGTATTATGATAAAGAGGATCAAGATAATCTTAATATGAATATTAAGTATAAGGTAAGAAGAAAAAATAAAAATATTATAAGTGTAGTTTATGAAGGAACAGCATATTTAGAAGGGGCAGCTTATGCTAATAATTACTTATATTCAGTTAATGTAGATTTAAAAAATAAAAAAATACTTAAATTATCAGATTTTGTTGATATAAATAAAGACTTAGCAGAAAAAATTAAAGGGGGAACAGTTTCTGAAGAACAAAAGGAAGCTTTTAATACTCTTACATCAGAAGATATATTAAATAAAATTTCAGTATGTGATGAAGTAGATAATGTTAAAGAAGGGCAAAGCTATAGCTATTTAACAGAGGATTCTTTAGGAATTATTATCCCTGTTGAACACACCTTAGGGGATTATATACAAGTAGAAATTCCATTAAGTGAAGTTCAATTAAAAATGGAAATAGAATAAATAATCAGGAGTGATAATTTTTGATTTTTTCAACTTTAAAGTTAAAAAGTAATGAAGCAATAGATACTCAACTTATTAATCATATTTTAAAAGGAATAGAAATTGGAGAATTAAAAAAAGACAGCAAACTTCCATCTACAAGAGAAGTTAGTAGTTTTTTAAAAATAAGCAGAAATACTGTAATATGTGCCTATGAAGAACTTGAAGCTATGGGAATTATTATAACTAAAAGAGGAAGAGGAACTTTTATATCAGTTGATTCTAAAAAAAAGCTTCAAGGTTATAGTATAGATTGGAAAGATAGAGTAAACTATTATGGTAAAACTTTAAGAGATATGGATGTTATAAAAAATGAACTTTCCTTTAAAAAAGGTATGATATCTTTTAAATCAATAGCCCCAGATTATAGTCTTTTTAACTTAGAAGATTTTAAGAGAGCTTTTTTAGATTGTTTTTCTGTTGAACAGGCTAATTTATTAAATTATGGTTATGCTAAAGGCTATAAGCCATTAATTGAATATTTATTTCAGTATATGCAAGAGAAAAATGTAGATACTAAAAATAAGGATATATTAATAACTAATGGCTTTACAGAGGCCTTTGATATAATAATACAAACCCTTACAAAGGAAAATGATATTGTAGTTTGTGAAGAGCCAACTCATAATACTGCTTTAAAAATAATGAAATCTCATAAAGTTAAAGTAAGACAAATACCTATGGACAAAGATGGAATTAAAACTGAGGAATTAAAAAAGGCCTTTAAAGAAAATAAACCAGCATTTTTATATTTAACTCCCTCTTATAATAACCCTACAGGAATTGTTATGAAGGCTTTAAGAAGGCAGGAGGTTTATAATATTGCAAAGGAATTTTCTGTACCTATTATTGAGGATGGTTTTAATGAAGAACTTTTATATTCAAGTTCTCCAATTGAGCCTTTAGCTTCATTAAGTAAAGATGGTAATTCTGTAATTTATATTGGAAGCTTTTCAAAAATTTTATTTCCAGGTCTTAGAATAGGATGGATATTAGGAGATAAATTTCTTATAGACATATTAGAAAGTGTAAAGAGGGGAAGAAATATCCACTCTTCTTTTTTAGACCAAGGCTGTCTTTATTATTATTTAAAAAGTGGAGCCTTTTCAAAGCATGTAAAGTCTGTAAGAAAGTATTATAGAGAAAAGTATCTTCTTCTTATGGAATGTGTAGAAAAATATTTAGATTATGAATATGTAACAGGAGAAGGTGGACTTCATATATTTATAAAGCTTAAAAATAATATAAGTGCAAGAAAACTTTTAGATTTATGTTATAAAGATAATGTTATATTTATGCCAGGAGATGTTTTTTTTGAAGAAGGTAAAGGGCATGATACCTTAAGAATAGGTTTTGGAAGAGTAAGTAATGAAGATATTAAAAAAGGAATAAGACTTATTGGAGAAAATTTAAAAAAATTATGATAAAATATAATTTATGAAGAATTTTTGAAAGGAGATATAAACTTATGACAAGTGAAACAGAAAAGCTATTTTATAAAGACCAATATATTAAAGAATTTGAAGGAAAGGTTTTAGAAGTTACAGAAAGAGATGGAAAATTTCATGTATTTTTAGATAAAACAGCCTTTTTCCCAGGTGGGGGAGGACAAGCTTCAGATTTAGGAACTTTAGATGGTAAAGAAGTTATTGATGTAATAGAAGAAGGGGATAAAATAGCCCATATTTTAAATGAAAAAATAGAAGAAGGAAAAGTAGTTAAGGGAATTATTGATTGGAACAGAAGACATGATGGAATGCAACAACATTTAGCACAACATGTATTGTCAGGCTGTTTTTTCTCTATGTTTAATGCAAATACTGCAGGAATTCATTTAGGTCATGATGTAAGTACAGTGGATATTATTGGAAACATAAGAGAAGATATGATAAAAAAAGCAGAAAAAAGAGCAAATGAAGTAATAAAGGAAAATCATAAAGTTAATTTTATTATGACAGATAGAGAAAAAGCTCAAGCTATGGGATTAAGACGTGATTTAGCAACTGATGATAATTCTATAAGAGTTGTACAAATTGAAGACTTAGATATAAATGCTTGCTGTGGAGTACATCCCTCAAATACTTTAGAACTTCAAATGATAAAAATAAAAGGATGGGTTCCTCATAAAGGAAATACTAGAATAGAGTTTTTAGCAGGAGATAGAGCAGTAAGTTATGCTTTAGATAGAGATAATATATTAAGTGAAATATGTAAAAAGCTTAATACAGCAGATAATGAAGCTATAAATAGAATAAATAATTTAAATAATGACTATGAAAAAGTTTTAGAGGAAAAGAAAAAATTAAAAAATGAGCTTTCAAAATATGAAGTTCAAAATCTTATAAACTCTGCAGAAAAATCTAATGACTTTATAATAATAAGTAAAATATATGAAAATGAAGACATGAAATATTTAAATAAACTTGCAACCTCTCTTACAGAAGAAAATAATAGAGTTGTTTTATTTGCAGTAAAGGGAAAAGATAAGGCAAATCTTTTATTTGCAGTATCTAAAAATTTAAAAGAAAAGAATATGGGTGCTTTAGTTAAAGAAACTCTAGCTTTAATTGATGGAAAAGGTGGAGGAAGTCCATTAATTGCTCAAGGTGGAGGAAAAAATGTAGAAAACCTTGAAAAAGCTATGGAATATGCCTTAGAAAAGGTTAGATAAAATTTATATAATAAAATTAAATTATAAATTTGTAAAACCTAAATAAAGATGATATACTCTAATAGGTAAATTAATATTTAAGAAGTTTTTCTTTTAAAATAAGAAAAACGTTCAACATAAAAATATGTATGAGGGGGCCTGAAAGAATGGAAAAGAAATATGTAATTGGAGTAGATTTAGGAGGAACAAAAATCTACACAGCATTAGTTGATTTACAAGGTAACATGAAAAAAGAAGTTATAGTAGAAACAGAAGCAGAAAAAGGAGAATTACCAGTTCTTCAAAAAATGATTGATACTATAGATTATGTACTTGAAGGTACAAATAAAGATGAAGTAAAGGCTATAGGAATAGGTTCTCCAGGACCTTTAGATGTAGCTAATGGATTAATTGTTTATACACCAAATCTTCCATTTAAAAACTTTAATATAGTTAAGCCTATAAAAGAAAGATATGGTATAGAAACTTTCTTAGATAATGATGCAAATGTTGCAACTCTTGGTGAATTTATGTTTGGTGCTGGAAAGGGTACTGAAAATTTGGTATTTATAACTGCAAGCACAGGCATAGGTGGTGGTGCAATAATTAATGGTAAATTATTTAGAGGAAGCACTGCAAATGCTTTAGAAATTGGTCATATGACTCTTATGAATGGAGGACCAAGATGTGGATGTGGAAATACAGGATGTGCTGAAAGTTTAGCTTCTGGAACAGCAATAATGAATAGAGGAAGAGAAGCTGCTAAAAGTAATTGTAAAACTTCATTAAAAAATTATGAAACAATAACATCTAAGGAAGTATTCCAAGAAGCAGCTAAAGGAGATAAGGAAGCTAAGAGAATAATAGATAATGCCTTAAATTATTTAGGAATAACTTTTGCAAATGCAGCAAATATTTTTGACCCTGATATGATAGTATTAGGTGGAGGAGTAAGTAATGCAGGAGATATAGTTTTTGAAAAGATAGGAGAAGTTATGGAAGAAAGATGTATGACTCCTATTTATAATCATTGTAAAGTAGCTAAAGCTGAGCTTGGAGGAAAAGCTGGAGTTTTAGGTGCTGCTGCCCTTGCTATAACAGAAAGTAAATAAAATAAGATTTAAGTTAAAAAGATTGCCTATAAAAATAAAAGGCAATCTTTTTATTTTCTATAGAATATAAAATTTTCTAAAAAATCCTTGTTATTTTAAAATAAATGAATAATAGTTATATTTTCTTTAAATAACACAGATTTTCTTTAAAATTAGTTTTTGACTTTCTTTGACTTTAAAATTATAATATATTCTGTTAGACAAAATAGAGTAGGTTAATTAGGAGATGAGTATAAATGAGTAATGAAAAAGGAACAATATCAATTGATACAGAAAATATTTTTCCAATAATAAAGAAATGGTTATATTCTGATAAGGATATATTTATAAGAGAATTAATAAGTAATGGCTGTGATGCTGTAAGTAAGTTAAAAAGATTAATTTCTTTAGGTGAAGCAAAGGAAGTTAATGAAAACTTTAAAGTTACAGTTACAGTAGATAAAGAAAATAAAATAGTAACCTTTACTGATAATGGTATTGGTATGACAGAAGATGAAGTAAAAAAATATATAAACCAAGTAGCTTTTTCAGGTGCAGCAGACTTTATGGAAAAGTATAAAGAAAAGATGGATCAAGGAAATGATATAATAGGTCACTTTGGTTTAGGATTTTATTCAGCTTTTATGGTTTCAAAGAAAGTTCAAATAGATACTCTTTCTTATAAAGATGGAGCAGAAGCTGTAAGATGGATTTGTGATGGTGGTACTGAATATGAAATATCTCCTTCAGATACCAAAAAGGAAAGAGGTACAACAATAACTCTTTATATAGATGAAGAAAGTGAAGAATTTTTAAATGGATACAAAGTAAGAGGAATAGTTGAAAAGTATTGTTCATTCCTTCCAACAGAAATTTACTTTGTAGATGTTGAAGAAGAAAAGAGAAAAGCTGAAGAAAAGGCTAAGAAAGAAGAAGAAATAAAAAAGAAAAAAGAAGCAGGGGAAGAAGTAAAGGATACAGAAGAAATAATAGATATACCTGAACCTATAAATGATACAAATCCTCTTTGGCTTAAAAAACCTTCTGAATGTACAGAAGAAGAATATAAAGCTTTTTATAGAAAAGTATTTAATAGTTATGATGAACCTTTATTCTGGATTCATTTAAATGTGGATTATCCATTTAATTTAAAAGGTATTTTATATTTCCCTAAATTAAAAAATGAATTTGAATTAGTTGAAGGACAAGTAAAACTATTTAACAATCAAGTTTTTGTAGCTGATAATATAAAAGAAGTAATTCCAGAATTTTTACTACTTCTTAAAGGTGTTATAGATTGTCCTGATTTACCTCTTAATGTATCAAGAAGTTTCCTTCAAAATGATAGAGAAGTAGCTAAAATATCTAAACATATTGTTAAAAAGGTTGCAGATAAATTAAATTCAATCTTTAATAATGATAGAGAAAAATATAATAAGTTCTGGGATGATATACAATTATTTATTAAATATGGATGCTTAAGAGATGAAGGATTTTATGATAAAATAAAGGATTCTCTTGTATTTAAGACAATAAATGATGAATATGTTACATTAAAAGATTATCTTGAAAAAGCAAAGGATACTCATGAAAATAAGGTATTTTATGTGAGTGATTTAGAAAAACAATCACAATATATTAAGCTATTTAAAGAATATGGAATTGATGCAGTAATATTAAATACTCCAATTGATAATAACTTTATGTCATTTTTAGAATATAAAGACCAAAATGTTAAATTTACAAGAGTTGATTCTGATATATCAGACCTTTTAAAGGAAAGTTCTGAAAACAAAGAAGATAAGAAAGAAGAAAATGAAAAAATAATAAAAGTCTTTAAAGATGTTATTGGAGAAAAGATGAAGGAATATTCAGTTGAAAGCTTAAAAAATGAAAGCACTCCAGTTATGATTTTAACTTCTGAATATTCAAGAAGAATGGCAGAAATGCAAAAACAATTTGGTGGAAATATGATGGAAGGAATGAACTTCCCTCAAGAGAGAACATTAGTAATTAATGATAAAAATCCTATAGTAAAAAAACTTGTTTCTTTAGCTGATAATGAAGATAAGAAAGAAAAGGTATCATTAATTGTAAACCAAGTTGTTGATTTAGCACTTATAGCTAATAAAGAACTTAATGCTGAAGAATTAGATACCTTTATAAAGAGAACAAATGAACTTATGACAATGGTTATTGACCTATAATAAAAAGATTAAGAGCAATTTAAATTAAATGAGTTTTAAAAAGAGCATTTTAATTTGATTTGCTCTTTTTTTCATTTTCAATTTATTAAAATATGATATAATTAAAATAATTTAAAAAGTTTAAAGGAGAAATAATGAACAATATAAAATTAGTAATACAATATGATGGAACTAGATATAATGGATGGCAAAGATTAAAGGAAAAAGGGAAAAATATTACAACCATTCAAGGAAAAATTGAAAATGTTTTAAGTGAAATGACAAATGAAGAAATTCAGCTTATTGGTTGTGGAAGAACTGATGCAGGGGTTCATGCAGATAATTTTGTAGCAAATTTTACTACAAATTCAAAAAAGCCTTTAGAAAAAATGAAAGAGTATTTAGAAGAATATTTACCAGAGGATATTATAGTTAAAGAAGTAAAACTTGCAAGTTTAAGATTTCATTCAAGGTATAATGTAAAGTCAAAAAGCTATGTTTATAAAATAAATAATAATGAAAACAATTGTGTCTTTACAAGAAAATATGCCTATCATATAAAAGAAAAGCTTAATATAGAAAATATGAAAAAAGCTTCAGAATTTTTAATTGGAACACATGATTTTAAAAGTTTTACTAATTTAAAAAGTAAAAAGGAAAAATCTACTGTAAAAACAATAAATTATATAGATATAAGAGAAAATAAGGGTATTATAGATATAGAGATTAATGGAAATTCATTTTTATTAAATATGGTTAGAATAATTGTAGGAACATTAATTGAAGTTGGACTTGGAAAAAGAAGTCCACAAGAAATGGAAAACATAATAAATTCTATGGATAGAGAAAAGGCAGGAGAAAGAGCACCAGCTCATGGTCTTATGCTAAAGTTTGTTGAGTATTAATTTAATAAAAGTTAAAAAGGGGGATTTTTATGAGAAAAAGGGGTATAAGTTTAGTTATAGCTATAGCACTTACTTTAGGGCAAATTCCTATAATAGCTTATGGAAAAGAGATAACAGAAAATTATAAAATAGTAAAAGAATATAATAAAGCTTATGAAGAATATTTAGAAAAGGTAGAAAATGGTGAAGGAGAAATAGTAAATATGCCTTCCCCTTATGTAATAGATGGGACAAGCTTAAAAAATAATTTTCAAGAAGGTGAATATTTAGAAAAGTATGACCCTAGAAAATTAAATCTTATGACTTCAGTAAAGGACCAAGGTAATTTAGATATATGCTGGAGTTTTGCCAGTTTAGGAACATTAGAAAGTTATTTAGCTTTAAAAAGAGATGAATATTATGATTTTTCAGAAGAACATTTAAGATGGTGGGGAACAGCTGATGAAGAGGGCTATGGATGGCATAGAGAGTCTTATAAGGGTGGATATGACCAAATAGCTCTTGGATATTTTACAGCTTGGGCAGGACCAAAATTTGAAAGTGATATTCCTCTTCAATATTCAAAATTAGCATCTAAACCTAGTAATATGAATGAAGCAGAAACAGCTTTTAATGTTTCAAGTATAATTTATCTTAAAAAGGATAAAGAAACTATAAAAAATGCTGTTCTTAATTATGGTGGAGTTTATACAGGATATTTTCATTCTGCCCTTTATTATGATAAGGTTAAAGGAACTTATTGTTACCCAGGAGAAAGAACTGCTGCAAATCATTCTATTATAATTGTTGGATGGGATGATAATTATCCTAAGGAAAATTTTAGAGTTAATAGTAATATAAAAAATAATGGAGCATGGCTTGTTAAGAGCAGCTGGGGAACTATAGGAAATGAAGGAGGATATATTTGGATTTCTTATGAAGATAGTACATTATTAGATGAAAGTTATAATACTAATTATGCAATTATGGAAGCTGAAGCCTCTAGTAATAAGTATAAATTATATCAACATGATGAAGAGGGTGCTGATTATACCTTTAAACTTAATAAAGAGGATAAAACACTAGAAACAAACCTTTATGGAGCTAATCTTTTTGATTTTACAGAAGATTATAATATTTTAGATTCAATTGTATTTCAAACAACTAATAAGGGTGCAAATTATGACTTATATTATATTCCTTTAAAAGATGATGTTCCTGATATTGAAAATAAAATAACTTTATATAGTGGAGTTGTTCCTTATTCAGGATACATTAAGACAGATGTAAATTCTTTTGTACTTCCAAAGGGAAAGGGTCTTGTAGGAGTACATATTGATAATAGTGTTAATAATAAAGCAGCTTCTATAGGTTGTCAGGAAAGTTTAGTATATACAAGTGGAGAATATCTTTATAAGGCAAAGGCTAATTTAGGAGAAAGCTATATATTTAATGAGGATTCTGTTGAAGATTTAAATTTATTTGATGAAACAGAACCAAGAAACTTTACTATAAAAGCTATAACTAAAAAGTCAAATGATAGTTCAATTTCTCAAGGAACAATAGGAGAAAAGGTTATAGAATTTAATAAAGAGGATAAAGAATACAATATAGAACTTCCTTATTATTATAAAGATTCATTAAAGGAAGTAAGGTTTAAAGGAAGTAATAGTTTTTCTAAAATAATTTCAATAAATAATATAGAGAAAAATTCTAATGAAGCTTATGAAGAAATAGAACTTACTGAAGAAAATCCTTCTATAGAAGTTATATGTGAAGCACTAGATAAAACAAAAACAAGTTATTTAATAAACTTTTCTTTTTCAAAGGAGCTTAATTATGGAGAAGATATAAATAAGTTTTTAGAAAAAGATATAGAAGGAAATGAAGAAGAATACTTAAATATAGCTAAGTTATTAGTAAATAGCTATGATAATTTAACCTTAGATGAAAAAAATAAAGTTTTAGATGAAAATAAAGAAAAAATTGAAACTTTAAGAAAATTTATTAAAGAAAAAGAAGAAATAGTAGAAGATAATAAACCAAGTGAAGAGAATCCATCTGATGATGATAATAAAAATTCAGGAAAAGAAGAAAATTCATCTGAAGATAATAAAAAAAATGAAGAAAAACCTTCAAAAGATAATACAAAATTAAGTGAAGACAAAAAATCAACTATTGATAATAAATTAGAAAATAATAATAAAGTAAGTGAAGAAAAAACAAGTAACAATATAAGTAAAGGTAAAGAAGTTCTTACAGCTGATGATTTAAATACTAAAGGATTTTTAATAACAATGGTTATTTTTTGGATATCTTTAAGTATTATAATTCATTTTAATAGAAAACGTGAGAAAAAAGAAGGAAAGAAAAAGGATAAAGAGTAAATTTTAAGAGGATACTAAAAATTTTTAGTATCCTTTTAAATTTTTAAATAAGTTTACCTTGTTTTAGGCTCTTTTTTTCTATTTTAATATTAAATTCTCTTTCATAAATTCTTATAGCAGCTTTTTCTTTAGGTGTTACTAAAGAAATTGTATATCCAAAAAGGTTATTTCCTCTTGCAGTTCTTCCAGCTCTATGAAGATATTCATTAGGGTTAGATGGAAAATCTAAGTTTATTATATGAGTTATTCCTTGAATATCTAATCCTCTTGCAGAAATATCAGAAGAAACTAATATGTTTATTTTACCATTTCTAAAACTTTCTAAAGCATTTTGTCTTTGTTCCTTTGAAAGTCCTTTGTGTATTGCAAAGGCAGATTTATTATGAAATTGAAGTTTTTCAGTAACAAGATTTATTTCATAACCTCTATTTACAAATACTAAAGCTTTTTCAGGATTTACAGCAGCTATAAGTTTTCTTAAAGTTTCAAATTTTTCTCTTTTATCAACTTCAATATACATATGAGAAATATTAGGATTTAAGCTTATCTTTTCAGTGCTTTTAAAAACTTCAGGCTCTTTCATTAATGATTTTGCAAGGGATAAAGTGGAATCATTAATTGTTGCAGAAAACACTAAAAGTTGTCTATCTCTCATTGTAGCTTTTATTATATCCTTTACTGTAGGGCTACTTGTATTATCTAAAAGATTATCAGCTTCATCAATAACTATTGTTTTTAAAGTATGAGCAGTAACTTTTCTTTTTCTTATTAAATCTGCAATTCTTCCTGGAGTACCTACCACAATATGAGGTTTTATTTCTTTTATCTTTTTTATTTGTTTATCAATATTAACATCACCAATAAGTCCTAAAGTAGTAACTGAAATTTCAGAGTTTTTGCTTAACAGTTTAATTTGTGAAACTATTTGCATAACAAGTTCATGGGTTGGAGCTAATATAAGTACTTGCATTTCTTTTTTCTTTGTATCTATTTTTTGAAATAGTGGAGCAACAAAAGCTAAGGTTTTTCCGCTACCTGTATAAGCTTCACCTATAACGTCTTTATTTTCTAATATACAAGGAATTGAAAGTTCTTGTATTTTTGTAGGAGTAGTTATACCTTGCTTTTCTAATCCTTTAATAATATTTTCATTTAAACCTAATTTATTAAACATAGTATCTCCTTTATTATTAAAATTTACGATTTACTGAAAACAATTATAACATAAAATTATAATAAAGGAGATTTTTTTCTAAGGGTAAGCTTTAATAATT
The DNA here is from genome assembly GCA_900539375.1 of uncultured Clostridium sp. Taxonomy (GTDB): domain Bacteria; phylum Bacillota; class Clostridia; order Clostridiales; family Clostridiaceae; genus Clostridium. Next base: position 40,038 of record UQBY01000011.1, on the reverse strand, counting down.
CATTTAAAGTAAAAGGTATTAATGAAATTAAAAATACTATAGCTAAATCCTTAAAGCTTAAAGAATATACTTTAAAGACAGAAGATAAAAAAGGAACAAAAACAATAATTAATTGCAAAAAGACACCAAATATTATTGAAAAAATTAAATATTTATTTTTAAATAAGCCAAGTTTAAAAATAGATTTTTTTATATTTCTCATATTTAAAGAAAAGAAAAGCTGAGAAATACTTAAAACTAAAAAGGTAATAGTTTGTGCATGAATAAGTGAATTAGGATAAAGTCTTTCACCAATTTTAAAAGCTGAAAGGCTAATAAGTCCTATAATAAGTCCATTAAAGAAAAGATAATTCATATATCCTGAAAATATACTTTCTTCTGGATTTCTTGGAGGTTTATTCATTACATCCTCATCTAAAGGGTCTATTCCTAAAGAGAGAGCAGGAAAACTATCTGTAATTAAGTTTACCCATAAAATATGAATTGGAAGAAGAGGAGTATCCCAATTTAAAAGTATAGAGAGAAATAAAACTATTATTTCTCCAAAGTTACAAGCTAGCAAAAATATAATGGCTTTACGAATATTTGTATAAATATTACGTCCTTCTTCTATAGCAGAGACAATAGTAGAAAAATTGTCATCTGTAAGTATCATATCTGCTGAGCCTTTAGCTACATCAGTACCTGTTATCCCCATAGCAACTCCAATATCTGCTATTTTTAAAGAGGGAGCATCATTTACTCCATCTCCTGTCATAGAAACTATATTGCCATTAGATTTAAAAGCTTTTACAATTTTAACTTTATGCTCTGGAGAAACTCTTGCAAAAACTTTAAATTTTGGAGCAATTAAGTTAAAGTCAGCTTGAGAGTAGCTATCTATTTCATTTCCAGACATACATTCAGAAGGGTTTGATGCAATTTTTAGTTCCTTAGCAATAGCAAAGGCAGTATTTTTATGGTCTCCTGTTATCATAATAGGAGTTATACCAGCTTTTTTACATAAAGAAATAGAATTTTTCACTTCATCTCTAGGAGGGTCAATCATTCCAAATAAACCTACTAATATTAAATCTTTTTCTAAATCTTTAAGAGGAATATTAGAAGAAGGTATATTTTTATATGCTGCACCTAAAACTCTTAAGGCATCTTTTGCCATTTCTTCAGAAGCCTTTAAAAAAGAATTTTTTATTTCATCTGTAAGAGGAAGTATTTCTTTATTTATTAAAACCTTTGTGCAAATTTTAAGTAATGAATCAAGGGCTCCTTTTGTTATTACTTTAAATTCAGTATTATAAGAATTTACAGTGGTCATTAATTTTCTTTCAGAATCAAAAGGAATTTCATTTACTCTCTTATATTTGTTATTTAAATCATTTTTAAATATATTAAATTTAATTCCAGCATCTAGAAAGGCTATTTCTGTAGGGTCTCCAGTTTTAGAGTTTTCATCACTTGTAGCATCATTACAAAGAATCATACTTTCTAGTAATAATTTGCTTTCATTATTTTGTGTATCTAATTTTTCTAAAGAATTAAGAGCATTATTTACAAAAAATTTTTTTACTGTCATTTTATTTAGTGTAAGAGTTCCTGTTTTATCAGAACATATTATACTTACAGAACCTAAGGTTTCTACAGAAGCAAGTTTTTTAACAATAGCATTTTCTTTTATCATTTTTTGAACACCAAGGGCAAGAACTATTGCTACAATAGCAGGTAATCCTTCAGGAATAGCAGCAACTGCAAGGCTTATTGAGGTTAATAGCATTTCAAACCAATCTCTTCCTTGAAACATAGAAATTACAAATATTAATAAACATATAAAAATAGCACCAAAGCCTAAAGCTTTACCCACAAAGGCTAATTTTTTTTGAAGAAGTGTAGTTTCTTTTTCTTCTTCTTCAAGCATTGAAGCAATTTTACCTATTTCAGTATTCATTCCAGTAGCTACAACAATACCATATCCTCTTCCATAGGTAGATAAAGTGGACATAAAAGCCATATTAATTCTATCACCAATAGGTAAAGAGTCATCATCTAAAATTATGTTTGCATTTTTTTCAGAAGGGACAGATTCACCAGTAAAGGCAGATTCATCTATTTTTAAGTTTGCACTTTCAATAAGGCGTATATCAGCAGGAATATATCTACCAGCATCTATAATTATAATATCTCCAGGAACAACTTCTTTTGAAGAAATTTCTAAAATAATACCATCTCTTTTTACAATAGCCTTTGGGGTGCTTAGCTTTTTTAAAGATTCTAAAGCTTTTTCAGCTTTATATTCTTGAACTACTCCAATAATTGCATTTATTAATATAACTATAATAATTATTATTGAATCGCTTATTTCTCCCATAATTGCTGATATTATAGAAGCTAATATAAGTATATAAATCATTACATCATTTAATTGAGAAAGAAAAAGAATAAATAAAGATTCCTTTTTCTTTGAAATAAGTTTATTTTCTCCTATTTTTTCTAAACGCATTTTAGCTTCTTCTGAAGAAAGACCATTTAATATATTGCTGTTAAATTCTTTTACTGTTTCTTCAAAGCTTTTGTTAAACCACATATTTTCACCACCATGAATTAAAAAACTAAATATATAAATATTATGTTCAAAATAGTATATTTTATACTTAAAAGAGAAAAAATAAAGTAAAAATTATATTAAATGATAACCTTAACACTAAAAAAGTAGTATTGTAACTAATTTTTTTAAGGTCTATAATATTAATTGAAATTTTTAAGGAGGAATAAAAATGAAGAAAAAGTTAACTTTAATAGTAGCAATACTATGTTTTACAGTTTCATTAATTGGCTGTGGAGCATCTAATACAAAAGAGGATAATAAAGTAGAAGAAACAACAGAAGTTAAGGTTGTAGTGCCAGATGGTCTTCCTGCTATAGCCTCTGCAAAACTTATTAAGGAAAATGAGGAGATAAAAAAGAATTATAAAACAGATTATACAATAGAAAAAACTTCAGAAAATATAGTTTCATCTGTACTTAAAGGAGAGCCTGATATTGCAATAGTACCTTCAAATGTGGCTGCAACTCAATATAATAAAGGAGCTGGATATGAAATTGCAGGAACCATAGGTTGGGGAGCTTTTTATTTAATTTCAACTGATGGAGAAATTAGTTTAGAAAATTTAAAGGGAAAAGAAATATATAACATTGGTAAAGGATTAACACCAGATATTGTTACTAAGTCAGTTTTAAAGGATATGGGATATGATGAAGGAGATTTTAATTTTTCATATGTTAGTGGAGTAACAGAACTTGCCCCAACAGTAATTGCAGGAAAAACTCCTTATGCAGTTCTTCCAGAACCAGCATTAACACAAGTTTCATCTAAAAATGATAAAGTTTCAATAATTTTAGATTTAAATGAAATATGGAAAGAAAAAAATAATTCAGAATATGGTTTCCCTCAATCAACAGTAATAATTAAGAAAGATTTTATAGATAAAAATAAGAAATTTGTAGAAGAATTTTTAAATAAGCTAAAAGAAAGTTGTGAATTTGCAGGAAAAGAAACAGAGGAGCTTGGAAACTTTTGTGAGGAAATTGGAGTTTCTGCAAATAAAGATATAATTCCAAAAGCAATGGAAAAGGCTAATATAAATTATGAAGGAATAAAAAGTACTCATAAAGAATATAATTCATATTTTGAAAAATTAAATAGTTTTGATGCTAGTACAATAGGAGGAAAAGTTCCTGATGAAGGTATTTTCATGGAATAAAAAAAGTCAGGTTTTTCTTGGAACTATAGTTTTTTTAGTAATTTGGGAGTTTATAGCCATAAAAATTAATAAAGACATATATCTTCCTAAAATAGAAGATGTTTTAATTTCCATGATAGAAATAATAAAAAGTCCAGAGTTTATAAAAAACTCAATAAGCACTTTATATAGAACTATAGTAAGTTTTACAATAGCATTAATATTATCAGTAATTTTAGGGGTACTTTCTTTTATGTACCCCTTTTTAAAAAATTTATTAGCTCCCTTAAATTCCATAGGAAAAACAATTCCAACAATGATATTAGTTCTTCTTGCATTAATATGGTTTGATAAAGATAAAGCACCTTTTGTAGTGGGTTTTGCTATAGTATTTCCTATTTTATATGAAGGAATATATAATTCTTTAAAAGATATTGATAAAAAAATATTAGATATGTGTAAAATTTATAAGGTATCTCAAAGGGAAAAAATAAAAAAGATATATATTCCAGTAATAAAATTTCATATTATGGGAATACTAATATCTACATTTTCTTTAGCTTTTAAGGTAGTAATAGCAGGGGAAGTGCATGGACAGCCAAAGTATGGTATAGGAGCAGCAGTACAAATAGAAAAGGTTAATTTTAATACTGTTAAAATTTTTGCATGGATAGTTATAATAGCTCTTATATCAATTTTATTTGAGTATATAAATAAAAAACTTTTAAAAAGAGTTTATAGGTGGAAAAATGAAAATTGAAATTAAAAATTTATATAAATCCTTTGAAGATAAAAAAGTATTTGAAAATTTTAATTTAACTTTAGAAAAAAATATGAATGTAATTTTAGGAAAGTCTGGAGGAGGAAAAAGTACTCTTTTAAATATAATAAGTGGTCTTATGCCTAAGGACTTTGGAGAAATTAAAGGAGTAAAAACAGATGAAATAAGTTATATTTTTCAAGAAGATAGACTTATTTCTTGGCTTACAGTAAAAGAAAATATGGAACTTTTTATCTATGAATATTATTCTAAAGAAGAAGGAGTTAAAAAAATAAAAGAAGTTTTAAAAAGTCTTAATATTGAAGAGACAGAAAATAAGTATCCTGAAAATTTAAGTGGAGGTATGAGACAAAGGGTAAATATTGCTAGAGCCTTATTAAAACCTTCAAAGCTTATACTTATGGATGAGCCTTTTAAATCTTTAGATTATAAAATTAAGTACATAATTATGGAAGAGCTTAAAAAGTTTTTTAAAAGAGAAAATTCTATGGCTATTTTTGTAACTCATGATATTGATGAAGCTATATTTATGGGAGAGGAGATTATAGTATTAGGAGATACTCCTCTTAAAATAAAAGGAATTTATAATGAAAATTTAGTAGAAAAAAAAGATAAAATATTAAATTTAATATAAGAATTTTACTAATTTATGATATAATTATAAAAAATAATTAAAAAGAGAAAGTTTTATATAAAAAATATAAATTAAATTGGGGGAATTGTTATGGATTTAATTTCAAAAAGGAAGCGATTTAATAATTCAAAAAATAGTCATTTAAAAAGAGAAATACCTAAAAAAGAAAATCAAGAAGAAAAGCCAAAGGATATAGATTTTAATATAGATATAAGAAAAGAAACAAAGGAAATATCTGAATATATAATAAGGCTTAGAAAGCATTTTCACAGACATCCAGAACTTGGACTTCAAGAATTTGAAACTTCAAAAAGGATAAAAGAAGAGTTAGATAAAATAGGAGTTTTTTATGAAGAAGCTGCTGTAACTGGAATAATAGCTACTATAGGAAAAGGTAAGGGAAGACATATTGCCTTAAGAGCTGATATGGATGCTTTAAAAATAGAAGAAAAAACAGGAGTATCTTATTGTTCACAAAATCCTGGAATAATGCATGCTTGTGGACATGATGCTCATACTGCAGCTTTAATAGGTGCTGCAATTATATTAAAAAAGTATGAAAATCTTCTTCCAGGAAAGATTTCTCTTATATTTCAACCTTCAGAAGAAAATTGTAAAGGTGCAAAGCTTATAGTTGAAGATGGTTGTCTTTTAGGAATAGATGAAATATTTGGTCTTCATGTTTTTGGTGATATAGAATGTGGAAAAATATCTATTGAAGAAGGACCAAGAATGGCATCTTCAGATATTTTTAAAATAAAAATTTATGGAAAAGCTGGACATGCTGGAAAGCCTCAACAATGTGTAGATGCAACTTTAGCAGCAGCAGCAACTGTTTTAAATATTCAATCTATAATAAGTAGAGAAGTAAATCCAATAGATTCTGCTGTTGTAACTATAGGACATATTCAATCAGGTTCTCAACATAATATAATTTCTGGAGAAGCTTTTATTGAAGGAACAGTAAGAACTTTCTCTGTAGAAACAGCAAAAGCTATAAAAAATTCTATTGAAAGAATAGTATATAGTACAGCCTCTTCTTATGGTGCTACAGCTGTTATAGATTATAATATGTCAGCTCATCCAGCTGTAGTAAATGATAAAGATGCAGTAAAAAGTGCTTTAGATGGAGCAAGAAAAATATTCCCAGAAGAATCCCTTGTAAGTATTCCTAAAATGATGCTTGGAGAAGATTTTTCTGTTTATCAAAAGAGAATACCAGGGGTTTTTGCCTTTGTAGGAGCTGGAAATGAAGAAATGGGAAGAGCTTATCCAAATCATAATGAAAAATTTAACATAGATGAAAAGGCAGTACTTATATCAACTGAACTTCATGTAGCTTATGCTTTAGAAGCTATTAAAAAAGAGACTAGAAAACAACATTAATTTATGGTAGTATAGAATAAATTTATTTTTTATTTTATAAAGATGAGGAGTATTTAATATGAGAGCAGTTTACAGAAATCCAAAGGAATTAGCAACAGCAGTAAAGGATTTAGTTGATGAATTTCAAGATGATTTATTAACAGAAGATAAATTTCAAGAAAGACTTCAAAAAATAGCTGATGCAAATGAAGAAAGATTCATTAAAAATGGAAAAGTAGAAAATAAGATAGCTAATGTTTTACAAGAAGAAAGATTAGAAATTATTTATAACTATCTTAAGTAAAAAAGAATTGATATTAGAGATTGGATAATACCAATCTCTTTTTAAATATAAGGAGGAGGATAAAATGTTAGAAAATGTTGATTTATCTAAGAAGATGAAAAAGAAAGATTATGACCTTATTAAAGAAGAGTATGAAGTAAAATTAGGAAGTCTTCAAAGAGAAGCTAAAAAATTAGGTATTCCAATAATAATACTTTTTGAAGGATGGGGAGCCTCTGGAAAAGGAACCTTAATTAATAAGCTTATTCACCCATTAGACCCTAGAGGATTTAATGTATATTCAACTAAAGTTTCAACTTCAGAGGAAAAATATTATCCTTTCCTTCATAGATTTTGGATAAGAACTCCTTCTAAAGGTAATATGGTTATATTTGATAGAGGCTGGTATCGTCAAGTTTTGTTAGACCGTCTTGATAAAGTATCAAAAAGAAATGAGCTTTCAACTTGTTATGAAGAAATAAACTCTTTTGAAGAGGAACTTTTTAAAGATGGAACATTAATATTTAAATTTTTCCTTCATATAACAAAGGAAGAGCAAAAAAAGAGATTTGAGGCTTTAGAATCTTCAAATGAAACTAAATGGAGGGTTACTAAAGAGGATTGGAAGCATTATGAACAATATGATGAGTATTTAAAGATAATTGAAGAGACTCTTGTAAAAACAGATAATGATTATTGTAGATGGCATATAATAGAGGCTATGGATAAAGAATATGCTATGGATAAAGTTTTTAAAATAGTAATTAAAGGAATGGAAGAACGTATAGCTTTTGAAAAATCAAAAAAGGAATTTAAAAAGACAAGCAAAGTAAATAAATTAAATTTAAATGAATCTACTATACTAGACAAAATAGATTTATTAAAAAAGCTAGAAAAAGAAGAATATAAAGAAAGATTAGATAAAGCACAAAAAAAGCTTTCAAAGCTTCAAAATCAGTTATATTTAAAAAGAATACCTGTTGTAATAGCCTTTGAAGGATGGGATGCAGCAGGAAAAGGTGGGGCTATAAAAAGAATAACAGAAAAAATGGACCCAAGAGGATACAATGTTAATCCAATAGCTGCTCCAAATGACATAGAAAAGGAACATCATTATTTATGGAGATTTTGGACTAAAATTCCTAAGGGAGGTCATATAGGAATATTTGACCGTACTTGGTATGGACGTGTTTTAGTAGAAAGAGTGGAGAATTTAGCTACAGAAAATGAATGGAAAAGAGCTTATAAAGAAATAAATGATATGGAATTTCATTTATATAATGAAGGAACAATTATAATAAAATTTTGGATTCATATAGATAAAGAAGAACAAGCAAAAAGATTTAAAGAACGTGAAGAAAATCCAGAAAAACAATGGAAAATAACCTCTGAAGATTGGAGAAATAGAGAAAAGTGGGATGAATATTTACAAGCTATAAATGAAATGCTTATAAGAACTTCAACTAATTATGCACCATGGACTATAGTTGAAGGAAATTCAAAGTATTATGCAAGAGTAAAGGTGATAGAAACTATTGTAAAGGTATTAGAAGAAAAACTAAATAAAGGAGAAAAAAAGTAATGCAGCCTTTTGCTAAATTATTATATGCATGGAACAATGCAACACTTACAGCATATAAAAATCTTACAGGAGAAGAATATTGGAATTTGGTTTTAGAACAAAATAAAGATATAACAATAAGCTTTCAGGAGTTTAAGAATATGTTTAAAAATTTAAAAACCTTAAGCCATGATAACTTAATTTTAATTAAAGTAAGTGGATTAAATAAATTAGATTTATTAGGTATAGAACCAAGAAAGTTATATATGTTAATGTATGGCTTTGAAGAAGAATAAATAAAAAAATAGGGATTAATTTCCCTATTTTTTTTGATATAAAATATAATTATCTAGATTAGAAAGATTTAATTTAAGTAAAATATATTCATTATTAACAATAAGATAATCATTAGAAGTATCATAATTAATATTATTGTCATTTAAAAAACTTTTTAAACTATCAATATCTTTATTTTGTAAAGAAACACCTATAAAATTAAAAACATAATCTTCATATTTATAGTTTAAAACTTCATCACTTTCAGTATTTAAAGCTAAATTATCATTTCCATTAATATTAGCATCTTCATCAGTATAATTGTTTTCAGAAATATTAAAATAAGAAGAATCTACAATATTTGGTATAGAGTAAAATTTTATGTTAATGGTTAGAAAAATAATAAAAAATAATAAAGAAAATACAAAAAGAGAAATATTCCCACTTGATTTTTTATTTTCATCTGCAATAGAGTATATTCTAGTTTTTATAAGGGAAGAATTAGTTAAAGTAGATAATAAAGAAACATCTCTTTTATACATATTCCCACTTGTTTTTATTAACATATTTCCATAAACTTTTATGTCTTGTTTATTGGAAAGTTTAATTACAGCTTCATCACAGGATAATTCACAAAAATTAAAAATATCTTTTTTCATAATATAAAATAAAGGATTAAACCAATTAAAAGATACTACTAATTGAGTAAAGGTTTTTGTGAAAAAATCATGTCTTTTTCCATGAATAAATTCATGTCTAAAAATTAATTCAAGTTCTTTATCAGAATAATTAATATTTGGAATTATAATATTAGAGTGTATTACACCTACATTAATAGGTGTAGATATACAATCAGAGACTCTTAAAGGAAGTCTTTTTTTTATATTTAATTCCTCAGCTACATTATTATAAATTTTATTAATATGTTCATTTTTTACTTTATAAGAGTATATATTAAGTTCTTTTCTATCATATATAAATTTTAAAATATAGTATAAGAAAATAATCATAGATATTCCTAGATGTATATAAAGTAATGTATCTTTATAATATGAAAAATTACTTAAAAAATTATATTCATTATGAATTTTAGTAGCTGGCAAATTTAAATCAAAGGATTTTAAATTAGAAATTGATTTTGGAATAGAATTTTCTGCAATGTTAACTTTTATTGGAAACATAATACATACTAATAATGGAATCCATATAAAGTAATTAAATTTATTTGAAAATCTTTTAAATAGAGATTTCTTTAAAAGTAAAATTACTAATATAATAAAAGCTCCAAAAATAGAATTTTTTATACAACCATAAAAATTAACTGTAAACATAAATCCCCCTAATAAAAAATAAAATCTATTATTTATTATATCAATATGAAAAATAAAATCAAATGAATGTATAAAATTTAAAATTTAAGTCAATAATTTAAAAAGAATTAATGAAAAGGGTAAATTTAACAATAATAAAATATTTTAAGGGTGGTTAACTAGAATTTATGACTAATTTAATTGAAGATATAGATATAAACTTAGCAAGAAAAATTTCATTATCAGAAGCTAAAAGATTAAAAATTCTTCCTATTAAAGAAATGGAAGGAATAGTATATGTTGCAACAAGTAAGGAAGAACAAGAGGGAGAAGATTTTTTAAATTTTCTTTTTAGTAAAAAAATTAAGTATATAAAAGTTCAAGAAAATGATTTAAGTAATATGATGAATTTAATTCTTGATTTTAAAGAGGATACTTTAGAAGAAGATATATTTAAAGATGCTATTAAAGATAAAGCCTCAGATATACATTTTGAACCTATTAAAGATACTGTAAATATAAGATTTAGAATAAATGGAGAGCTTATATTAATTAGAAAAATTAAATTTAACGAATATTTAAAAATAGCTTCAAGATTAAAAATAAAGGCTAATTTAGATATAACAGAAAAAAGAAGACCTCAAGATGGAAAACTTTTTATAAAACATAATAATAAAACCTATAATTGCAGAGTATCTACAATACCAGTAGTAAAAGGAGAAAAAATAGTAATAAGAATACTTTATAATGATAAGTATTTATCCTCTTTAGAGAAATTAAATTTTTCAAAAAAGCAACAAAACATAATAAATAAAATAGTAAAGTTAAAAAATGGTCTTGTTATTGTTAATGGACCAACAGGTAGTGGTAAATCTACAACCTTATATTCTATTTTAAATAAAATAAAAAATGAGAATATAAACATAGAAACTTTAGAAGACCCAATTGAGGTAGCTATGGATGGATTAAATCAAATAAATTTAAATGAAAAGATTGGAATAACCTTTGAATCAGGTTTAAGGAGCATCCTAAGACAAGACCCCGATGTAATTATGGTAGGAGAAATAAGGGATGAAATAACAGCTAAAATGGCTGTTAGAGCAGCAATAACAGGTCATAAGGTATATTCAACTATTCATACTAAATCTCCTAGAGAAGTTATTTTAAGGCTTGAAGAAATGGGCTGTAAGGGGTATTTAATTAAAGATGCATTAGTAGGCATAATTTCTCAAAGACTTATAAAAATATTATGTGAAGATTGTAAAAAAGAAATTGAAGAATATAGTAAAAGAAAATATAAATTATATAAAAAATGTGGCTGCAGTAAATGTAATAATTCTGGTTATATAGGAAGAACTTTAGTATCAGCAGTATATTATATAGGAAAAGATAAACATGAAAAAATATTATCTATACATGAAAATACAAATATTTTATCTAATTATGAAATGATAGAAATATTAGAAAAACTTCTTGAAAAGGGACAAATAGATTATTATGATTACTTAGACTTTTTAGAAGGAGAAGAGTTAAATGAAGAAAAGTTATAAAAGTTTAAGTATTATATGTGAAAATTTAAGCTCATTATATAAAGATGGTATAGATATTTCAATGGCAGTAACCCTTTTAGAAGATATTCCTTTAGATATAAAATATAAAAATAGCATAAAAAATATAGAATATTATCTTTCTAAGGGAGAAACAATTAAAGAAGCTTTTTCTCATTATAAAGAACTTTACCCTGAATTTTTCTTAAGTATTGTAGGCTTAGGAGAAAATAGTGGGAAAATTCATAAAGTATTAGAAGCTTTAGGTAATTATTATAAAAAGAGATATGAAATAATAAAAAAAATTAAGGATTCATTAGTTTATCCTATTATTATATTATTTGCTCTTATAATATTACTATTTTCATTAATATTTATTATTTTACCAATATTTTATAATTCATTAAGTAATTTAGGTAGTGAAATACCTAAAAGAATAACTAATATCTATTTATTTCAAAAGTATGTAAAAGAACATATTTTTATATCCTTAATATTTTGTTTTTGCTTTTTAGTAGCAGGAATTATTATAGCTAAAATGATAAAAAATAAAATAAACTTTTTTAATATTTTTATGAAGTTTAAAATTATAAGACAAGTAATAGAATATATATTTATATTAATGTTATCAGTAATTACAGAAAGTGGAGTATCTTTAAATTATGGCTTAGATTTATGCACTAATTCTATGGAATTTGGAATTTTTAAAAATGAGTTAGAAAGAGTAAAAAAGGATATTTTTAATGGAAAAGAACTTAATGACTCTCTAAAAAATTGTAAATTTATATCTAAATATTCATTGTCAATGATAAAGCTTGGGGAAGATAGTGGCTCCATGGAGGAAAGATTATATGTTCTTGAAAAAAGCTTAGAGAAAAATACCTATAGAAATATAGAAAAAAGTCTAGTATTTTTTCAACCAATAATGCTTCTTTTTATGGCACTTATTATAACTTCATTTATAGGATATTTTTTACTACCACTAATAGATATTTTATATAAAGTAGGTTAATTATGAAAAAAGGATTTACATTAGTTGAACTTATAGTTACATTAAGTCTTATTCTTCTTATTTCATCTTTTAGTTTTATGAGTTTAAATAGTTTTTTAGAAACTAAAAATAAAATAAAAACAAAGGAATTTTTATATGAAATAGAAGACACTATAAGTTATGGAAGAACTTATTGTATGAATAATAATGTTTCTGGTAGATTTGTAATAATTGAAAAGGAAAATACTGAAGAAATATTATTTGAAACAGGAAATATGAATATAAGAAAAAGAAAATATGATAAAGTTATGGAAATAGATAATAAAAATAAAAAATATCCATTAATAATTAGATTTAATATAGAAAGTAATGGAAATATTCAATCTAAAAGTATTTATTTAAAAAATAAAGATAATAAAAGATACAAAATTTCAATAACACCAATAACATTTTTAGTAAGTATTAAAGAGGAGTAATTTTGAAAAGAAAAAAGGGAAGTTTTTTAATAGAAGCTATTATATCACTTTCAATAGTAGCTTTACTTTTAGCAGTTTTACCAGGGGTAATAAGTAAAGCTGAGTTATTATCTTCAAAAAGATATAAACTTTTTAAAGCTAAAGAATCCTTAGAAGCTGTTTCAAAGGAGTTAAAGTATAATAATAGTTATGAAGAAATAAAAGATAAATTACAAACAAAAGAAATAAAAATAAACTATTCAGAAAACTTTTTAGAAAAAATGTTAGAAAAAAATATATTTAATATGGATGAAACTTTAGAAGAAAATAATTTTATAAAACTTAATATTATAGAGGAAGAAGATACCTTTATGAAAATAAAAATAGAAATAAATTTGAATATAAATGGTTATATAAAGAAAATAGAGCATGTTATGTTAAAGGACAAATGGATGGATTATGTATATTAAAAATAAGAAAAAGGGATTTACTTTAATAGAACTAATTATTTATTTAGCTGTATCTTTAACTATTATTTTAATTCTTTCAGATATTTTTATAGTTTTTTATAAAAGTTTTAATAAAAATATTAATAAAGATAGTACTATAAACTCTATAGAAAATGGCCTTGTTGCAATAAAAGATATGGTTATGGATTCTAGAGTTGTATTTAAGGAAAATAAGAAAAATTCTTTATTAATATATCAGAAATTTAAAGATTTTTATTGGGTACAATCAATTTATAAAAAAGATAGTAATTTAATAGTAGAGTATAGTGAACAATATTTTAATAGTGTTTCTATTATAAAAGGAAGGCAAACTATTATAAAGAATATAAATAACTTTTATGTATATAAAAAAGGAAATTTACTTTATATAAAGATAATAAAAGAAGGTGAAGAATATATTGTATCCTTATAGAAAGAGAGGATTTATATTAATAACTACAATTTTTTACTTTTTATTAATATTTCTTATTATAGATTCTATGTTTACTATTATATCTGATAATATAGACAATATAAAAATAGAAAAAAAGGTAGTTGATAATATAAATTATTTTAAAAACATTGATGAGCTTATAACAAATTTAAATATAAAACAAGATGAAATAAAATATGTAATAAATAAAAAGAAAGAAAAGAAAGTTACAACAAATTTTAAACTTTTATTTAATGAAGAGGAAAACTGTTTTTATTTAATTCCTAATAATAATAGTGAATACAAAATGAAATTAAATTATAAAAAAGAAGAGGACAATTATATTTTGTATCCTTATTTTTCAAAGTAGGAGGGATTTTTATTTATAAAAATATTGTATTAAATAAGGATGAATTTATAATAAAGGAAAAAGAATTTTCTATTTATGATGATTTAAAAATTAATTGTAAAAATAGAAATATTATAATTATAAATGAAGAATTATTTATAAAAACACTTTATTTAAATGATAAAGAAAACTATGAAAAAATTAATAAGTTTATAGCTGAATCCTTTGGAGAAGATGAGGATTATTTATTTCATACTATTATAATTAGAAAAAAGGCAATAATATATGTTATTAAAGCAGGAAATAGAGTAAATAAATTGTGTAGACAGGCAAAAAATATTAAAGTAACACCAATACAATTTATTATAAAAGATAAGTTAAAAAAGCTTATAAAAAAGTCTACATGGACAGCACTTATTTATATTTTTAAAACTTATTATCTTTTAACATGTGAGGAAAATATTATTATAAATTCATACATAGGAGAAAATATTAATTTTATAAATGATAAACTAATGGAACTTAATAATGAAGAAATAATATATATAGGAAAAAATATAGATTTAAAAATCCTTAATAAAAATAATAAATATTATGTAATTGAAGAGGAGGTAAAAGAAAGTGATATTTTCAACAAAAGATTTTTTACCTTACGAATATTTTACTAAAAAAAATTTAGAAAAAGAAAATGAAGATAATAAAGGAATAAAAATTCTTCTTGTTTTAATTCTTATATTATTTCCATTTACAATAAAAGCTTTATTAAATGAAGATAAAGAGATTGCTACAAAAGAAATTAACACAAATGAATATGAAAATGAAATTGAAAATATAATTTCATGGCTTCAAATTTATGATGAAGGTATAACAGGAGATATAAAAGGAAATGTAGGAAATTTTAAAATAGATAATAAAAATATACTTAATGAAATAAATAAAGATAATGAATTAAAAATAATGTTTTTTGAAAAAATAGAAGATGGAGGATATACTATAAGAGTTCAAAAGGAATGAAAATGAAAAAGAAAATCTTAGCTGTAGTATTTTTAATAATAATAGTTTTAGAATGTTTTGTAATTTATAACAAAGAAAAAAAGGTTACAACTAAAGATGAAATAGAAGAAAAAGAACAAATTAATAAAGAAAATTTAATTACAATAATTGATATATTAAATGATTTTGAGAAAAATCCTTCAATAAATTTAATAAGCATAGATGATAAAGTGGAAAATTATGAGGTAAATATAAAAATAGTTGAAAATAAAAAGGAATTTATAGAAACAATTAGCAAGCTAAATAATTTTAAAATAGTAGACTATAATATAAAATTAGAAGAAAATAATATTAGTGGTATTTTTAAACTTCAATGTGCAAAATAAATAGAAATAAGTAATATTAAATTTTATTATTTGATTTTTTAGTATTCATCTGATACAATAAAATTGTTGTAGTTTAAAATAAATAATAAAAAATATCTATAATTTAAAGAGATATTTTATAAAACTTATGAATTTTGGAGGTTATTTACTGTAAAAAAATAATTTGCAAAATACTATAAAAATATATTAAAAAAGGAGGGAGTTGTCAGTTCTATAAAAATATAAATGTTTAACCTCATTTCATTGAGGTGCGAAAACCAAGCAAAACAAGTAATATAGGAAGTTTCAACTAAAAAGAAAACCTATATATGTAGGATGTGTTGTATCCGAATTTAAGCCTTCAAAGAGTTGTATCAAACAAAATAGATTGCTATTTATAGTTTTCAAAATTGAACTTGTAGAACAAGGAATGAAACAAGATATATATATTTATAGATTATTGGCAACGGAATAATTAAATGATATCAGCAGGAGATTTAAGAAAAGGAACTACTTTTGAACATGAAGGAAATGTATATACAGTAATTGACTTCCTTCACGTAAAGCCAGGTAAAGGAGCAGCCTTTGTAAGAACTAAATTAAGAAACGTTATATCTGGAGGAGTTACAGATACAACTTTCAACCCAACAGCTAAGTTCCAAGAAGCTGTCATAGAAAGAAAGGAAATGCAATATCTTTATTCAGATGGAGAATTATATTACTTCATGGATCAAGAAACTTATGAACAAATTCCACTAAACTATGAAAAGGTTGAAGATGCTATAAAGTTCTTAAAGGAAAATATGTTTGCAATTATTAAGTTCTACAAGGGAGAAGCATTCTCAGTTGAAGCTCCAAACTTTGTTGAATTACAAATAACTCATTGTGAACCAGGTGTTAAAGGAAATACAGCTACAAATGCATTAAAGCCAGCTACAGTTGAAACTGGTGCAGTAGTTAATGTTCCAATGTTCGTTAATGAAGGAGACACTATAAGAATAGATACAAGAACTGGCGAATATATGGAAAGAGTTTAATATTAATTATTTAAAAAATTGCTAAGTCCTTTTAACTTGGCAATTTTTTTCTATAAAGGATGTGTTATATAGTGAAAGAAATAAAAGAAAATATTAAAAATTTACAAAACAGCATATCGAAAATAGAGGATAAAGAGTATAAAGACCTTTTTGAAAATATAGAAAATATACTATCATCATTAAGTAAAAAGGTTGAAGAACTTATGACAAATCAAGCAGTTCTTGCTGATAAGTTAAATTGTATTGATGATGATATAGTAGACCTTCAAGATGAACTATTTGAAGAAGTTTCTATTGAAGAATTAGAAGAAATGGAAGATGATTATAAAGAAATCTCTTGTAAAAATTGTGGAAAACCAGTATATATAGAAAGCTCTACATTAGAAAAAGAAAGTAAAATACCATGTCCTTATTGTGGAAAAAACATTAAATAATATTATAATAAAGAGGGGAATTTTAAATGGGGATAATTGCTTTTATTATAGGATTAGGAATATACTTTTCTTTGTTTATAATAGGAGTTTTAGCAATATTATTTATAGGAATATTAGAAGTTGCTAAAATACTTTTACCTATGATAAGTATTTTAATTATAATAGCAGTAATATATAGCATATTAAAGTGGAAAAAAATGAGAAATAAGGAAAAATCAATATTAGAAAGAGTATATACAATAGGCTTTAATCTACTTACTGCATTATCTATAATTTGTTTTATTGGTATTATAATATGTTTTATAATAAAAAATATTATAGATTTTAGTTCTATATTAATAGGAATAATGGCTATAGGATTAGTATATAGCTTAATGGGATTAGCTATATTAGTCCTTTTAAATAAGCTTTTATTAAAGATTAAAAATAAAGAGCTTAGAAATGTTAAATGGTGGTAATCAAAATATAAAAAAGCACTTGTAAAAAAAAATGCAAGTGTTTTTTTATATTCAATGACAATAAAATTTTAGATGTTACAGAACTAATCATTGTGGAAATAATAATCCTAATAATGCAACTTAAATAACTAAAGAAGAAGCACAAAGCATTGGATTAGAACCTTGTAAAAGGTGTTATTAATTAGTAAGACCAAGAGAGGAAATTAAATTTAATTCATATCCTTTAATGTATATAAAATATAAATATATTAGAGGTGATATTATATGAATTTAAGGTTATTATTAATATACATTTTCAATATAAATGATTTAGTATGTACACTATTTTTACTTAGTATGGGATTTGAAGAAGCTAATCCATTAATGAAAAATATAGTTAGCAATGAAAAAGTAATAATTATAATTAAGGTGTTTATAATAGGAATGATTTTAATATTTATAAGTAAGTTTATTAAAAAAGATTATAAATTAGCTAAAGTAGCAACTAATGTAGCATTGCTTGCATATGTATTAGTGACAGTTTTACATATATATTATATTTATTTATAAACTAAAGTAAGTATTAAAGGAATACAAAGTTTAATTAAAAAATATATCTTACTATAAAATTTTGTTGATAAAATGTTCATAAAATTCCTAAAAAGATAACATTGTTTAAATAAGATAGGTATAAAGAAGACAAATTCATTAAAAAAGAAAAAATAAATATCTATTTAAAACTTTGGAGTTAAAATGTTGATAAATTTATTAAAATGCTAACATTTTTACAAAAAGAAAAGTCCTTCAAACTCGCATTATAGCTTACTTGAAGGACTTAATGGTAGTCCATAGGGGAATCGAACCCCTGATTTCATTTAAAATAAGATATAACTATTTGCAAGTCTTTATAACTCTTTAAGAAACTAGTGTTTATGCCACTTTTAGCGTATAAGTATTTTCAAGTATTTATAGTTATCTAAAACTATGGTGTAAAAATGGTGTAAACTATGGTGTAAAAATTTTAGCTATTTAAGAGAGATAAGGTGCTAATTGCTTTTTGCTTTTCTTTCTTCAAAACGTGAGTATAAGTGCTAGATGTTACATCTATACTTGCATGACCTAAAAGTTTTGAAATAGTAATTAAGGGTTTCCCTGCTTCAAATTGCAATGTAGCATATGTGTGCCTAAGTGCATGAAATTTCTTATGTTCAATGCCACATCTTTTTAAAAAGTAAATCCAGCTCTTATCTATATTACTAGCTTCTATATATTCTCCTGTATCTGTCAAGAATAGAAAGTCTTGATTTTCTTTATTAAAGCATTCCCCAGTTTTTAACATATCTTTCTTTTTTAAAGAAATAATTTTCTTTATTATTGGAATTAAATCATCTGGAAGAGGAATATCTCTTATTGAAGAATAAGTTTTTGTATCATCAATAAAAGTTTCTTTATGCTTATTGCCTTCATTATCATAAATGTAAGTTGTTACTAATGTTCTTCTTATATGAATTTCTTTATTTTTATAATCTATATCATCTTCCTTAAGTGCAAGTATCTCTCCTCTTCTCATTCCAGTTGCATAAGAAAATAGTGCTAAATATCTTATTTTAGTATCTTCCTTTTGATTTAATATTTTTTTCATTTCATCAGTAGAGAATACTGGAAGCTCTTTATCTTCAATTCTTTTTTTATTTTCTATATCCTTAGGTATTATTATTTTTTTGCCCATACAAGGATTTACAAGCATATATCCATTATCTATACAATAATTAAAAAATTGCTTTAACAATTTATTTGCATTTAATATTACATTGCTACTTTTACCATTTTCCTTTAGAGAATTATAATATCTTTGTATATCTAAAGGCTTAATTTTATCTAAGCTCATATTTGCTAGAGGAGATTTTTCAAAGTATTTAGAGTATATACCTGCATATCTTGAAAAAGAAGAGGGTTTAATTTGTCCTACCTTCACGACTTCATAAAGCCATGTTTTCATAGTTTTGCCTAGATATATTTTTTTATTGTCAATGAGTCCTGCTTTAGCTTTTTCGAGATAGGCATCTCTTTTGGCTTCAGCTTCTTTTTTAGTTTTTCCTGTAAATTGCTTACGTATTCTTTTGCCATTTGCATCTATTCCAATGTCTGTAGTTATCCTAAAGTATTTATTCCCCTTTACTTCCATATTAGTTTTAGTTGCCATAAAATCTCCTCCTTATTTTTTTTAAATTTAATTTAAATATCACATAGAGCATTACCTTCTTTTGAAATTATTATTTTATTTTCTTGATTAACAATTATTTTATTTGCATATAACATCTCCTTATTCAATGACGACAAACAAACGTTCTGTAACAAAAGTAAAAAATAAATAACTAATTAATATTGAATTTTAAATTAATTAGTCCTACAGGTACATTGTAATACCTTGCCAATTGGTCTATTGAAAAACCATTTATAGTGTTATCTTTTTCATCACAATTTATAAGTAACTCTGCTGAAAAAATATTAGCTTCATATTCTTTTTTGTAAGTATTTACATTAAGACCATAGCAAAAGCATGAAGATTTAGTATGCAGTACTGCATGTCCTAATTCATGTGCTAGTACATACTTTTGCTCTTGTTCTGAAAGAGAGGAATTAATAAGTATAAGCTTATTTTTCTTTATATACTTATACATTCCCCATACAGAACCTAAGGAATTATACAAAACAGTTATACCTAAGCATTCAGCCAACTCTACTGGAGAGGTGGTTTTATATTTTGCAATAAGTTTTTTTACAATGTTTCTTATGTATTCATTCAAAAGAACCACCTCTTATTTATTTTTATCAGGATTATACTTTTCTTTATTTTTAATCTTTATTTGTTCCAAAGCTATTTTCATGGCACTTTCTATTAAATCTAAGTCACTTTCTTCCAAAGGTATTCCATTGTAATATGCAGTTCCATCAGTTCCGTCTCTAAACTCTTGCATTACTTCATTTAAATCTTTATTTATGTCTTTTTTATCCCTATCTGTTAAAACTGGTTTATCATAAAAATCAACTACATTTACATTTAAAGCTTTTGCTAGTTTTTCGAGTATTTCTGTTGAGGGATTTTTCTTTCTTCCGTTTTCTATAGCTGATATATAGCTATTTGTTATTCCAGTAATTTCTTCAAGTTGTTTCAATGTCATTTTTTTAGTTTTTCTAATTCTTTTTAAATTTTCTCCAACCACAATATCACTTCCTAACTATTCATAAGTATTTATAAATGTTCATAACTATTTGTTAAGAAAATTATACGCTCTGACAGAACTGAAATCAATAGAAAAGAGAAGAAATAAAGAGAAAAACAAACTGATAGCGTACTTTTATTAACTAAATCGTTCTATTAGAACTAAAACAGACTTTGCTCGTTCTGACAGTACGAATTATAATAAAACCATACCAAGGAGGTGAGGAAATGTTAAAGCTAAAGGAAAGAAGAAAAGAACTTGGTATGACACAAGGACAACTTGCATTAAAGACAGGTTTAGCTAAAGGTTATATCTCAGACTTAGAAACAGGAAGAAGAAATAATCCTTCATTATCAGTAATGGAGAAAATAGCAAAAGCTCTTAAATGCAAGATAGGAGATATTTTTTAAAAGGAGGAAAAAGATGGACAAGGATATTATAAAAATTGGTAGTAAAGATTTACAGGTAAAACAGTATAAAGGACAAAGGGTAGTTACTTTTAAAGATGTTGATATGGTACATGAAAGAGCAGAGGGAACTGCAAATAAGAGATTTTTAGACAATAAAAAGCATTTTATTGAAAGTGTAGATTATTTCAGCATTACAGGTGAAGAATTAAAGCAGATTAAGCAACTTCCGAATTTCGGAATTTGTGAAAATGTAAATAAATTAATTTTTTTAACAGAAACAGGTTACTTAATGTTAGTAAAGTCACTTCAAGATGATTTAGCTTGGGAAGTACAAAGGGAATTAGTCAACAGATATTTCAGAATTGATAATTCAAGAAAAGTAATAAGTGAAATTAAAGGGCAATTAATAACAATAATTAATGATTTACTTGATGAAAAGTTATCAGAGGCTAGAGAGTATTACAAAATTAACAGTAAGTCAAAAGTGGATATATCAACTTATATCAAGAAAAGATTAGGGATTTTAAGAGCTGATGATGAATATGAACAAGTTAAAGCAAGAATATTCCTTCTATTAGGGATAACTAAATGGGAAGATTTAGACCTTGAAAGCTACAATAAAATACTTCCAGTAATTGATGAAAGTATAAGAGTTATAAAAGCTGAAAGACCTTATGAACAAATGAGCTTTTATTAAAGATTTGGAGGTGTATCCAATGCAAGAGGAACTATTAAAAGAAATTTTAGCAGAGTTAAAAAAGGAAAGTAAGGTAAAAGAAAAAGTTACATTAACAAGAGAAGAATGTGCTGAATATATGGGAGTAGCAATAGGAAAAGTAACAGAGCTTATCAATAAAGAAAATACAGATTTCCCATACTTCAAAAATAACAGCAAATTTCTAGTTAATAGACATATGCTTGATAAATGGCTTGAAATGGTCACTTTAGAACATAGACAAATTTAGCTTTGTAATTATTGGTCAAGCTCCAGGAAAAACATAACCCACTGGAGTCTAAGAGGGAGTATTGTTGCGAGAATTGATAATTAGGAGAATATAGAAATGAAGAAAGACATAGAAAAAATAATTGTCAAGTATGATGATGGAACAGAAAAAGAGATAAGTAAAGGGGTGATAATTACCTTGAATAAAAATGAAAATCAAGATGAAGAAAAAATGACATTTGAATTTGCTGACATAAAAAGAAACGAATTAGCCAATATTCTTTACGGTGTTATCCAAATGGGTAATAAAATTGGATTATTTGGTGGAGGAGACGAAGATGAAGGTAGAAGAGCTTACAGATAAAGAATTATTAGAAAATTATTTTCATTTAGCTTGTCATTTTAGTGAAGGGCTTAATGATGTTAAACTAGATAAATTCTTTGCAGTAGAAGAAGAAATTTTAAGGAGGATGGGTAAAAATGAAATATAAGCAAAATATGTTAGATTTACTAGAAGAAATTAGAGAAAAAGTATTAATCTCAAATGCATCACCAGAAGAAAAGGACATAATAATAAACTCAATATATGAAGCTAGGGACTACTTTAATGATTATGCTTCTGAAGTTACAGAAAATGTAGAAGAAATTAAAGATAGAATGGATGAAATACTTAATTCAGCACTATACAACATAGAAAGGATGACAGAGGACTAATGAATTTAAAGAAAAGATTTTTAAAA
This sequence comes from uncultured Clostridium sp., assembly GCA_900539375.1. Lineage (GTDB taxonomy): Bacteria > Bacillota > Clostridia > Clostridiales > Clostridiaceae > Clostridium. Next base: position 17,248 of record UQBY01000011.1, on the reverse strand, counting down.
AAAGATGAAGTGAATTTTTCAGATGAACAAGCACTTGAAAGGATAGCAGAATTGCAAGAAGCTTTTAAGGAGAATGAGAGCATATTAGTTAATGAGGGAGACAGTTTATTTATGGAATTTTTGCTAAAGAAATATATCCAACAGATGGAGTTTAGAGACAATATAAGAATAGTGCTTATGTTAATTTTATTAGCTTTAGTAATAGTACTTTGTTAGGAGGTATAAAAGGTGGAAGTTAAGGAATTAGCAAACAAAATAAAAGAGTTGAATATAGCAAGCTGCACCAGTTGCCCTTTCTGTGAGGAAGCAAGGTGGTTTGGAAGAGATTGCAAATTACATGGGACTATATGTGTATGCATTGATGTAAACATGGGCGGTGCTGAGAGCTTGTTACAGTTGGAACACTTCTTTGAAACTGGAGAAGTAAAAGATAATATTTAGGAGCATGAGCTATGAACATATGGGTTATAAATGCCAATATAGAGAAGATTTTAGAACTGTATTGGAAGGGATATAGCTTTTATGAAGCCCTTGAGATTGTGAAAGGGGGTGAGGAGCATGAGAGGAAATTGGTTAGCACTATTTGTATCAATTGTAGCAGAAAAAAGCATTGATAGGTCATTGAGAGCTTTAGGAATTACACCAACACCAAGGTTTAGAAAGTTAAGTAAATTAGAAAAAAGAAAATTCTTAGAGCTTTATAAAAAGGGATTATCTTATAGAGAGATAGCAACTGCAACTGGAAGGTCAGAACATACAGTTAGAGAGTCAATAAAAAAAGAGCTAGTAGCTAGCAAGCATAACTAACTCTTTGAAAAAATAAACCAACATTATCTTAACATAGGAGATTAAAAATGTATAGAGTAGTCTATTATGATAGGACTGTAAACGCTAGTGGATTGCTAGCAGAATGTAGCACTTATAAAGAAGCAGAAGGTATTTGTAAGGAAGTTAAAAAATACTGGGAAGATATTTATATAGAGGAGGAAACAGCATGAGAAAAGATATTTTAAAGCTAATGCAAGAAGTTCAAGTGTTGGCAATAGAAGTTAGCAATAGAACAAAACATGATGTATTTGTATATTTTTATGGCCATGTAAATTGTTTCAAAGTAGAAGTTTGTATTGATGGATGGGAAGAAGAGGAAAAAGAATGCTTAATGGATTCATATATGAATCATATGAGCAATGCAGAAATTAAAAAACAGTTAAGAAGAACAAAGAAAGAGTTAAAAAAGCTGTTGGAGGATAGATAAATGGAGGGATATATACAAGCTTTAATTGATATGCATGTAAGAGAATGTGATAACAATGTAGGGATAACAGCTCAATTGCATAGAGATTTTAAAGAAGAGTTAGAAGGTTTAATGGAATATTATTATGAGTTACAAGAAAGGAAAGAAGAATAATGAAGTTATATGAGTTAACACAAAATTATCTTAATTTACAAGAACTTTTAGAAAATCCAGAAATACCAGCTGAAATGATTGAAACTGCATTAAATGAAGTTGGTGGACAAATTGAGGATAAAGCAGAAAATATAGCAAAATTAATCAAAACATTAGAAGCTGATGTTTCAGGATTCAAAGCAGAAGAAAAGAGATTAGCAGATAGAAGAAAATCTTTAGAAAATAGGGTTACAGGATTAAAAAATTATATAGATAATTCAATGAAAGTTACAGGGAAAAACAAGTTCAAAGGTCAATTATTCAGCTTCAGTATTCAAAAAAATCCACCATCTTTAAATGTGGAAGATGAAAAGTTAATACCTGAAGAATATTGGATTGAACAAGCTCCAGTATTGGATAAAAAAACATTGTTAGCAGCACTAAAATCAGGTGAGGAAATACCAGGAGTAAGCATAAAGCAAACTGAAAGCCTAAGAATAAGATAGGAGGCATTTATATGAGCATTAATGAAAAAATACTTAATATTCAAAATGAACTTAAAGCTCCAAAATCTCAATGGAATAATTTTGGAAAATATAATTACAGAAATGCAGAGGATATTTTAGAAGCAGCAAAACCTCTTTTAAAGAAAGAGGGAGTAATACTTACTTTAACAGATGAAATAGTATTAATTGGAAGCAGATATTATGTTAAATCTACTGCAACTGTTAAATATGCTGATGAAAGCATTGTTGTATCTGCATATGCAAGAGAAGAGGAAAATAAAAAAGGTATGGATGGAAGTCAAGTTACTGGAGCTTCCTCAAGCTATGCAAGAAAATATGCTTTAAATGGATTATTTCTTATTGATGATACAAAAGATAGTGACTTTACAAATGATAATCAAGTAAAAAATAATACTACACAACTTAATAAATTAAGTGAAGAACAGATAAAAAGACTATATACAATAGGAAATAAGGCAGGATATGATAGCAAAAAAATGGATGAATTAGTAAAGAAAAAATATAGAAAGGATACAAAATCCCTTACTCAAGAAGAGTATAAGTATATTTGTGAAAGTTTAGAGAAAAATCAAGGAGGCAAAAAATAATGAACAAAGTTGTTTTAGTGGGGAGACTTACAAGAGACCCAGAGTTAAAATTTGCACCAGGAACAGGAACAGCTACATGTAGATTTACAGTAGCAGTAAATAGATTTAAGAAAGGAGAAGCTGATTTCATCAACTGTGTAGCATGGAATAAGACAGCAGAGACTATAGCTCAATATTTAGTTAAAGGTAGACAGATAGCTGTATCAGGAAGTATTAGAACTGGTAGTTATGATGCTCAAGATGGAACAAAAAGATATACAACAGATGTTAATGTAGAATCATTTGATTTTATTGGTGGAAAAGAAATTTCAGATGTTGAACAACCTCAAAATGGTCTTACTGTAGATGAAGCATTTCCAGTAGACCCAGACATAACTCCAGTAGATGATGGAGATATGCCTTTCTAGGAGGACATATGAGATATAGATATACTAAGAAAGAACTTGATACATTAGTAAAAAATATAGTAGTTGTGTATGACACTAGAGAACAACAAAATGAGCATATACTTAATTACTTTGATAAGAAAGGTATCAAGCATAAGAAAAGAAAATTAGATGAAGGTGATTATACCTTTTACATTGAAAGCAATGCCGAGACTAAACCACTCGGCATTTTAAAAGATACTTGGTTTGATAATGCAATCATAATTGAGAGAAAAGCTAACTTAGAAGAGCTTAGTGGGAATTTAACAGAAAAAGATGGCCATTCAGAAAGAAAAAGATTTGAGAATGAACTAATTAGGTCTCAAAAGAAAAAACTTTTTTTAGTTATAGAGAATGGAAGCTGGGCAGATATGATATTTCACAACTATGATACTCAATATGATCCTAAAGCATTCACAAATAGTTTGAATTCATTTCAACAAAAATATGATTTTGATATAGCATGTATGGGTTCAAATAGGAAGTTTGCAACAAAAATGTTAAAAGAGCTAAGGGATACAGGAATGTTTAAAGTTAACAATATGTCAGATGCATCTTTGGAAATGACAGCTAAAAAATATTGTGAAAATAAAAATAAAGCAGCAGTTGGTTGTTTCATTTTTAGAAAGTTTGAAATTTACCTAAAAGAATACTTCAAAGAAATAGAGGAATAGAAGAGGGAGGAAGTTAACATGATTAACCAAGCAATAGAAAAGATTAAGGCAGAAATGGAAGAAAATAAGAATCCATACACAGAGATTATAGGAAACTATGTTATACAACAGATACAAGTAAATCCACAAGTTGCAGAGGCAGTAATAAATAAGGAAAAGAGCTTAACTGGAAGCTTAGAGGCAATGAGAAAGGAAGCTTCAAAAGTTAAACAAGGTAATGTTGCAGTACTTACAGATGAACAAGGATTCAAAATAATAAGAGATTACTTTGGATTTGAAAATATTCAAACCAATATACATGAGCAAGTGCCAATTAAAGTTACTAAAGAAGTAAAAGATGATGATTTCAATGTAAGTTTAAATGATTTTATTTAGGAGGGAAAAGAATCATGGAAGAATATTTAAAAGATTTTTCTGGAGAAATTCCTGAAGAGGCATATGAATTTGCATATGAAGTAGCATTAAGTGAAAGCAGATACATCTTTGTTTCTAGAAAAAATAAAATTTCAAAAGCATATTGTACTAATTGTAGTGGTGAATTTGAGATAGCAGCAGTAAAGCATAATGATATTATAATTTGTCCTTTATGTGGTTGTCCAGGAAAAATAAAATTAACTAGATACAAAAGAAAGTCAGTACATGATAGTGCTTGTTTTATAAGATTTGATAAATCAGAAGTTGATAATGAGACTATAGTTGCAAGAGGATTTTTAGCAGAAAGGGATTACTCAGAAGATTATAAAAATGTCAAAACAAAATTGACTGAATTAGCAAGATATATATTTAACAAGAAAGAATCAATCATGTTCCAAAGAGTATTTTCATATGGTTGGGTGCGTAGAAAATCAATATGTGCATTCAACATAAATGCACTAGCAAATTTAAATGAATATGTGGATTTATACAGTATTTCAAAAGCAGTTGAGGGTAATAGATTTCAATATAGTATTTATGAAGAATACATTTTGGGAAGAGATATGAAAAAAGCAGTAATTTTTTTTGAAACTTATAATAAATATCCTTTAATTGAAAGTTTAACTAAAATGGGTTTTAAAAATATAGTTGAAATGAAAATAAATAAAATAAGTTTTAAAGGAACAATAAATTGGAGAGCTAAAACAGTTTTTAAGCTTCTAAAACTTGATAGAGGAGAGGTTAGAGAGATTCAGAAAAAGAAAATATTAATAGATAGGACACTTCTAAAAATATTACAAGAAAATAAAAAGAATAATTATAAATTAAGTATAGATGAAGCAAACAAGTTATCTACAATGCCATCCTACTATATAGAAAGAGCTAAAGAATATAGCAGTTTAAAAAAAGTTTTAAGTTATATTACAAAGCAGTTTGTAATCAATCCAGGGTGTTCTTGCTCATCAGTGTATTACAGTGAAACAGCAGTTTTAAGTGACTGGTTAGATTACTTAAATGATTGTAAAAAACTAGGAATAGACTTAAATAAAAAGGATAATATGTTCCCAAAAAATTTATATATTCAACATCAAAACTTTATTAAGCAGATAGAATATATAAAAAATAAAGAAATTGATTGCAAAATAAAAGAAAGATTAAAAGAAACAGAAAGATATTATTTTGAGTGGAATGGATTGCTAATAAGACCAGCAAGAAGTCATGCAGAGCTAATTGAAGAGGGAAAAAGAATGCATCATTGTGTTGGAAGTTATGCAGAAAGGTATGCTAATGGTGGAACTGATATTTTATTTATTAGAAGAATATCAAATCCAGATAAAGAGTTTTTCACTGTAGAAGTATGTAATAATACTGTTATTCAGGTTAGAGGAAAAAGAAATAAAGTGCAGACAAATGAAGTTAAAGTTTTTATGGAAGAATTCACAAAAGCTAGACTTCATAAGAAAAATAAAGTAGCTTAGGAGGATTTAACATGAATGAAGTAACAAGATCTTTAGAGGTTATTGAAACAGAAATAAATTTTTATAAACAACAAACAGCTTCAGGAATAATTGAAATAGGTAAAAGATTAATAGAAGCTAAAGCTCAATTAGAACATGGCCAATGGGGAAAATGGCTTGAAAATAAAGTTCAGTTTACACAAGAAACTGCAAGAAAATTTATGAGATGTGCAGAAGAATATTCAAATTCCAATCCGGATTGGAATTTGGGTCAATCAAAATTATTTGCATTATTAAGTGTTCCATCAGAGGAAAGAGAAGAGTTTATAAATGAACCTCATGAGATTAATGGAGAAGAAAAAACAGTCTATGAAATGACTAAGAGAGAATTACAACAAGCTATAAAAGAAAGAGACCAATATAAAAAAGATAAAGATAAGGTTTCTAAGGAAAAAAATAAATTAGCAAAGGAAAATGAAAAGCTCCAAGGATTAGCTCAAGCAGAAAAAATAAAAGCTGTAAATGAAAAAGAAAGGGTTGAAAAACTTGAAGAAGAGTTAGGCTTATTACAGGAAAGATTTAATGTTCAAGAGGCAGATAAAGCTTCAGAACTAGAAGCTCTTAGAAGTGAATTAGCTGAAAAACAGATTGAAATAGAGGAATTAAGGAATAAACCTATAGAAGTTACTTATGCAGAACCTAATCCAGAGGATATTGCAGAAAAGGAAGAACTTAGAGAAAAGATAAAAAAGCTTGAAGAAGGAAGAGAAGAATCATTGGCCAAGCTAGAAAGTGAAAAAGTGGCTCTTGAAAATCAAGTAAAAATCTTAACTGAAAAAGTGGACCAGCCACAAAATGATGAAAAAATCAAGTTTGAATTTTATTTCAATAGTATAGTAGCAGACTTTAAAAATATTTTGCATATTCTTAATTCTATGAATGAAAAAGACAAAGAAAAATATAAAAATGCAGTAAGTGGAATTATAGGAAAAATAAATGAAAAGCTTAATTAAAAAGTTAAGGTGATGATAATTTTGAGTTTAGGAGAAAAAATTAGAAGTATAAGGAAATGGAAAGGGCTTAAACAAAAAGATATAGCAGATAAGCTTGCAATTACTGTACAGGCAGTATCACAATATGAAAGAAATATTAGAGTTCCAACAGATAAAATGTTGACTAAACTATCTAATGTTTTAAGTACAGATTTAAGTAACTATAAAGTATTTAGAATAGGCATAAGATTCTTGGAGAGAGATAAACTTCCAGATGAAAAAGAACAAATTGTTAAGATATTTGAAGAACTGTATGAGTTTATAAATGCTACAAATGATGAGAATCAATTAGAGGAGTTTTATGACCTAGTACAAGCCTCTTTGAATTTGCTCCAAATTAGAAATTTTACATTAAAAGAAATTCAAGAAGCAGAACAGAAACATATAGAAAAACTCAAAGGAAGAGGGTGGAAAATTGAGTAAAAAGGATATTTTAGAGTTCTATAAAGAAAGAATTGAAACAATAAATAAGGATATAAGAAAATGTATAAAACTTAGAGATTGGAATATGAAAAAAGCTTTAGACTTTGAGAAAAAGCAAATTTCAGAAGAAATTATAAAGATAGAACAGCTAAGGAACAAATAACATCAGAGGTGATGCAATTTTGAAGGAATTAAATGACATAAACTTAAGACAGTTAATAGAGGGAGAAACAGGACAAGTATTCAATAAGGGCAAAATTTGTTGCCCTTTTCATAAAGCAGGAAGTGAAAAAACACCTTCCTTTAGTATAAAATTTAATAGTAATAAAAATAAATGGACATATAAATGCTTTGCTTGTGATTCATCAGGGGATGCAATAGACTTTATAAGGAATTTTAGAAATCTATCCTATAAAGAAGCTAGAAAATATTTAGGAATAGAAGAGAAGTTAAGCAAAGAAGAAATTGAATTTGAAAAGGTAAAAAAGTATTGTTTATGGTCAATACAAAATCATAGGAATGGGCAGGAACTTTTAGGTATATTTCCATTTACAGATATAAATAATAATATTCTTTATTATAAGCTAAAATTTTTAAAACCTGATAACACAAAGGATATGAGTTATTGCCATATTGAAGATGGCATAGTAAAAGGTGGTAGGGGAAATGTACCAGAAGTACCATATAATCTTTATGGCATTAGTAAGTCTGAAAATAAGGCAATAATAATATTAGAAGGAGAAAAAGATGCAAACACAATAAATAGTTGTATGGGAAAATATTGTGTTGCTACTAGCGTTAAAGGGCTTAAGGATTTTTTATATTTTAAAAACAAAAGAGTATTTATATGTGGTGACACAGGAAAAGCAGGAGAAAAATATGTTAAAACAGTAAAAGAAAAAATCTTTGATATTGTTAATGAATATAAAGAAATTAACCTTCCTAAAATAGAATTACTAGGTGACAACAAAGATATTACTGATTGGCTTGAAGAGCTTGGAACAGTAGAAAATTTAAAGAAAATATTCAAAGAAACTATGGACTTGAAGCTACAAAATAGAGTTAAATATGCTTCATACACCAATAAAGGATTGCTTGACTATTTCTTGGAAATTCAAGGAGATAACATTAGATATGTTAAGGATATAGGAATGTATATAATTTGGAATGGAAAGAAGTGGTCCATGGAGGATGAAAGAGCAGTAAATAAGATGATGGCATCTTTCTTATATAATGTTGTAGATGATGTGACAAAATATATAAAATACTTAACATATAAAAAAGATGAAAAAGATGAAATTGCAGATGAATATAAAAAATTCTTAGATATAAAAAAGAATTTAGACTCACTAAGACCTTTAAGAGTTATGAAAGATAATTTTATAAATGTTTGTACTTGGATATCAAACAAAGAATTAGATACTAATAATACTATTCTAAATTGTGACAATGGAGTTCTTGATTTAAAAACAATGAAGTTAGTTCCACATGATAAAGAAAAGTATTGTACCAAAATAACTAATATTCCATATAATCCTGAAGCAAAATGTGAAAACTTTTTAAGTTCATTAGATTGGATATTTCCAAATGAAGATACAAGAAAAGAATTACAAAAAGCTTATGGATATTCATTGTCAGGGGAAATGGATCAACAAGTATTATTTTTTCTTTGGGGAAAAGGTGAAAACGGAAAATCAACAATAACAGTACCTTTAAGGGACATTATGGGAGATTATTATAATTCTTTAGATTCAAAAAGTTTAGAACCTAAAAAAGATAATACAGCTCCAAGTTCAGACTTTGCAAAATTAATAAATACTAGGTTTGTGTTAGTAAGTGAACCTAGTTTAAAACAAAGACTAGATGATGGTAAATTAAAAACTTTAGCTTCAGGAGAAGATGTAAATGCCAGATTTATGAGACAGAATGAATTTACATATAATCCTAAGTTCAAGTTATGGATTCCAACTAATGCATTGCCTATGATAACTAATATAGAACATGGATTCTGGAGAAGAATAATAATATTTCCTTGCAAAAATAAGCCTAAGAAAAAGATACTTGGATATTATGAGAAGTTTATTCAACCTGATGAATTGCCTGGAATATTGAATTGGGCATTGCAAGGAAGGCAACTATTAGAAGAAGAAGGTTTTACTCCAACAGAAGAAATGATTGAGGCCCTTGAAGAGTATAAATCAAGTGTAAATCCTTTAGAGGAATTTATATCTCAGAATTGTATTTTAGGTGGTGATTTTAGAGTTTTAACTGCAAATCTTCTCAAGGAATATAATGAATGGGCTGAAGTAGAGGGCTTTACAGAAATGAAAGTAAGAACCTTTAGAAATAAATTAGTTGATATGGGTTATGAAATAAAAAAATCAGCAAAAAATAAATCAACAGTTTTTGGGATTGCTTTAACAGTTAATGATAGTGGAGAATTAGAGTTAGCAGATGAAGAAGCAACAAGGCAAGGAAAAATGCTTTTTGGTTAAAGTTAACTTTGGTTACCTTTTATGGTTACCTTTTTAATAGCTTTAAAACCTTGATTTATTCAGCACTTTATTAACATTAGGTTACCTTTTAAGGTATTTTTCATATTAAGTATATATTTTGGAGTATTAAAAAAAATAAGTGAATATTTTATATTATATAAAATAAAAGGTAACCTAAAAGAATATTTATATGCTTTAAACTTAGATGTATAGCCATTTATATAGGTTTTATAAAAGGTAACTAAAGAGTAACCTAATAGAAGATATATATTATATAAAATATGCTTTAAAGCAAGTAATAAAGCTAATTGTAGGGAATTAATAAAAGGTTACCTTTTACAAGTAGAAAGATAACCTAAAAGGTAACCTTTAATAAAAAATTGGTGTAAAGGAGATATAAATATGGAAAATAAAATATCATATGAAGAAGCAGTAAAAATTGGAGTAAGAGAAGGGATTAAATATATAAAAGAGCAAGAATTTCATAAAACTAAAAAAAGGTATGATAGAAGACTTAGAAATACAAGATTATTGCTTAGTCATTATAGAAAATTAAAAATTCATAGTAAAAATTCAGAAGGAACTATTAATAAAGTTTATGAAGAAAATGCACTTGATGTTCTTGACGATATTGAGAGCATTGATGATGAAGAACAATATGTACAGGCAATTGGAAGAACTAAATTAAGAACAAGAATAATAATAGGTCATATAAATAAATGCATGAAATACTATGAATCTATATGCAAAGGTGATGGTAAAGATAGAAGATTCAATATAATTCAATATATGTATATAGAGCCTTCAAAAGAAGAAGTTGTTCCAAGCTATGAAAAAGTAGCTGAACATTTTGATATAACAACAAAAACAGTTGGAAGAGATGTAAGAGCAGCAATAGAGGATTTGAGCATATTGTTTTTTGGAATTGATGGAATAAAATTATAAAAATTTATTTTATATAAATTCTTACAAAAATGTCCTTTTAAAAAGTTAAAAAAACTAGATATATAGCCAAAACAAGAGAATTTTATAATTAAAAATATGTCCTTCTTATTGGAATTGAAGTACTTTCTATAATATAGTACTATGATATTGGGTTTAAATCATGTTGATGATTCCTCTTGAGTTAACAACTAGGCCTGGTAAGCCTAAAGGCACTGTAAAAAGTGCCAAATATCTGAGTATGGGGCATTGGTGTTCACTACGTTTGGGGCGTAGATTAAGCAAGTTCGATTCTTGCTACTCAGACCATTTTAAAAATTAAAATCCCCCCTAATTTTAAAGAACTCTAGCAATAGGGTTCTTTTTTAATGCCTATGAGCCAGTAGTAGCAAAAAATAAATATGAAGGAGGGAATCCTTCTTAAACACAATAGTATAATCCTACTGGCTTTAATTTTTATGAAAGCGAGGTGGCATTGATGAAATTAACTGAAAAGCAAAAGATATTTGTTAATGAGTATTTAGTGGATTTAAATGCCACTAGAGCTTATAAAGTTGCTTATCCAAATGTAAAAAAAGATGATACTGCAAGAGCAAATGGGAGCAGATTGCTAACAAATGCTAACATTAAAGAATATTTAGATGAGCGAATGAGGGAAAGAGAAAAAAGAACAGAGATAACTCAAGACAAAGTTTTAGAAGAGTTAGCAGCTATTGCATTTAGTAATGGTTCCAAGTATGCAAAAGTAATTGAAGAAATTGTTTATGATGAAAATGGAGAAGTTCTATTAGACCATGATGGCAATATTGTAAAACAAAAGGTAGTTGAATTAGTTCTTACTGATGAATTATCAGAAACAGACAAAAAAGCTATAGCTAGTATCAAAAGAGGCAAGAATGGTATTGAAATATCTACTTGCGATAAAGTTAGAGCTTTAGAGCTTTTAGGTAAGCATTTAGGCATGTTTAAAGAAAAAGTTGAAGTATCAGGCAATATAAATAATCCATATGAAGAATTAACAACAGAACAGTTATTAAAAATAGCTAGTGATAAAGATGGATAAAAAGTTAATACAATTAGGAGCTAAATGTGAACTTGCAAGACGTGAGTTCTTTTTTTATTGCAATTTAAAAGCTCCTGATTTTTATAAACTAAATAGAAGTTATCTTATAGAGCTTTGCAAAGACTTTCAAGAATTCTATGAATCAGATGACCAAGTGCTTGTGGTCAATGAGCCACCTAGACATGGGAAGTCACGAACAGCAGGACTATTTGTTGAGTGGGTACTTGGAAAAAATAAAAATGAAAAAATAATGACTGGTTCATACAATGAAACCCTTTCAACTATGTTTTCCAAGAATGTTAGAAATAGCATTCAAGAAGAAAAGGCTGATAAGTATAAAGCAGTTTATAGCGACATCTTTCCAGGAATAAAAATTAAGCGTGGTGATGGAGCCATGAATCTTTGGAGCTTAGAAGGTGGATATAATAATTACTTAGCTACCTCTCCAACAGGAACAGCCACAGGTTTTGGAGCAAGTCTAATGATTATAGATGACCTTATAAAGAATGCAGAAGAAGCAAATAATGCAAATGTGTTAGAGAAGCATTGGGAGTGGTTCACAAATACAATGCTTTCAAGGCTCGAAGAAGGTGGAAAAATAATTGTTATTATGACTAGATGGCATAGTGATGATTTAGCTGGAAAAGTTCTTGAATGGTGCAAGGAAAAAACTAAAAAATATAGGCACATAAGCATGAAAGCTATTCAGGATGAAAAAAAACATGAAATGCTTTGTCCTGAAGTGCTTAGTTATGAATCGGCTATAGATAAAAAATCAGCTATGGGTGCTGATATATTTTCAGCAAACTACCAGCAAGAGCCTATTGACATAAAAGGAAGGCTTTATGAAAATTTCAAGACTTATGATACTCTTCCAGCAGATAGTGAAGGAAATAGCTTATTTGAAGGCATTTATTCATATACAGATACAGCGGATGAAGGAACAGACTATTTATGTACTATTATTTGGGGTGTGTATATGAAGGAGGTTTATATACTTGATGTTTATTATACACAAGAGCCTATGGCAAAGACAGAACCTGAAACAGCCAAAAGGATTTATGAATTTGAAGTTAACAGAGGAAGAATAGAATCAAATAATGGTGGTTCAGGATTTGCAAGAAATGTAGTTAGGATTTTATTAGAAAAATATAATAGCAATCAAGCAGTAATAAAGTGGTTTCATCAATCTAAGAATAAAAAAGCTAGAATTATTTCAAATTCTACATGGGTTATGGAGCATATCTATTACCCAAGAAATTGGAAAGATAAATGGCCAGAATATTATATGGCAATGGTTAAGTATCAAAGAGAAGGTGAAAACAAACATGATGATGCACCAGATGCAACAACAGGAGTTGTTGAAACTATGTATCTATTAGGTTATCAATAGGAGAGTGATATAGATGTTTGAAAAAATAAAACAGGGGGTGAGAAATATGCTAAGAAGTTTTTTACAAATACAAGAAGCTCAACCAACTAATTTTACTATACATGAATTAATGGATTATGAAGGAAATGCTTTTAAAAATAACATTTGGTATAGAGGAGATTCTTATGAGTTGGACCAACTATATAAGCAAATTCCTAATATTAATTGCAGCTTTTGGGGTTCAGTTCCTACTCCTGGAATGGAAATAATCAAAAAACATACAGGACTTCCAAAGATAATAGTTAATACTCTTGCTTCAATAGTTCTTTCAGATTTGAACAACATAGAATTTGAAAATGTTGAAAAGAATGACCTTTGGGAAAGTATTGTAAAAGAGAACAAATTGTATAAACAATTAGAAAAAGCCACAAAGAAAGCCCTTGTTGTTGGAGATGGAGCTTTTAAGATTTCTTTTGATCCTCAAATATCTAAGCTTCCTATAATAGAATTTTATAGTGGTGAAAATATTAACATTAACTATGACAGAGGAAGAATAAAAGAAATAGTGTTCCATGTGCAATATACAGTTAATAGAGCAGTGTATGCGTTACATGAAACATATGGCTTTGGATATGTCAAATATAAGCTATATAAGGGCAATAGTGAAGTGCCTTTGAACAGTATTCCTCAAACAGCTAATTTAGTTAATATAACATTTGATAAAAGCTTTTGTATGGCAGTCCCTTATATTATCTTTGAAAGTGATAAATGGGAAGGCAGAGGGCAAAGCATATTTGATGGAAAAATAGATAGCTTTGATAGTTTAGATGAAGCATGGTCACAATGGATAGAGGCATTGAGGGCTGGAAGAGCAAGGACTTATGTACCTATAGAATTGCTACCTAAAGACCCTAATACTGGAGAAGTATTGAAGCCAAATTATTTTGACAATAAATATATAAAGATAGGAAACCCACTAAGTGAAAAAAGTGAAGTAAAGATAGATACAGAGCAACCAGTTATCCCTACAGAAAATTATATTCAAACTTATATAACTGCTTTAGATTTGTGCTTACAAGGTTTAATAAGCCCCTCTACATTAGGAATAGACACAAAGAAATTAGACAATGCAGAGGCACAAAGAGAGAAAGAAAAGACTACTCTATATACTAGAAATGCTATCATAGAGGCTATTTCTGAAATGCTTCCAAGGTTGGTTGATGTAATATTCAAAGCATACAATACATGGCTCAATAAACCTATAGAAAATACTGAGATAACAGTTTCATTTGGAGAATATGCTAATCCAAGCTTTGAAGCAGTAGTTGAAACACTATCTAATCCTAACACACCTATGTCAATAGAAGCTAAGGTTGAAGAGATGTGGGGAGATACAAAAGATGATGAATGGAAAGCTAACGAGGTGAGGCTTATTAAGGAACAATTAGGAGTTGTTACATTAGATGAGCCTAAAGTTAATCTTGAAGGTGCTTTAGATGAGTAAGGATTATGATGTTGCAGGTGCTTTTCAAAGGATAGAAGAGGAACTTATAAATTCTATGCTTAGGAATTATAAAAGGCATAGAGCATGGGAAAAAGAAGAAGGGTTCAACTGGAGCATGTGGCAAGCAGAACAATTAAAATCTTTACAAGCCTATAGAAAGAATAATAAAAGTAAATTTTCAACATATTTCAGTACAATAAATGATGAAGTTGAAGAAATGATAAAGAAATCATATGCAGCAGGTAACATGGACCAAGAGATAAAAATATTAAAAGCTATAAGAAGAGGATATGAACCTTTTAGCATTTCTGAAAAGGTAAGGGAATTTATACAGGAATTCAAAGGAAAACCTCTAAAAGATATAGCTGGAGATATTATTTCTAGGATTAAAGGGGAAAGAACAGCTGAATTTAATGGAGAATTCTTTAAAATTAATGATAGAAAGCTCAATGCTCTTTTAAAAGCAACTAAAGAAGATTTTTCAAAAGCTGAGATAGCAATGCTTAGAAAAGCAAATGATGAATATAGAAAAACTATATTTAATGCTCAGGTTTATGCCAATACTGGAGCTGGTACAATGGAACAGGCTGTGGATATGGCAACTAAAGACTTTCTCAGTAAAGGAATTAACTGCATAGAGTATAAAAATGGTGCTAGAGTCAATATAGTTGATTATGTTGCTATGGCATTAAGAACTGCAAATAAAAGAGCTTACCTTCAAGGCGAAGGAGCCAAGAGAGCAGAATGGGGAATACATACAGTTATTGTAACTAAGAGAGGTGGAGGTTGTCCTAAGTGCGTTCCATTTCAAGGCAAAGTTTTCATAGATGATGTATGGAGTGGTGGTTCATCCAAAGATGGAAATTATCCTCTTCTTAGTGCAGCTATGAAAGTTGGACTTTTTCATCCAAATTGCAAAGATACTTGCACAACATTCTTTCCTGGAATAAATACTGAACCTAATCCTCCGAGCAAAGAGGAACAGAAAAAGTCTATTGAGATATACAATCTGCAACAAAAACAGAAATATGCAGAAAGAATGATAAGAAAATATAAAAATCTTGAAGCAGGAAGCCTTGATGAGGATAATAGAAAAAAATACAAGAGTAAAAAAATACAATGGGAAGGTATTAAAAAAGAATTAAGCAATAAAATGAGCACAATAAATGATAGCATATGGCCTAAGAGTGGAACTTTAATATCAAAGGAAGAATATAAGGAACTTAGAGGATATGCAGAAAGTAAAGGAATTGTTTTATCAGAATTTAAAAAGTTTGATGGTGATGTAGTATTAGTTAAAGAGATTATAGATGATATGTCAATGTTGGCTAATAAATATCCAATATTAAAGGATAAAAAGAAACCTTTAACTTTAAAGTTACAATACTATATGCAAGATGAAGATTTTGCACAATCCAAAAAGCACATTATTTGTATTAATGGTAAAATGCTAAGAAGTAAAGAGATATTAAAAAAATATTATTTAAGCTTATCGGAGGAAAAGTGGTTCACTGCCAATACATCATATAGAGCCATAGTAAAACATGAAATTGGTCACACAATACATGATTTATATAAAATAAATACAATAGATATAAGTAAAAAAATATTAAATGTTGAATCTGAAAAAGAATTGTTTATAAAACTAAAGAGTTATTTATCAATATATTCAAGCACAAGGCTTGATGGAAGTGAGATTTTATCAGAAGTATTTGCAGAATTTTATGATTCAAAAAAGCCAAGAGAATTTTCATTGAAATTTATGGAAGAAGTTGATAAAATAATTAAAAGGAGTTGATTCACATGAGGGCACCAGGAGATTTATTTATATGGAAAGAAAATGATGAATGGTGGGATATAGATGAAGAAAAAAAACAATTTATCTTAACTGATAAAGCACCAGAAAAAGCAAAAATTAGTTTTGAAAAATATTTAAAATATATAGAAGAATCTGAGAAATTTAAAGAAGATTGAAAAGCACTTGTTCAATAGAGTAGGTGCTATTTTTATACCCAAAAGGAGGAATAAGAGCTATGGATAGAGATAATTATTGTAAAGATTGTAAAAGAAGTATGTGGGGAGATAAAAGTTGTGATACTAATATAGAAAACAATGGAAAGTATACCCTAGCAGGAAACAAATGTTATTGCAAAATAGGACAAGATGGGAAAATGTCAGAAAAGTACTCTTGGGAAGAATAGTTGGAACTAAGGAGTGAGAGTTATGGAAGAAGCACTTAAAAAGCTATCTGAAAGACTAGGTGAAATAATGGAAAGCTTCAAATCTATACTAAGAGAAGCTTTTATGATAGTTAATATTGATTTTGAAATAAAAAGGTATTGCAATAGGTTAAAGCCAAGTAAGGAAATAAAGCCTAGAGCAGTACCTTTTGTTTATAGAAAAATTGCTATGAAATGTAGGAGCAATTGCTAGGAGGAAATAAATATGGCAAAAGTAAAATTAATAAGGCAACCAACAGTTGCAAATCAACAGATGAGTTATGAATTTGATACACTTGGGTTTGTGTTTCTGGTTAAGAACTTTACAGATGACAGTGTTTTAATATGGCTTGATGATAACTGTTCTGATGAAGAAAAAATTCTTATAGAAGCAAATGGATTTCAAGAAATAGAAGTAAATAGAGGAAATAGGTCTGTTATAAATGGAAGTAAAGTCGTGAACATTATTCCAAGTGAAACTAACTCCATTGGCGTGGAGGTGCAAATGTGTGAATACTAGGCAAATACCAGGAAGAGATAAAATAGGAAGTCTTGCACCAGGCAAATATAAAACATTTGAAGGCACAGAAATAAGCATAGAAAACTGTTTAAAAGCTAAAGTAAAAGATTTGAGAGTGGAAGGGAAGACTTATCAGAATTTAGTGAGCAATTTAGATGAATTAGTAGGTAAGGTTTATACAAGAGAT
>UQBY01000010.1 GCA_900539375.1 uncultured Clostridium sp. | reverse complement strand
TTTATTTTATCATCAGATATTTATAGTTAAAATACGTGAAATTTTTGACGCTTACAATGAATTAGCATGGGGGGAAGGAGATAGATTAAAATGTGAAATACTTACAAAAATGCTCTTAAAATTTAATCTTAATACACTAATTCCTAAAAGTGCAAATTGGAATTTAGAAATAAGAAAATTAAGGTATTCAATGTTAAATTATCTAAGAAGTACAATAGAAGATTATAATGAACTTTTAAGAAAGCTTGAAGAAGTATATGCAGATTTTAATTATCCGCAAGATATGGAAGAATTTATAGAATATATGCCATCTAAGGATAATTTATCTTTGTATTCTATTGAAGATAATAAAAAATATATGATAAATAATTTAGATAAATTTCTAACATTAGAAGAGAAAGAATTAAATGAAAAATAAAATAATAGCAAGCGAGAGAAAAGTCCTCTCACTATGATTTAAGGTTCCATAAAATTTCTAGTAACAAGCTAATGACAAGAATTTAAGTACAAGCCGTATTTAAGAAATATGGCTTGTTTTGTACTTATAGTATATAATTACTGTAAAGATTGTTTTAGTATGTGTAGATGTAAATTTTGATCAAACTTTGTTATAAATCAATAGGAACACTTGGAATAGAAAGAAACATAGCATATAAATCACTTAAAAAATCCTGATTTTCTGTTGAACAAGCTAAATATTTAGTAAGAGAAGCTGATAAATATTTTGAAGATTTAGGATATAATTTTTATTCTTTGATAAGGCGTCCAGAAAATAGGATTTATGGAGGAAAAAAATGGACATTAAATATTTAATTAAACAAGAGGTAAAAAAGTTGGTTCAACTACTTGTTGATGGTGAATATGAAAAACTTGAAAAAATGAATAAAATTGGAGTGCTAAAAGCTAATGAATTAGAAAAAGGAATTTTGCAGTATGGGGGAGCTTTAACACTGCCTCCAGATGAAGCTTTTGATGAAATGGATATATTTAAATTAGATAATCCTGGAAAGTATTGTGAAGAATATTTCATTGATATTGAACTATGGATAAATGGTTGTAAGAGTGATTTAACATTATCATGTGAGGGTACAGTTAATAAAAAAATGAAGTGAATGTTATAATTTATTCAGTGTATGTTCTTTAGTAAGCGAGAGAGAGTTCTATTGATAAGAACCTAAGGAACTATAAAATTTCCAACGATAAGCCAATAAAAAAATTCAATTACAAGTCATATTTAAGAAATAAGATTTGTTTTGTACTTATAATATATAATTACTACAAAAATTGTTTTAGGTATATCTAGATATAAATTTTGCTCAAATGTTGTTATTAAAAGTAAAAATGAATTTTATGAAGTTAAGCCATTTCATAAGAATATTTTGCTCAAACTTTGTTTTAAATCAACACTATGTCAAAATTGTCTTAGTAATTAAAGGAAAGAATAGTATGGATAGAAAAGAATTGATTGATTTAGTTAGTAAAATTAAAAATTGTGAAGGGACAGAAGAAGAAATAGATAATATGATTGTGTTATTAGAAGAAAATGTTATTTATCCTGATATAAGTGATTTGATATTTTACAATGAAAAATCAGCTAAAGAAATTGTTGATATTGCATTAGCATATAAACCTATTAAATTATAATTTATTATGTTTTTTACAAGGAAATCCAAAATAAAAATTGAATAGTAAGTCTGTGTATTGATAATATCAGCTGGCACTTGCATTATGTAATATTATGTTCAACATATGTTTACATAAAATGTACTTCAGAATCATGAAGCTGGTTACTTACTATTAGCTTAGTATCTTTATTAAACTGTACTTTTTGGAAGTAGTAACCTTTTTTTATTCACTACTTCCTAAGGCTCCATAAAGTTTTTGGTCGCAAGCTAATAGTAATAATCTTTTTCAATTTTAATAATTTTAAAAGCAAGTTATGTTTAATAAGCATCACTTGTTTTACACTTATGTTATACAAGTACCATAAAAATTGTTTTGGTACATACCAATGTAAATTTTGATCAAACTTTGTTTTAATTAAACATTAGTAGCTATAGTGAAGAAAACAGTAATTTAAAATCTTTTTTATGTTCTACTTTACATACCAAGTAGTATGTTACAGTTGCTTCCTCGTCTGAGATTGGAACAATGATACGACCAGGTGGAACTTTTCTGTATTTTTCAGATAGGTTGGAAACAAATGATGGTAGTGATGATGCCTGAACTAGTTCGTTAAAGCTAAAATTGTCATTTTGAGTTAGAAAACGAGAATTTGGCATTTTTTTAAGAACAAAAGACCAAAAACCAATATCTGGCATTAGCAACATATTCTCTCCATTTAATTCTGAAAAAGTTAGGCTTTTTCGTTTGGCATATTTGTGACCTTTTGGAAGAGCAAACATTAGAGATTCTTTTCCACATTCTTTAAAAAAGTACTGTTTACCTACAGGCTTTTCATGAGTAGCAATTAATTGATAAACATTGTTATCAAGAGCTGTAAAAAGTTTGTTTTTATTATCCATTTCTGTTTGCAGCGACATGTGAGGAAAAAGATTTGCTATTAATGGAGCAAGAAACCATACTGGAGCAGGGGCACAGATTCCTAGTGTAATGGTACGATTCCTTCGATCAAAATCACGAGCTTTAGTTGTAAAAGAATCTGCATCTTCTAAAAGTTTCTTAGCTAGTTCAAGTACATATTTCCCATTATTATTTAGTTCTAATTTGTTTCTTTTTCTTTCAAAAAGAAAGATTCCTAGATCATCTTCTAGTTTTTTCATGTTTCTGCTTAGGGCAGGTTGTGATAGATGCAAAATTTTAGCAGCTTCTGATAAAGTCCCAGTATCTGCAAATGTCACAAACTGGCGTAATTCATAAAGTTCAATCATTGCTATCACCTTATAGTATTAATTTTATTTATAGTAGTATTAGTAACTGGTATTGTACTTTTTATAGAAAAAGTCATAAAATCTATTTTGAAAGGAAGAAAGCTATCTTCTTAATGTATTAAAATCAATTATATCAAAAAAGAGTATTTTCTTCAATTTGATAGGTAAAATGGAAGAGGGGGTGTTAGCAAAATCAATGTTATTTTATTTTACAGCAACAGGAAATAGTCTTTATGTTGCGAAGCAGTTAGATGAAACTCCCATTAGTATTGCACAGGCAATACATGATCATAAAAAGGTTTATACAGGAGATAAAATTGGCATTGTGTGCCCAGTTTTTGGACATGAAATCCCATCATTAGTGAGAGAATTTTTGGAAAACTCAATTTTTAAAACTGAATATTTTTATATGATTCTAACCTATGGAAATAGACATGGTGGAGCTGTTGAACTTGCTCAGAATCTGTTGGAGAAACTGGAAATCCATCCATCATACATGAATGTTTTACTAATGGTAGATAATTTTCTGCCAAGTTTTGATATGAACAAGCAGAAAATGCTTGATAAGAAAGTTGATGAGCATATAAAACAAATTCAAGAAGATATTGAAAAAGAGAGGAAGTACATTGCACCTGTTACTGATAAGGATAGGTCAGCACATCAGGAATATCTTAACAGAATGGCTAAAATGCCCAAGGATACTTTCTCTAATATTTATCATATCACAGATGAATGTATTGGATGCGAAATTTGTACAAAAGTATGTCCAAAGAAGTGTTTTACTATGGAGAACCAGAAGAGTATTTGGCATTGGGATGGTTGTATTACCTGTATGGCATGTATCCATGCTTGCCCTATGATGGCAATTCAGATGAACATTTCAGAGAAAAATCCAAAAGCAAGATATAGAAATGAGAATATTAGTATTTGCGAGATTATTGATGCAAATAATCAATTAAAAATTTTATAATAAAAATCAGGAGGTAGAAAAATGGAATTTATTACATTAAACACAGGAGCAAAAATGCCACTAGAGGGATTTGGTGTCTTTCAGATTCCAGATGCTGTACAGTGTGAACAAGTTGTTTATGATGCAATTAAAACTGGATATCGTTTAATTGACACAGCAACTGCTTATGGAAATGAGAAGGCAGTAGGACAAGGCGTTGCAAGAGCAATTGCAGATGGCATTGTAACAAGAGAAGAATTATTTATTACAACAAAAGTATGGGTAAGTGATATGGGAAGTAAAGAAGCTGCTTACCAAGCAGTAAAAACTTCTTTAAAACGCTTGAATATGGATTATGTAGATTTGATTCTTTTACATCAGCCTATGAATGACTATTTTGCAGCCTATCGTGGAATCACAAAAGCATATAAGGAAGGAATTGCAAAAGCAATTGGAGTTTCTAATTTTTATCCAGCAATTCTTACAAATCTTTGTGAAACAGTAGAAGTAATTCCAGCAGTTAACCAGATAGAATTACATCCATTTTTTGTACAGCAAAATGCAATTGAAAATATGAAAACATATGGTGTTGTTCCACAAGCATGGGGACCATTAGCAGAAGGAAAACATGGTATTTTTACAGATCCAGAGCTTATTTCAATTGGTAATAAATACAAAAAATCAGCAGCACAGGTAGCACTTAGATGGAATATACAACGTGGGGTATCTATTCTTCCAAAATCTGTTCATATAGAAAGAATGGAACAAAATATAGATATTTGGGATTTTACTCTTACTGAGGAGGAAATGGAAAGGATATCTGCAAAGGACTTAGGACATAGTGAAATTGTAAATCATGATGATCCAGCTTTTGTAAAGTTTATTTATAATCTGCATTAAAACAATAGAAAATACACTTTATAAACTTTTTGTTGTTATGAAAAGAATGATATAAATTTATGGAAGTAGAATAATCAGAGAATGGTAAATTTGATCCATTAAAATTGAATGCTTTGATTTTTGACCAGTTCCAAGATGAATATTATGTGGCAACTGAAAAGGTAGCACAAGCATGGGATGCTGGAAAAGAAATCATGAAAGCTGCACAAGAGGATAAATAATAACTTTCTATAGTACTTGTATCTGAAGGTTAAATATTGAAATAGTTTTATATAAAGAGAATAAAGATACCTCACTACTAGTGTATATTAATTAGTGGCGAGGTATTTGTATATAATTAAGAACAATTATAGCTTAATAGTTTTTGGTGCTTCAGTAAAAGAATTAATCGTTGCAATGCCACTTTCAAATGCAAATACAGTCATAAGATTATCATCCACATTGTACATAGAACTCAAAGCAGCTTTATTTGCATCCATCATTGCAACACGTGCTTCACGGCGGAGGTCTTCTTTGACTATACCCTCTATACGAATCCAAGTGCCTTTATTCATTCCACAAATTTCAACCTTGTTGTTTTCTTTCATTTGATTGTAAACAGATTTTTTATTATTTGTTACAATATAAAGTTTTCCCTCAAATTCACACACAGCTCCAAATGGACGTACATGTGGTTGATCACCCTCTATAGTAGCAAGATAGAAAGTTCCACATTCTTGTAAATATTTTGTTATTTCCTTCATTTTAAAGTTCTCCTTTGAAATTGATATTGTTTTTTTTATCTTTATAAGTATAATTATATAGTATAAGAATAAATATACAAGTACGATATTTAATGATACCAGTATCAAAAAGGAGCGTATATGGAGAAAAAAGAATTATTTGGTTTATGTCCGTATGTTACATCACAGAAGGTACTTACAGGAAAATGGTCAATGTATATTATGTATCTTTTAGTAGATGGACCTATACGATTTAATGAATTACAAAGAAGAATGCCAGAAAAGATGACACATACAACTTTATCAAGACAGTTGAAAACTTTAGAAAATGAAGGCTTAATTGTACGTGTGGAATATCAGCAGATTCCACCAAAGGTAGAATATAAGTTAAGTGAAATAGGAGAGAAGTTCAGAAAAGTATTGGCTGAATTGGAGATTTGGGGGAATGAATATATTGAGTATATGAATCAGAAATGAGATATTTGGAGATGTTCTATATTATTTTTTTTATAGTAGTTTTAGCAATGCTTTGTTTTAAGCATTGCTTTTTTTAAATGTTTATTAAAAATAACCACTTATATGAATAAAACAACCACTTATATTAAATTAATACACTATAACAATAAATTTATATATACTAGATTTGGGTGATAAAATGAAAATTAAATTATTTATAAATAAGAAATATTTAGAGCCAGAAGTTGTTATTTGTAACAATGAAAAAAATAAAGAAGTGGAAGATATATATACTACAATTTCTCAAGCTTTTAATGAAAAGCTTAAGTGTTATACAGATGGAAGTATTGAAATGGTATCTTCTGATTTAATAATTAGAATATATTCTGAAAAGCAAAAAGTATATGCAGAAACTAAATTAGGAAAATATATACTTCATAAAAGGCTTTATGAGTTGGAAGAACAGTTAGATAACAGGAAATTTGTACGTATATCTAATTCAGAAATAGTGAATATTAAAAAGATAAAAAAACTTGATACAAGCCTAACAGGAACTATATGTATGTATTTAGAGGGAGAAAAAATGACCTATGTTTCTAGAAGATATGTGTCAAAAATAAAAAAGGTATTGGGAATATAAGGAGGTTTAAATTTTATGCTAAAAAAAGCATTTACTAGAGGTTTATATAGTTTAGCTTTTGGAACAACAAGTGGAGTTTTATTAGGTTTAATAATGAGTTTTGTTGAAGGTGATAAGTATGTGGTTATAAGTAAGTATTTAAATAAACTTAATTCTCCAATAAGAGCCTTTGCTATACAGTGTTTATTAATTGGAATAGTTAGTATGTCCTTTGGATTATTTACAATAGTTTTTGAAAAAGAAAAGTGGAGTATTTTAAAGCAATGGATTCTTTATTTTATATTTACAACAATTGTATGGATTCCTATAAGTATTTTTTGTTGGGGTTATTATAACTTACCAACAACCATAACAGTAACCTTAAGTTATCTAATTGGATATGCCATAACAGCATTTATACAATATAAAAATTGTAAAGAATCAGTTGATAAAATTAATGAAAGACTTAAAGAATTAAAGGAAGAGGGGGAATAATTATGACAATGGCTGTTGAAATTAAAAATTTATCAAAAATATATGATACTAAAAAAGCAGTAGATTCAATTTCTCTAAATATTAAAGAAGGGACTTTACTTTCTCTTTTAGGGGTAAATGGTGCAGGAAAAACTACTACAATAAAAATGTTATCTGGTCTTACAGAAATAAGCAATGGAGAGGCTTATATATTAGGAAAGAGTGTAAAAAATGATTTAGAAGATGTAAAAAAGCTTATAAATATTTCTCCACAGGATACAGCAGTAGCTCCAAATTTAACTGTAAAAGAAAATTTAGAATTTATTGCTGAAATTTATAATTGTGATGATAAAGAAGAAATGAAGAATATAGTAAATAAGTTTTCTTTAGATGAGGTTTTAAATATTAAGGCAAAAACTTTATCAGGAGGTTGGCAAAGAAGATTAAGCATTGCAATGGCTTTAATTACAAAACCTAAAGTATTATTTTTAGATGAGCCTACATTAGGGCTTGATGTTATTGCAAGAAGAGAACTTTGGAAGATTATTTCAAGTCTTAAAGGCAAAATAACAATTATTCTTACAACACATTATATGGAAGAGGCTGAAGAATTATCAGATTATATAGCTATTATGGTAAAGGGAAATATAATAAAACAAGGAACATTAGAAGAAATTAAAGAATTAACAAAAGCAAAAAATTTAGAAGAAGCATTTATAAAAATTGTAGAGGAGGAAAAATAAATGAGAATTAAAGCTTTTTGTATAAGAAATATAAAAGAATTGTTAAGAGACCCTTTAAGTTATATTTTTTGTTTAGGTTTTCCTATTATTATGGTAACAATAATGACTATAGTTAATAATAGTATACCTAAAGAGGCAGGAATAGAAATATTTAAATTAAAATTTTTATCACCAGCAATAATTATCTTTGGATATGCCTTTGTTATGTTATTTACCTCTATTCTTATTTCAAAAGATAGGACAAGTACCTTTTTAACAAGGTTATATGCGTCTCCAATGAAATCTATAGATTTTATTTTAGGTTATACTATTCCTTTTTTTATTATAGCAGTTTGTCAAAGCATAATAACTTTTATATATTCAGGATTTATTGGAATTTTTACAGGATATACATTTAAAATAAGTAATGTTTTAGTATGTATTTTAGTTATGATTCCTTCAGCTATTATGTTTATTGGTCTTGGAATATTATTTGGAACATTATTTAATGAAAAAGCAGCCCCTGGAATAGGTTCACTTATTATAACTTTAACTTGTATGATGGGAGGAGTTTTCATGGATGTAGATTCATTAAGTGGTGGACTTAAAAGTATATGTTATAAACTTCCTTTTTATAATGGAGTTAAAGTTGCTAGGATGGCTGTTAATGGAAATAATTCAGAGATTTTAAAATCCCTTATTATTGTTTTTATTTATTCAATAGTAATATATATATTGTCAGTAGTTTTATTTAAGAAAAAAATGAAAAGGGATTTTAAATAATATCTCTAAAGTTTATTTTATTGAATTATATTCATACTATATTTCCATGCAAGTACACGAAAAACTGCTTTATCTATAATGGATAAATCTAATTCTCCATTTTCAGCAGCTGATAGAAGATTGTTAAAGCTTGTTTCATAATCACTTAAAATAAGTATATCATTTCCAGCAAGAACAGCTAAAACAGCAGGGTCTTCTCCATTTGTATAAAGGCTTATTGCATCCATTGCAAGGTCATCTGTCATAATAACTCCAGTAAAATTTAATTTATTTCTTAAAATATCATGAACAGAAGGAGATAATGAAGCTGGATAATTCTCATCCATAGATTTTACAATATTATGTGAAACTAATATTCCTTGAGCATTAGCCTTTATACCTCTTTCAAATGGAATAAAATCAGAAGATTCAAAGGATGAATAATCTCTATTATCAATTGCTATACCAGTATGTGTATCTACATTATTACCATAGCCAGGAAAATGCTTTAATACACTTGAAATGTTATTTTCAGAAGAGGTTTTTACAACTGTTTCAACAAAATTAGCAGTTTGCTCTGGGTTTTGTCCAAGACTTCTACTATAAATAAAATCATTAGGGTCTGTAGAAACATCTGCAACTGGTGCAAGGTTAACATTAATGCCTAAAGAACTTAAAAGTTCACATTTTTCTTTTGTGTCTGAAGCTATTTTTTCAAAACCACCTTCTAAAAAAAGTTCTTTAGGAGATTTGAATTTTTCACTTCTTAAATTTGGATTACTACTAATTCTTACAACAGTTCCACCTTCTTCATCAACCCCTATAAGCATTGGAATTTTTGAAACATTTTGAAGAGATGTTATATCACTTTTTAGTTCTTCTTTGGTTTTTCCTTCTGTATTTGAAGCAAATAAAATTACACCTCCAAATTGGTATTTAGAAATTATACTTTCAGCATTTTCAGAGGGACATCTTGCAAAAATCAATTGGCCTATTTTTTCTTCTAAAGTCATGGATTTAAGTTTTTCATAGGCTTTATCATAATAATCAGAAAAAATACCATTATCAAGATAAGTTTTAGGAATTTCTAATTTAGTATTATCAGAAGAATTATCCCTAGAGGTTTTAGTTTCAGAAGGAGTATTAGTATTAGCTATATCTTTAGAACAACCTATAAAAGTAACTGATAATAAAATTGTAATAATAAATAAAAATAATTTTTTATTCATTTAATCACCACCTAAAGTATTATTTTTATTAAAGTATAACATAAATGAATTTTTGAAGATGAATAAAAGAAAGTAAAAAGCTTTATAAATTTTATTTTTGGAAATAAGCCTATATAAAAAATATGAATTATGAAATTAATATAAATATAATTTTAAATTTATCAAATATTTAAAATTTGAGTACATAAGTAAGTATTTTGCTTGATTATTACTTGAATAATTTCATAAAGTGGTGTATCCTTATAAATAAGGCACAATGATGAAATAAAAGTAAATTTGTTTATTGCAATGAAATTTTTTCATTGAAAATAATATATGCCAAATTACTAGGAGGGTTTTTTAATGAATAAGATTTATTATCAAGAAGATTGTAACCTTTCATTATTGAAGGGAAAAACTATCGCCGTAATCGGATATGGTAGCCAAGGACATGCACATGCATTAAATGCAAAGGAATCAGGATGTGATGTTATAATTGGTCTATACGAAGGAAGTAAGTCTTGGGCAAAAGCAGAAGCTCAAGGATTTAAAGTATATACAGCTGCAGAAGCTGCTAAGAAAGCTGATATAATCATGATTCTTATAAATGATGAAAAGCAAGCAGCTATGTACAAGAAAGATATTGAACCAAATCTAGAAGCTGGAAACATGTTAATGTTTGCTCACGGATTTGCAATTCACTTTGGACAAATAGTACCACCTAAGGATGTTGATGTAACTATGATCGCACCTAAGGGACCAGGACACACAGTAAGAAGTGAATATCAAGCAGGAAAAGGAGTTCCATGTCTAGTTGCTGTAGAACAAGATGCTACAGGAAACGCTAAGGATTTAGCTTTAGCTTATGCTTTAGCAATTGGTGGAGCAAGAGCTGGTGTTCTAGAAACTACATTCAGAACAGAAACTGAAACAGACTTATTTGGTGAACAAGCAGTACTTTGTGGAGGAGTTTGTGCTTTAATGCAAGCTGGTTTCGAAACATTATGCGAAGCTGGATATGATCCAAGAAATGCTTACTTTGAATGTATCCACGAAATGAAATTAATTGTTGACTTAATATATCAATCAGGATTTGAAGGAATGAGATATTCTATTTCAAATACTGCTGAATATGGTGATTACATAACTGGACCTAAGATAGTAACAGAAGATACTAAGAAGGCTATGAAGAAGATATTATCAGATATCCAAGATGGTACTTTTGCAAAAGACTTCTTATTAGATATGTCACCAGCTGGTGGTCAAGCACACTTCAGAGCAATGAGAAAGAAAGCTGCTGAACATCCATCAGAAGTTGTAGGAAAAGAAATACGTAAGTTATACAGCTGGAATGGTGAAGACAAATTAATAAACAACTAATTTGTAATAAATAAGATTTTACAAGGCATATATCTAATCAGTTTAGATTGGATATATGCTTTTTTTGTTGTTATTTATAGTATTATGAGAATTAAAATATACATGTAATTTTGCCCATGTATAAATAAGGAAAAGTTCCTTTAGATAAGGTATACTCCCATTCTTTGATTGGATAAAAATCCAAATATATTATTGTTAAATGAATTAGAGGATAATATATAAAAGGTTTCCAAACATCAACTAATTTATTATTTACAAAGTTATGTTATAACTGTTTATGGACGAGCTACCTAATGTACTAGGTACTAATAAGATATTGGTCATAAAAAACTAAGACCGAAAAAATAAAAAGGAGAGAGTACACAAATGAAAAAGAAAATAATAGGAGCAATGATAGTAGCGTCAATGGTAGGAGGGACTTCTGTTCCAGCTTTTGCAAAAACAACAGATAATTCTAATAGTAATTGTAAGGTTCAGGTAAGTAAGAAATTATGTTCTAGTGATAATAAATATTTAGGTTTTACAATTGGACAAGTAGCTGGAAGCAATATTAAAGATTGTATTCAAAATATAATAAATAATAATTGTAAACCTTCTAATCCAGATAATAATACTGAAGAGGATAATAAGGAAAATAATGATAATGTTATAGAAGATAATAATCAAAATAACAAACCAGAAGATAATGTAGAAAATGACAAAAATGATACTAGTAATGATAATAATTCAGAAATAACTCCACCAAGCACAGATAATGATAATTCAAATAAGGAAGATAATAATCCACCAGCAGTTGATGAAGAACAGGATAATTTTATGGCTCAAGTAGAACAATTAATTTATCAAAAGGTTAATGAAGAAAGAGCAAAAAATGGAGTAACTCAATTATCATATAATTCTATAATGGAGAAATATGCAAGAATAAAATCTAAGGATATGGGAGAAAATAATTATTTTAGCCACGAAGACCTTAATGGAAAATTAATAACAGAAAAAATGAAACAAGATGGAGTTTCATATAAAGCTTGGGGAGAGAATATTGCGTATATAGGGGGAGTTAGTGATGCCAATAAGTTAGCAGAACAATTTATGACAAATTGGATGAACTCAAGTGGTCATAGAGCAAATATATTATCAACAAATTTTGAAAGTATAGGAATAGGAGTTTATAAAATAGGAAACAGAGTTTATGCAACTCAAGAATTCTATAAATAAATTTTAAAAGATGCAGGCAGAGATTGTCTGCATCTTTGTTTTATGTTGACATGAAAAAATATTAGTGATAAGATAACAGTGTTAGCAAACAGTGTTATCTTTATAGCTAGGAGGCATATATGAAGTTAGATGAACAAAGTACACAGAAAAAAATATTAAGTGTTGCAAAAAAAGAGTTTTTAAGAAATGGATTTTTAAATGCTTCACTTAGAAATATTGCAAAAAATGCAGGAGTTACAACAGGAGCACTTTATCGTTATTATACGAGCAAAGAAGATTTATTTGAGGCTTTAGTAAGTGAACCAGCAGAGCATGTTCTTCATATGTTTACTGATACAGTTGATGATTTTGAAAAACTATCTGGTAGGGAACAAACAAAGCAAATGAAAGAAACTTCAACAGTATGTATTATGGATATGCTTGATTATATTTATGATAATTATGATTCCTTTAAGCTTTTAATTCAATGTTCAGAAGGAACATCTTATGGTAATTTTATTCATCAAATGGTAGAAAGAGAGGTTAATTCTACTTATAGCTATATAGAAGTATTACAAAGTATGGGGCATAAAGTTGAGCCTATTAATAAAGATTTATGTCACATAATTGCAAGTGGAATGTTTACAGGTTTATTTGAAACTATAGTTCATGATATGAAAAAACAGGATGCAAAAATATATGTATCTCAAATGCGTAAATTTTATACTGCTGGGTGGTCAGAGCTTTTAGGGGTAAAATTTGGAGAATAAAATTTGTTAAAAAGAGAAATTCAATTAACAGAATTTCTCTTTAAAATAAACTGAAAGTTAGCTTAAGCTAACTTAAATAAGGGGGAGAAAATAATGAAAGAGAAAGAAAAATCTGTTTTTGCATGGCTTATGGATTTTGCAAGTGTCCATAAAAATTTATATGTTGCAAGTGTTATTATGGCAACATTAGGTGTGTTATGTAGCATAGTACCATATTGTATTATGGGAGATATGCTTACTAAGCTTATTGATGGAAATAAAGATTGGGCAGTATATCTTAAAGAAGGACTTGTTATGACTGCTTTTTGGATGGCCAGAGTTATTTTTCATGGAATATCTACTACTTGCTCACATAAAGCAACTTTTCATGTGCTTGGAAATATTAGAAAGAGAGTTTGTGATAAATTATCAAAAGTACCCCTTGGATATGTAAAAGATACTCCATCAGGTACATTAAAAAATATTATTGTAGAAAGAATTGATAGTATTGAAACAACTCTTGCACATATTTTACCAGAGTTTACTTCTAATATATTAGCACCAATAGTTGTTTTTATTTATTTATTAATTATTGATTGGAGAATGGCATTAGTATCTTTAATAAGTTTACCTCTTGGTTTAATTTCATATATGGGAATGATGATAGGATATGAGGATAACTATAAAAATACAGTAGTAAAAACAAAAATATTAAATGATACTGCAGTAGAATATATTAATGGAATTGAAGTTATTAAAGCCTTTGGAAAAGCAGAAAATTCCTATGAAAAATTTGTAGTTGCAGCAAAGGAAGGTGCTACATGTTATATTGAGTGGATGCGTAAATGTAATAAATTTTTTAGTATTGCTATGGTACTAACACCTTGTACAGCAATTTCAGTTATTCCAATTGGAGGATTATTTGTAAAAGCAGGAAGCCTTTCAGTGTCAAATTTTCTTCTTTGTATTATTCTTTCTCTTGGTCTTATTGCACCATTAATTACAGTAATGTCATATTCAGATGATATTGCAAAAATGAAAACAATTATTGGAGAAGTTACAAATGTTTTATCTCAAGAAGAGTTAAATCGTCCTAAATCTGATAAAGAAAAACCTAAAAACTATTCTGTAACTCTTAAAAATGTAACTTTTGGTTATCATGAGCAAGAAGTATTGCATGGAATAAATATGAAAATAGAAGAAGGAACAGTAAATGCATTAGTAGGACCATCAGGAAGTGGAAAATCTACAATTGCTAAGTTAATTGCATCTCTTTGGGATGTAAAAGAAGGAAGTATTTGTATTGGTGGTGTAGATATTAAGAATTTATCTTTAGAAGAATATAATAAAAAGGTTGCATATGTTTCACAAGATAATTATCTATTTGATGATACTATAAGAGAAAATATTCGTATGGGTAGAATGGATGCTACTGATAAAGAAGTAGAAGAAGTAGCAAAAAGAAGTGGCTGTCATGAATTTATAATGCAATTAGAAAATGGCTATGATACTGTTGTTGGTGGTGCAGGAGGACATTTATCAGGTGGTGAACGTCAAAGAATTGCAATTGCAAGAGCTATGTTAAAGAATGCACCAATTGTTATTCTTGATGAAGCAACAGCATATACAGACCCAGAAAATGAAGCAGTAATTCAAGCATCAGTAGCAAAACTGGTACAAGGAAAGACATTAATTGTTATTGCACATAGATTATCTACTATTGCAGATGCTGATAAGATATTTGTAGTAGAAAATGGAAAAATTGTAGAAGAAGGAACTCATGAAGAGTTACTTAATAAAGGAAAGTTATATAAGACTATGTGGGATGCTCATATTTCAGTAAAGGATTCAAAGGAAGGAGCTGAGGTTTATGCTTAAAATATTTCAAAAGTTCTTTGATTTTTGTGGAAAAGAAAATAAGAATAAATTTTATCACTCATTAGTAGATGGTATTATATTAGCATTCATGGAGGCTTTAAAAATACCAGCAATTATATTAATTATTAATGGGGCAATAAAAGATAAAATTACTAATGAATTAATATTAAAATGTTTAGGTATTATTTTATTTAGTGTAATAGTTGGTGCAATAGTTAAATATCGTTCAACCATTTTACAATGTGAAGCTGGATATGGAACTGCTGCAAATAAAAGAATAGAAATTGCAGAACATTTGCGTTATCTTCCAATGGGATATTTTAATAAAAATAGCCTTGGTTATATTACATCTATAACTACTAATACAATGGAAAATCTTGCAGATGTTGCAACAAGAGTTGTTATGATGACAACACAAGGAGTATTAACTACATTAATTATTGCTATTATGTTATTGTTTTATGATTGGAGAATTGGAGTTGTAGTATTTGTTGGGCTTTTAATATTTTTTATGGTTAATAGTAAAATGCAACAAAAATCTCAAAGTGTTTCTCCTAAAAAAGCAATAGTAGATAGTAATCTTGTGGAAAAAGTTATTGAATATGTTCAAGGTATTGCAGAAGTAAAAGCATATAATTTGACAGGTAAAACTTCAAAGAAATTAAATAATTCTATTGATGAAAATACTGATTGTAATATTGAAATGGAAATGACATTTATTCCATTTATGACAATTCAAAATGCAGTAACAAAGCTTACAGGAATAGTTATGACTTTACTTTCTATTTATTTATATTTGCAAGGAAGTATGGAATTAATAGTATGTATTACAATGATGATTTGCTCTTTTATGGTATATTCAAGTTTAGAACAAGCAGGTAATTATTCAGCACTACTTCGTACTGTAGATGTTAGTGTAGATAAAGCACAAAAAATTCTTGATATTCCTGCAATGGACATTGACGGAAGAGATATTACTCAAAAAAACTATGATGTTGATATTAAAAATGTTGATTTCTCTTATGATAAAAAGAAAATTATTGATAATTTATCTATTCATATACCAGAAAAGACAACTACTGCAATTGTAGGACCAAGTGGAGGAGGAAAAACAACTCTTTGTCATTTGATTGCAAGATTTTGGGATGTGGATAAAGGAACTGTATCTCTTGGAGGGGTTAATGTAAAAGAATATAGTATGGATAGTCTTATGAAAAATTTTAGTTTTGTATTTCAAGATGTGTATTTATTCCAAGACACAATAGCAAATAATATTAGATTTGGACAAAAGGATGCACCTATAGAAAAGGTTATTGAGGCAGCAAAAAAAGCTTGTTGTCATGAGTTTATAATGAGTTTGCCAAAAGGATATGATACTGTAATTGGAGAAGGGGGAGCAAGTTTATCAGGTGGTGAAAAACAACGTATATCTATTGCAAGAGCTATTATGAAAGATTCTCCTGTTATTATTTTAGACGA
The DNA here is from genome assembly GCA_900539375.1 of uncultured Clostridium sp. Lineage (GTDB taxonomy): Bacteria > Bacillota > Clostridia > Clostridiales > Clostridiaceae > Clostridium. Next base: position 80,551 of record UQBY01000010.1, on the reverse strand, counting down.
AGCCACAGCAAATGTTGACCCAGAAAATGAAAAAGAATTAGTAGAAGCAATTGATGCTTTAACAAGGGAAAAGACAATTTTTATGATTGCTCATAGATTAAAAACAGTTAGAAATGCAGACCAAATTCTTGTTATTGACCATGGAAAAATTGTACAATTAGGTAAACATGAAGAACTTATGAAGGAAGAGGGAATATATAAACGTTTTGTAAATTCAAGAGAAATTGCGTCAGGTTGGAAGTTATAAAAATATAAAGATAATAAAAATTAATATTTAAATTGACTTTGTTTCATTTGTTACAGATAATATAGAAATGGAAATGTATAATAATATCATAATTAAAGGTATTGGAGGTTTCTTGTATGATAAGAAAAGTTATAAAAATAGATGAATCAAAGTGCAATGGTTGTGGGTTATGTGTTAATGCTTGTCATGAAGGGGCAATAGGTTTAAAAAATGGAAAAGCTGTTCTTCTTAGAGATGATTATTGTGATGGGTTAGGAGATTGTCTTCCTTCTTGTCCAACTGAAGCAATTTCTTTTGAGGAAAGAGAAGCTTTAGCTTATGATGAAGAGGCTGTTAAAGCTAATATGGCAAAGAAAAAAGCTACAATTAATATTCCTTTTACAGGATGTCCTGGAAGTATGAATAAAGAAATAAAAAGAGAAGAAAAAAGCAAGAAGTTAACTATGGAAAGTTGTGAATCTCAATTAAGACAATGGCCTGTACAAATAAAGCTTGTATCTCCAAAAGCATCTTATTTAAATGGAGCAAAATTATTAATAGCAGCAGATTGTACAGCATATGCTTATGGCAACTTTCATAATGAGTTTATAAAAAATAGAGTAACTTTAATAGGGTGTCCAAAACTTGATGAAGGTGATTATTCAGAAAAGCTTACAGAAATACTAAAGTATAATCACATTAAAGATATTAAAATTGTAAGAATGGAAGTTCCTTGTTGTGGAGGAATAGTAGCAGCTGTTGAAAAAGCCCTTAAAAATTCTGGAAAAATGATTCCTTGGCAAATAGTAACAATATCTACTGATGGGAATATTTTAGAATAATAAAAATATAGGTGGGAGAGATTTCTAGGTTCTTTCCCACCTAAAATTATGTTTGTTAAACTGTTTTTAAATCATAGATAACTCTAGTATCACAAAGACGGTCATGTAAAGCTCTTTTTTCATAATCAAAAGGAATTATAATATAACCAATAAATATAATAGAGCTTAAATAACGACCTATAGTTTCACGGTATAATAAATCTAAAAATGAAGGTTTAGTATTATTTTGAGATACTACCTTAAGTTTTAAAAGCCATTTTCCAAAGGTAGTACCTGTGTTATATGTAGCTATTATAAAATATAAAGATTTTAATAAATAAAATATTATATCTAATATAGAAAAATTAAATAAAACTTCATTTGATAATAAACCTGGTCCATTTATTAATGAAGATATAGAAAAAGGTATCTTTATAAAGAATAAAATAATAGCAACTAATAGACTATCAATTCCAAAGGCTATTAATCTAGGAAGAAAACCTGCATAATTTAAAGTAGGTTTTGTATCTATTATTTCCATAGAAGTATATTCATTATTCTGCATAATACATTAGCCCCCTATTTCCAGCCTTCTCTAAATATTCTGTAATAACTTGGGCATCTGATTTTTCTTTTGTTCCCTTATATGCTGAAAATAAAGAAGAAAAGAAATCACTAGTAGAGGTATCTGGTGTATATAGTTCTACATCTTCCCCTAGGCTATCGGTAATTGATGTTTCTACAGCTTTATAATCAGCTATTTCATCAATTAAGCCAAGTTCTAAAGCTTGTTTTGCAGTATATATTCTTCCATCAGCTATTTTTTTAACAGTTTCTACATCCATCTTTCTTCCATCAGCAACAATGCTTACAAATTGTTCATAAGCTTCATCTACATTACTTTGAAGAATTTCTTTTTGTTCATCTGTTAAATCTTGCCCAGAAGACCCCATTGCTTTATTTTTTCCACTTGTAATGTTAATTTCTTTAATTCCAAGCTTATCATATAAATCCTTTGTATTAATAAGTGACATAATTACACCAATAGAACCTGTTGTACAGTTACGATTAGCAAAAATCTTATCAGAAGCCATAGATATGTAGTATCCACCAGAACAAGCTTGAGATTTCATATATGTCCATACAGGATTACCTGTTGTTTCTTTATAATCTTTAAGTTTTAAATATAATTCATCACTTTCATAAACACCTCCCCCAGGACTATCTACAATTAGAAGAATGCCCTTGTTATAAGGAGAATTTTTCATAGATTCAATATAATCTAAAGTACTCTGATGATTATAAGATTCACTTGAAAAAACAGAAGAACCTTCAGATTCACTAATAGTTCCATTAACTTCTACAACTCCTACATAATTATATTCTGGAAGTGTTATAGAAGAGTTTAATTCACTTTCTAGAAGTGAGGTAAGTTTGTTTCCTTTTTCAGAAACATCATTTGTAAGTTTACTTTTAGTTATTGCATTTGATACACCAACAAAAACAAAAACAAGTGCAGCAGCTATTAAGCCTAAAATTTGTTTGTTTTTCATATCTTCATCTCCTAAATAAAAAATAGTTACTATTTAAATATATATTTGATTTTATTATTTGTAAATATTTATATTTTTAGAAGTATTTAAAAAGATGAAAAAATTAATTTTTATTTGCCATATATATAATAATTCTTCCACCAATAATATTACCAATAGTTACAAAGAATAAGCTTTTTAATAAAGAGAATAGGTCTATATTAAGACCACTACAAAAACCTATTGTAAAATATGAAAAATTTGCAACTATATGTTCAACACCTAAAAGTACAAAACAAACTATTAAAAATCCACTTATTAAATGATTATTAGTTTTTGAAAAAGCATATACAGCAGCACAAACTAATATGTTACAAATAACACCACTAATTAACATTTGTATAGGATTTAATGAAAGTTTGTTAGAAATTAAAGAAGTTAAATCTGGTTTTATTATTTGGTAAAAGCAAAAAGAAGCAAATACACCTCCTGCTAAATTTCCAACCCATGTTACTATAAGAGATTTAATATACTCTGGTAATTTTAAATGGGAATTACTAAACACTTTTCCAGTAAATAAATCAGTCTTCATTAACATTATCAATAATAATCCAAGATAAAATGTAGTAGAAGCTAAATATGCATTATCTGTTTTTTGAAGAGTTATAAGATAACAAAAGCAGCCAAATGATATTGAAGCTCCACCTAAAAAACTGTTAATAATAGATTTTTTCATGTTTTTAATGTCCTTTCAAAAATAGTTAAATATATATTAAATATAATATATTAAAAGTATTATAATCAAATTGATGTAATTTAAAGAAATAATGATGAAAATTAGAGAATAACTAAGAAAATAGGCTATAATACAATAGAATAATCTATAAAGGTTTTTCAATAAGATAAAATTAAAAAGTCAATTTTCTTAAAATAACAATCTTTATTGTAATTATGTTCATACTATGATAATAAAGCTTGCAAAAGATATAGAAAGAGGTTCTAAAAAAGCCTTAAAGAAAATAAGAAAAGATTCAATGAAATAAAATTGTTATGTGAAAAGGGTGTGTATTTTATTAAAAATAGACACTCTTTTTTGTTAAATAAATGTTAAAAATTTTAAGGTATATTTAAGCTTCATTTTGTATTATAAAAACAAAGATAAGAGAAAAGGAGGAGACAAAAATGGCAATAACAACATTTAAAAGATATGAAAAGAAGTATTTATTAGATAAAGAAAAGTATGAATTACTTACAGAAAGATTACTTGAATATATGAATTATGATGAACATTGCTTAAATGGTAAAGATTATACAATATATAACATTTATTATGATACAAAAGATAATAAGATAATAGAACATTCACTATCAAAACCTTATTATAAAGAGAAGCTTAGATTAAGAAGCTATAAGCCTATAAAAAGTAAGGATGATAAGGTCTTTTTAGAAATAAAGAAAAAAATAAATGGAATTGTAAGTAAAAGAAGAGTTGTACTTACTCTTGAACAGGTAAATAAGCTTTTAGAATTTGGAGAAAGACCTAAGCTTGATGATTATATGAGTAATCAAGTGCTAGATGAAATAGAATATTTTTTAAGTAGAAATAAGATAAATCCAGCAGTTGCAATACATTATAAAAGAACAGCTTTCTTTGGAAAAGAGGATAAGGATTTTAGAGTTACCTTTGATAATCATATAATGACAAGACGATATAATTTAAATCTTACAGCAGAGGATTATGGTGAGGACCTTTTAAAAGAAGGAGAAAGATTAATGGAAGTAAAGATATTAGGAGCTATGCCAATGTGGCTTTCAGAAATTTTATCTGATTTATCAATATTTCCAATTGGTTTTTCAAAGTATGGTAATGAATATAGAAAATATTATGTAACAGAAGGGAGAGGGGCAGTATGCTAGATACAATATTAACATCAACAACAGGAGAATCATTAACATTAGCAAACACATTAATAATAATTGGAGCATCAATTATTTTAGGATTAATAATTAGTATTTCATATATGAAAACAAGTAAAGAAGAGGTAGTTACATCTGGTTTTGCAGTTACATTAATAATGCTTCCAGCAATAATATCAATAATTATATTATTAGTTGGAAATAATGTGGCAAGAGCTTTTAGTTTAGCAGGAGCATTTTCAATTATAAGATTTAGAAGTGAACCAAAAGACCCAAAAGATATATCATACATATTCTTTACTTTAGCAGTTGGACTATCAGCAGGTATGGGATATGTTGGATATGCAGTTTTATTTACTATAATTTTATGTTTAATAATGTTTATTTTAAAGTTTATAAATTATGGAGAAGCAGATAAGTCTTTCTTTGAACTTAGAATAACAATACCTGAAAATTTAAATTATGAAAATGTATTTGATGATGTTTTAAAAAAATATACTTCATCATGGATGTTTAAAAAAGTGAAAACAAAGGAATTTGGTTCATTATTTGAAATTACTTATACTGTAGTTATGAAAAATGAAAATCAAAAGAAGTTTATAGATGAATTAAGATGTAGAAATGGAAATTTAGGAGTGGTTCTTTCAGTGCCACAAGAAGAAAAATAATTCTTGTAAATAATTTATTAAGTATAAGGTGGTGTGAGTTATGAATAAAAAAATAAAATTGATTATATGTGGAATTGTAGCAGCATCAATTATAGGAATATCAGCTTATTCAATAAATGCATCTAAAAATAATACTAAAAATATAGTAGATACTTCAACAATAATAGCAGAAAATATAGATGATAATTGGGATGAAGATTTTAGTAAAGTAAATAATGAGGCTTCTATAACATTAAATGGAGATTCAATAAGCTTAGATGGAAGTGGAGCAACAGTAGATGGAAGTAAAATAACAATAACATCAGCTGGTATTTACAGGATAACAGGAAATTTAAATGATGGACAAATTATTGTAGATGCAGGAGATAATGATAAAGTAAAGCTAATATTAAATGGAGTAGATATAAATTGTTCAAATAGTGCTCCTATATATGTTGTAAATGCTGATAAGACTGTTATTGATTTAAAAGATGGAAGTAATAATACTATAACAGATGGTGAAAACTATGTTTTTGAAGATACATCATCTGAAGAACCTAATTCAGCTATTTATAGCAAAGATGATTTAATAATAAGTGGAAATGGAACTTTAACTGTTAATGGAAATTATAATAATGGAATAGTAAGTAAAGATGATTTAAAAATTACTGGAGGAAATGTTACAGTAACTGCTGTTAAATATGGAATTAAAGGTAAGGATTCCGTGAAAATTAAAGATGGAAATATAAAAGTTATAGCAGGTGGAGATGGAATAAAAACTGATAACTCAAAAGAAACAGAAAAAGGATATATTTATATTGCAGGTGGAACTATTGATATAACTTCAGAACAAGATGGAATACAAGCAGACACTACTGTTCTTATTAAAGATGGAGATATTAAAATAACTTCAGGTGGTGGAAGTGAAAAGGCTGTTAGCAAAAATAATAATAAAGATTTTGGTGGCAAAGGTTTTATGATGAAACCAGATGGAGAAGGAATGACTCCACCTGATATGGATGAAAATTCACAAAATAGAGGAGAACCACCAACAAAACCAGATGGTGATGCTTCCGAAATGCAAAATATGGGAGAGCCACCAACTAAGCCAGATATGAATGAAAATTCACAAAATGGAGGAACAAATCCACAAGGAGAAGCACCAACAGATATGCCTAATAATCAAAACACTTCAACTTCAGAAGAAGATGTTTCAACTGATACAGAAGAAACAGCTAGTACCAAGGGAATAAAAGCAGGAACAAATATAACTATTGAAAATGGAACTTTAAATATAGATTCAGCAGATGATTCTCTTCATACAAATGATAGTTTAGTTATAAATGGAGGAACATTTAATATATCTTCTGGAGATGATGGTATACATTCAGATACTACTTTAGATATTAATGGTGGAAAAATAAATATAACTAAATCTTATGAAGGTATTGAAAGTGGAACTATAACAATAAATGATGGAGAAATTCATATAGTATCAAGTGATGATGGATTAAATGCTGCAGAGAAAAATAGTAGTGTTTCAACAAAAACTCCAGGAAAAAATGATTTTAACTCTTCTAGCAATGCTATCCTTAATATTAATGGTGGATATGTATATGTTGATGCTTCAGGAGATGGTGTTGATTCAAATGGTTCAATAAAAATGACAGGTGGAACAGTAATAGTAAATGGACCAACAGATTCAGGAAATGGAGCCTTAGACTATGATGGTGAATTTAATATGACTGGAGGATTATTAGTTGTAGCAGGAAGTATAGGAATGGCTCAAGCACCAAGTACTTCTTCAACACAATATTCTATGAATATAGGACTTTCATCAGTTCAAGAAGCTAAAACATTAATAAATATTTCAGATAAAGATGGAAATTCAATACTTACATTTGCACCATCAAAGCAATATCAATCAGTCGTTGTTTGTTCACCAGATTTAAAGAAAGGAACAACTTATACAGTAAGTACTGGTGGAACTTCAACAGGAGAAGAAAAAGATGGACTTTATTCTAATGGAACCTATTCTGGTGGAACTGAATATGAGAGTGCAGAAATTTCAAGTTTAGTAACAAGTGTTGGAAAACAAGGTGGAATGAATAATGGAGAAAACATGAAAAATGGAGGTGGTAGAAGAAATATGGAAGGTGCAGAAAGACCTCAAGATAAGCAAAATAATTCTCAAAGTGAAGGTAATATTTAATTAAATTAGTATAAATAAAATTAAAAAGCTATTGGTTAATAAAAGTCTTATTAATCAGTAGCTTTTTTATAACCCATTTTTTTACTTAGAATAAAAATTTAATTATATAAAATATTTTTTAAAAATAGGCTTGAAAAAAATTGGGAAATGTATTACTATATAAACATAGAATTGCTAAGTAAATGTTTACAACGATTATAGAAAAAAGATTATAACCATAAATATTCAAGGGGGAAATGAAATGGGAAAGGTTAGACAAAAAATTGCTAGTATTATTGCTACCGTATCAGTAACAGGAACATTAATGGCTAGTTTTCCTGTAAACACTAATGCAGCTATTGTAAACGAAAACAATGAGAATAGAGCAACAAATGTTAAAATTTCTTTAGAAGATGCAGCAAACTATGGAAAAGAACTTGCTATAGAAAAAAATGCTTCAAGTTATGGATTAGCTGATAATGTAAAAGAAGGTGCTATACTTCATGCATGGTGTTGGTCATTTAATACAATAAAAGAAAATTTAAAGGATATTGCAGAAGCAGGATTTACAACAGTGCAAACATCTCCAGCTAATCAATGCTTAGTTGGAGATAATGGAGGAATGTCTATATGGAGTGAAAATGGACAAGGAAAATGGGAATATCATTATCAACCTACAGACTGGAAAATTGGTAATTATCAACTAGGTACTAGAGAAGAATTTAAATCAATGTGCGAAGAAGCAGATAAATATGGAATAAAAATAATAGTAGATGTATTACCAAATCATACAACACCACAATTAGATAAAGTTTCTCAATCATTAAAAGATGCAGCTGGTGGACAAGATAAGTTATATCATGGAGAAGGATTTAATTCTATTAGTCAATGGGAAAATAGATATTATTGTACAAATGGTGCAGTATTAGGCTTGCCAGATGTTAATACAGAAAATCCAGGTTTCCAAAAGTATTACTTAAATTATCTTAATGACCTCATAGATTGTGGAGTTGATGGATTTAGATATGATACTGCAAAGCACATTGGCTTACCAGATGATCCACAGGATGAAAAGACAAAACAATATGGTTGGAAAAATAATTTCTGGCCTGTAGCAATAGGAAATGAATCTGTTGATGGAGTTTCTCTTCATAATAAAGATAAAATGTTTATATATGGAGAAGTATTACAATCATCAGGTTCAAGAGATGATGCATATGGTAAAATTATAAATTTAACAGCTAGTGGATATGGATATACATTAAGAGGTGCAATAGGAAGTAAAGATTTTTCTACTGGAAGAATAAGTGACTGGGGAAATGCAGCTGGAGCAAGTAAATTAGTTACTTGGGTTGAATCACATGATACATATTGTAACAATGGTGAGTCAGTATGGTTAAGTGATTGGGATATAAGAATGTGTTGGGCAATAATAGCAGCACGTAAAGATGGAACACCATTATTCTATAGTAGACCAGATGGTTCTACAAACAATCTAGGAGGAAGATGGGGAAATAATAAAATAGGTGCAAAAGGAAATGATCAATTTAAAGACCCAGAAGTAGCAGCAGTTAATAAATTTAGAAATGCTATGGTTGGAGAAGATGAATGTTTAAGAAATCCTAACGGAGATTCAAAGATACTTCAAATAGATAGAGGAACTAAGGGTACAGTTATTATAAACTTAGGTGGAGCAACTTCAATAGATAGTGAAACTTCAATGGCTAATGGAGCTTATACAGATCAAGTTTCAGGAAGATCATTTACAGTATCAAATGGAAAGATTTCAGGACAACTTGATGGTGGAAAGATTGCAGTTATATATAATGTAACAACTACAAGAAATCCAAGAGTTTTAGCAACTCCAGGAAGTGGTTCATTTAAGGGAGATTCAGTTACTGTTACATTAGGTTTAGCAAATGCAACTACAGGAACTTATACAACAAGTGAAGGAGCTTCAGGTTCATTTAAAGATGGAGATAAAATAACAGTAGGTACAAGTATTGCAGTTGGAGAAAAGGTAACAGTTACATTAAAGGCAAATGGAGATGACCCAGAAAGTACTCCAGCAAATGAAACATTTACTTATACAAAGAAGGATGGAAGTGTTAAGAAAAATACAGTTTACTTTACAGCACCTTCAGGTTGGTCAACTCCTACTATATATGCATATTCAGGAGATGGAGCAACAGCTACTCAAATTACAGGAGCATGGCCAGGAACAGCTATGACATCAGAAGGAGATGGAGTATATTCTTATACTTTTGATGATAGCGTAAGTTCTTGTAGTATAATATTTGCATCAGGAAGCAATCAAATACCAGCACCACAACAACCAGGATTTAGTTATGTAGGTGGAAAAGCTTATGAATATGTAAGTTCGTGGAATGAAGTTCAAGTTCCAGAACCAACTAGAAAAGGAACAGTGACAGTAAAATATGTTGATGAAGATGGAAATGATTTAACATCTCCAATAACATTAACAGGAAATGTTGGCGATTCATATACAACAAGTAAGAAAACATTTAGTGGATATACTTTATCTTCAACACCAACAAATGCAACTGGTAAATATACTGCATCAAATATAACAGTAACATATAAATATACAAAGGATGAAGAACCTATAGAAGAAGGAAAAGTAATAGTAAAATATATTGATGAAGAAACAAATGAAGAAATAGCATCTAGAACTACGTTAACAGGAAATGTTGGAGAAAGTTATGAAGCATCAGCAAAAGAAATAGATGGCTATACACTATCATTTATTCCATCAAATGCAACAGGTGTTTATAAATCATCAAATATAACAGTAACTTATGAGTATAGTAAAGATAATGAAGTTGTAAATCCACCAGTAATAAGTAGTTTTACAGCAGATAAGAAATCACCACAAGTAAGTGGAACACAAATAAAATTAACAGCAAAAGCCACAGGAAATGGAACATTACAATATAAGTTCTTAATAAAAGATTCATCAGGAAATTGGGCAGTATTAAGAGATTATGGAAAATCAAATGCTTATACATGGAAGACTGGAAAAGCAGGAAATAAGACAATATATGTAGATGTAAAAGACAGTAATGGAAAAGTAACAAGAGCATCAATGTCTTATACAATAAAGGCAGAAGCAAAGCCACCAGTAGTAAGTAGTTTTACAGCAGATAAGAAATCACCACAAGTAAGTGGAACACAAATAAAATTAACAGCAAAAGCCACAGGAAATGGAACATTACAATATAAGTTCTTAATAAAAGATTCATCAGGAAATTGGGCAGTATTAAGAGATTATGGAAAATCAAATGCTTATACATGGAAGACTGGAAAAGCAGGAAATAAGACAATATATGTAGATGTAAAAGACAGTAATGGAAAAGTAACAAGAGCATCAATGTCTTATACAATAAAGGCAGAAGCAAAACCACCAGTAGTAAGTAGCTTTACAGCAGATAAGAAGTCACCACAAGCTAGTGGAACACAAATAAAATTAACAGCAAAAGCAACAGGAACAGGAACATTACAATATAAATTCTTAATAAAGGATGCAGCAGGAAACTGGTCAGTATTAAGAGATTATGGAACATCAAACACTTATACATGGAAAGCAGGAAAAACAGGAAATAAGACATTATATGTAGATGTAAAAGATAGTAATGGAAAAGTAACAAGAGCCTCAATGTCTTATAAAGTTGAAGAATCTTTAATACAAGATAGCAATGCAGCAATATCATATACTGGAACATGGAAAGTAGCAACTTCAACAAGACATAGTGGAGGAACTTGTAAATATGTATCTAGTGCAGCAACAGCAACTTACAAATTTACAGGAACAGGAATAAAGTTAATAGCACCAAAGTCATCAGATAAAGGAATAGCAAAAGTAACAATAGATTCAAAAGTGTATTATGTAGATTTATATAGTGCAAGTGCTAAAGATCAAAGTGTAGCATTTTCATTATCAGGATTAACTTCAGGAACACATACAATAAAAGTAGAGTGGACAGGATTAAAAAATAATTCTTCAAAGGGAACTACAATAACTTTAGATGCCTTTGAAATTATTAAATAATTAAGAAAAGCCAATGTTTATACTATAAACATTGGTTTCTTTTTAATAAAAAATATATAAAAATCAAAAAACAAGATGCAATATTGGGGGGTGCACCTTGTTTTTTATATACCATCTTCTGAGTAAGATGGATTTTATAAAGGGGATAAATAATATGCTTAATTACTTTACAACTTAATTTTACAATATAAATATGTCATTTTTATGTCAAATAGATAAAAATTTATTAATGAATTAATAGTAATAAGAAATAGTTACTAAAAAAGAGAAAAAATATTTGTTGTATGATATACTAATATGTATAAATATACAATATAATGAATGAAAGGAAGAAAGATGAAGAGACAATATAAAATAATAACTTTTTTATTGATAATTTTTATAAGCTTATCTTATATTAATGTATTTAAAGTTAAGGGAGAAGAGTATAAAAGTAAGTATGATCCTAGGGAACTTGGCTTAATGACTTCTGTTAAAAATCAAGGAAATTTAAATGTGTGTTGGTGTTTTGCAGGAATGGCTGCAGTGGAGAGTTATTTAAAATTAAAGGGCTATGGAGAATATGATTTTTCTGAAGAGCATGTAAGATGGTGGGCCACATTAAGAGATGGATATGGTTTTAAAAGAGAAAGCTATGATCCAGCTAGCTTTAGTGTGGTGAAAAATTATTTAACAAGTGCTGGTGGAGTTAGACTTGAAGAGGATATTCCTTATAATCCATCTGAAAATGCTACTATTCCAGAAAATATGGATACTGCTTCTCCTAAGTTTTATGTTACTGATATAGTGGAAATTCCAAATGATATGGATGAAGTTAAAAAGGGAATATTAGAATCTGGTGGTGTGGTTTCATCATATAGAAGTAACAACATTTTTTCAGGCAAAACTATGAATGAATATTATTGTAATGATGAAACTTTTGTGAAAGATGAGCAACATGCTATATTGATAGTTGGATGGGATGATAATTATTCAAAAGATAATTTTAAGGATAATAATAAACCTAAAAATAATGGAGCTTGGCTTATAAAAAATAGTTGGGGTAATTATAATGATGAGGGTGGATACTTTTGGATATCTTATGAAGACAAAACTTTATTGCAAGCAGAAGATAATTTCTATATAAGTGGTGTATGTGATATAAATGATGGAAAAAGAATTTATCAGCATGATGAATTTGGTCCAACAGCTTATATTTATTCTATAGATAATGAGACAAAGGAAGAAAAACAAATAATTGAATGTACAAATGTTTATGATTTTAAAGATGGTTATGATGTATTAGAAGGAATAACATTTATGACTTCCTCAATAGGTGCAAAGTATAAAATATCTTATGCTCAAGTTGAAGATACTAATATAATAGATGAAAGTAAAACCATAGTATTAGCAGAAGGAACAGTACCTCATGCAGGTTTTATTACAGCTTCAGTAGATGGAGTAAAGGTACCAGAGGGAAAAGGATACATAATAGTGTCTATTGATAATAGTGGAAATAATAAAGAAGCTTTAATAGGAGCTGAAACCTTATCTGATAATTGTGTGAGAAAAATAAATAAAGGCGAAAGTTATATGATAGTTCAAAATTATGCAATAGATTCCTTTGAATATAGTGATGAAGAAAATGCAGAAAATTATACTATAAAAGTTATTGCAAGAAATACAGAAGGAAAAATAGTAGCTCAAGATATTATAGACAAGCAAAAAGAAGCTTTAAATGAAAGTGAAACAAATAACAATAGTTCTGCTAATAGAAGTAGTGAAGCTATTTCAGAAAAAGGAGATTTTATTTTAATAATTGAGTTAGTTTCAATACTATTAGTAATAATATTTTTTATAAATAAGAGCAGAAGAAAATAAATAAAGCAAAAGGTAACTAAATATTAAAAAATTTAATTAAATGTTACAATTTTTATAAAAATATCTTTACTTAGTGTAAATATGATATTATATAAATGTAAAAGTTCATGTAAAGGGAGTAGAAAATATGCAGGAATACATAAATAAAGCAAATGATATTATTAAAGAAGTTAAAAAAATAGTTATAGGTAAAGATAAAATAATAAAAAAAGTATTAACAACAATATTAGCAAAAGGAAATATTTTAATAGAAGATATACCAGGAGTAGGAAAAACTACTTTAGCATTAGCTTTTTCAAAAGCTATGTCACTTGATTGTAAAAGATTACAATTCACTCCAGATGTATTACCAAGTGATATATTAGGTTTTTCTATTTATAATAAAGATTTAGATAGATTTGAATATAAACAAGGAGCTATAATGTGTAATTTATTTTTAGCTGACGAAATAAACAGAACATCTGCTAAAACTCAATCTGCTTTATTAGAAGTAATGGAAGAAGGAAAGGTAACTATTGATGGTATAACAAGAAAAGTTTCTAAACCTTTTATTGTTATAGCAACACAAAATCCAGTTGGTTCTATAGGAACTCAAATGCTTCCAGAATCTCAATTAGATAGATTTATGATTAAGCTTACTATGGGTTATCCTGATATGGAAAGTGAAATAGAAATTTTAAAAGGAAAGCAAAAAAAAGTTCCTCTTGATGAAATAAATACTGTTGTAACAAAAGAAGATATTTTAGTTATGCAAGATTTAGTTGAAAATATTTATATACATGAAAAAATATATGAATATATAGTAACTTTAATATCAAAAACTAGAAATCATCCTTTAATAGATTTAGGAGTAAGTCCAAGAGGAAGTGTTGCATTAACAAAACTAGCAAAAGCCACAGCTTTTCTAAAAAATAGAGATTATGTAGTTCCAGAAGATATACAAGAAATTTTTAAAGATGTTACAATTCATAGAATTATATTAAATACTAAAGCTAGGATAAGCAATACTTCAGAGGAAAAAATACTTTTAGACATTTTAAATAGTGTTAGTGTACCAGGAACTAAGTAATTAGGAGGAGATATGTTAAAAACAAAAATAATATATTTTTTTATAGTTATAGGAACTCTTTTATTTACTATTTTATATTCAGATTATTTTCCTTTAGCAATATTTATAACAGTTTTATTATTGCCAATAGTGTTAAATATTATTATAAGAATTATAAAGAAAAATATTAATTTAAATATTGAAAGTAGTGATGTGTTAGAAAGTAAAGATAAAGAAATAAGTGTGAAAATAGTTATAAAAAATAATTCTATTTTTCCAGTTTTAAATGGAGAATTAAAGTTAAGTTGTTATAATAAATTTTCAAATAATAAAGAAATAGAATATATAAATTTCCCTATTAATTCTAAAGAAGGAGAAAGTATAACCTTTAAAATTAAATCTAAATATTGTGGAAAATTAATAATTCAGGCTGAAAGCTTAAAAATATATGATTATTTAACAATTTCTTCAGTAAAGAAGAAATTAAATAAATCTAAAGAAATAATTATACTTCCTAATATATATAATTTAAGTCTTTTTAATAAAATTTTAGATGTAAATTCATTAGATGGAGAAAGTTTTTCTAAGGATAAATCAGGGGATGACCCTTCAGAGGTATTTAATATAAGAGAATATGTAGAAGGAGATAAAATACAAAGAATTCATTGGAAACTAAGCAGTAAAGTTAATAATATTATGATAAAAGAATATAGTCAGCCTATATCAAATAGTTCAATAATAATAGTAGAGTTTTGTGAAAATAAAAATAATATTAATATAATTCAAGGAATTGTAGAAACAACTATATCTTTATCTTATATGCTTTTATCATATAATTATATTCACTATATATGTTGGCATGATAAAGGCAAAGATTATTTTAATAAGGTAATTATAAGTTCAAAAGAAGATATATTAAAAGTAGCTTGCGAATTATTATCATTAACAACATATGAAGAAGAACTTCTAGCTCTAAAACATTATGATATTGAAAGTAATGGTGAAAAATATTTTAAAAAGTTTTATGTAACTTCTAATATACCTAAAGAAAATATTTCTTATCTTGAAGAAAATGAAAATATGGATATTCTTTATTTAAAGGATAAAAGTGAGGTAAATTTAAGTAATTTAAAGGTTATTGATATAAATAATTTAAAAGAGAGTTTAGAAAATTTGGTGATGTGAGGGGAATAATATGAAAAAAAATAATAAAACAGAAAAAGAAATTATTTTAAATAAGGATTTACATTTATCATCATCATCTTATTATGAAAATTGGTATTTAAAAGTTTTTTTAATTATTATGTGCTTTTTTGGGGTGTATGGAGCTATATTTTCTTTTATTACAAGCTTTGATTTAGAAGTTTCAAATCTTACCCTTAGTGTTTTTATAATATTACTTATAACGATATTTTCTTTAACATTTTCCATGGAAAAAAGAAGAAATGCAATGCTTTTAGGAATAAATATAATTTACATTATTTTATATTTTTTATTTAATGACATAGTTATTTATGGTGTTATTAATATATTTGCTAAGGTAAATGATAAGTTAAGTTCTGTTACAGGTGGAATATTACTTGATGTTTATTCGTTAGCTAGTGAAAATATTAATGTTTCTGTTCAAACATCTATGTCTATAGCCTTAATGTTTATTGCATTTATAATAATTGAAGTAGTTTCTTATTCAATAATATATAGAAATAATTTTATTTTACTATTAATAGCAACATTACCTTGTTTAGAATTTGGAGTATTTTTTGCCATTATGCCAGACATACTTCCATTTTTAATGCTTATTATTTGTTGGATAGTAGCTTTATCTTTTTCAATGTTTAAGGTTTCATTAAAAAATAAAAGTGAGTTTAAGTATAACAAAAGGAAAAAGAAGTATTTTTATGTTAATGGAAAAGTAAGAAAAAATATTAATGTAAAAGGTGGAATGATTTTAGCTATAATTAGTTTTTTAATATTTTCCCTTGTATTTATTATTTATCCAAAGGAAAAATACTTAAATAGTAAAAAACTTATTAATAAAAAAAGAGAAATAGCACAATATATTAATAATGCAGAATATGAAAAAATAATTCCTTTACTTTCAAATACTGCAACAGGTGGAATAAGTGGAGGAAGATTAGGTTTAGTTGATGGAATTGAATATGATAATAAAACAGATTTAATTTTAGAAACAAATAACTTATATAATGATATTTATCTTAAAGGATATGTAGGAGAAGTATATACAGGACGTAGTTGGAGAAACCCTTCTTCCTCTTCATATAGAAAATATAAAAAATTATTAAAAGGTATTTGTACTCAAAATTTAAATTATGAAGGAGCAAAAGAATATTTTTCTTTTGAAGGAGAAAGTGAAAGCACTATAAAAATTCAAAATGTAGATGCAAATAAAAACTATATATATGCACCTTACAATTCAAATTATGAAGATAATAGTGATATATTTAAATTTAATAATGATAGTTTTGTTTCACCAAAATTAAATAAAAAAACCTATTCATTTAATTACTATCCAGAAGAAATGGAGGGGTATGAAAATATACAATTTAATAAAGAGTATTTAGAAAAAGAAAGTAAATATAGAGAATTTGTATATGATGTATATACTAAACTTCCAAATTCAACTCTTAAAAAGGTAAGAGAAGAATATGAGGATATAGGAAATAGAACTGATTATAATGTTTATGATAAAATTAATCTTGCAGAAGAAATAGTAAATAATGAAACAAGTTATACTCTATTTCCAGGAAAATTGCCTAGTGGTAAGGATTTTGTTGAATATTTTTTATTTGAAAATAAAAAAGGTTATTGTTCTCACTATGCTTCAGCAGCAACTGTACTTCTTAGAATGTGGGGAGTTCCTGCAAGGTATGTAGAAGGATATGTAGTAAAAAATCATGAAAATTTAGAAGATAAGATATATGTAAAAGATAGTAATGCTCATGCTTGGGTAGAAGTTTATATAGATGAAATTGGATGGAAGGTAGTAGATGTTACTCCAGGTTATGATGATGATTCATATACTTCAGATAATGAGAGTACAAACAATATAAATAATCAAGAAGAAGTTAGAAATAATGAAGAACATCAAGAAAATAATATAAAAGAAGAAACTAAGAATAATGAAGAGGAACAAATAAAAGAAGAAAGTTCTAATAATAATTTAGAAGGTTCTTCTGGAAATAAAGTAGCAAAAAGAAATAATGTATTAATATTTAAATATTTATTAATATTAGTTTTATTAATATCATTTTTAATAGTTGTTATTGTAGGAAGACATTCATATATTATAAATAAACGTAATAAATTATTTAGTACTGATGATTTAAATGAAAATGTAATTAATATGTATAAATATTTAAAGAGCATATTAGAGTATTTAAAAAAGGATAATGAAATCATTAAAGAAGAGGAATTTAATGAAATTTTACGTATTCTAGATAAAGCAGAATTTAGTAATCATAAAGTATCAAAAGAAGAAAGTGAAATAGTAAAGACTTTTGTAAAAAACTTTGCAAATAAAACCTATAGTGAGCTTTCAAAAAAGAAAAAGTTTGTATTTAAATATATAAAAACTTTATACTAAGTATATTTATTAAAATCTTAAGTTAATTATTTTATTAAGCAAAATAGCTAAATAATATAAGAAACTTAAGATTTTTTTATATGTGGATAAGTTGCTAAACTTAAAAAATTGAAGAAATTAATTTTTCAATTTCACTAGCACTATTATTTATAGTAAAAATTACACTTTCATCAATTCTTAATTTACATTCACAATCACTTTCTTTAATAATATCTAAGTTTAAAGAATTAGCTTTTATTTCTTTAAATTTTGTAGGAGCTGTATCTATTGTGAATTTTGAATTTTTTGCTCCAATAATTTTAATAACAGTACCATTATCATTTTTATCTAAAACCTCTACGTTTATAAAGTTATTTCCAGCAATAATTCTATTATCTTTAGGAATTTCTAGAATATCTGCCTTCCCATTTAAAGTAATCCATCCACCACTTAAATTAAGTTTACACATTACATTTAATGTATTAGTATTACTTATCTTTTTTAATAATGTTCCTAGTTGAAAGGTTGTTAATTTATATTTCAAGTTAATCACCTCATTTTTTATTTTTAGTATGCCTTATTTTTGTTAAAATATATAAGGAGTAAAATTTTCTTACTTTATAATTTTAATACTAATTTTTAGATTTAACAAAGATAAATTTAAAAATATAAAATATTGTATTTAAAATATTTTAGTTTATAATAAAATAGAAAATAAAGAAGAGCTAGAAAGGGGATAAAAATGAGTGGAAAACAACATAGCTGTATAGGAATAGTATCAGCAATAATACTAGGAATGGGCTTTACTGTAGGAAAGACAGGTGCTGTAAATATTTTAACAGTTTTACTTTTTGTTATTGGGGCTTTAGTAGGCTCATTAATTGTTGATATTGATTCTAAAAAATCAAAAGCATCTCAACAGTTTACTAGAGTGGTCACAATGGTATTTTGGGCATTTTTAGTTTTTGTAATATACCAAAAATACCTATCAAATAATAGTATAATAAATGGAGCTATGAATTTTACGGGAGTGAAAAATCTATTTGATAAAATAGTAGTTTTATTTTTTATTATAGCAAGAACTTATATAAAAAGTGGAGTTGCACTTATGTTTTTATGTGTTCTTACAACACTTGGAAAAATGTCACCTCATAGACAATTTACACATAAGTGGTTTGGCACAAGTCTTTTTTGCATAACAGCTTATTTTGCTTTTGAAAATAGATTAGCAGTTGGATTTATTTTAGGATATATATTACATATAATTGCTGATAAAACAACCCCAGCAGGAATAGACTTTTTAGATTTTAAACTTCCATTACAAAATAGAAAAGGAAAGTTAGATTTTCATTTTTAATTTAAAAATAAATTACAATAAAAAAATATTAGGTTCATTATGTTATTCATCTGCTTTAGTGGACAGGCTTCAAGTGGCTGCTTCATAAAATAATGAACTTAAGATTTTAATGAACATAATTAAATTTAAAAATTGTATATTTTTTTATAAAATAAAAAAGTTGTTGTATTAAAAAATTAATTCTTAATACAACAACTTTTTTGTTTATATATAGAACATAGTATTCATAGGATTGTTAAATTTATCAGTTTCTTCCACTAAATCACGTAGAGTTATAGAGGATAATCTTTTAGATATATCTTCATCTAGTTTATTCCAAACTAAGTTTTCCATTGCATGTTCTATTGCTTCTGAAGAACTTAATACTGTAGCATCTGTTTTGTCAAATAGGCTTAGTTCAATAGCGCCTATAATATCTTTTGCAGTTATACTATCTATTGATCTTGCAAGTTGATAACCACCCTGAGCACCTTTTATAGAAATTACAAGATTTGCTCTTTTTAAAAGAGAAAAAACTTGTTCAAGATATATTTTTGATATTTTTAATGAGTTAGAAATATTAATAATTGTAATACATTCATTATAAGAACAGTTTTTAGCTATATATATCATTGATGCAAGACCATATCTGGCTTTTGAAGAAATTTTCATTTTTACACCTCACTTTCATATAATACATATATGTAATTATTATACTATATGAAATCTAAGTTTTGTCAATAGTTAAAAGATATAAAATATGGTGAAAGAATAGTTTTTATCATAATCTTTAATAAAAATATACTAATCATATATTTTTTATAAAAAATTTACCTAAAATTATTGACATTGGAATAAAATGATATTATAATTTAGTCATTGAAAACATATATGAAAAGTATGAATTAAAACAAAAAGGGGGAAGAAAAATGAAGAAAAAAATACTAAGCATTTTATTAGGAGGCACTTTACTTATGGGAATGCTAGCAGGTTGCGGAAGTAGTGTAAATAGTGTAAATAGTGCTTCAAATACAACTAATAAAAAAACAGTAGAACTTCTAAATGTTTCCTATGATCCAACAAGAGAATTATACACAGATTTTAACAAAAGTTTTGCTAAGTATTGGAAAGATAAAACAGGTGAAGAGGTAACTATTAACCAATCTCATGGAGGTTCTGGAAAACAAGGCCGTTCAGTAATAGAAGGATTAGAGGCTGATGTTGTTACTTTAGCATTAGCTTATGATATTGATGCAATAGCAGATTCTGGCTTAATAGATGAAGATTGGCAAAGTGAATTTGAAGATAATAGTTCACCTTATACATCAACAATAGCGTTTTTGGTTAGAAAAGGAAATCCTAAAAACATAAAAGATTGGGATGATTTAGTGAAAAAGGATGTTTCAATAGTAACTCCAAATCCAAAAACTTCAGGTGGTGCAAGATGGAACTATTTAGCTGCTTGGGCATATGGCTTAAATAAGTTTAATAATGATGAGGAAAAGGTTAAAGACTTTGTAGGAAAAATATATAAAAATGTTGAGGTTTTAGATTCAGGTGCAAGAGGTGCAACTACAAGTTTTGTTGAAAGAGGAATAGGAGATGTACTTATAGCTTGGGAAAATGAAGCTTATCTAACTCTTGATGAATTTGGAAAAGATGAATTTGAAATAGTGGTACCATCTATAAGTATTTTAGCAGAACCACCAGTTGCAATAGTTGATAAGGTGGCAGAAAAGAAAGGGACAACAGAGGTAGCGAAAGCTTATTTAGAATATCTTTATTCAGATGAAGGCCAAAGAATTGCTACAAAAAACTATTATAGACCAAGAAATGAAAAAATTGCAGAAGAATATAAAGATACTTTCAAAGATGTAAATTTAGTAACAATAGATGATGTTTTTGGAGGATGGAGAGAAGCTCAAAAGAAACATTTTGCAGATGGTGGAATATTTGATCAAATATATGTTCCTTCAAATTAATAAATTACAAATGAGGTGAAAGTAATGAAAAGAAAAGAAAGAGTTATCCCAGGATTTGGGTTATCTATGGGAATTACACTTCTTTACTTAGGATTAATAGTTTTAATTCCTTTAGTAAGTGTAGTTGTTAAAAGCTCAAGTATTGGATTAAGTGGAATTATTGATACAGTAACAGACTCAAGAGTTTTATCAGGATTTAAAGTAAGTCTTCAATGTTCTTTAGTGGCGGCTTTGATAAATAGTGTTTTTGGACTTATATTATCTTGGGTTCTTGTAAGATATAAATTTCCTTTTAAAAGACTTTTAGATGGAATTATAGACCTTCCATTTGCTCTACCAACAGCAGTTGCTGGTATTTCATTAACAGCTCTGTATTCAAAAAATGGGTGGATAGGTTCTAAATTATACAAGTTAGGAATTGAATCTTCATTTTCTAAGTTTGGAATTACAATAGCATTAATATTTATAGGAATTCCTTTTGTAGTTAGAAATATTCAACCGGTTTTAGAAGAGTTAGATGGTCAATATGAAGAAGCAGCTGAAATGCTTGGAGCAGGAAGATTAAGAACTTTCTTTAAGGTAATTTTCCCAGAATTACTTTCACCTCTTTTAACAGGTTTTGGTTTAGCTTTTGCAAGAGGAATAGGTGAATATGGTAGTGTTGTGTTTATAGCAGGAAATATGCCTATGAAAACAGAAATAGCACCTCTTCTTATAATGAGTAAGCTTGAACAATATGATTATGCAGGAGCAACTGCAATTGCTTTAGTAATGCTTTTATTATCATTTGTAATACTTTTTTCAATAAACTTAATTCAAGTTCATACAAATAAATTTACAAGGGAGTGATTAACATGAAAAGTAAAATAACAAAATGGCTCTTAATAGGAATAAGTGTATTGTTTTTAGTTTTAATGTTAATATTCCCATTAATAGTTATAATTTCAGAAGCCCTTAAAAAAGGATGGAGTATATACTTAGCAGCTATAACAGATACATATACTTTAGAAGCTTTAAAATTAACACTTATAGCAACAGTTATAGCAACAGTTTTAAATACCATATTTGGCTTATTTGCCTCTTGGGCAATTACAAAGTTTAGCTTTAAAGGAAAGAATGTTTTAACATCTTTAATAGACCTTCCCTTTGCAATATCACCAGTTATTGCAGGCTTAGTATTTATACTTACCTTTGGAAGAGGAAGTCTTTTAGAAAACTTTTTATCAAATAATAATATAAAAATTGTATTTGCTGTTCCAGGAATAATTTTAGCAACAGTATTTGTAACCTTCCCATTTATAGTTAGAGAATTAATACCATTAATGAACTCTCAAGGAAAGGATGAAGAAGAAGCTGCTGCAATAATGGGAGCAAGTGGTTTTACAATATTTAGAAAGGTAACATTACCAAATATAAAATGGGCACTTTTATATGGAATAATATTATGTAGTGCAAGAGCAATGGGTGAGTTTGGAGCTGTATCAGTTGTATCAGGACATATAAGAGGAAAGACTAATACATTACCATTACATATAGAAATATTATATAATGAATATCAATTTTCAGCAGCTTTTGCAGTAGCATCAATCTTAGTTATTATAGCAGTTATTATATTGATTTTAAGAAATATTGTAGAATGGAAAGGAAAAAAGGAGGCTTAAGCTATGTATGTTGAACTTAAGAATATAAATAAATCCTTCAAAGATTTTAAAGCATCAAATAATGTTAATTTCAGTATAGAAGAAGGAAAGCTTATAGGACTTTTAGGACCTAGTGGAAGTGGAAAAACAACAATTTTAAGAATGATAGCAGGTCTTGAAACACCAGATAGTGGAGACATTATTATAGGTGGTACAAGAGTAAATGATATACCAGCAGGAAAAAGAGGAATAGGCTTTGTATTTCAAAATTATGCATTATTTAGACATATGACTGTATTTGATAATATAGCTTTTGGTCTTCAAGTACAAAAAAAAGACAAGAAGTTTATAAAAACTAGAGTACAAGAACTTATAGAATTAGTTGGATTAAAGGGATTTGAAAAAAGATATCCTCATCAATTATCAGGAGGACAAAGACAAAGAGTAGCTTTTGCTAGGGCATTAGCTCCAAATCCAAAATTATTATTATTAGATGAGCCCTTTGCAGCAATAGATGCAAAGGTAAGGAAAGAATTAAGATTATGGCTTAAAGAAATGGTAGAAAAACTTGGAATAACAAGTATATTTGTAACTCATGACCAAGAAGAAGCAGTAGAAGTTGCTGATGAAATAATAGTTACAAATAGAGGAAGAATAGAACAAAAGGGAAGTCCAATAGAAATTTATAAAAATCCTAAAACTCCTTTTGTTGCACAATTTATTGGAGAATCAACTATAATAGATAATTACTCAGCCCTTAAAGGCTTTGATGATATAGGAGATGACTCTAAGGCAGTAGTAAGACCTGAATTTATACAAATAGGAAAAAATAGGGATGAAATATCAGTGCCATCAGCTGCTGAAACAGGAATAATAACTTCAGTTTCCTTTAGAGGAAATAACATTCAAATAGAAGTTCAAGTTGGAGAAAATAAATTAATAGGCTATAGAACATTAGAAGATGAACCTTTAAAAGAAGGGGATGAGGTACTAGTTTTAATTCATAGAATATATGTTTATAATAATAAAGAGACTAAAACACTAGAAAATAAATTAAAGGTAGATCCAATGCCAATTTATATTTAAAAACTTCAAATTAAGACATAGTAAATATATATGGATAGGTGATTATATGAAAATTGAAAAGTTATCAACGGATATTTTAATAATAGGGGGAGGAGCAGCAGGATGCTTTGCTGCAATTACAATATCAAAACAATCTAATAACAAAGTTCTAATTTTAGAAAAGGCAAATATAAAAAGAAGTGGATGTTTAGCAGCTGGAGTTAATGCATTAAATGCCTATATAGTAGATGGAAAGAAACCTCAAGATTATGTAGATTATGCAAAAAAAGATGCTGAAAATATAGTTAGAGAAGATTTACTTTTAACAATGAGTGAAAGATTAAATTCTGTAACAAAAAAATTAGAAGATTTAGGACTAGTTATATTAAAAGATGAAAATGGAAATTATGTTACAAGAGGAAATAGAAATATAAAAATTAATGGAGAAAACATAAAACCAATTCTTGCAGAGGAAGTTTATAAATCAAAAAATGTAACAGTAAAAAATCATATAAATGTTATTGATTATATAGTTGAAAACAATGAAATAAAAGGTGCATATGGAATATCTACAGAAGAAGAAATATTTTATGTAATTAGTGCAAAAAGTGTAATATGTGCAACAGGAGGAGCAGCAGGACTTTATAAACCTAATAATCCAGGTTTTTCCCAACATAAAATGTGGTATTGTCCATTTAATACAGGAGCAGGTTTTGCAATGGGATTAAAGGCAGGAGCAGAAATGACAACCTTTGAAATGAGATTTATTGCACTAAGGTGTAAAGATACAATAGCACCAACTGGTACAATAGCTCAAGGAGTATGGGCACCTCAAATTAATTCTAAGGGAGAAGAATATGGAAGTATTTATGGAAATACTACCTCAGAAAGACTTTATGGAACAGTAAGAGAAAACCTAGAAGGAAGAGGCCCATGTTACTTAAAAACAGAAGGTATTGGAGAAAAGGCTGAGTTAGATTTATTAAAAGCATATTTAAATATGGCACCAAGCCAAACTTTAAAGTGGATAGAAAGTGGAAAAGGGCCAGATAAAGAAAATGTAGAAATTGAAGGAACAGAACCATATATAGTTGGAGGCCATACAGCTAGTGGATATTGGGTAGATGTAAATAGAAAGACAACAATAGATGGTCTTTATGCAGCTGGAGATGTAGCTGGAGGATGCCCACAAAAATATGTTACAGGGGCTTTAGTTGAAGGTGAAATTTCAGCTGAATCTTCAATAAAATATGTTGAAAATAAAGAGTTGCCAAACCTAGATAAAAATAAAATAGAAGAAAAATTTAATGAAGTAAAGAGTTATTTAAACAATAAAGAAAGTTTATATAAAGTAGATGAACTAGAAGAGGGAATGCAAACTGTTATGGACAAGTATGCAGGAGGAATAAGTTCTAATTATCAATTTAATGAAAAACAATTAAATTTAGCAGATGATAAAATTGATGCAATTATAAATTTAAGTGAAAATTTAAAAGCAAAGGATATAGATGAACTAGTTGAAATATATGAACTTAAAGAAAGATTAATAGTATGTAAAGCAGTAATAGCTCATCTTAGAGCAAGAAAAGAAACAAGATGGCATAGCTTTGCAGAAAACTTAGATTATCCAAATAAAAGTAATGACTATCTAAAGTATGTAAACTCCAAATTAAACAATGGAAATATAGAAATAATATTTAGAGATTTAATAACAGGAGGGGATACTTATGAGCGTAATAATTAATAAAGACCAATGTGTTGGATGTAGAAAATGCAAAGAGGTTTGTCCTGGTAATTTAATTAAAATAGATGAAAAAAATAAAGCATTTATAAAAAATCCACAGCATTGTTGGGGTTGTGCTTCTTGTATAAAGGAATGTAAAGTTAATGCAATTAAATATTACCTTGGAGCAGATATGGGAGGAAAAGGAGGAACTCTTACAACTGAAACAAAAGGTGATATTACATATTGGAATATAGAAAAAACAAATGGTGAAAAAGTAACAATAGAAGTAAATAGAAATAATGCAAATGCATATTAGGAGGAATTAAGAATGGATCATTTAGACAGATTAGAAGCAGAAAGTATATTTATAATAAGAGAAGCTTATAAAAAGCTTGGTAAATTAGGAATGTTATGGTCAATAGGTAAGGACTCAACAGTATTACTATGGCTAGCAAAGAAAGCCTTTTATGGTCATTGCCCATTTCCATTTATTCATGTAGATACAACTCACAAAATACCAGAAATGATTGAATATAGAGATAGAGTGGCTAAGGAATTAAACTTAGATTTAATAGTGCACACTAATCAAGAAGCAATAGATAAGGGAATAGGACCTGAAAGTGGAAGACTTGTATGCTGTAAGGCATTAAAAACTGAAGGATTACAACAAGTTGTTAAAAAGTATGGTTTTGATGGTCTTATAGTTGGAGTAAGACGTGATGAAGAAGGTTCACGTTCTAAAGAAAGAGTATTTAGTGAAAGAAATAAAGACTATGAATGGGATTATTCAAATCAACCACCAGAATTATGGGATCAATTTAAGACAGATTTCCCTAAAGGAAACCATATAAGGGTACATCCATTATTACAATGGAGTGAATTAGATATATGGGAATACATAAAGAGAGAAAATATTCCTATAATAGATTTATATTTTGCTAAAAATGGAGAAAGATATAGAAGTTTAGGCTGTGCTCCATGTACTGGAAAAATAAAATCAAATGCAAGTACTTTAGATGAAATAATAGAAGAATTAAAGCATACAACTACTGGTGAACGTGCAGGAAGAGCTCAAGATCAAGAAGATTCATATGCTATGCAAAAATTAAGAAAGGATGGATATATGTAAGAAAATCCATCTTAGAAAAAATCTTAAATTAAAAACACAGATGATATGGAGGAAAGTTATGATTGATAATATAAATAAAGATACTTTAAAAATAGTAGTAGTAGGGCATGTTGACCATGGAAAATCAACAGTAATAGGAAAACTTCTTTATGATACACATTCTCTTCCAGAAGGAGCAATAGAAAAGGTAAAAAGAATAGCTAAAGAAACAGGAAAGCCTTTTGAGTATGCTTATCTTTTAGATGCTTTTGAAGAAGAACAAGAACAAGGTATAACTATTGATACAACACAAATTCAATTTGCAACAGAAAAAAGAGATTATGTAATAATAGATGCACCAGGACATAAAGAATTTTTAAAGAACATGATTTCAGGAGCAGCTGATGCTGAAGCTGCACTTCTTATAGTAGATGCAAAACAAGGGGTTCAAGAACAATCAAAAAGACATGCTTACATACTTTCTCTTTTAGGAATTAAAAAGGTACATGTTATTGTTAATAAAATGGACTTAGTAGATTATTCACAAGAAGTTTTTGAAAATGTAAAAAGAGATATGAATAAGTTTTTAGGAGACCTTAATGTTTATCCTTTAAGTTATATTCCTGTGTCAGCATTCTTTGGAGAAAATATTTTAACAAAATCAGATAAACTTCCTTGGTATGATGGAAAGACTCTTATAGACTCAATAGATTCAATAGAAAAAGAACGTGGAATAGAAGATAAAGCTTTAAGATTCCCTATTCAAGATGTATATAAGTTTGATGATAGAAGAATTATTGCAGGAAGAATTGAAAGTGGAAAATTAAAAGTTGGAGATAATATAACAATATATCCAGAAGGAAAGAAAACTAAGGTTAAATCTATTGAATATTGGGTAGAAAAAGATAAAAAAGATACTGTATATGCAGGAGAATCAGTAGGAATAACTGTTGAAGATGAATTCTTTAATAAAAGAGGAGAAATTATTACTCTTGATAATGAAGAAGCTCCTGAAGTTTCAAATAGCTTTAGAGCAAATATATTCTGGATGGGTAAAAATGAACTTACAAAGGGAAAGAAATATAAGTTAAAGCTAACTACAGCAGAAGCAGAGGCAGAAATAAAAGAAATAGTAAGAGTAATAGATGCTTCAAGCTTAGATAGTGATAAGAAAAATGATAAAGTTGTTTTAAATGATGTAGCAGAAGTTATAATACAAACAAATGAACCACTTGCTTTTGATACATTTGCAGAAAGTCATGCAACAGGAAGATTTGTTTTAGTTGATGGATATGATGTTGCAGGTGGTGGAATAATAATTGCAAATGAAGGAACAAAGGAACTTGAATTACAAAATGGATTTAAATACAATGATTTAGCTGCTAGAGGAGATGTTTTTGAAGAATTCTATTATGAGGTTTCTAAATATTCTCTTGAAAAAGAAATAAAAAATAAAGCAATATATACTGTTGGAGATGAAGTACCATTAAAGGGAGATAGTTTTGAATATCCAGAAACATTAGATATTTTAGTTATAAGAGATAAAGTAGCAGTAAAAATAAGAGATGGAAAAGTTTCAGAAATTATAAAATTAGATGAATATAACTATAATAAGGTTCCTGTAGTTAATGGAAGAGGATTTGGTCTTAAAATTAATTCAGAAGAAGATTTAAGAAAGTTCTTATATGAGCATGAAGAAGCAAAAGAAGAGGGAAGAAAGAAGATAGATGACTTCTTACGTAAATGGGTTGTAATAGATAAATATAGAAGCCTTGCTTTCCATTCAGATTTTATATAAAAATTATTATAAAGTGTTATAAAAAGAATGATTTATTTGAATTTCTTTTTGTAACACTTTTTTAAGTTATATTTATTTTAATGTTTTTTATATTTTATTTATAACAAAAACCTGATTTTTTGTATATTTAAATTAATTTATAGGAAAAATATTAATAAATCATATAAATAAAACATATTATTTATATATGTTTTTACAAAAAGTATTGACAAAATAAAAAAATAGGCATATACTAATAGCATAGTAAACATATATGTTTTATTTGACGGATAAAAATGAATAATTAATAGAGAAAGTATGGAGGATGATTAATATGTCAAAAATATACACAAATATAACAGAATTAATAGGAGGAACACCATTATTAGAATTAAAAAATTATGATGCATCTAAGAACTTAAATGCAAAAATATTAGCTAAGTTAGAATACTTTAATCCAGCAGGAAGTGTAAAAGATAGAATAGCAAAATCTATGATAGAAGATGCAGAAGGAAAAGGATTATTAAAAGAAGGTTCAGTAATAATAGAACCAACAAGTGGAAATACTGGTATTGGAATAGCTTCAGTGGGAACATCAAAAGGATATAGAGTAATAATAGTTATGCCAGAAACAATGAGTGTTGAAAGACGTAATTTAATAAAAGCTTATGGAGCTGAAATAGTTCTTACAGAAGGAGCTAATGGAATGAAGGGAGCAATAGAAAAGGCAAGTGAACTTGCAAAGACTATTGAAAATTCATTTATACCATCACAATTTACAAACTCAGCTAATCCAGAAACTCATAAGAGAACAACAGGACCTGAAATATGGGAAGATACAGATGGAAATGTTGATATTTTTGTTGCAGGAGTTGGAACTGGTGGAACAGTTACAGGAGTTGGTGAATACTTAAAATCAAAAAATCCAAATGTAAAAGTTGTAGCAGTAGAACCAGCAAGTTCACCAGTATTATCTGAAGGAAGAGCCGGTAGCCACAAAATTCAAGGAATTGGAGCAGGATTTGTACCAGAAACTTTAAATACAAATATTTATGATGAAGTAATAAAAGTTGAAAATGAAGATGCATTTAAAACTTCAAGAGAAATTGCTAGAAAAGAAGGATTTTTAGTAGGAATATCATCAGGAGCAGCAACATTTGCAGCAACTGAATTAGCAAAGAGACCAGAAAATAAAGGAAAGACAATAGTAGTATTATTACCAGACACAGGAGAACGTTACTTATCAACTACTTTATTTTCAGAATAAAATAATTTAATTAGGAAATACTATAAAAGAATCATTAATAGTGAAAAACACCAAATAAAAGATAAAGTTATCTTATAAGAAATATAATACTTCTTATTTGATAACTTTATTTTTATTTATAATTTGTATTTCTGTATTGAGAAGGAGACATTCCTGTAAATTTTTTAAAGGTTTTATAAAAATGGCTTTGGTCATGAAATCCTAAAGTAAGACCTATATCTAAAATACTTTCATTAGTTGTTAAAAGAAGAACCTTAGCTCTATCTATTCTTATTTTTTTAGCATAATTCATAACAGTTATGCCCATTTCTTTTTTAAAGCAATCTGATATATAACCAGGAGAAAGATTAACCTCTGAAGCAAGTTGTTCTAGGGATATGTGGCTTTCTATATTTAAGTGAAGATGCTTTAAAATTCTGTTTATAACATGGTTTTGAGTAACTTCAACATCATTTATAACAAGATTCATATAAGTATCTACCATTTTAAGTTCTAAATCTTGAAGACTTTCTAGTGAATTTAAAGTTGGAATTGTATCATAAAATTTATTGTAAATTGGATGAAGATATTTTGTTGCAATTCCATTTGCAACTATTTCTTTAGTATACATTGCATTCCATATTAATAAATCAATTTTTTTATTTTCTATAGATATTTCTTCAGCTAATTCTTCTTTATGCTTTTCTTTTGTCATATAAATAATTCCTGGTTTATCTCTTAATTTTATTAAAAAAGATATATCATTATTAAAAATATGTTTATCAGATTTAAAATGTTCGTACAAAAATATTCACCTCACAAAAATAGATTTATATTAATAATATACATATTATATAATAAATATACAAGTAAAACAAATAAATTTATATGTAATTATTAAGAACACAATGAATTAATAAAAAATATATTCATTTATAGTAGGATTTTAAATTAAATAATGTGATATTATAAGGTAAAAAGTATATAAAGTGGTGATTAAACTTATGGATAAAAAAGAAATAAGAAAAAATATGATTTCTAAAAGAGATAATATATTAAAAGAAGCAAAAGAAATAATGGATAAGAATATAATTTTAAAACTAAAGGAAAGTGAATATTATAAAAAAAGCAAAAATATTTTTATATATTTAGGTTTTGGAAGTGAGATAGATACTATGTCTTACATTCAAGAATTTATTAATGAAGGAAAACATATTTTTATTCCTAGAACAGATATAAAAACTAAAAAGATGGAAGCTGTTGAAATTACTTCATTAGAAGGACTAAAAGAAAATAAGTATGGAATTTTAGAACCAGATGATAGTAAAGAAGAATTTTGTAAAAATAATTTAGATTTAATAATTTTACCTGGAGTAGCTTTTGACCTTGTTGGAAAAAGAATAGGCTATGGTGGTGGATATTATGATAGATATTTAGAAAATATAGATAAAAAAATAATCAAAGTAGCTTTAATATACGATTTTCAACTTTTAGAAAATGTACCAGCGGAGGAACATGATATAAAAGCAGATTATATTATAACTGAAACTATGAGTATAAAATGTTGTTAAAGCTTGATTATGAAGAATTTAATACATATAATGGTATTGTTAAACAAAAAATGAATTTATAGGAGGATAAAAATGAAAATAGAAACTAAATGTCTTCATGAAGGATATCATCCAGGAAATGGAGAACCTAGAGCATTACCAATATATCAAAGCACAACTTATAAATATAATTCAACAGATGAAGTGGGAAAATTATTTGATCTTTCTTCTAATGGTTATTTTTATTCTAGAATAGCAAATCCAACTGTTGGAGCTGTAGAAGAGAAGATTGCTTCATTAGAAGGAGGAATAGGAGCACTTTGTACAACATCAGGACAAGCAGCCTCACTTATAAGTATAATGAACATTTTAAAAGCAGGAGACCATATAGTTAGTGCAGCTACTATATATGGTGGAACAATAAACCTTTTTGCTGTAACTCTTAAGAAATTTGGAATTGAATGTACTTTTGTAGATGCAGATGCTTCAGAAGAAGAAATACAAAAGGCATTTAAAGAAAATACAAAAGTGGTATTTGGAGAAACAATAGCAAATCCAGCAATAAGTATATTTGACATAGAAAAATTTGCTAAGATAGCTCATAAAAATAATGTACCTCTTATAGTTGATAATACTTTTGCCACTCCAGTACTTTGTAGACCAATAGAACATGGAGCAGATATAGTAATTCATTCAACAACTAAGTATATGGATGGTCATGCTGTTCAACTAGGTGGTGTTATCGTTGATAGTGGAAATTTTGATTGGACAAATGGAAAATTTCCTGAATTTACAGAGCCTGATGAATCTTATCATGGAGTAGTATATACAAAACAATTTGGAAAGTCAGCTTACATAGTAAAAGCAAGAGTTCAATTAATGAGAGATTTAGGAGCATATCCATCAGCACAAGATGCTTTCCTTTTAAATCTAGGACTTGAAACATTACCAGTAAGAATAGAAAAGCATTGTAGAAATGCAGAAAAAATAGCAGAATTTTTAAATAATAGTGATAAAATAGAATTTGTAAACTATCCAACATTACAAGGAAATAAGTATCAAGATTTAGCAAAAAAGTATTTACCAAATGGATGTAGTGGAGTAATTTCATTCTCTGTAAAAGGAGGACGTGAAGTTGCAGCTAAATTTATGGATAGTTTAAAATTAGCATCAAATGTTGTTCATGTGGCAGATATTCGTACTTGTGTTCTTCATCCAGCAAGTTCAACTCATAGACAACTTACTGATGAACAATTAGTGGCTGCAGGAATAACACCAGGATTAATAAGAATATCTGTAGGGCTTGAAAATATAGATGATATAATAAAAGATATAAAATTAGGATTATCAAATATATAAATAAAAAAGCTTAGATAAATACTTTTTATTTAGAAAATGTGGATTGTTAATTTGAATGAATTCAAAAGAATAATTCACATTTTTTATAAATATATAAAATTAAAAAAATATTGAATTTTTTGAAAAAATATACGATAATATAACAGAAAGGGATTATTGTAAAAATAAGTTAAGGGAGATGATATCTTGAAAAGAATTGTAGCATTATTATTGATTCTAATTCTGTGGTTAATATTATGGTATATTGATTTTTTTGTTGATATTGGTAATGATTACATAGCGAGGATAAAGTTCATATTACTTACATCAGGCAGTACAGTAAGTGCGTTAATAATAAAAAATAGTGTAAAAGTGGAAATAAATGAACAATAAAAGTGTGTTATTTTTTAGTTTAGATTTTATAAATTAATTTTATTTATAAAAAATATTAGTATCCTTAAAAATAATATAAGGATACTAATATTTTTATAGGCTTTAATGTTGTAAAGAAAATTATTTTTCTTTTTTAGCTATTTCTAATAAAATTCTATTTTCAAAATCTTCAAGAGCTATGCTTCCTTCATCACCATTTTTTCTGCTTCTTACAGCAACAGTGTTGTTTTCAGCTTCTTGTTCTCCTACAACTAAGATGTAAGGAGTTCTTTCAAGTCTCGCTTCTCTTATTTTATAACCAATCTTTTCAGCTCTAAAGTCAGTTTCAACTCTTACAGATTTTTCTCTTAATGAAGCTGCAACTTTATTTGCATATTCATTGTATTTATCAGAGATTGGTAATATCTTTACTTGAACTGGTGACATCCAAGTTGGGAATGCACCTGCATATTTTTCTATAAGCATAGCTATAGTTCTTTCATAACATCCAATTGATGATCTGTGAATTATATAAGGATGTTTCTTTTCACCATTTTTATCAATGTAAGTCATGTCAAATCTTTCAGCTAATGCAAAGTCAATTTGAACTGTTATTATTGTATCTTCTTTTCCATGAACATTCTTAAATTGAATATCAAGCTTTGGACCATAGAAAGCTGCTTCATCATCAGCTTCAGTATAGTTAATTTTAAGGTGATTTAAGATGTTTCTCATAATATTTTGAGTATTTTCCCAAGCTTCTGGTTCATCAATATATTTTTTCTTGTTGTTTGGATCCCATTTAGAGAATCTATAAGTTATGTCATCTTGAATTCCAAGAGTTTCCATAACATACTTAATTAAATCAACAACACCTCTAAATTCATCTTCTAATTGTTCAGGAGTAACAATTAAATGACCATCAGCTAAAGTAAATTGTCTAACTCTTATAAGACCATGCATTTCTCCAGAGTTTTCATTTCTAAATAGAGTAGAAGTTTCAGCATATCTTATTGGTAATTCTTTATAACTATGTTGTTCAGCATTATATATAGTATATTGGAATGGACAAGTCATTGGTCTTAAAGCCATAACTTCATCATCTTTTTCTTCATCACCTAAAACAAACATTCCTTCTTTATAGTGATCCCAGTGACCAGATATTTTATATAAATCACTTTTTGCCATATAAGGAGTTTTAGTTAAAACATATCCTCTGCTTTCTTCAAGGTCTTCAATCCATCTTGAAAGGATTTGGAATAGCTTAGCTCCCTTTGGCATAAGAAGAGGAAGTCCTTGACCTACATTTTCATCAGTTGTAAATATTTTAAGTTCTCTTCCTAATTTATTATGGTCTCTCTTTTTAGCTTCTTCTAAAGCTTCAAGATGAGCTTCTAATTCTGATTTCTTTAAGAATGCTGTACCATATATTCTAGAAAGCATTTTATTCTTTTCATTTCCTTTCCAGTAAGCACCAGTGCTCTTTAATAATTTAACAGCCTTCACATTTTTAATAGACATTAAGTGAGGTCCTGCACAAAGGTCTGTAAAATCACCTAATTTATAAAAAGAAATTACTTCTCCTTCAGGTAAATCATTTATTAAGTCAACCTTATAAGGCTCATCCTTCATTAATTCAAGAGCTTCATTTTTAGGAAGTTCAAATCTTTCTATAGAAGGATTTTCTTTTATGATTTTTCTCATTTCATCTTCAAGTTTTTCTAAATCAGCAGTTGAAAATGGAGTTTCCACATCAAAGTCATAATAGAATCCATTAGCTATTGAAGGACCAATAGCAAGTTTTGCTTCTGGAAATAATCTTTTAACAGCAGAGGCAAGAACATGAGATATACTATGTCTTATAGTATCCATTCCTTCTTGAGAATCAGCAGTGCATATGCTAAGTTCTACATCTTCATTTACCTTAGTACGAAGGTCTACCACTTTCCCATTTATAATTCCACAACAAGCATTTCTAGCTAAACCTTCACTTATTGATTTAGCAATGTCTAAAACTGATACTCCAGATTCAAATTCTTTTACAGAGCCATCTTTTAAAGTAATTTTAATCATCATCTTTTCCTCCAATCATATTAAAAAATAAAAAAACTTCATCTCTAAAAAAATAGAGACGAAGTATAAAATTCCGTGGTTCCACTCTAATTACCTAAAAGTATATTTTAGGTCACTTGAAAAATATCGTAACGTGATAATAACGGGCTTTATTAGAGCCACTCAGAGATGGTTTTCGAGTTAAGTTCATTTAAGAATAATTACAGCTACATATTCTCTCTCTGAAAATGAAGATTTAACCTACTGTTCTCTTCAACGTATTAATATATTAATTAAGATTATTATAATTATTTAATAAAAAGATGTCAATATTTATTAAGTCATAAAAATTATATCATTTTTGAATTTCTTTACTTAAATGTTGAATTTTAATTTCATCTAACATATCTTCAGTGTAGTTAATACCACCCATAAGTTTTAAAATTATATCTTCCCTTTTATAACCTTCTTTATATAACTTTATATTTTTAGTTATTCTCTTTATAGTATTATAAGGTGCATTAAGAATTTGTTCAAGCTCCTTAAAATTATAATATTTTTTATAAAGTAATTTCTTTAGCTTATTTTGCAATTTTAATTTATATTTAATATCTGTTTCTAAACATTGATGGGGACCATTTTTCCCACGATGATGCTTTTCACATAAATATTTATAATTAATTTCTATATCAAATCCACCTTCATGTCTATGAACAATATGATGAATATCAGCTTTTTCATGGCAAATTTCACAAAAAAACAACCAGACACCCCCTGTAACTTTTCATATATTATATATTATATAATAAAATATTTGTTATTGAAAGGTGCTTATAACATAAGAAATTTGGAATATTTTAAAAGAAAAATAAATAATTTCATAAATGAAAATATAACTTGAAAAGTTAGTAAAAAATATTGAAAAGGGGATATACTATCTTATATAATTAAATTATCTAAGAGAAAAGAAAGGTGATAAAGGTGAGGCAAAGTTATAATTCCTTAAAATATTGGGATAAAATCATTATGCAAAATAGCACTATTAGAGGGCATATGTTTATGGAAAAGCCACCAAAGGGAAAATCACTTTACATTCATACTCTTATTTTTAACAAAAGTAATGGTATTGATAATATATATGCGTATTTTCCAGATGAAAAGGTATTATTAGGATACATACAATACTCTTTTTTACAGGAAGCTTTCTATAAATGGATTTATGGGAAGAAAAAGATGGTAACAATGGTACCATCATTATCAGTAGAAAAAATAGTAAAAGATGGACTTAAAAATAAGAAGATAACAAAAGATGAAGGCAAATCAATGCTTGAAGATTATAAGAAACTAGAGAAAATGTGGGATTTACCTAAAGATAAGATTGTATCAGGATTGATTAAATTTGCAAGAAATTTTAATAAAAAATGGTTTGGAGATAATACAGAGTTCCTATATTTAAAAATATTTAAAACTCCAGAAGAATTAGGAGAATTTGTTGAAGAATCTACTATGATTACAGGAACAGAAGAAGAATTTAAGAAAAAGATAGGAGTATCTTCTGAAGAATGGAAAACTATATGTAAATCAGCAACAGAAAGTGAAATTGAGGGTATGAAATTTAAAGAAATACTACAAAAAAATCTTTCAGAAGTAATATAAAAAATAAAAAGCTAGTATCTTAACATAACATATTAAGATACTGGCTTTTTGTATATGTTTATTTTGTTAAAAGACAGATACTTTGAGAAGAAATGCCTTTTCCTTCTCCTGTAAAACCAAGTCCTTCTTCTGTTGTAGCTTTTACATTAATTTTGTCTAATTCTATATTTAATGCAGAAGCTATATTTTCTCTCATTAAAGGTATATGAGGAGCCATTTTAGGCTTTTGTGCAATTATAGTTGCATCTATATTTTCTATTTTATAACCTTTTTCTGAAATAAGCTTTCCAACTTCAGTTAAAAGCTTTATGCTTGATATTCCTTTAAATCTATCATCTGTATCAGGAAAGTGCTTTCCAATATCTCCTAAAGCAGCTGCTCCAAGAAGAGAATCCATTATAGCATGTAATAAAACATCAGCATCTGAATGTCCTAAAAGTCCTAGTTCATAAGGAATAGTAACTCCACCTAGTATAAGTTTTCTTTCAGGAACAAGTTTATGAACATCATATCCCATTCCAATTCTCATAAAATCACCTCACTTATTTTATCTTTTTATTTATTATATATGAGATTGTAATATTAATGAAGTTTATAAAGGATAAATTTAAAAAATAAAAGAAAATCTATTATTGTTACAAGGCTATAATATATGTAGAAATATATGATATAATACAAGATATGAAAAGAATTTTATTGTAGGTAGTTTGTATTGGGTGTGAGGTGAGTTTATGGAAGAGTTTAGAAAAGATAGGTATATCTTTTCAAATAAACCTGGAGTTATAGATGTAAGTGAAAAATCAAAAAAAGCAAGAGAACAACAAATTAAAAATTTTAATAAAGAACTTTTTGAATA
This sequence comes from uncultured Clostridium sp., assembly GCA_900539375.1. Lineage (GTDB taxonomy): Bacteria > Bacillota > Clostridia > Clostridiales > Clostridiaceae > Clostridium. The sequence goes on along the minus strand of UQBY01000010.1, from coordinate 42,953 downwards.
TGAAGTATTATTAAAAGATTTAGCTTTAGATAGACCTAATGAAAAAGAAAAAAATCTTATTTTAAATGTTGCATATTATATAGCAAAAGATTATGATGTAGTATCTTCTTTTAAAGCAAAAAAAGTTTTAAATATAGGACTTGTTTCTAGAAAAACTAGAATTTCTAAAAAGTTTCTAGAAAGATGGAAACACTATTTAATTACATACATATTAATTATGGAAAGTACAAATTATAAATATATTCAAGATTATTTAAGAGTATTAGTTAATGATAATATAGATGAAGAGATACCAAATAAAAAGGAACGTAGAGGAATAGTCATAGAACGTTTAAGAAAAAATTGTATTATACTATCAAGTTCAGGAGAATTTTTTTATGTTTCAAATAAAGAGGATTTTGAATTAGGTGAGGAAATAATATCTGGAAAAGAAAGAACTCTTGGAAAGAAAATAAAAACTATATTTTCAGCTATATTAATAATAATAATATTTGTATCAATATATATGTACAATCAATATAATAAAGCAGTATCAACTGTAATTATAGAAGTTCCATATTCAATAAAGTATGAAATAAATAAATATGACTCTGTAATATATTTTCATTCAGCCTCTAGTACAGGAGAAAAAATACTTAAAGAAATTAGTCCTTTAGATAAGAATATAGATTTTGTATTAAAAGAATCCATTAGGTATGCAAAAGAGCAAAAAATAGTTCCTTCAGAAGGTATAGTGGTAACAGTAAATGGAAAAGCTCTTAATTATGGAATTTTAGAGGAAACAGGAGATTATATAGTAGAAAATAATATAAAAACTTTAATAAATAATAATGGAACTAAACATTATTTATATGAAAGTGTAGTAAATAAAAAGGAAGAAAGTAATGAAAGTGAAACAGCAAAATAATATAATTACTCATAATGATAGACCAGAGGAGATAAGACTTAATAAATATATGAGTGAAACTGGAATATGTTCAAGAAGAGAAGCTGATAGATACATAGAATCAGGTAGAGTTACTGTAGATGGAGTTAAGGCTATTCCAGGAATAAAGGTTTCTAAAGGGCAAGTTGTAAAGCTTGATGGTAAAAGTATATCTAAGGAAGAAGAAATGATATATATAGCTCTTAATAAACCAGTAGGAATAACTTGTACAACAGATAGAAATATAAAAGGAAATATAGTTGATTTTGTAAATCATGAAAAAAGAATATTTCATATAGGAAGACTTGATAAGGATTCTGAAGGATTAATTTTATTAACTAATGATGGAGATATAGTTAATAAAATACTTAGAGCAGGAAATAATCATGATAAAGAATATATAGTAACTGTTAATAAACCTATAAATGATGAATTTATAAAAAGAATGGGTAATGGTATTAAAATATTAGGAAAGATAACTAAGAAGTGTCCTGTTAATAAAGAAGGGGAGAAAACCTTTAGGATAATTCTAACAGAAGGAATGAATAGGCAAATAAGAAGAATGTGTGAAGCTCTTGGTTATAAGGTTACAAAACTTAAAAGAATAAGAATAATGAATATTAAACTTGGAAAATTAAAGATAGGAGAGTGGAGAAATATTACTAACGAAGAGCTTAAAGGATTAAATGAATTAATAAAAAATTCTAATAAAGGAATATAAAAAGATGACTGAATTTTTATCAGTCATCTTTTATTTATTTTGCAGTAGTACTAAGTACTTCTTTAAATTGGTCTATGTTATATGTAGAGCTTACATAAATTCTATCAAGAGCTAAACTATTATCTTCTCTATCTGAAAGGCCTCTATTAGTAGTAAATGATAATGAATATCCAGCATCTTTAGATGCTTTTACACTATTATCATTATAATCCCCAAAAGGATAAGCAACAGATATAACAGGTTTTCCTGTAATTGATTCTAATTTTTCTTTAGAAGTTTTAAGCTCATTAAGTTGTTCTTCATAAGAAAGTTCATTTAAATGTAAATGTGAAGCAGTATGGCTTTGAATATCTATTCCATAATCAGACATTTCCTTTAATTGTTGAGATGTCATATAATATCCATCATTATCAGTAAAGTTAGAAATAACAAATATTGTAGCTTTCATATCTAATTCTTTAAGAATTGGAAAAGCATTAGCATAATTATCAGCATAACCATCATCAAAGGTTATAACTATGCTTTTTTCTGGAATAGGTGTGTTGTTTAATATGTAATCATTTAGTTCAGACATAGTTAAAGTTGTATAGCCTGACTCTTTTATAAAGGTTAATTCTTCTCTAAGTTTATCTGGAGATATTATAACCTCATTAGCCTCTGAGGGGTCAACAGAGTGATAATATAAAACTGGTACTCCCACATTTTCATTTGTCATTGTTAAGCCTTCAAATCTATTTTCCTCTTTTGATGAATCTACAGTAGCTGTATCAGTTTCAGGAGAAGAGGTTTCAGCTGTTGTTGTTTCTTTAATGTTACTAGAAATATTTTGTGATGGTAAATTATCATCTTCTGATTTATTTTTAAAGTGTATTATTATTAAAAGTGCAATTAATATTATAACTAAGATAACAATTAAAACCGAAAAAAAATCAAGTTGTTTTATCTTTGGTTCCCTGCTTTTTGAATGTTTTGCCATAAATATGTACTCCTATAAATAATTTTTCTATTGAATTTTAACATATATAGATTAAAAAAACAAATTTTAATAGTAAGTAAAAAAATAGGTAACACCCTATAATAAATTGTGGATAATTATACATAATAAAACTGTGGATAAATATAAAAAATAGTTATCCACAGTTTAATTTTCTTATATTACTTGTTAACTTTTTCTTGTAATTTTTTATCTAGTATTTCTTTAACAACCTTTGGATTAGCTTTTCCTTTTGAAGCTTTCATTAATTGTCCCATTAAGAAACCAGCAGCTTGTTTTTTACCTTCAGCAAAATCTGAAACAGATTGAGGGTTAGCTTCAATAACTTCTTCAACCATTTTTTCAAGTTCTGAAGTATCACTAATTTGTGATAATCCTTTAGCTTTAACTATTTCTTCAGCAGAAGAGCCTGTTTTAAACATTTCTTCAAATACTTCTTTACCAGCTGTATTACTTATAGTTCCTTTATCAATTAATTGAAGTAATTCACAAAGAGCCTTTGGAGCAATTTTTATAGATGTTACCCCTTCATCAGTTGTATCATTATCTTCTTTTAATAGTCTTAATAAATCTCCAAGAACCCAGTTAGCAACAGCCTTTGGTTTAGCGCCTAAAGCAACAGTTTCTTCATAGAAAGATGAAAGAACTTTATCATCAAGAATTATATCTATTTCTTTTTCAGAAAGAGCATATTCTTTAAGGAATCTTTCTTTCTTTTCCTTTGGCATTTCTGGCATATTTTTTGCTGTGTCATCAATTTGTTTTTGGTCTATTATTATTGGAACTAAATCAGGTTCTGGGAAGTATCTATAGTCATGAGCATCTTCTTTACTTCTCATAGGAACAGTTTTACCTTTACCATTATCCCATCTTCTAGTTTCTTGTTTTATTTTATATTCTTCTCCATAAGTATAAAGTTCTAATTGACGTTTTTGTTCTTTTTCAAGAGCTTTTTGAAGTTCTTTAAAAGAGTTTATGTTTTTAATTTCAACTTTAGTATTTAGTTTATCAGAACCAACTTCTCTTATAGAAATATTAGCATCACATCTTATAGAACCTTGTTCCATTTTACAGTCAGATACATCTGCATATTGAAGTATAGACCTTAATGTTTTTAAGAAGGTAACTGCTTCTTCTGGTGAACGCATATCAGGTTCTGTAACTATTTCTGCTAAAGGTACACCAACACGGTTATAGTCAATTAAAGAAACTCCCTTTTCTTCATCATGAACTAATTTACCAGCATCTTCTTCAATATGAATTCTATTTAATCTTACAAACTTACTTGTACCATTTACATCTATATTAATTCCACCACCACTACAAATTGGAAGGTCAAATTGTGATGTTTGATAAGCCTTTGGAAGGTCTGGATAGAAGTAGTTTTTTCTATCCATTTTATTTAACTTATTTATTTTACAGTTTAAAGCTGTTCCAGCTTTTATAGCTAATGCAACAACCTCTTTATTTAGAACTGGAAGAGTTCCTGGTATTCCTAAACATATAGGACAGGTGTTGTGGTTAGCTTCCTTACCAAACTCAGTAGAGCAAGAACAGAATATTTTTGTTTTTGTTTTTAATTCGGCATGTATTTCAAGTCCGATAATAGTTTCAAAAGCCATAGTTCAATCTCCTTTCTAAAGTGGTGCAAGAGTAGATATTTTTACTTTTTGTTCTAGTGCATAAGCAGCTTTAAATATCTTTTCTTCCCCAAAGTGAGGTCCTAGTAATTGAAGACCTATAGGTAATCCAGCTTTAGTAAATGAATAAGGTAAAGAAATAGCTGGTATTCCTGCAAGGTTTATGTTAATTGTATAAATATCTCCTAAGTACATTGATAATGGGTCAGAAGATTTTTCTCCACATTTAAAGGATGGAGTAGGGGAAGTAGGACTTAAAATTAAGTCATATTCTTCAAAAGTTTTCTTAAATTCTTCTTTTAATTTCTTTTTAAGTTTTTGAGCTTTGTTGTAGTATGCATCATAATATCCAGAAGATAAAGCATATGTTCCAAGCATAATTCTTCTCTTAACTTCATCACCAAAGGCTTCACTTCTACTATTTAGCATAAGTTCATCAACATCTGTATAATTTTTTGTTCTATAGCCATATCTTATTCCATCAAATCTAGCTAAGTTTGAACTTGCTTCTGCTGAAGATATAATATAGTAGGCAGGAAGTCCAACTTCTGTTATTGGAAGGGATATTTCTTCTACAGTAGCACCTAATTCTTTTAAGTCTTCCATAGCCTTTAACATAGCATCTTTAACTTCTGAATCTAAACCTTCTTGGAAGAATTCTTTAGGAACTCCAATTTTCATTCCTTTAATACCATCTTCTATAGTTGAAAGATAATCTTCTTTTATTGGGTCTTTATAAGTTGTACAATCTAAATCATCAGCACCTTGTATAACTTCTAAAGTTAAAGCAGCATCCTTAACATTTTTAGCAAATGGTCCTATTTGGTCTAAAGAAGAACCAAAGGCAATAAGTCCAAATCTTGAAACTAATCCATAGGTAGGTTTAAAACCAACAACACCACAAAATGAAGCAGGTTGTCTAATTGAACCACCAGTATCAGAACCAAGAGAAATTGGTGCAAGACCAGCAGCTACACTAGCTGCAGAACCACCAGAAGAACCTCCAGGAACTCTTTCTAAATCCCAAGGATTTTTAGTTGTTTTAAATGCTGAGTTTTCTGTAGAAGAACCCATAGCAAATTCATCCATGTTAGTTTTCCCAACTATTATAGCATCTTCTTTAAGAAGCTTTTTTATAACTGTTGCATTATAAGGAGGAATAAAGTCTTCAAGCATTTTTGAAGCACAAGTAGTTTTTATTCCATCTGTACAAATATTATCTTTTATAGCAATTGGAATACCTGCAAGTTTTCCAAGCTTTTCACCTTTTTTAACTTTTTCATCTATTATTTCTGCTTGTTTTAAAGCACTTTCTTCACATAATGTAAGGTAAGATTGAACCTTAACATCAATATCTTTTATTCTTTCAAAAAGAGAAGTTACAACTTCCTTTGCAGTAAACTTTCCACTTACTACACCTTCTCTAATTGCACTTGCTTCCATTTCTTTTATATCCATTATTTTGTCACCACCTATTCAATAATCTTTGGAACTTCTATTGCAGTACCATTCATAGATTTTACATTAGCAAATAATTTCTTTTTATCTTCAAAGTATTTAACATCATCATCTCTAAGGACAGGTTTTAAATCATCTGATAATAAATCAAGATTTATATCACTTAAGTCTAATTTATCAAGAGTTTCGAAATTAGTTAGTATGCTTTCAAATTCATGAGCTAATTTTAAACTCTCTTCTTCTGAAAATTTAAGTTTTGCTAAGTTAGCAATATAATTAACTGTTTCAATATCAATTTTTTTCATTTAATTAATCCTCCTTAAATTAAGGTTCTAGTCTCTTTAAGTCTCTTGGTAATAAGGTTGCTTGTCTTATGTTATCTAGGTCAAGAACTTTTAATGTAATTCTTTCAAGACCTATAGCAAATCCTCCATGAGGTGGCATTCCATATTTAAATGTTTCTAAATAGAATGCAAAATCTTCTGGGTTTAATTTAAACTTTTTAATATTTTCACATAACATTTCATAATCATGAATTCTTTGACCACCAGTTGTTATTTCAAGACCTTTATAGATAAGGTCAAAACTTCTTGTGATTTCTGGATTATCTTCTCTTGGCATTGTGTACATTGGTCTTTTTGCAGTAGGGTATTCAGTTAAAAATACAAAGTCACAATCATAAGTTTCTTTAATATATTTAGATAAAAGAACTTCTCCTTCAGCATCTATGTTTCCAGCAGGAGACCTTTTACCATACTTTTCTAAAAGCATTTTTTGAGCTTCTGCTAAAGGCATTCTTGGAATTTCTAGTTTGTCTGGAAGTTCTACATTGTACATTTTAAGTTCTTCAGCACAGTTTTCTTTTAATCTTTTAAATAAATAGTTTAAGAAACCTTCTTCTATAGCCATTATATCTGTTTCATCTTTTATAAATCCCATTTCAACATCTAAACTTATATATTCATTTAAATGTCTCCAAGTGTTGTGAAGTTCAGCTCTATATGCAGAACCAACTTCAAAAACTCTTTCAAATCCAGCTCCTACCATCATTTGTTTATAAAATTGAGGGCTTTGAGTTAATAAAGCACGTCTTCCGAAATAGTCAACAGTGAACATTTCAGAACCACCTTCTGTACTAGATGAAGTTATTTTTGGAGTATGTATTTCAGAGAAGTTTTGACTCTTTAAATAATCTCTAAAAGAATCTGATATTTCTTCTTGAACCTTAAATATTGCTCTTGCCTTTGGAGTTCTTAAGCTTAAACCTCTAAAGTCTAGTAATTTTTCTAAAGATGCTTTTTGCTTAAAACCATTAATTTCAAATGGAAGCTTATCATAATAGATATTTCCAATAATAGATATTTCTTTTGCATGAATTTCTATTCCACCTGGTGCTTTTTCATTTTCAACTTTATCTCCAGTAACTTCAACACACATTTCAAGTCTTAATTTTTGAACATCCTCTTTATCTATAATTAATTGAATAATTCCTGTTTTATCTCTTAAATGAACAAAGGTTATATGACCTAAGTCACGAATTCTATGAATCCATCCCTTTACAAGTACTGTAGTTTCTTCTGATGCTTTAATATCTTTTACATAAGTTCTTTCCATTTTAACTCCTCCTAAAAATATAATAAAAATGTCCCTATATCTTAAATTAATAAGATATAGGGACGAAAAATCCGTGGTGCCACCCTAGTTAGCAAAGTTAATTTAGGTATAGGATAATTTATAAAATAAAAACCGTTCCTATACTTTCGTATAGGAACGGTTATATCCGCGGTGCCACCCTAAATTAGCTTTTGCTCACTCATATTGGTACAAAAAATCATATTTTATACCTAGTCATTTTAACGGCTGACAACCGGCTAAGTCTACTTTTTTCATTTCGGTTAGCGTCTCAAAGGTGTTCTTCAATATATAAATCATATTAGGCTTACACCATCCCTAATTCGCTGTAAATCAATAATATATTTACTCTCCTCATCACCGACATAATAAATCATATATTAATTGTTTTTTATTATAATAACCTAATTTTAAAAAATCAATAGAAAAATAAAAAACTTTATTTAATTAATTTTAGAAACTAATCAAATAAAGTTTTGAAAATAATTTAATTAATTTTATAAAGTTTTTTCAAAGCTTTTTTGGAAATTTTAATATCAAAATCTTTGGTAAATACTTTGTAAATTTGAATAAATAAAGTTGGCATAAATGCAAGTATATAAATGTAAGCAACTAAAGTTCTGTTTAAAGGAGCTATCTCAAATAACTTTTGTAATGGTGGAATAAATAAAACAGAGTTAAATAAAACTAATCCAGTAACAAAAGCATATATACTATATTTATTTGAGAATAATCCTAATTTAAATATTGATTGTTTTCCTCTACAGTTAAATCCATGAAATAATCTAGCTAAACATAATGTAGAAAATGCCATAGTAGCAGGAACCAATTTATTATTACTTTGTAATCCTATATAAAAGGCTATAAGAGTAAATGTTGCAATAAGAAGACCTTCTGCACCTATTTGAATCATATAATCTTTAGTTAATATAGATTCTTTACTATTTCTAGGTTTTTCTTTTAAAATATCCTTTCTTGACCCTTCCATTCCAATAGCAATAGCAGGAAGACTATCAGTTAAAAGATTTATAAATAAAAGATGAACAGCTTTAAAAGGTACTGGAAGTGCCATCAATGAAGCATAAAGTACAGAAATTATACCAGCCATATTTCCTGATAAAAGGAATTTTATAGAGTTTTTTATGTTTGCATATACATTTCTACCGTTAGCGATTGATTTTACTATAGTAGCAAAATTATCATCTGTAAGAATCATTGAAGCAGCATCTTTAGAAACTTCTGTACCAGTAATCCCCATTGCAACTCCTATATCTGCTTGTTTAAGGGCAGGAGCATCATTAACTCCATCACCAGTCATGGCAACTATTTCACCTTTTTCTTGCCAAGCTTTAACTATACGTATTTTATGTTCAGGAGAAACTCTTGCATAAACTGATATATTAGGAAGCTTTTCTTTAAGTTCTTCATCAGACATTTTATTTAATTCAAGTCCATCAATAGCCATATCTCCATTTTTGAATATTCCTATTTGCTTTGCTATTGCAGTAGCTGTGATTTTATGATCACCTGTAATCATTATTGGCTTTATTCCAGCCATTATACAATCTCTAACAGCTTCAGAAGACTCAACTCTTGGAGGGTCTATCATAGAGATTAGACCTAAGAATGTAAAATCATTTTCATCATCTAAAGAAAGTTCTCTATCAGAATCTATTTCTTTATAAGCAAAAGCAAGAACTCTTAAACCATTTTCTGAAAGATATCTATTATTATCAAGTATTTTTTTCTTATCTTCTTCATTTATTTTACGAACTTCATTAGAAGTTTTTATGCAAGTTGTACGTTCTAAAAGAACATCTAATGCTCCTTTTGTATATAAAATATATTTATTATCAATTTTATGAAGAGTACTCATAAGTTTTCTATCAGAATCAAAAGGGATTTCTTTTAATCTTTTATAAGTATTTCTTACATTTTCTTCAACTAATGAATATTTATGAGCAAGATTTACAAGAGCAACTTCAGTTGGGTCACCAATTTCTTTTCCGTCAATAGAAGTTGAGTCATTACATAATATAGAAGCTTTCATAAGAGAATTATGAATATCATTTTCTAGATTAAAGTTTTCGGAATCAAAAAGTTCTCCATCTGCATAAATTTTTCTAGTTGTCATTTTATTTTGAGTTAATGTACCAGTTTTGTCTGAACATATTATAGAAACACAACCTAAGCTTTCAACAGATTTAATCTTTTTAATAATAGCATTTTCCTTTGCCATTTTTTGAGTTCCAAGAGCTAAAACTATAGTAACAATAGAACTTAAAGCTTCAGGAATTGCAGCAACTGCTAAGGCAACAGCAAACATTAATGAATCAATAATAGGAGTTTCTCTATAAACACTTAATCCAAAAACTAACACACATATTACAAGTATTATAATTGCAAGCTTTTTACTAAAATCATCTAAAGATACTTGAAGTGGAGTTTTCTTTTCTTGAGTTTCATCCATTAAAGTAGCAATTTTACCAAGCTCAGTATTCATACCAGTAGAAGTAACAATTACCAATGCACGTCCATAAGTAACTAATGAACTAGAAAATACCATATTCTTTTGGTCGCCTAAAGCAACTTCCTCTTTATTAATAACCTGTTCAAATTTATTTACACTTTCAGATTCACCAGTTAAAGCACTTTCATTAACTTGTAAAGAGAAATTTTCAATAATTCTTCCATCAGCAACAACTAAGTCACCAGCTTCAAGAATTAATATATCTCCAGGAACTACTTCTCTAGAAGGTATTTCAACCTTAACACCATTTCTAATAACCTTAGCATTAGGAGATGATAATGCCTTTAAACTATCTAATGATTTTTCAGCTTTTACATGTTGCACAGTTCCTAAAATAGCATTTAAAATAATAACAGCAAAAATAACAATTGTACTTTCTACATTTCCAGTAATTATTGAAAGAATTCCAGCAATTATTAAGATAACAACAAGTAAATCCTTAAATTGTTCAAGAAATACTAAAAGTAAACTTTTTTTCTTTTTTTCTGTAAGCTCATTATAACCATTTTTCTCAATAGATTCAGCTACTTGCTTGTCCGTCAACCCCTCCTTTGTAACATTAAAGTTTTTCAATACATCATTAGATGCCTTTGAAAAAAATTTTTCCATAAAACATTTCCCCTTTCTAAAAATATAAAATAAAAAAGACTTCTGATATGATTTGCTATTAACAAATCATATCAAAAGTCTTGTAACCAAATTTAGGCATATAACACCAGATTTAAAAAATCGGGTATGTTGATGTTATATTTTAAACTACTCCCTCTTAATATATAAGAAATATTAACTTGTATGTTTAGTATAAACTAATGGAAATAAAGTGTCAATATAAAACAAAAAATAAAATTTTGTCATTACCTATTAGTGTCAAACTTCCTAGAAGGAATAATATTTTGTTCTAAATATATTTTTATATTGGAAGTAGTATAAAAGTAGTATAAAAGTAGTATTTATACAACAAAAATGACTAAAAAGAATGATTGTAAATTTTAACATCAGAATATAGAATATAAGTATAAATTTAAGTTAATAAAAATAAAATGCAATGAGGCATATCGCTAAGAAGCGGTATGCCTTTAGTGTTTTGTGAAAGGGGGATTTCTACAGTGAAGGAATTAGTTATGATTATTAGACCAGAAAAGTTAGAAACAGTAAAAGAAATAATAGACAATATTCATTGTGGCGGCATGACAATATCTACTGTAATGGGATGTGGTACTCAAAGAGGAGTAGTGGGAACTGTAAATGAGATAAAAGGGTTTAAAACTAATATCAATTTATTACCTAAAATTAAAGTTGAAGTAGTAGTAGAAGATGACTTAGTGGAAGATTTAATATTGGAGGTACAAGATAAGATATCTACTGGAGCAGCAGGAGATGGTAAGATATTTATAAGAAATATAGATGGAGCAGTTAGAATAAGAACTGGTGAACGAGGAAATAAAGCTTTATAAATAGAATGCAATGGTGCATATAAGTATTATAATAATTTGTACTTGTATGCACTTTTTTTATTTATACAAATATTACAAGGAGATGATATTAATGAAAAAAATATTTAATAAAATAGTTGCAATTGTGGCAACAACAGTACTTATGGGAACATGTTTAATAGGGTGTGGAAGTTCAAGTAGTGATAAGGAATTAAATTTAATATGTTGGTCAGAATATCTTCCAGATTCAGTAATTACAAACTTTGAAGAGGAAACAGGAATTAGAATTAATTTAACAACATTCACTACAGCAGACGAAATGCTAGCAAAAGTTCAATCAGCTGCAGAAGGAACTTATGACATGATTATAGCACCTCAGGTAAATACAAGTATTCTTGAATCAGAAGGAATGTTAGAAAAATTGGATAAAGATAAGATAGAAAATATTTCAAACATTGATGAAATGTATTTAGGAAATGAATTAGATCCTAATAATGATTATTCAATACCTTATTTATATACAAGTCTTGTAATAGCTGTTAACACAGATGTTATAAAAGATGATATAAAGAGTTATCAAGATTTACTTAATCCAGAATACAAAGACCAAATGGTTCTAGTAGAAGATGCTAGAACAATTGTTACAGCTTCATTAAGAGCTGAAGGATATGATGTTAATGATACAAGTGATGAGGCATTAAGTGCAGCAGAAGAATATATGAATAAATTAAAACCTAATATACATGCATTTAATGGAGATAGTCCTAAAACTTTATTATTAAATGGTGAATGTTCTATAGGTTTAATATATGGTGGTGAATGTGCACTTGCAATGGATGAAAATCCATCAATAGTAGGTATATATCCAGAAGAGGGTTGTTATTATGAAATGGATGTTATGATGAAAACTAAGGGAGCCAAAAATCCAGATAACGTAGAAGAATTTATGAATTATATATTAGATGGAAAAGTAGGAGCAGAAATTGCAGAAGCTTTCCCTTATATATCACCAAACAAAGCAGCAAAGGAATATTTAGATGAAAAATATTTATCTAACAATATAAAAAATCCACCTGCAGAAGAAATAGCAAAAGCAAAACAATTAAAAGATTTAGGAGATGACTTAACTAAGATAGTAGATTTATGGAATAAATTTAAGACAAACTAATGAAACTATGAAAGGGGCTAGATAGATGAATGATAGAACTATAGTAAAAATAGAAAATGTTAATAAAAAATATGGAGACAACCATGTTGTACACAATTTAAATATTGACATAAAGGAAGGAGAATTTTTAACAATGCTAGGACCTTCTGGGTGTGGTAAAACAACCACACTTAGAATGATAGCAGGATTTGAAACACCAACAGATGGGAATATATTTGTAGAGGGTCAAGAGATTCAGGATACAGAACCTTATGATAGAGAGGTAAATACAGTTTTTCAAAATTATGCTCTTTTTCCACATATGACAATATTTGAAAATATAGCCTTTGGGTTAAAAATAAAAAAAGTACCAAAGGATGAAATAAAAAAGAGAGTATTAGAAATGCTTGAATTAGTACAACTTTCAGGATATGAAAACAGAAAACCAGATCAATTATCTGGTGGACAGAAACAAAGAGTTGCAATAGCAAGAGCTTTAATTAATAGACCCAAGGTATTATTATTAGATGAACCCTTAGGTGCTTTAGACTTGAAACTAAGAAAGCAGATGCAATTTGAACTTAAAAGGCTTCAAAGAAAATTAGGTATAACTTTTGTTTATGTAACACATGACCAAGAAGAAGCGTTAACTATGAGTGACCGTATAGCAATTATGTATGGAGGAAACCTAGAGCAAATAGGAACACCTAAAGAAATATATGAGAAACCAGCATCAAAGTTTGTTGCAGATTTTATAGGTGAATCAAATATATTCTATGGAACAGTAAAAGATAAGAAAAATGAAGTAGCAAAAGTATTATTTGAAAATGGTAATGCAATGATAAAAAGTGACAGTGTAGAAGAAAATGAGATTGTTTATGTATCTGTAAGACCTGAAAATATTAAGTTATCTTTAACTCAAATAGATGGATTCTCAATAGTTGGAGTAGTAAAAGAACATGTTTATGTAGGTAATATAAATAAAACAATAATATTATTAGATAATGGCATGGAAATAAAGGTGAATAAAGGAACAAAGACAGATTTACTAAAGTTAGGAACTGAAGTCTTCATTTATTGGGAAACAGAAGATGCAGTAGTTATAAAATCTCAAAGTCAAAATGTATTTAATGTGGTAGATAACCCAGTATTTACAACACAAAAATAATTAGGGGGAATGAATCATGGCAACTAAAAAGAAAAAATTTAATTTATCAAGTTTTGTTATGAATTCACCAGTATCATTGTGGATGATATTATTTGTTGCAATTCCTTTTATTTATGTTGTATGTATAAGTTTTATGCATAAAGGAACTTATGGAGGAGTTACATTTAAATTTACTACAGATAATTATAAAGCCATATTTGACCCACTTTATTTAGTTACATTTGGTAAATCATTATTAATATCATTAGTTACAACTATTATATGTATATTAATAGCCTATCCATTTACTTATTTCATAGCACAAAAAACAGAGATAAAAAAAGCAGTATTTATGTCCCTTGTAATGATCCCATTTTTAGTAAGTTCATTAATAAGATTATTTGCATGGATTAGTATATTAAGAAAAGATGGAATTATAAATTCATTACTTATGAATATGGGAATTATAGATAAACCTATTCAATTAGTTTATAACAATATAGGTTCAATTATAGGATTAGTTTATATGTTATTACCTTTTATGATATTACCTCTATATAGTTCAATAGAAAAATTAGATAAATTTTACTTAGAAGCTGCTAGTGACTTAGGAGCAAAACCAGCTAAAGCATTTATGAAAATAACATTACCATTAACAGCACCTGGAATATTTGCTGGTTCAATATTAGTATTTATACCATCTTTAGGTTTATATTTTGTAACTGATTTATTAGGTGGAAGTAAAACACAAGTTATAGGTAACTTAATTAAAAATCAATTCATCACAGCTCATAATTGGCCATTAGGTGCAGCTTTATCAGTATTTTTAATAGTAATAACATTATTATTAGTTGGATTATATCAAAAAGCTGGTGGAGATATGGATGAATTAGGAGTTTAGGAAGAAAGGAGCTAAAGAATATGAAAAAAGCAAGCAAACAAAAAACAGTAAATATATTAAAGAATATATATATAGCTCTAGTATTTCTATTTCTATTTATTCCAATAATATTTGTATTTGTATTTTCATTTAATACTTCAAGAATGAATATAGTGTGGGAAGGCTTTACATTACAATGGTATGGAAGTTTTTTTAAAAACAGAACTCTTATGTCTGCTCTTGAAAATACACTAATAATTGCAGTAGTTAGTACAGGCATATCAACAATAATAGGAACTCTTGGAGCTGTAGGACTTTATAAGTATAACTTTAAAGGAAAGGAAATAATTGATAAATTATTATATATTCCCATAGTAATTCCTGAAATAGTACTAGGTATTGCACTTTTATCTATATTCTCAGTATTAAATATTCCATTAGGATTAGGAAGTATAACATTAGCTCATATAACATTCTCCATTCCATTTGTTGTAATAAATGTAAGAGCAAGATTGGCAGGGTTAGATAAATCCTTAGAAGAAGCAGCAATGGATTTAGGTGCTAATAGAGTTAAAACTTTTATGCAAATAACTTTGCCCCTACTTATGCCTGGTATTACATCTGGTGCCATGCTTGCATTTTCATTATCATTAGATGATGTAATAATAAGTTTCTTTACATGTGGACCAGGTAGTACAACACTTCCAATAAGTATTATGGCAATGGTTAAAACAGGGGTAACTCCAGAAGTAAATGCTCTATCAACAGTAATAATGCTTGTGACTATAATTATTATATGCATAAAAACAAGTTTCCAAGTAAAAAAACTAAAGAAAAGAGCATATTAAAATTTTCTATAAAAGGAGTGAGTGTATGTGTATGATGTGGTTATAAAAAATGGAACTATAATGGATCCAAAAAGAGAAAAAACAACAGTTGCAAATATTGCAATTGTTAAAGATAAAATAGCTTATATAACAAGAGAAGATATAGAAGGAAAAGAAGTTATTGAAGCAAAAGGCAAGATAGTATGTCCTGGATTTATAGATATACATACTCATGTAGATGGAAATAAAGATTGTGCAGAAGGGCTAGTAGCTATGGGAGTAACTACTGCTTATAGTGGAAATTGTGGAATGGGAGTAGAAAATTTAGAATATTTCTATGAAAAATATGAAAAAGAAGGTTTTCTTATAAATCAAATACAACAAGTAGGTCATACAGCATTAAGAGAACAAATTGGGCTTTTTGATAGATACATTTCAGCAAGTTCCATGCAAATTGAAGAAATGAAATTAATACTTAAAAATTTATTTAAATTAGGTGCCAATGGGTTATCCTTTGGACTTGAATATGTTCCAGGTAGTTCAAAAGAAGAGGTATTAGAATTATCTAAAGTGGCTGCTCAATATGGAAAGCTTGTATCAATTCACACAAGAAAAGATTGTTATGAAGGGTTAACATCCCTTAGAGAAGCAATAAATATAGCAAAAGAAACAGGAGCATCTGTTCAAATATCTCATTTAATTTATCAATATGGAATGGGAATGGCAAGAGAAGCTATTAAAATGATAGAAGATGCTAGGGCAGAAGGTTATGATATATCAGTAGATAGTGGATTATATAGTGGATTTGCTACTGCTATAGGAAGTGCAGTATTTGATGAAGGGTGTACTGAAAAATGGGGTTGTAATTATAGTAGCATAATATGTTGTGCAGGTGAGCATAGAGGAGAGAGATTAACTAAAAAATTATATGAAGAATTAAGAAAAGAACATCCAGAATATTCTGCAATAGGAATGGTAGGAAATGAATATGAGGTTTTTGAAGTTTTAAAGAAACCTTATGTGATGGTAGCTAGTGATTCTGGGACCTATTATGATAATGGTAAGCCTGGACATCCTCAAGATACAGGAACATTTCCAAAATTCTTTAGAACTATGGTTAGAGAGCAAAATAGAATTACATTAATGGATGCAATTAAAAGATGTACTATAATTCCGGCAAAAAGACTTAAGTTACATAATAAAGGCTCAATAGATATAGGAAAAGATGCAGATATAGTTATATTTGATAAAGATACTATAGAAGATAAATCTGATTATCCATGCTTTGGAGCTACAGATACTAAACCAGAAGGAATTGAATGTGTAATAGTTAATGGAGAAATAGTAGTAAAAGAAAATAAAATTTTAGATAAAAAACCAGGAAGAATAATAAAAGAAACATTAGAAAAATGGAGGTGGAATTAATAGTATAAAGTTTTATTAAATATGGATAATAGTAAAAAAAGAATAAAAAGAAGGGAGAATTATTATGGAAGTTAAAAAAATGTATATAAATGGAGAATGGATAGAGTCAGAATCAAAGAAAACTAGAGAGGTAATTAATCCAGCAAATGGAGAAGTTATTGCACTAACAACAGAAGGAACAAAGAATGATGTTGATATGGCAATAGAAGCTGCAAGAGTTTCCTTCTATGAAACTGGTGATTGGAGAAGAATGAATTCGCAAGAAAGGGCAGATATATTATTAAAGATAGCAGATAAAATAGATGAATATAGAGATGAATTTGCAAGATTAGATACTATTGATAATGGAAAGCCATTAAGAGAAGCTGAAGGGGATATTGATGATGGAATTCATTGTTTTAAATATTATGCAGGACTTATTAAAGCACCATATGGTGGTGTATATGATGTAAATGATGGTTTTGGAACTATGCATTCATATACAGTACATGAACCTATTGGAGTGGTTGCGCAAATAACTCCTTGGAATTATCCTTTCTTGATGGCTATATGGAAATTAGCACCGGCTCTTGCCGCAGGAAATAGTGTAGTATTTAAGCCAAGTTCAAATACTCCCTTATCAACTATAAAATTATTTGAAGTATTTGATGAAGTAGGAATGCCTAAGGGCTCATGTAACTTAGTTTTAGGCTCAGGTGGAGTTGTAGGACAACATTTAGCTGAAAGTAAAAAGGTTGATATGATTACATTCACAGGAAGTACAGAAGTAGGTCAAAGTATTGCTAAAGCTTCTGTGGGAAATTTAAAGAAGATAGGACTAGAATTAGGTGGTAAATCTCCTAATGTTATATTTGCAGATGCTGATTTTGAAGGAGCAGTAGAATGGGCGATGATAGGAATATTCTTCAATCAAGGAGAGGTATGTTCTGCAGGTTCAAGAATAATTATAGAAGAATCTATAAAAGATAAATTTGTAGCAAGACTTAAAGAAAGAGCAGAAAATATTACAATAGGTAATCCACTAAACAATCCAGATATGGGTCCTTTAGTATCTGAATCACACATGAATAAAGTATTAGATTACATAGATAAAGGTAAAAAAGAAGGAGCTACTTTAGTGTGTGGTGGATATAGATATACAGAAGGCGAGTGTGCTAAAGGATATTATGTAAAGCCTACTATATTTGATAATTGTACAAGTGATATGACTATCGTTAAGGAAGAGATATTTGGACCAGTAGTAACCATTCAAACTTTTAAAACAGAAGAAGAGGCAATAGCTCTTGCAAATGATACTATATATGGACTAGCAGGTGGAGTATTTACTTCAGATGTATCTAGGGCATTAAGAGTAATAAAAGAGATAAGAGCAGGAATTACATGGATTAACTGTTATAACCCTACATTTAATGAAGCACCTTGGGGTGGATATAAAATGAGTGGTATAGGAAGAGAATTAGGAGTTCATGGACTTGAGGAGTATCAAGAAGTTAAGCAAATAAACATTAACTTAACTCCAGGAATTGTAGGTTGGTATGAACACTAGAATTCTTTATTAAATAGATATTAAAAAATAAAAGCAATAATATTTGTATGCTATATACAAATATTATTGCTTTTTTATTTTTCATGATGAATACATTTTTGAATTAATGTCCAACGAGAATTAACATCAAATTTACGATAAATATTTTGCAAGTGTTTCTTGAGTGTGAAGCTACTTATACATAATTTATCAGCTATATCTTCATTATCTTCATTATTAAGAATGAGTGCTAAAACTTCAGTTTCTCTAGAAGTTAAAGCATATTTTAAAGCTAATTCTGTATGGAGATATGGGATGTTAGTTTTAGAATTATTAGAATTATTAGGTGGTAGATTTTTTTCTATGTAGTTTTGATAAAATCTATAAGTTAAATGGTCTATAAATCCTTTCATTATAAACATTTCTTCATCATTAAAATCGCCTTGTTCTTTTGAACGGTATAAAGAGATAACTCCAAGGAAAGTATTATTATAGCTCAAATGAAGTTGCATAGAATAATAGATGTTATTAGGCTTATAGCATTTAGTATAAACAGAACTATTTAGAAAATCTTCTTCACTAACTAATTCACTTTCACGTACTAGTGCTGAATGGTTACATAAAGCAAGCCATCTTGTTTGGTCTTCAGTTTCTATTGATAAATATAATTCTTCCATTTTAGTATAGGATTCTGGATAACATAAGGGATTACACAATAAAGAGTCAGAATCGGAATAATCAGCCATTAAAATGCTAGAAAATGTATTAGGAATAATTATTTTTATCATATTTAAGAAACTTTTTTTCATATTAGTGAAATCTTCTGTAGTATATATGTGGTAAATTAAGTTGTTTATAACAAGAAAAGTATTATCCTGCAAAATATCACCTCCTTAAGTTTAATTTTATCATAATAAAGTGAAAAAGTATAGGTAATAAGTAGTTTCCAAGGAGTAAACTACTCCTAAAGTAGTAGGTATACTTAAAAAATAACGCAACAACTATATTTTTGGGTAATTGTTAATATATGAGAGGAGAGGTATAATTAAAACATAGAAAAAAACAAAATAAGTTTTAGGTACAAAGACGTATTTTCTTTAGGAAAAAGAAAATGCGTCTTTATTTTATTTACTTTAAAATTTATTGCTTATTAAGAGGAGGATGAGTATTATGACAAAGAAAGAAGAAACTCTAAAGGAATTGGAAGAAGTAATAAAATTTATAAAAAGTGATGATTTATCAGATACACAAAAAGAGAAGATAACAAAAGATACAGTTAACTATTTTGATAATTATGTAAGTCCTGGATGGCTAAAATATAGAAAATCAGTTTCAACTAATGCAGCAGTAGTTGAATGGAAAGATAAAGGTTCAACTTGTGAAGGATTATATGGTGAAAAGTTTATTGATTGTTTAGGTGGATTTGGTATATATACTTGTGGACATAGAAATGATGAAATATTAGATACTGTAAAAGCTCAATTAGATCACCAAGCATTACATTCACAAGAATTATTAGATCCATTAAGAGGGTATTTAGCAAAGGCAGTTGCTGATATAACCCCAGGAGATTTACAATATTGTTTTTTCACTAATGGTGGTGCTGAAGCTGTAGAAATGGCATTAAAGCTTGCAAGAATAGCAACAGGTGGAAGATGGTATATATCAACAGTTGGAGCTTTCCATGGTAAATCAATGGGTGCTATATCAATGGGTGGAAAGGATACTTATCGTGTTCCTTATACTCCAATGGTTCAACAAGTTCAACATGTTGAATATGGTAATGCAGAAGATATGAGAAAAGCAATAATAAATCTTCAAGCTGTAGGAGAAAAAGTAGCAGCAGTAATAATAGAGCCTATTCAAGGAGAAGCTGGAGTTATAGTTCCACCAGAAGGATATTTAACTAAAGTAAGAGAGATATGTAATGAAACGGGTGTAGCATTAATATTTGATGAAGTTCAAACTGGTATGGGAAGAACAGGAACTATGTGGAGATGTGAAGCAGAAGGAGTAACTCCAGATATTATGACCTTTGGTAAAGCATTTGGTGGTGGTATAATGCCTATTACAGGAATTATATGTAGACCTCATATGTGGACTCAAGATTTAGTAGATAATCCATGGTTACTAGGTTCTCCAACATTTGGTGGTAATCCAGTATGTTGTTCAGCAGCAATAGCAACTATAAAATATATGCTAGAGAATGATGTTCCTGGAATGTGTAAAGAAAAAGGAAAGTTCTTAAAATCTAAATTGGTTGGGTTAAAGGAAAAATATCCTACTGTTATAGATGATGTAAGAGGAGAGGGATTAATGCTTGCTGTAGAATTTTGTACATCAGATGTAGGATATTCAGTAGCTAAAGGATTATTTTCAAGAGGGGTAATGACAGCAGGAACACTTGTTAATGCAAAATGTATTAGATTTGAACCAGCAGCAGTTATTACTGAAGAAGAAATGACACAAGTAATAGAAAGAATGGATGCAGCACTTACTGATACAAAAGAAGAATTCTCACTATAAAACTAATTGATTTTGTTTAGGAGCACTGTTATGAGTGCTCCTTTTTTGTTCTATAATAATTAATAATATTAAAAGAAGTATTATTTTTATCAAAAATAAAAAACTTACATATAATAAATGAGATAATTTATTGGAGTTGAATTTAATTGATATATGGTCTTATATTAGCAGGAGGAAAGGGCAGTAGGCTTTATCCATTATCAAGAGCTAAAGAACCAAAGCAATTTTTAAAAATATTAAATGACAAAAGTCTTTTGCTAAATACAATAGATAGAGTTTCAAATTTGGTGGCAAAGGAAAGAATATATATAGTTACCAATAAAGATTATGAAAAAAAGATAAAAGAAGAAATAGATGAAGAAATGAAAAAGAATATATTTATTGAACCACAAAATAAAGAAACTGCTACATGTATAGGTCTTTCTGCTATAAAGCTTTTAAAGGCAGATGCAAATGCTGTAATGGTTGTTCTTCCTTCAGACCATTATATTTATGGTGAAAAGGAATATTTAGATACTCTAAAACAAGCAGTGGATATTGCAAATAAAAGAAGAGGTGTTGTAACTCTTGGAATAGAACCTAAAAGACCAGAAACAGGTTATGGTTATATTCAAATGGGAGAGAGGGTAAATGGAAATATTGCAACTTATAAAGTAGAGCGTTTTACTGAGAAACCTAATATAGAAGTTGCAAAGGATTTTCTTCAAAAAGGAACTTATTTATGGAATTCAGGAATATTTGTTTTTAGAGCTGATGTAATTCTTAGAGAAATTGAAAAGTATCTTCCTAAAATGCATTCATCTTTAATGGAAATATATAAATATATAGGAGAAGAGGATGAGGAAAAAGTTATAAAAGAAGAGTATAGAAAGATAGAAGGAATATCAATAGACTTTGGAATAATGCAAAAAACAAGAAAGGCTTATGTTGTAAAATGCAATTTTCTATGGGACGACATAGGAAGTTTTACAGCTTTAAGTAAGTTTTTAAATGAAGAAAATAGTAATAGAGTATCAGAAAATGTGTATTTAGAAGAATGTGAAAATTGTTCTGTTTTTGGAAAAAAGAATTTAATAGTAGGTTTTGGAGTAAAGGATTTAGTTATTGTTGATGCAGGGGATGTAATATTAATAGCAGATAAAAATAGAGAACAAGAAATTAAACATTTAATAAATGAAATAGAGAATAAAAAAGATTATGTAAAATTTTTATAGAGATGTAGAAAATTTTAAGAGAAAGTTATATAATAAACCTAAATAGTAATGATGTAAGAAAGGAAATGATAAATTGCTTATTGATACACATATAATATTAGCAAACAATATTTTAAGACAAGCAAATGGAAAAAAGATTTATTTAATAAACAGAAGAAGATTTATATGGGGGAATATAAAACCAGACTGTGCTTCAAAATATAAGTTTAAAAAGCATTATTATGATGAAAGTATCACTATGATTTTAGACAAAATAAAAGAACTTGCAAGTTTATCAGTAGGAGATATTTATTATAGTTTTGGTAAGAAGAAGTTTAGTGAAGAATTAGGTGTGGTTTGTCATTTCCTATGTGATTTCTTTTGTGTACCTCACAATCAAAGATGGGAATTTAAACATTCTATGAAAAAACATGTTGTTTATGAAAAAAATTTAGCAAAGTTCGCAAAGCTTTACAAATTCAAATCTTATATAGATAGTAATTTAAGTTTAGAGGATTTAGAAGAATTTATAGTTGCTCATCAAAGACAATATGAAAAAGGAGAATCTTTTAGAAATGACCTAGAATATTCATTCTTTATATGTAATAGTGTTATAAATATGGTTTTAAATGAAGTTTATATTAATGAGTATGCATCACAAAAGGTTGTTGCTGCTTATTAAAACAAGAACTATAAAAAGATTTGCTAAAGGTGATTTTTATTCACTTTTTGCAAATCTTTTTTTATTCCAATTTTTTGTTAAATGATAATTGTGCATAAATTAAAGCCAAATGGTAAATATTATTGACAAATAGAAAAATGAAGAATATAATTTAATTAATAAATGAACAAATGCTCATATGTAGGGAGGAACTAAAATGGATGATGAAAATATAATAGAAAAATGTAGTTGCAATATTATTCATAATGATATAGTTGAAAAAGTTAAAAAGACTCTTCCGAAAGATGAAATTCTTTATGATTTAGCAGAATTTTTTAAAGTTTTTGGAGATTCAACTAGAATAAAAATTATTTGTGCTCTTTTTGAATCTGAAATGTGTGTATGTGATTTAGCAGCATTACTTAATGTAAGTCAATCTGCAATTTCACATCAATTAAAAACATTAAAATCTGCAAGACTTGTTAAGTATAGAAGAGATGGAAAAGTAATTTATTATTCACTAGATGATGAACATGTTAAACATGTTTTTGATGAAGGATTAAGACATGTTACAGAATAAGAAAGGGGGAATTTAAAATGAAGGAATTTAAATTATACCTTAATGGATTAACTTGTGCTAATTGTGGTAATAAAATAGAAAGAAAGGTAGATTCATTAAAAGAAGTTGAAGAAGCTGTTTTAAATTTTTCAGTAGGAACTTTAACAATAGAGTTAAAAGATGAAAATGATGAAGAAAAGGTTACAGAAGAAGTAAAAAAAATAGTAAAAGCATTAGAACCTGATGTAATTGTTGAAAAATATACAGGACGTAGAAAAAAGCATAATGAAAATCATGAACATCATCACCATCATGGGGAAGAATGTCATTGTGGGGAAGAACATCATCATGAACATCATCATGGAGAAGAATGTCACTGTGGAGAAGAGCATGACCATCACGAACATCATCATGGAGAAGAATGTCACTGTGGAGAAGAACATGACCATCATGAACATCATCATGGAGAAAAGTGCCACTGCAAAGAAGAGCATCACCATCATGAAAGTGAAGAAAGTAGCCATCACAATCATGGCAATTTAGAAGAAAAAAAGGGATTTGATTTAACAGAAAATATTCCTTTTATTGCTGGATTAATTATATATGTAATTGCTATAATAATGAAAGATAATGGTCCTTATAACCTTATATTATTTTTAGTATCTTATATTTTAATTGGTGGGGAAGTAATTGTAAATGCAGTTAAAAATATAGCTCATGGAGAACTTTTTGATGAAAATTTCCTTATGACTTTAGCAACTATAGGAGCTTTTGCAATAGGAGAATACACTGAAGCAGTAGCAGTAATGGTATTTTATAAAATAGGTGAAATGTTCCAAGACTATGCTGTTAATAAATCAAGAAAATCAATATCATCTCTTATGGATATAAGAGCAGATTATGCAAATAAATTAGTTAATAATAAAGAAGAAAAGGTATCTCCAGAGGATGTTGAAATAGATGATATTATTGTAATTAAACCTGGTGAAAGAGTACCTTTAGATGGAATTGTTTTAGAAGGAGAAGGTTCATTAGATACTTCAGCATTAACTGGTGAATCAGTACCAAGAGATATTCATAAGGGAGAAGAAATATTATCTGGTGCAATAAATCTTAATGGAGTATTAAAAGTAAAGGTAACAAAGGAATATGGAGAATCTACAGTTTCAAGAATATTAGACCTTGTAGAAAATGCAGGAAGCAAAAAAGCACCAACAGAAAAGTTTATAACAAAATTCTCAAAATATTATACACCAGTTGTTGTAATTGCAGCTGTTATATTAGCTATAGTACCACCACTTGTTATTAGTGGAGCAGAATTTTCAGATTGGCTTTATAGAGCATTAATATTTTTAGTTGTTTCTTGTCCATGTGCATTAGTAATATCAGTTCCTTTAGGATTATTTGCAGGAATAGGTGCAGCATCTACAAAAGGAATACTTGTAAAGGGTGGAAATTACTTAGAAGCAATAAAAGATACAGAAATAGTAGTATTTGATAAAACAGGAACATTAACAAAAGGAGTATTTAATGTTGTAAAGATTAATCCAGTAGGAGAAATAAATAAAGAAGAATTATTAGAAATTGCAGCTATGGGAGAAAGTTTTTCAAACCATCCAATAGGTCAATCAATAGTAAAAGCATACTCTAAACCTATAGATAAAAATTTAATAAAAGACTATGAAGAAATATCAGGAAATGGAATTAAAGCTACAATTAAAGGCAAGAAGGTTTTATTAGGAAATTATAAGCTAATGAAACAATATGGCATAAGTTGTATTGTAAAAGATGAAGCTGGAACTATTGTAAATGTAGCTATAGATGGAGAATATAAAGGGTATATATTAATTGCAGACGAAATAAAAGAAACTTCAAAAAAGGCTATAGAAGAATTAAAGAAATTAGGAATTAAGAAAACTGTAATGTTAACAGGAGATAATAAAAAAGTAGCTGAGGCTGTAGGAAAAAATGTTGGAGTAGATGAAGTTTGTTCAGAGTTATTACCAGAAGGAAAAGTTGAAGAATTAGAAAAACTTTTAAAAGAAAAATCACCTAAAGGAAAATTAATTTTTGTAGGAGATGGAATAAATGATGCTCCAGTTTTAGCAAGAGCAGACATTGGAGTTGCTATGGGAGGAATTGGTTCAGATGCTGCTATTGAAGTATCTGATGTGGTTCTTATGAAAGATGATTTATCTGCATTAACAAAAGCAGTAAATATAGCTAAAAAGACTAATAAAATACTTTGGCAAAATATAATATTTTCATTAATTATAAAAGCTATAGTTTTAGCATTAGGAGCTTTAGGATTGGCTAATATATGGGAAGGAGTTTTTGCAGATGTTGGTGTAACATTACTTGCAGTATTAAACTCAATGAGAGCACTTAAAGCTTAAAATATTATAAAAATTAAAAAAGTTGCCTATAGAAACTTTCTCTATTTGGCAACTTTTTTTAATTTACAGGAAAGTTTAATTAATAAGCTTCTGTATTAGGAATTTCTTCTAATGAAGAAATGCAAGTTGGTCTTATAAGAACATTAGTCTTTGGAATTCTAATTATCTCATCTCCTAAAACCTTTACTATTTGACCAGTAGGTAATTTTTTATCAACAAAAAGTACAGAATTTAAATCTGCATCATGAATTTCATATTCTTTCCCACTATTCATTATAATTTTAATCATATGTTCTCCCCCTCGGATTTTAAAAATGTTAATGTATACATTATATACCTTTACATAAAAATTTACCATATTTTTTTAGTATAATAAAAAATATGAAATAAATTTATATCAATTAGGAATAGATTATCATTAAAGTTTTATGGTAAAATAAAATATAGATTTTATTTAAGAAAGGGAGATACAGTATGGAAAAGAAAAAAAATATTTCTATGGCTGTTATAAAAAGATTACCTAAGTATCATAGATATCTTCAAGAATTAATGAAAAATGATGTGGATAGAATATCTTCCAAAGAACTAGGTGAAAAAATAGGTTTTACTGCCTCACAAATTAGACAGGACTTAAATTGTTTTGGAGATTTTGGACAACAGGGATATGGATATAATGTTAGAGAATTATACAATCAGATAGTATCTATATTAGGTCTTGACCAAAATTATAAAACTATAATGGTTGGAGCAGGAAATATAGGGCAAGCTATTGCTAATTATACAAGTTTTGTGAGACTTGGAATAGAACTTGTTGGAATTTTTGATGTAAATCCTAAAGTTATAGGAACAAAAATTAGAGATATTAAAATTGATGCAGAAAGCAATTTAAGAGAATATTTAAAAAGCAATAGCATAGATATTGGAATTATTTGTGTTCCTAAAATAAATGCTCAAAGAGTATGTGATGAACTTGTTGCAGGTGGCATTAAGGGTATATGGAATTTTGCACCTGTAGATTTAATTGTTCCAAATGATGTAAATGTAGAAAATGTACATTTAAGCGAAAGCTTATCAACACTTATTTATTTATTACATACAAGAGAGTAATTTTAATATAAATCATGCTTTATATATTGCAAAAACTATGATAAAGCATTATAATGATACATGAAGCTAAAAGGCTTCCATTATTTTTTACTTAGTTTGTTATAATATTAACAAAATTAAAAAAATATATGTAATAAATTAAAAAAACAAGAAAATAATTTACAAATAATCTATATATTCATTATCTTTGAATTTTAATAGGTTTTTGCATAAAAAAATAAGTATAAAAAGTTAGGAGGACAAAGGAACATGGAATTAAAGAACGTACTTCTTGAAAAAGAAGGTCACTTAGCTATTGTTACAATCAATAGACCAAAGGCTTTAAACGCTTTAAATTCAGAAACTTTAAAAGACCTTGACACAGTTATTGAAAACTTAGAAAATGATAAGGACATTTATGCAGTTATCTTAACAGGAGCAGGTGAAAAATCATTTGTTGCTGGAGCTGACATAGCAGAAATGAAAGACTTAAATGAAGAAGAAGGGCAAGCTTTTGGTGCTCTTGGAAACAAGGTATTTAGAAGACTTGAAAACTTAAACAAGCCAGTTATAGCTGCTATACAAGGATTTGCTCTTGGTGGTGGATGTGAAATCTCTATGGCATGTGACATAAGAATAGCATCTGAAAAAGCTTTATTTGGTCAACCAGAAGTTGGTCTAGGAATTACACCTGGATTTGGTGGAACTCAAAGATTAGCTAGAATAGTTGGTTTAGGTAAGGCTAAAGAATTAATATACACTGCTCAAAACATAAAAGCTGATGAAGCATATAGAATAGGATTAGTTAACAAAGTAGTACCTTTAGAATCTCTTATGGATGAAGCTAAAGCTATGGCTAACAAGATTATGGCTAATGCTCCAATTGCAGTAAGACTATGTAAAGATGCAATTAACAGAGGTATGCAAGTTGATATAGATAAAGCAGTTGCAATAGAAGCAGAAGACTTCGGTAAGTGCTTTGCAAGTGCTGACCAAAAAGAAGGAATGTCTGCTTTCTTAGAAAGAAGAAAAGAAAAGAACTTCCAAAACAAATAATTGTTTTTAGATGATACATTTTTAAGGAGGGTTAATTAAATGAATTTCGAATTAACTAGAGAACAAGAATTAGTACAACAAATGGTTAGAGAATTCGCAGTTAATGAAGTAAAGCCAATAGCTGCAGAAATCGATGAAACTGAAAGATTCCCAATGGAAAACGTAGAAAAAATGGCTAAGCTTGGAATAATGGGTATTCCATTTTCTAAGGAAGTAGGAGGAGCTGGCGGTGATGTTTTATCTTACATAATCGCTGTTGAAGAATTATCAAAGGTATGTGCTACTACAGGAGTTATACTTTCTGCTCATACTTCACTTTGTGCTTCAGTAATCAATGAAAATGGTACTCCTGCACAAAAGGCTAAATACTTACCAGATTTATGCTCAGGTAAGAAGATAGGAGCTTTTGGTTTAACTGAACCAGGTGCTGGTACTGATGCTGCTGGACAACAAACAACTGCAGTATTAAGCGAAGATGGAAGCCATTACGTATTAAATGGTTCAAAGATATTCATAACAAATGGTGGAGTTGCTGAAACTTTCATAATATTTGCTATGACAGATAAGAGTCAAGGAACAAGAGGAATATCTGCATTTATCGTAGAAAAAGACTTCCCAGGATTCTCAATCGGAAACTTAGAAAACAAGATGGGTATAAGAGCATCTTCTACAACTGAATTAATAATGGAAGATTGTATAGTACCTGCTGAAAACTTAATTGGAAAATTAGGTAAGGGATTTGGTATAGCAATGAAGACTCTTGATGGAGGAAGAATTGGTATAGCTGCTCAAGCTTTAGGTATTGCAGAAGGAGCATTTGAAGAATGTGTTGCATACATGAAGGAAAGAAAGCAATTTAAGAGACCACTTGCAGCATTCCAAGGATTACAATGGTACATTGCTGAAATGGATGTTAAGATTCAAGCAGCTAAGCATTTAGTATACAAAGCAGCTATGAATAAGCAACTTGGAAAACCTTACACTATAGATGCTGCTAGAGCAAAATTATTTGCAGCAGAAACTGCTATGGAAGTAACAACTAAGGCAGTTCAAATCTTTGGTGGATATGGATACACTAAGGAATATCCAATGGAAAGAATGATGAGAGATGCTAAGATAACAGAAATTTATGAAGGTACTTCAGAAGTTCAAAAGATGGTTATCTCAGGAAACATTTTAAAATAGGAGGCACTAAATAATGAATATAGTAGTTTGTTTAAAACAAGTTCCAGATACTACAGCTGTTAAAATAGATCCAAAGACTGGAACATTAATAAGAGATGGAGTTCCAGCTATAATAAACCCAGAAGATAAACATGCATTAGAAGGAGCACTTCAATTAAGAGAAAAAGTTGGAGGAAAAGTTACTGTAGTAAGCATGGGTATCCCAACTGCAAAGACAGCTTTAAGAGAAGCATTATGTATGGGAGCTGATGAAGCTATACTTTTAACTGATAGAGTACTTGGAGGAGCTGATACATTAGCTACTTCAAAAGCAATAGCAGGTCTTATAAAGAAATTTGATTATGATTTAATATTTGCAGGAAGACAAGCAATTGATGGAGATACTGCACAAGTTGGACCAGAAATAGCTGAACATTTAAATATCCCTCAAGTAACTTATGTTCAAAATGTTGAAGTTGATGGAGATAAGTTAACTGTAAAGAGAGCTTTAGAAGATGGATATCAAGTAGTTGAAGTTAAGACACCATGTCTATTAACTGCAATTGAAGAATTAAATGAACCAAGATACATGAACGTTGCTAACATATTTGCAACTAGTGATGATCAAATAAAGATTATGACTGCAGCTGATATAGATGTAGATGCAAGTGAATTAGGATTAAAGGGTTCACCTACAAAGGTTAAGAAGTCAATGACTAAAGAAGTTAAGGGTGCTGGAGAATTAGTTAAGGAAGATGCTAAAGCATCAGCAGCTTACGTTTTAGGAAAATTAAAGGAAAAACACTACATCTAATATAATAGGAGGTTAATTGAATATGAACATAGCAGATTACAAGGGCGTTTGGGTCTTTGCTGAACAAAGAGAAGGCGAATTACAAAAAGTATCTCTAGAATTACTTGGAGAAGGTAGAAGAGTTGCTGATAAATTAGGAGTAAAGCTTACAGCTTTATTATTAGGAAACAATGTTTCTAACTTAGCAGAAAAGTTAGCTGCACATGGTGCTGATGAAGTATTAGTTGCAGAAGACAAGAACTTAGAACATTACACAACTGATGCTTACACAAAGGTTATTTGTGATTTAGCAACAGAAAGAAAGCCAGGAATATTATTTGTAGGAGCTACTTTCATAGGAAGAGATTTAGGTCCTAGAATAGCAGCTAGATTATCTACAGGATTAACTGCTGACTGTACTTCAATTGATGTTGAAGTTGAAAATGGAGATCTTTTAGCTACAAGACCTGCATTTGGTGGTAACTTAATGGCTACAATAGCTTGTCCAAATCACAGACCACAAATGGCTACAGTAAGACCAGGAGTATTTGAAGCTGTAACTACAGATGCTAGCAAGTGTAACATAGAAAAAGTTAATGTTAACTTAGCTGATAGCGATGTTAGAACTAAGGTTATAGAAACTGTTAAGACTGCTAAGGATATAATAGATATATCAGAAGCTAAAGTAATAGTAGCTGGTGGTAGAGGTGTTGGTTCTAAGGAAAACTTTGCAATGCTTCAAGAATTAGCTGATGTTTTAGGTGGAGTTGTTGCAGGTTCTAGAGCAGCTGTTGAAAAAGGATGGATAGAAAATGCTTACCAAGTAGGTCAAACTGGTAAGACTGTTAAGCCAACTATATATATAGCATGTGGTATTTCAGGAGCTATCCAACACGTAGCTGGTATGCAAGATTCAGAAGTTATAATAGCTATAAACAAAGATGAAACTGCTCCAATAATGAGCGTTGCTGATTATGGAATAGTTGGAGATGTTAAGAAGGTATTACCTGAATTAATAGCTCAAGCTAAGGCTTTAAAAGAAGCTGAATAGTATAAAAAAATTTAAAATGCACAATTTATATATTGTGCATTTTATTTCAATATTTCATTAAAATATAATGATTTTATTTTTTAGGAGGAAATTGTAATGAAAAAAGTATTCGTACTTGGTGCAGGAACAATGGGTGCTGGTATAGTTCAAGCATTCGCACAAAATGGTTTTGAAGTTATCGTTAGAGACATAAAGGATGAATTCGTTCAAAGAGGTATTGCAGGAATCACTAAGGGACTTGACAGACAAGTTTCTAAAGGAAAGATGACTGAAGAAGATAAGGAAGCTATCCTTTCTAGAATTTCTGGAACAACTGATATGAACTTAGCTGCTGACTGTGACTTAGTTGTAGAAGCTGCTGTAGAAAACATGAAGATTAAGAAAGAAATATTTGCTGAATTAGATTCTATCTGTAAGGCAGAAACTATATTAGCATCAAACACTTCTTCTTTATCAATAACAGAAGTTGCTTCAGCTACAAAGAGAGCAGATAAGGTTATAGGAATGCACTTCTTTAATCCAGCTCCAGTTATGAAGTTAGTTGAAGTTATAAGAGGAGCTGAAACTTCTCAAGAAACTTTTGATGCTGTTAAGAAAATGTCTGAAGCAATCAACAAGACTCCAGTAGAAGTTAAAGAAGCACCAGGATTTGTTGTTAACAGAATATTAATTCCTATGATAAACGAAGCTGCTTGCATACTTCAAGAAGGTGTTGCAACAGTAGAAGATATTGATGCTGCTATGAAGCTTGGAGCTAACCACCCAATGGGACCTTTAGCATTAGGAGATTTAGTAGGATTAGATATAGTTGTTGCTATAATGGATGTTTTATACAATGAAACAGGAGATAGCAAGTACAGATGTTGTACATTATTAAGAAAGTATGTTAGAGCTGGATGGCTTGGAAGAAAGTCAGGAAAAGGATTCTACGACTATTCTAAATAATATATATTAGCTTTTTAAGAACTCGGCTTTAGGTCGAGTTCTTTTTATATAAAAATTGACATAATTACTATATTTCAAATATAATTTAATGTATATTACAATAAATTTGTGCAAAATAGATTATTTTAATTTGATTTTGTATAAATTTATTGTAAAATAGTAACTGAATGATAGAAAGCTGTATATAAAAAGATTTAAAATAAGCAATAAGCAGCATAAAAATACTTAGGGGGCAAGTGCATGTATAAGATTGTAAAGAAAAGACAATTAAATGAAAATATATATCTTATGGATATAGAAGCACCAAGAGTAGCTAAATCAGCTAAGCCTGGTCAATTTATAATTGTTAAAATGGATGAAATTGGAGAAAGAATTCCATTAACAATTTGCGATTATGATGCTGAAAAAGGAACTGTTACAATAGTATTCCAAACAATAGGAGCATCAACTGAAAGAATGGCAAAATATGAAGAAGGAGACTACTTCAGAGATTTTGTTGGACCTCTTGGAAGACCATCAGAAATGGTTGATGAAGATTTAGAAGAATTAAAGAAAAAGAACATATTATTTATTGCTGGAGGAGTAGGAACAGCACCTGTATATCCTCAAGTTAAATGGTTAAAAAAGCAAGGTATAAATGCAGATGTAATAGTTGGAGCAAGAAGCACAAATATAGCAATTCTTCAAGAAGAAATGCAAGCTGTAGCAGGAAACTATTACTTAGCAACTGATGATGGTTCATCAGGATATAAAGGATTAGTTACAGATAAGCTTAAAGACTTAGTTGAAAAAGAAGGAAAGAAATATGACTTAGTTGTAGCTATAGGACCAATGATAATGATGAAATTTGTTTGTCTTTTAACTAAGGAATTAAATATACCTACAATAGTAAGTATGAACCCAATAATGGTTGATGGTACAGGAATGTGTGGAGCATGTAGAATAACTGTTGGTGACAAGGTTAAGTTTGCTTGTGTTGATGGACCAGAATTTGATGGACATTTAGTAGATTTTGACCAAGCAATGAGAAGACAAGCTATGTATAAAACTGAAGAAGGAAGAGCTAAGCTTAAGGCTGAAGAAGGAGATACACATCATGGCGGATGTGGACATTGCGGAGGTGACAAATAAGATGCAAGTAGATAGAATGAAAAGAGTTCCTGTTAGAGAACAAGAACCAAAGGTAAGAGCAACTAATTTTGAAGAAGTATGTTTAGGATATAATGAAGAAGAAGCTATGGCAGAAGCATCAAGATGCTTAAATTGTAAAAATCCTAGATGTGTAGGAAAGTGTCCAGTAAGTGTTCCAATTCCTAGATTTATAGAACAAGTTAAAAATGGAAACTTTGCAGAAGCTGCAAAGATAATTGCAGAAGCATCTGCACTTCCAGCTGTATGTGGAAGAGTTTGTCCTCAAGAAAGACAATGTGAAAGTCAATGTGTACTTGGAATAAAAGGCGAAGCTATATCAATTGGTAAGCTTGAAAGATTTGTAGCAGACTGGTCAAGAGAACATAATGTTGATTTATCAGAAACTGCTCCTAAAAATGGTAAGAAAGTTGCTGTTATAGGAAGTGGTCCTGCTGGTATTGCTTGTGCTGGTGATTTAGCAAAGCTTGGATATGATGTTACAGTATTTGAAGCATTACATGAAGCTGGTGGAGTTTTAGTTTATGGTATTCCAGAATTCAGACTTCCAAAAGATACTGTAGTTAAGAGTGAAGTTGAAAATCTTAAGAAACTTGGTGTTAAGATAGAAACTAATGTTATTATAGGAAGAACAGTTACAATAGATGAATTATTTGATGAAGAAGGATTTGAAGCTGTATTTATAGGTTCAGGAGCAGGTCTTCCAAGATTTATGGGAATAAAGGGTGAAGATGCAAATGGAGTATTCTCAGCTAATGAATTCTTAACAAGAAATAACTTAATGAAAGCATTTAAAGAAAATTATGATACACCAATTAAGGCAGGAACTAAAGTTGCTGTAGTTGGTGGAGGAAATGTTGCAATGGATGCAGCAAGAACTGCTTTAAGATTAGGTGCAGAAGTTCATATAGTTTACAGAAGAGGTGAAGAAGAACTTCCAGCAAGAGTTGAAGAAGTACATCATGCTAAAGAAGAAGGTGTAATCTTTGATGTATTAACAAACCCAACAGAAATCCTTGAAGATGAAAAGGGATGGGTTAAGGGAATGAAGTGTGTTAAGATGGAACTTGGAGAACCAGATGCTTCAGGAAGAAGAAGTCCTATAGCTATTGAAGGTTCAGAATTTGTTATGGATGTTGACACAGTAATTATGTCTCTTGGTACATCACCAAACCCATTAATATCTTCTACAACAAAGGGACTTGAAGTTAACAAGAGAGGATGTATTGTTGCAACAGAAGAAACTGGAGCTTCTTCAAGAGAAGGAGTATTTGCAGGTGGAGATGCTGTAACAGGTGCAGCAACAGTTATACTTGCTATGGGAGCTGGTAAAAAGGCAGCAGCAGGAATACATGAATATCTTCAAAATAAATAATTTATAAATTTTAAGGCGAGTCTATTTGGATTCGCCTTTTTTTAATAATTTAAAACCTATTATGTTATAATAATAAAAGAACATTTAAATGAAGTAGGTGAAGTAATGGAAAATAAATTTAAAGTGAATTTTTTAAATAATGAAGTTATAATAACAGATTTAAAAAATTTTAATATTAAACAAGTAGTTGAGTGTGGACAGTGCTTTAGATGGGAAAAGGTTAAAGAAAATGATTATATAGGAGTAGCCTTTGGAAAGGTTATAGAAGTTATTCAAGAAGATGATAAATTAAGAATATTAAATTCAAATGAAGAAGATTTTAATAATATATGGAAAAAATATTTTGATTTAGAAAGAGATTATGATGAAATTAAAAAGGAA
This sequence comes from uncultured Clostridium sp., assembly GCA_900539375.1. Lineage (GTDB taxonomy): Bacteria > Bacillota > Clostridia > Clostridiales > Clostridiaceae > Clostridium. The sequence continues at coordinate 8,334 of UQBY01000010.1, read as the reverse complement.
TTAGCAAAGGACGAAATTCTTAGAAAAAGTGTTGAATATGGATATGGAATAAGAATATTAAATCAAGAGCCTTTTGAACTTTTAATAAGTTTTATAATATCTGCAAGAAATAATATTCCTTCAATAAAGAAAACTGTAAATAAAATAAGTGAAAAGTGGGGCACACCTATTGAGTATAAAGGAAACACATATTATGTATTTCCAACCCCAACTCAATTAAAAGATGCTACTTTAGAAGAAATACAAGAAACAAAAGCTTCCTTTAGAAGTAAATACATATTAGATACAATAGAGAAGGTTAATGCTTCAAAAAAAGGAGACGAATATGATTTAGAACATATTGCCTCTCTAGATGCAGATGAATGTCATAAAGCTTTACAAAATTTTAAAGGAGTAGGAGCTAAAGTTGCAGATTGTATAATGCTATTTTCAATGGAAAAGACTTCTGCCTTTCCAGTTGATGTTTGGGTGAAAAGAGCAATGATGCATTTTTATAATGCAGAGGAAGGCTCTTTAAATAAAATAAGAATATTTGGAAGAGATAAATTTAAAGATTTTGCAGGTTTTGCACAACAATATCTTTTCTACTATGCCAGAGAAAATAAAATAAGTGTTGATAATGAATAAGTTTTAAGGCTGTGGAGCAAATTAAGTTTTTGTTTCACAGCCTTATTTTTTATAAATAAAGAGTATTTTTTTTAAAGAATTTAAGAATATTAACTTAACAAAATGAATATTATTTATATAAAAGGCATTAAATATTAAAAAATTGCAAGAAAAAAATCTAAAATAAATAATACTGCAATATACATTGCATAAAAATGTTCTTAATAAAAAGAGAAAAATTAAGCAATAAAGAGATAATTTTAGAAAATGAAAGAAAATGACCAATTTTACCTTTAGAATAGAAGTGTTAATATTTGAATAAAGTGGTATGAAAGGATATTATAATTATATTAGCACTCGATGACTGTGAGTGCTAACAAATAGGAATATTATAACATAAGAATATAAATTTAAAAAAATTAAGGAGGGTCTTTATAATGAACATTAAACCACTTGGAGAAAGAGTTGTAATTAAAAAATTAGAGGCAGAAGAAACTACAAAAAGCGGAATAGTCTTAACAGGTGCTGCTAAGGAAAGGCCTCAAGAAGCAGAAGTTGTAGCTGTCGGTCCAGGAGCAGTAGTGGACGGAAAAAGAGTTGAAATGGAAGTAAAAGTTGGAGATAAGGTATTATATTCTAAGTATGCAGGAACTGAAGTTAAAGTTGCTGGAGAAGAATATATGATATTAAAGCAAGAAGATATATTAGCAATAGTAGAAAAGTAGGAAATAGGAGGAGATAAAAATGGCAAAGTCATTAAAATTTGGTGAAGACGCAAGAAGAGCTATGCAAGTTGGTGTAGATAAATTAGCAGATACAGTAAAGGTTACTTTAGGACCTAAAGGAAGAAATGTAATTTTAGATAAAAAGTTTGGAACACCTTTAATTACTAATGATGGTGTTTCAATTGCAAGAGAAATTGAATTAGAAGACCCATATGAAAACATGGGAGCTCAATTAGTTAAGGAAGTAGCTACAAAGACTAATGATGTTGCTGGTGACGGTACAACTACAGCTACTCTTTTAGCACAAGCTATTATAAGAGAAGGATTAAAAAATGTTACAGCAGGAGCTAATCCTATATTAATAAGAGGCGGTATAAAGACAGCAGTAGATAAGGCTGTTGAAGAAATAAAGAAGATTTCAAAGCCAGTTGAAGGAAAAGAAGATATAGCAAGAGTTGCTTCAGTATCAGCTGCTGATGAAACAATTGGTAAGTTAATTGCAGATGCAATGGAGAAGGTTGGAAACGAAGGTGTTATCACAATAGAAGAATCTAAATCAATGGGAACTGAATTAGATGTAGTTGAAGGTATGCAATTTGATAGAGGATATGTTTCAGCTTACATGTCAACTGATTTAGAAAAGATGGTAGCAGACTTAGACAATCCTTATATCTTAATAACAGATAAGAAGATTTCTAACATACAAGAAATACTTCCATTACTAGAACAAATTGTTCAAGGTGGAAAGAAGTTATTAATAATAGCTGAAGATGTAGAAGGAGAAGCACTTCAAACTTTAGTTGTTAATAAATTAAGAGGAACATTTACATGTGTTGCTGTAAAGGCACCAGGATTTGGTGATAGAAGAAAGGAAATGCTTCAAGATATAGCTATATTAACTGGTGGCCAAGTTATATCAGATGAAGTTGGATTAGACTTAAAAGAAACAACATTAGATATGTTAGGTCAAGCAGATAGCGTTAAGGTTACTAAAGAAACAACAACAATAGTAAATGGAAAAGGTGACTCTCAAGATATAAAAGATAGAGTAAGCTTAATAAGAGCTCAAATAGATGATACTACATCTGAATTTGATAAAGAAAAATTACAAGAAAGATTAGCTAAACTTGCTGGTGGAGTTGCAGTAATAAAAGTTGGTGCTGCTACTGAAACTGAACTTAAGGAAAGAAAATTAAGAATTGAAGATGCTTTAAATGCAACTAAAGCTGCTGTTGAAGAAGGTATAGTTGCAGGAGGCGGAACTGCTTATGTAAATGTAATAAATGAAGTAAATAAAGTAACTTCAAATGTTCCTGATGAACAAGTTGGTATAAATATAATAGTAAGAGCATTAGAAGAACCAATGAGACAAATTGCAGCTAATGCAGGACTTGAAGGTTCAGTAATAATAGAAAAAGTTAAAAACAGTGAAGCTGGAGTTGGATATGATGCTTTACATGGTGAATATAAGAATATGATTAAGGCAGGAATTGTTGACCCAACTAAGGTTACAAGATCTGCACTTCAAAATGCAGCATCAGTTGCATCAACATTCTTAACAACAGAAGCTGCTGTTGCTGAAATTCCTCAAAAGGAAGCACCAATGCCAGCACCAGGTGGAATGGACGGAATGTACTAAAATTAATTTAGAAGAGGCTTATTTTTCAAGTCTCTTCTTTTTTTAATTAAATTAAAATTATAAGTATAATAAAATTTGCAATTTTTCATTCAAATTTATTGACTTTAAGAAAACTATACATTATAATAAATTTAATTTAAAACAAAAAACTCGTATATCCTCTGAATAAGGCAGGGAGTATCTACCGGAAGCCGTAAATTTCCGACTATGGGTGAATTAATATACTTAAATATTATAATATTGTAAGCTTATTAACTTCACTAATTGTAAAGTTAATGTGCTTTTTTTATACTCAAAATTCAATAAAGTTTTGCAAAAAAACCTGCAAAATGAAATACATAATGAATAAAATTTTTCAAAAGGAGAATGATAGTAAATGGCAACAATTTTAAAACAAGCTTATACATTTGATGATGTATTATTAGTTCCAAACAAATCTGATGTATTACCTAGAGAGGTATCTTTAAAAACTCAACTTACAAAGAAAATAGAGTTAAATATTCCATTAATGAGTGCTGGAATGGATACAGTCACTGAATCTAAGATGGCAATTGCTATGGCTAGAGAAGGTGGAATTGGAATTATACATAAAAATATGTCTATAGAACAACAAGCTAAAGAAGTTGATAAAGTTAAGAGACAAGAAAATGGTGTTATAACTGACCCTATATTCTTAACTCCAGATCATACTCTACAAGATGCTGAAGACTTAATGGCACAATATAGAATCTCTGGTGTTCCAATAACTGTAGATGGAAAGTTAGTTGGTATATTAACAAACAGAGATACTACTTTTGAAACAGATTATTCAAAGAAGATAAGTGAAGTAATGACAAAGGACAATTTAGTTACAGCTCCTGAAAATACTTCAGTTGAAGAAGCTAAAGAATTATTAAAGAAACATAAAATAGAAAAGTTACCTTTAGTAGATAAGGATGGAAACTTAAAGGGACTTATAACAATAAAGGATATAGAAAAAACTAAAGCATATCCAAATGCAGCAAAGGATTCTAAGGGAAGATTACTTTGTGGTGCAGCAATTGGAATAACTAATGATATGTTAGATAGAGCAAAAGCTTTAGTTGAAGCTAAGGTTGATGTTGTTGTTTTAGATAGTGCACATGGACATTCAGAAGGAGTTATGAGTGCTGTTAAGAAATTAAAGGCAGCTTACCCAGACCTTCAAGTTATAGCAGGTAATGTTGCAGATGCAGGAGCTACTGAAGATTTAATAAAAGCAGGAGCAGACTGTGTAAAGGTAGGTATAGGACCTGGTTCAATATGTACAACAAGAGTTGTTGCAGGTGTTGGAGTTCCTCAATTAACAGCAGTTATGGATTGTGCAGAAGTTGGAAGAAAGTATGGAATTCCAGTAATTGCAGATGGAGGACTTAAATATTCAGGAGATATAGTTAAAGCATTAGCAGCTGGAGCAAGCGTTGCAATGATGGGTTCATTATTTGCAGGATGTGAAGAAGCACCAGGAGAATTAGAAATATATCAAGGAAGAAGCTATAAGGTTTATAGAGGAATGGGTTCTTTAGCGGCTATGGCTTGTGGTTCTAAGGATAGATACTTCCAAGAAGGTGCTAAGAAATTAGTTCCAGAAGGTGTTGAAGGAAGAAAGGCATATAAGGGAGCAGTTGCTGATACAATTTACCAACTTGTTGGTGGAATAAGAGCAGGTATGGGTTACTGTGGTTCAAGAACATTAGATGAATTATTTGAAAAGGCAAGATTTGTAGTTCAAACTTCAGCAGGACTTAGAGAAAGTCATCCACATGATGTAAATATAACTAAGGAAGCACCAAACTATAGTGCAAATCAATAAAATAGAATTAAAAAATGCTCCCAACTTTATAGCTGGGAGCATAATAATATGATAATATAAAAGAGAAATATATTATTATTGGAGGAAAATATGAATAAAGAATTAATCCTTGTTTTAGACTTTGGCGGACAATATAATCAATTAATCGCTAGAAGAGTAAGAGAATGTAACGTATATTGTGAAGTTCACCCATATAATATGAGCCTTGATAAAATAAAAGAAATGAATCCAAAGGGAATCATCTTTACTGGTGGACCAAATAGTGTATATGGTGAAGATTCACCTTTATGTGATAAGGCTATATTTGAATTAGGAATACCTGTTCTTGGTATATGCTATGGTTCACAACTTATGTCACATATTCTTGGAGGAAAGGTTGCAACTGCACCAGTAAGTGAATATGGGAAAACAGAAGTTGATGTTGATGTAAATTCTAAAATATTTAAAGGAGTTTCAACAAAAACAATTTGTTGGATGAGTCATACAGATTACATAGAAAAAGCTCCTGAAGGATTTACTATAACAGCACATACACCAGTTTGTCCAGTAGCAGCAATGGAATGTGAAGAAAAGAACTTATATGCAGTTCAATTCCACCCAGAAGTTATGCATACACAAGAAGGAATGAAGATGCTTTCAAACTTTGTTTATAATGTTTGTGGATGTGTTGGAGATTGGAAAATGGATTCATTTGTTGAAACAACAATAAAACAAATCCGTGAAAAAGTAGGAAATGGTAAAGTATTATGTGCATTATCAGGTGGAGTTGATTCATCTGTAGCTGCAGTATTACTTTCAAAAGCTGTTGGAAAGCAATTAACATGTGTATTTGTTGACCATGGTCTTCTTCGTAAAAATGAAGGAGATGAAGTAGAAGCAGTATTTGGACCAAATGGACCATACAAATTAAACTTCATTCGTGTAAATGCACAAGAAAGATTCTACGAAAAACTTAAAGGTGTAGAAGAACCAGAAAAGAAGAGAAAGATTATTGGTGAAGAATTTATAAGAGTATTTGAAGAAGAAGCTAAGAAAATAGGAGCTGTAGATTACCTTGTACAAGGTACAATTTATCCAGATGTAATTGAAAGTGGACTTGGAAAATCAGCAGTTATAAAATCACACCACAATGTTGGAGGACTTCCAGATTGCGTAGACTTTAAAGAAATAATAGAGCCATTAAGACTATTATTTAAAGACGAAGTTAGAAAAGCAGGTCTTGAACTTGGAATACCAGAATACTTAGTGTACAGACAACCATTCCCAGGACCAGGACTTGGAATAAGAATAATTGGAGAAGTAACTGCAGAAAAAGTAAGAATAGTTCAAGATGCAGATGCAATATATCGTGAAGAAATAGCAAAAGCAGGACTAGATAAGAACATAGGACAATACTTTGCAGCACTTACAAACATGAGATCAGTTGGAGTTATGGGAGACGAAAGAACATATGACTATGCAATAGCACTTCGTGCAGTAACAACAAGCGATTTTATGACAGCAGAATCAGCAGAACTTCCATGGGAAGTACTAGGAAAAGTAACAACTAGAATAGTAAATGAAGTAAACGGAGTAAACCGTGTAATGTACGATTGTACAGGAAAACCACCAGCTACTATTGAGTTTGAATAATTGATAAAATCTCGTAAAGCTTGATTTATCAAGACTTTACGAGATTTTTTGCGCTTATGGCATTAATATAAAAAAGTTATAAGTTATGAGATTGTATTAGTATAATATTAAGTTTATAATTATAATAAGTAAATTTTGGAGGTAATAATTATGGATAGAAATAATGATTTATATAATATGTTTAAGAAGTATTCTTATAGTGAATTAAAGGAACTATTTAGAAATGCTAAAACAAAAGATGAACAAGATTTTTATATGACACTTTCAAATTTTTTATTACAAGAGAAACAAGCAAAGGTTATAGGTAAATAATATGCCAACATATACTATTTTTGCTGGTGTTAATGGAGCTGGCAAAACCTCAATATATAAGTCTATTTATTATGATGAGAACAAAGATGAAAAAAGAATTAATACTGATGAAATGGTAGCACGTATAGGATCTTGGCGTGACAGTAATCTTCAAATGAAATGTGCAAGAGAGGCTGTTAAGTTAATTAGACAATACATTAATAACAATATATCATTTAACCAAGAGTGGTAATAGTATAGTTAAAAATATAAATAATGCAAAGAAAAAAGGCTTTTATATTGTAATGAACTATATAGGAGTAGAAAGTCCTGAAATTGCTAAAGAAAGAATTAAAATAAGAGTAAGCAAGGGTGGTCATGGAATACCTGATACTGACGTAGAAAGAAGATATTATGAATCTCTTAAAAATTTACAAAGAGTAATTGATATATGTGATGAAATAAATGTATATGATAATACAGAGATGTTTAAAGAAATAGTGAATATTAAAAATGGCAATATATTATGGAAAGCAAATAGCATTCCAAGCTGGGTTAACGTAATATTGTAATAATGATTAATTTGGTTGCATAATGGTTGCAAAAAACTCTTAAAAGAAAAATAATCTATGGAATTTGAAGAATAATCATACAACATATAGAAATAATCAAATGAAAAGGACACAATATACAGATGTAATTGTAGAATTTGAATAACAGACAGAAATGCCGAAAGCTTGTATTTATGCGGGTTTTCGGCATTTATTCTAAATGGCTCTAGTTTGGCTCTATTTGTGAGAGCAATAATGGCAAGAAAATAGATGAAATCTAATAAGGAACATTATATGATGAAAGTGAATTTTTATGATAGTATTAATGATTCAATGCTAAAGTTTGCAGTTATTATTGCCAAACATAATGGTAAATGGGTATTTTGCAAGCACAAGGAAAGGAATACATGGGAGGTACCAGGAGGACATAGAGAAGATGGTGAGGATATTCTTGAAACAGCCAAACGAGAACTATATGAAGAAACAGGAGCAATAACTTTTGATATTACTCCAATTTGTATATATTCTGTGACTGCACCAGATAATTTCGATGGAATGGAGACTTTTGGAAAATTATTCTTCTCAGATATACATACATTTGAAAAAGAGCTTCACAGTGAAATTGAAAAAATAGCAATTATGGATGAACTACCGATTAATTGGACTTACCCAGAAATTCAACCCAAACTGCTAGAAGAAGCAAGAAAAAGAGGATTTTGACCCAAAAAGGACGAAATAAAATGACTATTTTTTGATGTTGGGTCGACATTGGTTGATGAAAGCAAAGTTTATGAAGACAGGATGAAAAGGATAGCGGATTTATCAGGTTTAACTTACGAGCAAATTTATAAATATGCCATGTCGTTTTATAAAAAAAACAAAAAAGGAGATTTAGAGGTAGTAAGGCAAGTGGGTGTGAAATTACCTAAATGGGAATGGCAATACGAGAGGCTGTATACAGATACCAAAGATTGTTTGAAAAAGTTAAGTAGAATTTATAAAATTTATAGAAATGTTTTGAACCACATTTTCTAGGAAGTATATCATCTAATTTTTTAA
>UQBY01000009.1 GCA_900539375.1 uncultured Clostridium sp. | reverse complement strand
GTAATTTTTTCAAAAGTATAAATAATTATGCATAACAATCGCTCCTTTCAAGGGGGAAATATTTATTTATAATTTTATTGTAAATCCTGATAGGAGTGGTTGTCTATATAATATTAACTTAACAAAATCGTTTTTTCAAATAGGGGGTATTTAAGATGAAAAATTTTAAAAGATTATTGTCTTACTTAATGACAATAATAATGGGAGTAATTCTGTTTTCAGGTATAAAGGTTACTAATACTTTAGCTGATGAAGTTTTTAAGTTTGAAACTGATAAGGGTTACTTAAATTATGTTGTAGATAATGATGAAATAACTATTACAGATTATTCTGGAGAAGATACAGAATTAGAAATTCCAAGTGAAATTAATGGAAAGACTGTAACTAAAATAGGAAAAGAAGCATTCTATCGTTGTACTAATTTTACAAAGATAAGTATTCCTAATTCTGTAATTATTATAGAGGATAAAGCTTTTAAGTTTTGTGCTAAATTAAAAAATATAGAGCTACCTAATTCAGTACAAAGTATAGGTAGTGAAGCTTTTGCAATTTGCATAAATTTAACAAGTATAAAAATTCCTAATTCAATAGTTAGAATAGAAAATTCTACATTTATTTCATGTATGGCTTTAACAGAAGTAGATATACCAAGTTCAGTAACAAGTATAGGAGATTATGCTTTTATGCAATGTGAAAATTTAACTAATATAACTATACCAAATTCAGTAATAAGTATAGGTGAATATGCTTTTAGTAGTTGCAAAAATTTAAAAGATGTAAATATACCAAACTCAGTAACTCAAATAGGAGAATTTGCGTTTGCGTGGTGTACTAGTTTAACTGATATAAATATACCAAATTCAGTATTAAATATAGGAGAAAGTGCATTTTATTATTGTACAAATTTAGTGAATGTAGATATATCAAGTTCTGTAGAAGAAATAGGAGAAAATGCATTTTTTTATTGTTCAAATTTAAAAAATATAAGTGTATCTGAAAATAACAAAGCTTATTCTGATGAAGATGGAGTATTGTTTAACAAAGATAAAAGTAAATTGTTAAGTTATCCTTCAGGAAAAACAGAAAAATCATATAAAGTACAAAATTCAGTAAAAACTATAGCTTCTTGTGCATTTAGTTTTTGTAGTGCATTAAATAGTGTAGATATACCATCTTCTGTAACAACTATAGAAAGTGCTGCATTTGCTGGAGATACTGATTTAATAAAGATAAATGTAGATAAAAACAATATAAATTATATTGATGAAGATGGAATATTATTTAGTAAAGATAAGAGTACATTAATACAATATCCTTCAGGAAAAACAGAAGAATCATATAAAGTACCAAGTTCAGTAAAAATTTTAGCTCCTTATTCATTTAATTATTGTAGTATGTTAAATAGTATAGAAATATTAAATTCAATAACAACTATAGAAGAAGGTACATTTACAGAATGTAATAATTTAAAAGAGATAACATTACCAAATTCAATAACAAGTATAAGAGAATTTACATTTGAAGGATGTAGTGAATTAACAAGTATAACAATACCAAATTCAGTAACAAGTATAGAGGAATATGCCTTTCTTTATTGTGATAAATTAACTATTAATGGATATAAAGATTCTTATGCAGAAACTTATGCAAAAGAAAATTCAATTTCATTTAAAGAAATTGAAGTTGAAGAAATTCAAGAACCTGAAATAATTACAGCTATAAATAATTTTACAGCAGATAAAAAATCACCACAAATAAGTGGTACAGCAATAAAGCTTTCAGTAGGGGCAACAGGAAAAGGCACATTACAGTATAAATTTATAATAAAGGATAATAAAACAGGAAATTGGGCAAAATTAAGAGATTATGGAACAGATAACACATACATTTGGAAAACAAAGGCTACAGGGGATAAAACCTTATATGTAGATGTAAAGGATGAAAAGGGACAAGTTATAAGAAAATCTTTAAGCTATACAATAAAAGAAAAAGTATTTAAAGCACCAGTAATAAAGAGTTTTGTATCAGATAAAAAGTCACCACAGATAAGTGGAGCATCAATAAAGCTTTCAGTAGAAGCAACAGGAAGTGGCACATTACAATATAAATTTATAATAAAAGATAATAAAACAGGCAATTGGGCAAAATTAAGAGATTATGGAAAATCAAACACATATACTTGGAAAACAAAAGCTATAGGAGATAAAACTTTATATGTAGATGTAAAGAATGAAAATGGACAAGTCACTAGAAAATCTTTAAGCTATACAATAAAAGAAGTTAATTATAGTGTTAATACAAGTGAGTTTAATAAAGTTGTTTATGATGAAATGTATAGATTAGTAAATGAACATAGAAATAATAATGGGTTAAAGTCATTAGCAGTTGATAGTGTTATGGAAGAGTGTGCTTATGGAAAATCAAAACATATGTCAGACAATAATTATTTTTCTCATAGTTATGAAGGCAAATATTGGTGGAATATGTATCCAGAAAAATATGAAAATGCATGTGCTATAGGAGAAAATATAATAAGGTCTTATATAAATCCTAATAAAGTTTATACAAAGGAAGAATGTAAAGAAATAGCTAATGGATTATTTGAAAGTTGGAAAAACTCATCTGGACATAATGCTAACATGCTTAGTGAAAATTTTGAAGCAATAGGTTTTGGGATATATGTAAACTCTTCAGGATATTTATATGGAACTCAAGAATTTATAAAAAGATGGTAGATTTATTTTAGAAGAATTTATAAAAAAACGAATTTAATTATAACTGGCTTGAGGTTTAAATCCAAAAATGTTAAAATTTATATAGGCTAAAAACAGATTTTATTTCGATTAATGAGAGGTGTTTAATAATGAGTAGAAAATCAAGAAGAACAAGTAATGTAGCTAGAAGAAGATCTCAACCAAGAAAAGAATCAATAAAGGCTGAAGATATAAAAAAGGAAGTAGCAGTAACTGTTAATAGTGATTTAGAAAATGAAAAAATTAAAGAGGTTACTACTTTAGAGGAAACTGTTAAAGTAAAAGAAGCAAATAGTGATAATAATGTTAAAGAAGAAGTTTTAAAGCCTAAAACTGAAGTTAAAGAAGAATTAACTAATAAAAAAGATGCTGAAACTAAATTAGAAGAAAAAGAGATAAAAGAAGAAGCAAAGGAAATTATAGAAGAAGCAAAAGAAGTCATAAATGAAGTAAATGAAGTTATAGATGAAGAAAAAGAGCCAGTAAGATATATAAACATTATAGGAGATAAGGCTATAAAATTATATTCTATAAATAAAAATGGAACAGAATATAAAATAACTGCTTTACTTAAAGACTTTGCTTATGAAAAAGATGTAAAGATAAAGTATACTTTTGATGGATGGAATACTTACAAAGAAGAAGGTATGTATTATTGTTCATCAGGTTATGATACAGAGCAATTAAATGAAGATAGACTTCAAGTATGGGACAAGTATCTTTCTATAGAAGATAATGAAAAGAAAAACTTTGAATTTGTTTTATACTATGGAGTAAATGGTTATGATTATTGGGACAATAATGATGAAAAGAACTATAAAATAGAAGGATAATTTGTATAGACTTATTTAATAAGTTTTAGCTTATAAAAAATATATAATAAGCAAATAAATTAAAAGAAATAAAATATATTAAATAAGTTTAATATATTTTATTTACAAATCACCTCACTTAAGTTAATCTAGTTGTAGGAGGTGATTTTTTTTTGAAATCAAAAGAAGTGTTAGTGTTATTGAGAGTAACTAGGCCTACACTAACTAAATATGTTAAAAATGGAACTGTTAAAGCTACTTTGCTTCCTAATGGTCAATATGATTATGATGATGAGTCAGTATATGCTTTGAAAATAAAGAATAGTTAGGTGTTTATTTAATGAATATTGAAGGAGGTGAGAATGTGAGTACAACTATTTTAAAAAGAGTTTCTAAATACCAAATTAAAAACAGTCATGAATTATTTGAATACTGTGATAATGAAAGTTTTAAGGCTAAAAATCTTAGAAATTTAGCAAATTATCATATACGACAATGTTTTATATTATCTTCAAAAGAAGAATTAAATAAAGAGCAAGTTCTTTATTTAAAAGATATTAATAATGCAATAGCTGAATTTAATGACAAAAAGAAGGCTTTATTTTATGAAAAGAAACCTGAAAAAATAGAGAAAGCTAAATTAGAGTTAAATGATTTTATAAAAAGTAAGTTTAACTATAAAAACTATAAAGATGAATTAGAAAAGAAAAAAGAATCTTTAAAAAAACTAATAAAAAGTGAATATAAACCTCATAAATATATTAATTTGGAAAATGCTTTAATTAGTTATGATTTTTTAGATTTTTATTTCTCTAACTATTTAAAAATTGAAGATAATCCTTATAAAATGTTAGCAATTCAAACATCTCAACAAATTTTAAGAAATTTATTTAAAGATTGGAAGAGTTTTTTTGTGTCAATTAAAGATTACAATAAAAATAAATCTAAATATAAAGGTAGACCAAAACTACCTAAATATAAAGATAAAAATGGTAGAGTTAAACTTTCTATGACCAATCAAAGCTGTAAAATAAAAAATGGTAAATTAACTTTACCTAAAACCAAATTAACTCTTGAAGTTGGCATTGATGTTTCCAATTCAAAACTAAAGGAAGTTAGAATAATTCCAATGGGTAGTGTATATAAAATTGAATTGGTTCTAGATAAGGAATTTAAAAATAATGTTAAATTAAACGAAAAAGCTTTTATAGGTATTGATTTAGGTTTATCCAACCTTGCAACCATTACAAATAATATAGGTCTAAAACCTATTATTATTAACGGCAAACCGTTAAAATCAATAAATCAATACTATAATAAGAAAAAGTCTTTAATGCAAGAAAATATGCCTCTATATACTTTTGTTAGATATGATAAGAAAAATAATATCTATATCAATGAAAGACGACAATGTTCATATTCAAAGAAAATGGATTCATTAACTAGGAAAAGGAATGCTAAGATAGATGATTATATGCATAAAGCATCAGCTTTTATAGTTAACTATTGTATAGAAAACTTAATAGGAAATATTGTTATAGGTAAAAATGAGAACTGGAAAAATGAAATAAGTATTGGTGCAAAAAATAATCAAAATTTTGTATCTATTCCCTTTAATAAGATTATCAACATGATTACTTATAAAGCTGAAAGTTTCAATATAAATGTCAATATAATAGAAGAGTCTTATACCTCTAAATCTAGTTTCTTAGATTTAGATGATATTCCTACTTTTAAAGAAGGAGAAAAATATAAGTTTTCTGGGAAAAGAATAAGTAGAGGTTTATATAAAACAAAAAATATTATTATAAATGCTGATGTAAATGGTAGTTATAATATACTTAGAAAATTTGATAACACATTATTTAAAAAAGAAGATATTAAAAGTTTATTGACTATACCAAAAATAATAAACTTAAGTGGATATATAAATAAAAAGAAACTTGCGTAAACATAGCAAGGAGAAGGGGTAGGTGTCACCTCTGGCTGTAGAGCATTCCAGGAGCTTGGCGAAGAATAGAGAGTAATATATTTTGTTAAAGCTTTTTAATATATCTATATGTTATTTAATATTTAAAGCACATCACACTTTTTACTTTAGAGGATTAAGTGTGATATTTTTCATTATTACATAGAAAATAAAAGTATCATGGTATTAAGTTTATATTAATTTAAAAAATGAAATAAATATTTAAAAAAAGTAATAAATATGTAATATTAGAATTTATTCAACTATTAAAAAATATATGCTATAATATTAGAAAAGTAAAACTTAAGAAGTTATACAAGTAAGGAGACATATAAATGAAAAATAAAAAAATAATTACAGTTATTGCAACAGTAGCTGTTTTATCAACATTAATAGTTTCATGTGGAAAGTCTGAAAATGATGAAAGTAAGACTGCTAATTCAACTAATACAGTAACTTCAACTGATACAGCTACATCAAATAATTCAAAAGAGGATTCTAAAAAAGATGATTCAAAAGAAAATGATTCAAAAGAAAATGATTCAAAAGATAAAGAACAATCGGAAGATGGAAAAGTTATAACTGCAAATAGTGATGAGGAATTAAAATTTGATAAGGTAGATGTTCCAGAAAATCTTGCAAAAGATAATGCTGTAGATAATATGAATTATTTAACTGGAAAATTAGATACTAAAATAAGTATTGATGAATTACAAGCTTCATTATTTGATTTAGTAGGAGAATCAGGAGTTACTAATAGAGAGATTTTATTAAAAAATGAAAACCAAGCAGATGGAGATACTTTAGTAGTTTTATTCTCTGAAAAAGATAATAAAAATATTAAATTATATGATGTTGATGAAGAAAAATTAAAAAGTGTAGATGGAAATTTTGATACTTATGTAAAAGACTGCTTAGAAGGAACTAAAAGCGTAGATATTTTAGATACATTAACTTCAACTCAAATAGTTGGTATTAGATGTAAAGCAGCAACAACTCCATGTCAAATAATAACATGGGAAGATGAAAGTGGACAATTAAAATATTTAGCAATTAAATAGGTTTTTATAAGCTAGATAATTTTTAGAAAAAGTTAATAAAAATTGTTTATATAAAACTATTTTACTTAAAGTATAGACTTAATATAAAAAAACTTTATATTAAGCTATATTTTTTGTAAGATAGTTTTTATTTTTTTGAATAATTTTTTATTAAAAGGGAAAGTTAAAAGAGAAAGTTAATAAAGGAAAGGAAGTTATGGTTAAATGAAAAAATTTATATGCACAATATGTGGGTATGTTCATGAGGGGGAAGAGCCTCCTAAAATATGTCCTCTTTGTAAAGCTGATAAATCACAATTTAAAGAGGTAAAGGAAGAGTTGTCTTGGGCAGATGAGCATAATATAGGAATAGGAAAAGGCTTAGATTCTGAAATTATAGAGCAACTACGAGCTAACTTTATGGGAGAATGTACAGAAGTTGGTATGTATATTGCCATGTCAAGGCAAGCAGACCGTGAAGGTTATCCAGAAGTAGGAGAAGCTTATAAAAGAATTGCTTTTGAAGAGGCAGAACATGCAGCAAAGTTTGCAGAAATTTTAGGTGAAGTTCTTGTAGCAGATACAAAAGCAAATTTAAAGGCTAGAGTGGAAGCTGAATATGGAGCCTGTGAAGGTAAGAAAAAACTTGCAACAGAGGCAAAAGAAAAGAATTTAGATGCTATACATGATACAGTTCATGAAATGTGCAAAGATGAAGCAAGACATGGAAGAGCCTTTAAAGGGCTTTTAGAAAGATACTTTAATTAACTAAAATAATAAAAGGAGAAACAAAAAATGGCTAGAATAGAATGTAATGTAGAAAAATGTTCACATAATGAAAGTGGTTGTTGTTATGCAGATAGAGTAAATATAGGAGGAATTTCTGCAAAGTCTGAGGAAGGAACTTGTTGTGGTTCATATTTAAACTCTCTTTTATATGGAAATTTAACAAATTGTAGTTCATCTTCAGGAAGCTGTGATTGTCTTGTATGTAATGTAGAAAGCTGTAAGCATAATGAAAATTGTTTATGTAATTTAGATAGTATACAGGTTTCAGGAAATAACCCAGAAATTTATACAGAAACTAAATGTGAAAGCTTTCAAAACAAGTAAGATTTACTTTTGTTTTTATGATTTTTGCATAGTCTATTTTAATTAAAAAATAAACTACTTTTATATATATTAAAAGCATAATATAATTAAAATGAAAAAAACTTAAAAACTTATTTATATTAATTTTTTAAAGTACTTTTTGAAAATTTTAAAGTTTTAATTATAAGAGTTTAAGTAAATAGTAAGATGCAAAAATATAAATGAAGGGAAAAATTATAAGCAGTATGATTATATTAAAAGAAGATTTTTATGGCAGAGAAACATTAATTGTAGCAAAAGAGCTTCTTGGAAAGTATTTAATACATAATATAGATGGAAAGCTTGTAGGTGGAAAAATAGTTGAAACAGAAGGCTATTTAGGAGTTACTGATAAAGCAGCCCATGTTTATGGTGGAAAAAAAACTCCTAGAGTTATGCCTATGTATAAAAAACCAGGAAATGCTTATATTTATAGCATTTATGGAATGTATTATTGTTTAAATGCAATTACAGTAAAAGAAGGAGAGCCTGAAGGAGTTTTAATAAGGGCTATAGAGCCTTTAATAGGTTTAGATTATATATCAGAAAAAAGGTGTAATAAAAAATACATAGAACTTAATAAAAAAGAAAGACTTAATCTTACATCAGGACCTTCAAAGTTATGTTTAGCTTTAAATTTAAATAAAAATCAAAATGATAAGCTTCTTTGGGATAATTCTTTATTTATAGCTGATTATGATAAAGAACTTGAAAAACTTATTGAAAATAAGGAAGAAAAAACAGGAAAAATTATAGAAGCAAAAAGAATAGGAATAGATTATGCAGAAGAAGCAAAGGATTATTTATATAGATTCTACTATGAAGATAACCCGTATGTATCAAAGAAATAATAGTAATAATTTCCTATAAAATTTAGTAAGTATAATATGAAACGCTAAATTTTTAGGAAGTGGTTTTATGGGAGATTCTATGCTAGACCTTCTTATGTATCTTGATGAAGGCCTTGTAAAAAATTTGTCTTCAATGGTTTTAAGTGGATATATTGAAATAAGAACTACTAAAATAATTCAGGATAGAACTTTAAGTGGTAGGGCAGGAACTGAATATAGAGAACATTACTGTGATGAAGATAGATGTGGAGAAGATGAAAGAGAAGGATATAAAGGCTCAAATTGCTCTAAATCTGAACATAAAGAAAATACTAATAGAAATGATGTTGGTCTTGAAAATAGAGAATTTATAAGAAGGGAAGAGGAATTAAAGAGAGTTTATACAACCTTTACCCTTCATCATGAACTTGTAACTGAATTAAATACTAAAAATTTAATAAAAGAATTTGATAATAAAACAATATATGAAGAAGAAGTAAAAGCTGGAGATTATGTTAAAATTCATGGAAAATTAACTTCAGAGTCAGTAGATTCATATTTAGATTCTCTTTTAACAATATTTAATTCCTTTGGTTGTGATAGTTTAGATTCTTTAGTAAAAAAATCAGAAATAGGAGTATTTAATTTTAAAAAGTTTAATCATATAATTTCTCATTTAAATGAAATATTAAATAAAAATAATACTCATGATATGATTTTAAATTGTGGGGATACTCCTATTATACTTAATGTAAATAGTAATTTTTTTATGAATCAAACATCATATATATACAATATAGTAAATTGCCCCTGTACTGTATTTGGAAAAGTTATAAATGTTGCTTCAAATGGACAATGCATATCCCTTTTAAGAAAAACAGCCCAACAAGACTATTATGAGCATTTACTTAAAAATTGTAATGAACATTGTAGTATGTTAAAATCAAATGGAATAAATATGCCAAATATACCAAGGCTTAAATGTGAAGGAGTTTCTCTTGTTATACTTCCAATAAGCATATGTTTATAAAATATTAGGATAGATATAATAAGAAATATAAAAAATGGATTTAAAAAATAGTGATTTATTTAAAAATTTAACAGAGAAAGAAGTAGAAGAAATTTTAGAAAATAGTTTTTCAACTAAAATAAAATATAAAAAAGGACAAATACTTTCTCATGAAGGAGAAATTTGTACTTCCTTAGGAATAATTCTTGAAGGAACAATAGAAATGCAAAGAATATATTGTAATGGAAAATATATTGTTTTAAAAAAGCTATCTAAAGGAGAGGCCTTTGGAGAAGCATTAGTTTTTAGTGAAAAAGCTTTATATCCAGCTACAGTTCTAGCAGTTAAAGATTGTTTAATTATGTATATAAAAAAAGAAGATGTTTTAAAATTATGCTTTGAAAATAAAAAGATTTTAGAAAATTTTATGAGAATTTTAAGTGATAAGGTTCTTATGCTTAATAAAAAAATTAAAAATATTTCTTTTAAAAGTGTAAAAGAAAAGGTGGCAAATTATATTTTAGAAGAAAGTATGTTGCAAAATACTAATATAATAAATCTTAATGAAAGTAAAGAAGATATAGCAGCAAAGCTTGGAATACCAAGACCATCTTTTTCAAGAGAATTAATGAAGCTTAAAACTTTAGAAATAATAGACTTTAATAGAAAAACTATTAAAATTATTAATAAAGAAGAACTTGAAAATATACTTTTTTAAGTTTAATAAGGAAATAATATTATTAAAATCTTAGATTCATTATATAATTTAAGTTACTACTTAAAAAATAATGAACCTAAGATTTTTTTATACTTTATAAATTTTTATGTAAAACCACTATATTTTAAAGAAAAGCTATTTACTAGTTAGCCTCAAAAGCTCTTACTCTAAGAGGAATATTTAAGTTATCACAAACCTTTTGGCAAGCCTTTATTTCCTCTTCACCAATACAATCAACTACTGTAAAAACTACATGAGGAATATATTTTTTACAAGCTATTGCAAATTTTTGTATTTCTTCATAGGATTTAATACCAAATTTACTTCTTGTAAGACGATAATATTCTTCAGCAGTTGAAGCATTAAGACTTATAGACATTGTATCAACTAATCCTTTAAAAAGAGGAGCAGTTTCTTTTTCATTTACTAAATCTGAAAGCCCATTAGAATTTATACGTATAAGAATTTCTTTTCTTCTATTTTTTAAATATTTTGCAACTAAAAGAAGGTCATCAAGTCTTTCTGTAGGTTCTCCAAAACCACAGAATATTACTTCATTATACTTAGAAAGGTCAAGCTTTTCAAATTCAGCTATAACTTCTTCAACAGTAGGTTCTTTTTTTAGCCATAAACAATTTTGTTCAGTCATTTCCTTTGTTTGTCTTAAGCAAAATGTACAAGAACATGGACAACGATTTGTTAAATTAACATAAATATTATTTTTTATTCCTTGTTTATTCATTTCTTCTAAAGAAATATTATTAAGGTTATAATAAACACCATCTTTATAAGTATATAAAATTACCATAAAAAATCACCCTTTACAAAATTAAAATTTTTTTAGTTTTTATTTTAGTTCTGTTAAGAACTCTTCAAAACATACTCCATAATTAGAAGGCATATTTAATTTAGTAGTAAATTCAAGGCATTTACTTATAAAATTAGAAGCCTTTTTAACTGAATCTACAAAATTTATACCATTAACAGCATCTGCTGCAATAATGGAGCAGAAAACATCACCAGTTCCAGAACGGTCAATGCCTATTTTTTTTGCACGTACTATAGAATAAGGTTTTCCTTCTTCATAAACAAAGTTTTCTATATAGCCATCATTTCTTTGAAGGCCTGTTATAACTATTTTTTTTGGACCTTGAATAGCAAGGCTATGGGCTAACTTTTCAAGCTCTTCATAGCTTAACATTTCCTTTGGATAATTTATATCTAGTAAATTACAAACCTCTGTAAGGTTTGGAGTCATTACATCTGCAAATTTTACTAAACGTTTCATTTCTTCACACATTTCTTTTGTATAGGTAGGATATATTTTCCCATAATCCCCCATAACAGGGTCTATAATTGCAATAGTATCTTTAGTTTTAAATTTTTTTAAAAAGTTACATACTATTTCAATTTGTTCTTTAGAACCTAAAAAACCTGTATAGATACCATCAAAGCTTAAATTTAATTGTTCCCATTTATTTATATAAGCATTCATTTTAGAAGTATAATCTTCAAAAAAGAAATGTTCAAATCCAGTATGACTTGAAAATATAGCTGTTGGAAGTATACAGCCTTGAACCTTTAAAGCAGAAATAATAGGAAGGGCAACAGAAACGGAGCATCTTCCAAATCCAGTAACATCATTAACTATAGCAATTTTTTTTTGCCTAATTGTACTCAAAATCTCACATCCTTAGGAAAAAACTAAGGAACATTAAAAAATCCTCAGTTTTTAAGTAATATAAATTTTAATAAAATAAAAAATCTACCTAAATAAAAATTATAAAATAACCAATAAAAAAAAGCAAATTATTAAAAATGTAGGGGTACATAATAATTAAAACTTTTTTATATATGATATAATGAAAGAGATTTTTAGTGTAAATTATGGTTTATAAGGGGATGAATATTATGAAATATTTCTTTTTTGATATAGATGGAACATTAGCTGTAGGAAACACAGGAATAATACCTAAAAATACAAAAAGAGCAGTAAAGCTTCTTCAAAAAAATGGTCACTTTGTAGCAATTGCAACAGGTAGACTGTATATAAATGCTATAAATTATTGCAAAGATTTAGGAATAAATAATTTAGTAAGTGATGGAGGTAGTGGAGTTACTATAAATGGAAAGCTTATAGGAGTAGAGCCTTTAGATTATAATTTATGTATAAATCTTTTAGAGGAATTAGATGAAAAAGGTATTGCTTGGAGCATAAATTATAATGATGAATGTGTACGTTATTGTAATAGAGAACAATTTATGAAAGAAATAGAAGATGGCTATACAAAAACTAAGCTAAAGAAAGATTTAGATTTTCATAAAATAAAAACTATAAGAAAAATATATATAAGTTGCACAAAAGAAATGGAAAAGGATATAAAGTCTTTAAAATATTTAAGTTCTACAAGATTTCATGAAAGGTGTCTTTTTATAGAAGATGATGATAAATCTATAGGAATTAAAAAGGTTATGGATTATTTTAATGCCCCTTATAAAGATGTGGTAGTCTTTGGAGATGAGTCAAATGATTTAAAAATGTTTCTTGATGAGTGGACAAGTATTGCTATGGGTAATGCCACAAAGGAGCTAAAGGAAAAAGCAGATTTTATAACAAAAAATTGTGATGATAATGGAATTGAATATGCTTTAAGACATTTTGGTTGGATATAATTTTAAGCTAATAAAAAAATTTCTAAAGTAAATTGACAAAGTAGGTAAAAATGTATAAAATGAACTAGTAATGTAATAAATTGCGTTGAAAGGAAAGAGTACTTATATTTATTCTTTAAGAGAGGTTTCGTTTGGTGGAAGAAACTAAGTAATGGTATAGGGAAAGGAGTCCTAGAGCATAATTTTGAAAGATGGACTTATGTCAAGAAGGGTGGAACCGCGGAATATTTTTCGTCCCTTTGTTTGGTATGAGTCTTTTTGTTTATATAATATTTTTAGGAGTTGATTTTATGAAAGCAATATTGACAGTAATAGGGGAAGACAAAGTAGGAATTATAGCAGGAGTAAGTGCAGAACTTCAAAAGTTTAATGTAAATATCTTAAATGTTTCACAAACAATTATGGATAATTACTTTACAATGATGATGATGACTGACATTAAAGATGCAAATGAAAATTTTGATGCTATAAAGGCTGCTCTTTCAGCAAAGGGTAAAGAATTAGGTGTTGACATTAAGATTCAAAGAGAAGATATTTTTAAATCTATGCATTCACTATAATTTTTTAGGAGGAATTTTTAATGAGTTATAACATAAATGCCCAAAATGTTCTTGAAACTATAAAGATGATAGAGGAAGAAAAGTTAGATATTAGAACAATAACTATGGGAATTTCTTTATTAGATTGTATAGACCCAGATGGAGATAAGGCAAGAGAAAAAATATATAATAAAATAATGACTTGTGCTAAGGATTTAGTTAAAGTTGCAAAGGAAATTGAAAATGAATTTGGTATTCCAATAGTTAATAAAAGAGTATCAGTTACACCAATTTCAATAATAGGTGGAGCTACTGATGAAGATAATTATGTAAAGTTTGCAGAAACTTTAGATAAAGCAGCAGAAGAACTTGGAATTGACTTTATTGGAGGATTTTCAGCTTTAGTACAAAAAGGATGTACTAAGGGAGATAAAATACTTATAAAATCTATTCCAGAAGCTTTAGCAAAAACTAAAAAAGTATGTTCTTCTGTAAATGTAGGTTCTTCTAAGTCAGGTATAAATATGAATGCTGTAAGAGACCTTGGAGTTATAATGAAGGAAACTGCAGAACTTACAAAGGAACAAAAAGGATTTGGATGTGCAAAACTTGTTGTATTTGCAAATGCAGTAGAAGATAACCCATTTATGGCAGGTGCTTTCCATGGTGTTGGAGAAGCTGATGTTGTTATAAATGTTGGAGTTAGTGGACCTGGAGTTGTAGAAAGAGCAATAGAAAAGGTTAGAGGAGAATCCTTTGACGTTTTAGCAGAAACTATAAAGAAGACAGCCTTTAAGGTAACAAGAATGGGAGAATTAGTTGCTCAAGAAGCTTCAAAGAGATTAAATGTTCCATTTGGAATAATTGATTTATCTTTAGCACCAACACCAGCAATAGGAGATTCTGTAGCTCACATTTTAGAAGAAATGGGTCTTGAAACAGTTGGAACACATGGTACTACAGCAGCTCTTGCAATGTTAAATGATGCTGTTAAAAAAGGTGGAGTTATGGCATGTAGTCATGTTGGAGGACTAAGTGGTGCTTTCATTCCAGTTTCAGAAGATGCAGGAATGATAGATGCTGTTTTAAATCATTCATTAAACCTAGAAAAGCTTGAAGCTATGACATGTGTATGTTCAGTAGGTCTTGATATGATTGCAGTTCCAGGAGATACACCAGCTTCTACTTTATCAGCTATGATAGCAGATGAAGCAGCAATTGGAGTTATTAACAATAAAACTACAGCAGTTAGAATTATTCCAGCTCCAGGATGTAAGGTTGGAGATATGGTTGAATTTGGAGGACTTTTAGGAAGAGCCCCTGTAATGAAAGTAAATGAAAATTCATCAGAAAAATTTATTGCAAGAGGTGGAAGAATTCCAGCTCCAATACATTCCTTTAAAAACTAGTTAATACATAAAAAGGACTGTTAATTATGATTAATAATCATTATTTTCAGTCCTTTCTTATTTAAAAAATAAAAAGGTTTCCTTGTAAAAAATTAATTATTACTAAATTGTAATTTATTTATTTTTGAACTGTAATATAAGGTATGATATAATTCTTTATATTATAAGTATGGAGGAAAAAACTTATGACAAAAATGATTTCATGGAATGTAAATGGTTTAAGAGCTATTTATAAAAAGGGATTTGTAGATATTTTTAATGAAATTAATGCAGATATATTTTGTATTCAAGAAACTAAACTTCAAGAAGGACAAATAGATTTAAGTTTTCCAGGGTATGAAATGTATTGGAATTATGCAGAGAAAAAAGGATATTCAGGAACAGCTATATTTACAAAGATTAAACCTATTTTAGTAACTAAAGGAATAGGAATAGAAGAACATGATAAAGAAGGAAGAGTAATAACTTTAGAATTTGAAGATTATTATTTAGTTACAGTATATACCCCAAATTCTCAAACAGAACTTAAAAGATTAGATTATAGAATGAAATGGGAAAAGGATTTTAAAGCTTACATAAAAGAACTTGAAAAAAAGAAACCAGTTGTTATATGTGGGGATTTAAATGTGGCTCATAAAGAAATAGATTTAAAAAATCCTAAAACAAATAGAAAAAATGCAGGCTTTACAGATGAAGAGAGAAAAAAATTCACAGAACTTTTAAATGATGGTTTTATAGACACATTTAGATATTTTTATCCAAATGAAGAAGGAAAATATTCTTGGTGGTCTTATAGATTTAGTGCTAGAGAAAAGAATGCAGGATGGAGAATTGACTATTTTTTAGTATCTGAAGCTTTAAAGGATAAACTAAAGAGTGCTAACATTTTAAGTGATATTATGGGTTCAGACCATTGCCCAGTAGAACTTATATTAAAGTAGCAGGAGGAACAAAATAGATGTCAATAGTCACAATAATATTAAACATAGCTTTGGTAATATTATTTTTACAAGAATTATTAAATTTAAAAAAGTCTATACCTAAAAAAAATGTTAGTATAATAGTTCACCTATTTGGAACTGGAGTAACAGCAGCAGTAGCGTACATAATGGTTTCTCTATCTTTTAAAGCTAAGATAGAAAATGAAAAAATGATAAAAGTAGTTGTTATATGTGCTTTTATTGCATTTATATTTTTAGGGTTAGATTCATTATTTATGGAGAATGGTAAAAATGGTAAAAATAAAGCTAGAAAAAAACCAAAAAAATGAGCCAGTATTTAAGCTTAACATAAAAGAAGAGGAAATAGATAACTATAGATTTTTAAAAAGAGCATTATTAGAAGGAAAAGCTATAAGAGGAAGATATAATTATGAAGTTCCAATAAGATTTTTTGAACCTATTTTTAAAAATTTAAAATTAGAAGAAATAAATCTTGATAAAAAATCTATTGTTAAATACTTTGAATTTTCTGATGAATATGATGAAAGATATTACTATAAAACTGAAGTTAATGCAAAGTATATGAAAAAATGGAGAGAAGAAGGATGCCCTAATATTTATAAAATAGAAATTGATAAAGAAAAGTGTATTCTTAAAAAAGAAATAGCATTTAAAAAAATAGAAAGAATTTTAAGTTTATAAAAAATTGGACTGTCTAACAAAGAAATTTTATAGCAATTACATTGTATTAATATTTCTTTCTAGGACAGCCCATTTTTTTATTTTATTAATATTTATTATTTTGTGTTGCCTTAGAACTTATGGATGGATATAATAAAGAGAATTCTTGTAGATTTATTAAAAAAATGTTTTAATAAAATAAGTTAAAGTAAAATAAAGAGAGGATTATTATGAATTTAATTACATTAGAACATATAAGTAAAAGTTATAGTGAGAAAAATCTTTTAAAGGATGTTTCTTTAGGAATAAATGAAGGAGATAAGGTTGGTCTTATTGGTGTAAATGGTGCAGGTAAATCTACTTTTTTAAAAATTGTTGCAGGATTTGATGAATTTTTTCAGGGAACTGTTGTTAAGGGGAAAAATGTTAGGATAGAATATCTTTCTCAAAATCAAAATTTTAAAGAGGATGCAACTATTTTAGAGCAGATATTTAGAGGAGAAACTAGAGAAATGAAAATCCTAAAAGAGTATGAGGATTTAGTTGAAAAAATATCTTTAGGCAAAAATGAAGAATTAAATGAAAGGCTTTTAAAACTTCAACAGGAAATAGATGATTTAAATTTATGGGCTTTAGAAAGTGAAGCTAAAAGTATTTTAAATAAACTTGGAATAAAAAATTATGATGAAAAAATAAAAAATCTTTCAGGAGGACAGAAAAAAAGAGTAGCTCTTGCCTCAGCTCTTATTTCTCCTTGTGAATTATTAATATTAGATGAGCCTACAAATCATCTTGATTCAGAGTCAATAGAGTGGCTTGAGGAGTATTTAAATTCTAGAAAGGGTGCTCTTTTAATGATTACCCATGATAGATATTTTTTAGATAGAGTTACAAATAAAATTTTAGAACTAGATAGAGGAGTAATGTATTCTTATGAAGGAAATTATACTAGCTTTTTAGAGAAGAAAATGGAAAGATTAAAGCTAGAGCAAACTTTAGAAGATAAAAGACAATCCTTAATAAGAAATGAACTTAAATGGGTAAGAAGAGGTGCAAAGGCTAGAACTACAAAGCAAAAGGCAAGACTTCAAAGATTTGATGAATTAGTAAATAGAGAATATGTAAAACCACAGGAAAATTTAGAAATATCTTTTATAGGAACAAGACTTGGAAAGAAAATAATAGAAATAGATAATATATCAAAGGCTTTTGGAGATAAAACCCTTATAAAGGATTTTAGTTATATTTTTACTAAAACAGATAGAATTGGTGTTGTAGGAGAAAATGGAGCAGGAAAAACTACTCTTATAAATATGTTAAGAGGAAAACTTATGCCAGATTCAGGTTCAATAGAAGTAGGGGAAACAGTTAAAATAGGATGTTTTGCTCAAGATAATACTAGTATGGACCCTAATATGAAGGCTATAGATTATATAAAAGAAGGTGGAGAAGTTATTCCTGTAGCTGATGGAAGTAAAATAACAGCCTCTACTTTATGTGAAAGATTTCTTTTTGATGGAACTCTTCAATATTCTAAAATAGAAAAGCTTTCAGGGGGAGAAAGAAGAAGACTTCATCTTTTAAGAGTATTAATGGAATCTCCTAATGTACTTTTATTAGATGAGCCTACAAATGACTTAGATATTAATACATTAACTATTTTAGAAGACTTTTTAGATAGTTTTTTAGGTGTTGTTTTAGTTGTATCTCATGATAGATATTTTCTAGATAGAATATGTAATAAGATTTTTTCATATGAAGGAAATGGACTTATAAAGCCTTATCATGGAAACTTTAGTGATTATCAAATTTCTAAAGTAGTTGAAGAAGTAGAAAAGGATGAAAAGAAAAAGGAAAAAAAGCCTGAAGTACAAAGGGTTAAAAATAAAGATACAAGACCTAAATTTTCTTTTAAGGAAGCTAAGGAATATGAAACAATAGAAGAAGATATATCAAAGCTTGAAGAAAAAATATCAGAACTTGAAGAGGAAATGGTTAAAAATTCATCAAGTTATGGAAAACTTCAAGAACTTGTAGAAGAAAAAGAAAAGGTTGAAGAGGAACTTTTATATAAATATGAAAGATATGAGTATTTAGAAAATTTAGCAAAAAAAATAGAAAAATACAAGAAAAATAAATAACATAAAAGAAAAGATATTAAAATGTCTAAAAATAGAAGAAACTAATTGACCATACATTGCAAATATGGTAATTTATAAAAAAGAAGTACTTATATGGAGATGATAATATGAAATATGAAATTAAAGGTGCACCTCTTCCTGTGGTTGTATGTGAAGTAGAAGAAAATGAAACATTAATTACAGAAAAAGGTTCTATGTGTTGGATGAGTGAAAATATGAAAATGGAAACAACAACAAATGGGGGAATAGGAAAAGCATTTGGAAGAATGTTTTCTGGAGAGGCAATGTTTCAAAACAGATATACAGCTAAAGGTAAAGAAGGGATGATAGCTTTTGCATCAAGTTTCCCAGGGGATATATTAGCTTTTGAAATTTCACCAGAAAATGAAATGATAGTACAAAAGTCAGGATTTTTAGCTTCTGAAGAGGGCGTTAATCTTTCTGTATTTTTTCAAAAAAAGTTTAGTGCAGGACTTTTTGGAGGAGAAGGATTTATAATGCAAAAGTTATCAGGCAATGGTATAGCTTTTGTAGAATTTGATGGACATATTGAAACTTATGAATTGGAAAAAGGAGAAACAATGATAATAGATACAGGCTATCTAGCTGCAATGTCTGGAAGTTGTAGTATAGAAATACAATCTGTACCAGGTATTAAAAATAAATTCTTAGGTGGGGAAGGCCTTTTTAATACTAAAATAACAGGACCTGGAAAGATATATCTTCAAACAATGCCAATAAGCTCAGTGGCAAATTCAATAAGACCATTTATTCCAACAGGAAATTAAGCCTTATGTTTATATTATTGATAAAATACTAAGAATATATTATTATTATTATTATGTTCTTAGTATTTTTTAGATAAGAAAAGTTTATTTTAAAAGAAAGGAAAATAGTATGGAAGTAAGCATAACTATTAAAGGAAAAAGAGAGCCTTTAGTTTTTAAAGGAGATAGAATAGATATTTTAGATTTTGAAATGGAGGGTAAAAAATATAAGCAAATAAGATATTTTAAAAAAGGATTTTCAAAATCTGAATATATAGATTCTAGTCTTATAATTAAAATAAAAGAAAAATAATTATTTTTCTTTTATTTTAATAATTAACATTTTGATAAAACTTGTTAAAAAATTAACAACAAAAATAGATATAAATAGAAAATATATTAATAAAAGAAGCTTAAAATATTAAAAAAGGGGAAAGGATTATGGAAAGTTTATCAAGTTCAGAATTGAAGGTTATGAATTTAATATGGAATAATGATGTAGAGCTTAATTCAAAAGATATTACAACTACCTTTGAAAAAAAATATAAAACTACAAAAGCAACTACAATGACTTTTCTTAAAAGGCTTGAAAAAAAGGGATATATAACTTCAAAAAAAATAGGGAGAGTTACAGAATATAAAGTAGAAATTACTAAAGAAAAATTTATAAATACCTCTTTTAATGAGTATATAAATAAAATTTACAAAGGCTCAGCAAATAATTTTTTAAAGTCTCTTATAAAATCAGGAAGTCTTTCAGATTTAGAAATAGAAGAACTTATAAATAAGCTAAAGAAAAAAACATAGGGATTTTTTATTTATATAGAAAATTTTATAAAAAAAACTATAAAATTTTAAAAAAAGTAGAACAATATTCATATAGATATTTAAGTCTTAATGTAATATAGTTTATAATGTAAATAACAAAGATATAATATTTGTTTTATATAAATTAAGTGAAATTTATTTAAAAATTTATTATTTTTTTATAAAAATTACTTGATGATAATTATTAAATGATTTATCTTTTATATATAAGCAAATATTTATATCAAATTTAAATTATTAGGAGGGTCAAATTTTTATGGAACAATTTGAACAATGGAAAGGCTTTAAAGGCAAGCTTTGGAAAAAGAGAATCAGTACAAGAGATTTCATACAAAATAACTATACACAATATGATGGTGATGAATCATTCTTAGAAGGACCAACAGAGGCCACTAATAAGCTATGGGGAAAATTACAAGAATTACAAAAGGAAGAACGTGCAAAGGGTGGAGTATTAGATATGGATACAGAAATTGTATCATCTATTACATCACATAAGCCAGGATATATAAGTGAAGAATTAAAGGACTTAGAAAAGATTGTAGGACTTCAAACTGATAAGCCTTTAAAGAGAGCTTTCATGCCTTATGGTGGTATAAAAATGGCAGAACAAGCTTGTACAACATATGGATATACACCAGATCCAAAACTACATGAAATATTCACAAAATACCACAAAACTCATAACCAAGCAGTTTTTGATATTTACACTCCAGAAATAAAAAAGGCTCGTCACAATAAGATAGTTACAGGTCTTCCAGATACTTATGGACGTGGACGTATAGTAGGGGATTACCGTAGAGTAGCTCTTTATGGAATAGATTTCTTAATAGAAAAGAAACAAGAAGATTTTGCTGAATGTGGAAGAGACGTAATGAGAGATGACAATTTCCGTTTACGTGAAGAAATAGCAGAACAAATAAAAGCATTAAAAGAAATGAAAGTAATGGCAGAAAGCTATGGATATGATATATCAAAGCCAGCTAGCAATGCAAAAGAAGCTGTTCAATGGTTATACTTTGGATACTTAGCTGCAATAAAGACTCAAAATGGAGCAGCAATGAGTGTTGGACGTGTATCAACTTTCTTAGATATATACATTCAAAGAGATTTAGAAAATGGAACAATAACAGAAGAAGAAGCTCAAGAATTAATTGACCATCTTGTTATGAAGTGCAGAATGGTTAAGTTTGCAAGAATACCTTCATACAATCAATTATTCTCAGGAGACCCAGTATGGGCAACACTTGAAGTGGCTGGTTTAGGTATGGACGGTCGTTCAATGGTTACAAAGACAGATTACCGTTTCTTACATACATTAGAAAACATGGGACCTGCTCCAGAACCAAACTTAACTGTATTATATTCTTCAAGATTACCAGAAACATTTAAAAAGTATGCAGCTTACATTTCAGTTAAGACAAGCTCTATACAATATGAAAATGATGATGTTATGAGACCTGTATGGGGAGATGACTATTCAATTTGCTGCTGTGTATCAGCTACTGAAACTGGTAAGGAAATGCAATTCTTCGGAGCTAGAGCAAACCTTGCTAAATGTTTATTATACGCTATAAATGGTGGAGTAGATTGTAAGACAAAGGATCAAGTAGGACCAGCATATAAGCCTATAACTTCTGAATATCTTGATTATGATGAAGTAATGGAAAAATATGATACTATGATGGAATGGCTTGCTGGATTATATGTAAATGCTTTAAATATGATTCAATACATGCATGATAAGTACTACTATGAAGCTGCTGAAATGGCACTTATAGATACAGATGTAAGACGTACATTTGCAACAGGAATAGCAGGATTCTCTCATGTAATAGATTCATTATCAGCTATTAAATATGCAAAGGTTAAGACTATCCGTGATGAAGATGGAATAGTTGTAGATTTTGAAACAACTGGTGACTTCCCAAGATACGGAAATGATGATGACCGTGCAGATGAAATAGGAGAATGGTTATTAAAGACATTCTTAGATAAGTTAAAGAAATGCTACACTTATCGTAATTCAGAACCAACAACTTCAATCCTTACAATAACTTCAAACGTAGTTTATGGTAAGGCAACAGGAGCTCTTCCAGATGGACGTAAGGCAGGAGAACCATTATCTCCAGGAGCTAACCCAAGTTATGGTGCAGAACAAAATGGTTTATTAGCATCATTAAACTCAGTTGCAAAACTTCCATATGAAGATGCATTAGATGGTATTTCTAATACTCAAACTATAAATCCAAGTGCATTAGGACATGACGATAATGAACGTGTTAAGAACTTAGTTCAAGTTTTAGATGGATATTTTGATCAAGGAGCTCATCACCTTAACGTAAATGTATTTGGAATTGAAAAATTAAAAGATGCTATGGAACATCCAGAAAAAGAAGAATATGCAAACTTTACAATCCGTGTATCTGGATATGCTGTTAAGTTTATTGACTTAACTCGTGAACAACAACTTGATGTTATTTCAAGAACTTGTCACGAAAGAATGTAATAGGTTTTTTATGAAAGGCTATATTCATTCATTAGAGAGTTTTGGTTCTGTAGATGGGCCAGGAATAAGATTTGTTATATTTGTACAAGGTTGTGGCATGAGGTGTGAATTTTGCCACAACCCAGATACTTGGAATATGCAAAAAGGTCAAGAATTTACCTCAGATGAATTGCTTGAAAAAGCTATAAGATATAAATCTTACTGGGGAGATAAGGGTGGAATTACTGTAAGTGGTGGAGAAGCCTTAATGCAAATTGATTTTTTAATTGATTTATTTAAAAAAGCTAAGGCACAAGGCATAAATACTACATTAGATACAAGTGGAAATCCCTTTACTAGAGAAGAGCCTTTTTTCACTAAGTTTAATGAACTTATGGAATATACAGACTTAGTACTTCTTGATATAAAGCATATAAATGATGAAGAACATATAAAACTTACAGGTAGAACTAATAAAAATATTTTAGATTTAGCAAAATATCTTTCAGAGATTAAAAAGCCAGTTTGGATTAGACATGTATTAGTTCCAAAAAGAAATGACTATGATAATTATTTAATAGAATTAGATAAGTTTATTAAGGAATTAGATAATGTTTATAGAGTTGAAGTTCTTCCATATCACACATTAGGAGTATATAAGTGGCAGGAACTTGGAATTGAAAATCACCTTGAAGAAGAAGGAATAAAGCCTCCTTCAAAGGAAAGAATAGATAATGCCAATGAATTACTTCATACTAAAAGTTATACAAGATACTTAAAATAATAAAAAAGCTACATTAAAGTTTTCTTTAGTGTGGCTTTTTTATTTTTTTAAACAAGATAATTGATAATTATTTTCTTATGAAAATTAATATTGACAAAATAGAAAATAAAAATTAAAATTATAAAGACTTTATGATAATGAATATCATTTAAACAAAGGAGGAAACATGAAGTATATTTATTTAAGCTTAGCATTTTTATTTTTAGCAATAGGTGCAATTGGAGTTGTTCTTCCCATACTTCCAACAACCCCATTTTTATTACTTGCATCTTATTTTTTTGGAAAGGGTTCAAAAAGGTTTCAGCATTGGTTTTTATCTACTAAGTTATATAAAAATCATTTAGATAGCTTTGTTAAATCTAGAGCCATGACAATGAAAACTAAGATTTCAATTCTTACTATAGCTTCATTAATGCTTATTTTAGCTTTTATTATAACAAAAAGTGTACATGCTAGAATATTTATTTTAGTGGCTATGATATTTAAGTATTATTATTTTACCTTTAAAATAAAAACAATAAATGTATAAAAACAATAAATGTATAAAAATAATAAAGGTAAAAAAGACAAGTTTTTAAAAAGGAAAAGTAAAAGTAATGAAAGAAGATATTTCAATAAAAAGAGAAAATGAAAAAAAAGTTGTTAATTTAATGATTAAAATTTATTGCAAAGGGCATAATCATGGAAGAGAAGTTCCTTGTAGTGAATGCAAAAAGCTAATTGAATATGCAGAACTTAGAACAAATCTATGTCCTTTTATGGAAAATAAAACATTTTGTAGTAATTGTAAAGTTCATTGCTACAAGCCTGATATGAGGGAAAAAATAAAAGAAGTTATGAAGTATTCAGGTAAAAGAATGCTTTTTTATCATCCTATTTTAGCAATAAAGCATGTTAAAGAAAGTATAAAAGAAAAACGAGGAAAGAAAAATGATGATAAATAAAAGACTAATAGGTTTAGTAAATGATTCTAAAAAGTACATAAAATATACTGTTATATTTAATTGGATTTCACTAATTTTAAATATAATTTCAATATTTTTTATTGGAAACTTATTAGAAAAAGTTTTTAATAAAAATTTCACAATAAAAGATTTAATAATAACTGGTTTGATAACAATAATTGCTATAATTATAAGAGTAATATGTAATATTTTTGCTTCAAAAATGTCTTATTATTCTTCTGTAAATGTAAAAAAGGTTTTAAGAGAAAAAATATATAATAAACTTACAAAACTTGGCTCTTCATATACAGAAAAAGTATCAACCTCAGAGGTAGTTCAAGTTTCGGTAGAAGGAATAGAGCAGTTAGATATTTATTTTAGTAAGTATCTCCCACAACTATTTTATAGTCTTTTAGCACCACTTACTTTATTTATAATTTTATCTTTTGTAAATTTTAAATCAGCATTAGTTCTTTTAATTTGTGTTCCATTAATTCCAGTTTCAATTATAGCAGTACAAAAGTTTGCTAAAAAGCTTTTAAATAAGTATTGGGGAATTTATACAAATCTTGGAGATAGCTTTTTAGAAAATCTTCAAGGTCTTACCACTTTAAAAATATATAAAGCCGATGAAGAGAAGTCTAAAAAAATGGATGAAGAAGCAGAAAATTTTAGAAAAGTTACTATGAGGGTTTTAACTATGCAACTAAATTCAATAAGTGTGATGGATTTAATTGCTTTTGGAGGAGCTGCCCTTGGAATAATAATAAGTATAAGTGAATTTAAGAGAGGAAATATAAATCTTCAAGGAACTTTTGCAATTATAATGTTAAGTAGTGAATTTTTTATACCTTTAAGACTTTTAGGTTCATTTTTCCATATAGCTATGAATGGGATGGCAGCAAGTGATAAAATCTTTAAAATATTAGATTTAGAAGAAGATAAGTGTAAAAATGAAGAAATTAAAGAGAATAATATAAATATAGCTTTTAAAGATGTTAAATTTTCTTATGAAAAATCTAGAGAAATTTTAAAGGGAGTTTCAATGGATATAAAGAATAGAAGCTTTATATCAATAGTAGGGGAAAGTGGCTGTGGAAAAAGTACAATAGCCTCTATTATTACTAAAAACAATAAATGTTATGAAGGAAGTATAAAAATTAATAACAAAGAACTTTCTAACATATCAGAAGAAAGTATAATGAAAAATATAACCCTTGTAAATCATAATAGCTATTTATTTAAGGGAACTGTAGAAGAAAATCTTAAAATGGCTAAAAATAATGCTACAGAAGAGGAAATGAATGAAGTTCTTAAAAAGGTTAATTTATATAATTTTCTTCAAAATGAAAAAGGCTTAAAAACAAAACTTTTAGAAAAAGCTTCAAACCTTTCAGGAGGACAATGTCAAAGGTTGGCTTTAGCAAGAGCATTACTTCATAACACACCAGTATATATTTTTGATGAAGCAACTTCAAATATAGATATGGAAAGTGAAAATGACATAATGAAGGTAATTCATAACCTTAGAAAGGAAAAGACAGTAATATTAATTTCTCATAGATTAGCAAATGTAGTTCCTTCTGATAATATTTATGTATTAAAAGAAGGAAAAATTGTGGAAAGTGGTAATCATAGTGAGCTTATAAAAAATAATAAGTTTTATACAAAACTTTATAACAGCCAAATGAAACTTGAAAATTATTCTATAGATAGGAGGAAAAAAAGCTATGAATAGAAGTGGAATTAAGGTTATGGGAAAACTTATAGGACTTGTTAAACCACTTTTACATATAATGATTTTAGCAATCTTTATGGGAGTTTTAGGATTTTTATGTTCTATATTTATAACCATATTAGGTGGATTTGGATTAGTTAATATTTTAGGAATAAATACTTCTTTGTCTTTAAAAACAATTTTCTTAGTAGTTACAATTTTTGCAGTATTAAGAGGTATTTTAAGATATTTAGAACAAGCAAGTAATCACTATATAGCCTTTAAAATACTTGCCCTTATTAGAAATAAAGTATTTACTTCTTTAAGAAAATTAGCACCAGCTAAGCTTGAAGGAAAGGATAAAGGAAATCTTATTTCAATAATTACAAGTGATATTGAACTTTTAGAAGTTTTTTATGCACATACAATATCTCCAATAATAATAGCCTTTTTAACTTCATTAATAATGGTAATTTTCATTGGAAAATATAATATAGTTTTAGGAGTTATAGCCCTTTTAGGTTATATAACAGTAGGAGTTATTATTCCTATAGTTTCATATAAAAAAGGGGAAGATGTAGGAAAGGATTATCGTAATAACTTTGGAGAAATGAATAGTTTCTTTTTAGATAGCCTTAGAGGAATTAGAGAAAGTATTCAATATAATGCTACAAAAAAACGCTTAGAAGATATAAATAATTTAACAGAAAAATTAGATGAAAAGCAAAAGAAATTAAAAGATTATGAAGGAAATATAAAGGCAGTTACAGATGGAGCTATTTTAACTTTTTCATTATTAATGCTTTTTGTATCAATATATTTAAACTCTAAAAACATTATAAATTTTGAAGGTGTATTAATTTCTACAATTTCAATGATGAGTTCCTTTGGGCCTGTTACAGCTTTAAGTAACTTAGCTAATAATTTATTCCATACATTAGCTAGTGGAAATAGAGTTTTAGATATTTTAGAAGAAGAACCTGTAGTTTACGAAATTACAAATAAAAAAGATATATCCTTTGAAAGTTTAAAATGTGAAAATGTTAATTTCTCTTATGATAAAGAAGAAATATTAAAGGAAATTTCTTTAAATATTCCTAAAAACAAAATAGTAGGAATACAAGGAAAAAGTGGTTCAGGAAAATCTACCTTATTAAAGCTTCTTATGAGATTTTGGGATGTTAATTGTGGAGAAATAAAAATTTCAAATGAAAATATAAAAAATATAAACACAAGTTCCTTAAGAGATATGGAAAGCTATGTAACACAAAGTACATATTTATTTAATGATACAATTAAAA
Organism: uncultured Clostridium sp.; assembly: GCA_900539375.1. Lineage (GTDB taxonomy): Bacteria > Bacillota > Clostridia > Clostridiales > Clostridiaceae > Clostridium. The sequence goes on along the minus strand of UQBY01000009.1, from coordinate 74,115 downwards.
ATAATATAAAAATAGCTAAAGAAAATGCTACTATGGAAGAAATTATAGAAGCTTCTAAAAAGGCATCTTTACATGAATTTATAGAAAAGCTTCCAAAGGGTTATGAAACAAATGTAGGGGAACTTGGAGATAGCCTCTCAGGTGGAGAAAAACAAAGAATAGGAATAGCTAGAGCCTTTCTTCATAATGGACCTTTAATATTATTAGATGAACCTACAAGTAATTTAGACAGTTTAAATGAAGGAATTATTTTAAAATCATTAAAAGAAGAATGTAAAGATAAAACAGTAGTTTTAGTATCTCATAGAAAATCAACTATGAACATTACAGATATTTTATATAAAATGAAGGGAGGTAGATTTAGTTAAATTATAATAAAAAATAAATATAAAAGGGTGGGAGAAATGAAAGTATTTATAGGATTAATGATACCTTTTCTAGGAACAGCTTTAGGGGCTTCTATGGTGTTTTTAATGAAGAATAAAATGAATAAAAGCCTTGAAAAGTTGCTTTTAGGTTTTGCATCTGGTGTAATGATAGCAGCATCAATTTGGTCACTACTTATACCAGCTATTGAAATGTCTGAAGAACAAGGAAAAATAGCTTGGATGCCAGCTTCTATAGGCTTTTTATTAGGAATTTTATTTTTACTTGTTTTAGATAGTTTAATTCCTCATTTACATTTAGAAAGTGATAAACCAGAGGGAATAAAAACTAAGTTAAAGAAAACAACAATGCTTGTATTTGCAGTAACACTTCATAATATACCAGAAGGAATGGCAGTTGGTGTTACCTTTGCAGGGGCTTTAATTGGAAATTCTAAAATTACAATGGCAGGAGCTTTTACTTTAGCTCTTGGAATAGCCATTCAAAATTTCCCAGAAGGAGCTATTATATCAATGCCATTAAAAGGAGAAGGGGTATCAAAAATAAAGGCTTTTATATATGGAGTATTATCTGGAATAGTAGAGCCAATAGGAGCAGCTATTACTATATTACTTACTAATTCAATAATTGAGGTATTACCCTATTTGTTATCTTTTGCAGCAGGTGCTATGATTTATGTAGTGGTAGAGGAGTTAATTCCAGAGTCACAAGCAGGAGAACATTCTAATATTGGAACAATAGGAGTTAGTATTGGTTTTGTTATTATGATGATATTAGATGTAGCTTTAGGATAATAAGTTAGGAGAAGAATAAAAAAATGACTTTACAACAGCTAAGATATATAATAGAAGTTGCAAATCAAGGTTCAATTAATGAGGCAGCAAAAAAGCTTTTTATAACCCAACCTAGTCTTTCAAATGCAATAAAGGATATTGAAAAAGAATTTAATATAGAAATTTTTCAAAGAACTAATAAAGGAATAAATTTATCTCAAGAAGGGGTAGAGTTTTTAAGTTATGCAAGACAGGTTATAGAACAGGCAGAACTTTTAGAAACAAGATATTTAAATAAAAAGCCTTCAAGAAAGCTTTTCTCAGTTTCTACTCAGCATTATGCCTTTGCAGTAAATGCCTTTGTTGATTTGCTAAAAGAAAAGAATTTACCAGAATATGAATTTACTTTAAGAGAAACAAGAACTTATGAAATAATAGAAGATGTTAAAAATTTAAAAAGTGAAGTGGGAATTCTTTATTTAAATGATTTTAATTTTAAGGTTTTAAATAAGCTTTTTAAAGAAAATAATCTTAAGTTTACAGAACTTTTTAAAGCTAATCCTTATATTTTTGTAAGTTATAAAAATCCTTTAGCTAAGAAAAAATATGTTACATTAGAAGATTTAGAAAATTACCCTTATTTATCTTTTGAACAAGGAGAGTATAATTCTTTTCATTTTTCAGAAGAAATTTTAAGTACTCTAACACATAAAAAAAGTATACAAGTAAGTGATAGAGCAACTCTTTTTAATTTGCTAATAGGTCTTAATGGATACACAATATCTACTGGAATTTTAAGCTCTGATTTAAATGGAAATGATATTGTGTCTATTCCATTAAAGGTAGAAGAGGTTATAAGGGTTGGATGGATATGTCATAAAAGTGTAAACTTAAGCCCTATAGCAAAGAGATATGTAGAACTTTTAAAAATAAATATAAATTTAAGCTAATATTATTTTTAAGTTATAAAAAAGCATTAAAAAATTTTTGCTTTTAGTTATATAAAAATAGAAAGTGAATATAATTTATTAGAAAATAAAAAAAGAAGGTTTAATCCTTCTTTTTTAATGCTTTAATTTTATCCATTGTTTCATCACTAATAACATGTTCAATTCGACATGCATCTTTAGTTGCTGTTTCTTCAGATACACCTATACTTTTAAAGAAGTCAGATAATATGGTGTGACGGTCATAAATGGTAGAAGCTACTTGATATCCTTTATCACTTAAAGCAATATAGCCTTTACTGTCAACGTTTATATAGCCATCCTCTTTTAATAAATTAATTGCACGAGATACACTTGGTTTAGAGAAATTTAGCTTTCTGGCAATATCTATTGAACGTACATCACTATTAGTTTTTGATAAAATATAAATAGTTTCTAAATACATCTCTCCAGATTCTTGTAAAATCATGTTATCACTTCCTCATATCATTCTATCATATAGCACAAATGCTTTGCAAATAAAATAAATTTACTTTATATTATTTATATTTTTTGTTTTTTATGATTTATAAAATATTAGAAAGAATATTGACATATATGGCAAATTGGAGTATATTTAACTTGAAGTTAGAGGTGTCTAACTTAAATTTTTAAAGAAAGGTTAGCTTAGACTAATTAGGTTAGTCATGACTAATCAAATTAGTTACAGCTAATTAGGTTAGCTTTTGCTAATAAAGTTAGCTAAAACTAATTTGGTTAGCAAAGGATAATCAAAGGAGGACATTATGATGCCATTAACATACGCAAATATTGGTGAAGAAAATGTCATCAAGAGAATTGGTGGCGCAAATGAAACAAAACGTCATCTAGAAAATTTAGGCTTTGTGCCAGGAAGCAAAGTTAGTATCGTTAATAAAATGAATCAAAATGTTATTGTTAATATTAAAGATACAAGAATTGCTATTTCTGAAGAACTTGCACAAAAAATTATGATTTAGAAGGGGGATTTTTTCATGAATTTAAAAGAAGTAAAAGTTGGAGACACTGTTAAGGTTGTAAAGTTAACCGGTCAAGGTGCTACCAAAAGAAGAATAATGGATATGGGTATTACTAAGGGGGTAGAAGTATATGTAAGAAAAGTTGCACCACTTGGTGACCCAGTAGAAGTTACAGTAAGAGGATATGAATTATCTCTTAGAAAAGCAGATGCTGCTATGATTGAAGTTGAATAAAAAACTTTTAAATTTATATAAGAGTTAGCTTAGGCTAATAAAAAGGAGGATAAATATGGCAATTAATATTGCGTTAGCAGGTAACCCAAACAGTGGAAAAACTACATTATTTAATGTTTTAACTGGTTCTAATCAGTTTGTTGGAAACTGGCCAGGGGTAACAGTAGAAAAGAAAGAAGGAAAATATAAGGAAGATAAGGAAATCAAAATTACAGATTTACCAGGAATTTATTCTTTATCTCCATATACACTTGAAGAAGTTGTATCACGTAAATATTTATTAGATGAAAAGGTAGATGTTATTTTAAATATTATTGATGGTTCAAACTTAGAGCGTAACTTATATTTAACAACTCAATTATTAGAACTTGGAATTCCAGTTGTAGTTGCTGTAAATATGCTTGATGTAATTGAAAAACGTGGAGATAAAATAGATTATAAGCGTCTTTCAAAGGAATTAAGATGTGATGTAGTTCCAATATCAGCTTTAAGAAATCAAGGAATTGATGAACTTATGAAGAAGGTAAAAAGTGCTGCTAATTCTTCATATACAGTAAAGAGCATTTATAACAGACAAATAGGTGATGTTTTAAATGAATTACAAGAATTTCTTCCATCAAATATTGATTCAAGCAAAAAGTTATTTTATAGTGTAAAATTATTTGAACGTGATGATAAAATAATTGAATCACTAAATATTAAAATTGAGGATGAATCAATAATTGCAAACTTAGAAAAGGAATTAGATGATGATAGCGAAAGTATTATTACAGATGCAAGATATTCATATATTGCAACAATAATTAAAGATTGTTATAAGAAAGCAAATCGTGAAAGTTTAACAACTTCAGATAAAATTGATAAGATTGTAACAAATCGTATATTAGCACTTCCAATATTTGCACTAGTTATGTTTATAGTTTATTATGTATCAGTTACAACAGTTGGAACAATAGTTACAGACTGGACAAATGATGTATTATTTGGTGATATAATTCCACCAGCAATTGAAAGTTTTTTAGAAGCAGTTAATTGTGCAGGATGGTTACAAAGTTTAATTCTTGATGGTATTGTAGCAGGGGTTGGAGCAGTACTTGGATTTGTACCACAAATGCTTGTATTATTTGCATTCTTAGCTATACTAGAAGATTGTGGATATATGGCCCGTGTAGCATTTATTATGGATCGTATCTTTAGAAAGTTTGGATTATCAGGAAAGTCATTTATACCAATGTTAATTGGTAGTGGATGTGGTGTTCCAGGAATTATGGCAAGCCGTACAATTGAAAGTGACCGTGACCGTAAGATGACAATTATGACAACAACATTCATTCCTTGTGGAGCTAAACTTCCAATTATTGCCCTTATTGCTGGTGCTTTATTTGATGGTGCTTCATGGGTAGCTCCAAGTGCTTATTTCTTAGGTGTTTTTGCAATTGTTATTTCAGGTATTATATTAAAGAAAACAAAATTATTTATTGGTGACCCAGCTCCATTTGTTATGGAAATGCCAGCATATCATGCACCTAGAGTTGTGAATGTTTTAAGAAGTATGTGGGAAAGAGGATTTAGCTTTATTAAAAAAGCTGGAACAATTATATTACTTTCAACAATTATTATTTGGTTCTTACAATCATTTGGTGTTCAGGCAGGAAGCTTAGGTATGGTAGATGATATTAATGATAGTTTATTATCAACAATAGGAAGAGCAATTGCATGGATATTTACTCCTCTTGGATGGGGACAATGGAAAGCAGCTGTTGCAAGTATTACAGGTTTAGTTGCTAAAGAAAATGTTGTTGCAACATTTGGACAATTATATGGATTTGCTGAAGTAGCTGAAGATGGTTCAGAAATTTGGGGTACATTAGCTTCAAGCTTTACAACAATATCTGCTTACTCATTCTTAGCATTTAACTTATTATGTGCTCCTTGTTTTGCAGCAATAGGTGCAATAAAGAGAGAAATGAATAATGGTAAATGGACTGCTTTTGCAATTACTTATCAATGTGTATTTGCTTATGTTATTGCCTTAATTATTAACCAAATGGGTAACTTAATAGTTAATGGTACATTTGGATTTGGAACAGTTGTAGCAATAATATTAATTATAGCATTAATTTACTTACTAGTTAGAAAACCAAAAGTATCAGATAAAGTAGAGGTTCAATATTCAGTTAGATAATAAAAGGAGATGAACATAATGAATTTATCAACATTTATAATATTAATTGTTTTAATTGGTATTGTAACATTAAGCATTAGGTCTATGATAAAAGATAAGAAAAGTGGAAAGTCATCATGTGGTGGAAATTGTGGAGCCTGTGGTGCATGTTCACATGGTATTTCATTATGTGATAACTCAAAACTATTACTTGTTAAAGACCCTAAAAAAGAGCAGCATAAATAAGCTGCTCTTTTTTATTTATAGGAGGGGAAGTTATGTCAACAGCTATAATTTTAATTATATTAATTGGAATTTGTGTATTTGCAATAATAAATTCAAAAAAACACTTTAAAGGAGAAGGAGGATGCTGTGGAGGCACAGGCGTAGAAAAAAGTGAAAAAACTCTTAATTATATTGCAGATAAAAAGAAGGTATTTATAAGTGGAATGCATTGCAAAAATTGTGCTAATAAAATAGAAAATGCTATAAATGATGTTAGCTATTTAGCTTGTGAAGTAAATCTTAAAGAAAATCTAGCAATAGTTACTGGAAATAAAACAATTAATGAAGGCGAAGTAAAAAAGATTATTGAAAAACTTGGATATGAAGTTAAGAAAATTGAAGATGTTAAATAAATTTGGTATAAGAAAAAGCTATAACAAGCTATAGTATTTAAGAGTTACCCTATAAGCTCTTGAATATGATATATTTTCATTAAGAAATTTAGAACATATTTTAAAGGAGAGATTAACTATGAAAACAGGGGTAATAGGGTATCCTAGAGTTGGCGAATTAAGAGAGTTAAAATTTGTAACTGAAAAATATTTTAGAAAGGAAGTTTCTTTAGAAGAACTTCAAAAAACTGCAAAAGAAATAAGAGAAAAACAATGGAAACTTCAAAAGGAAAATGAAATAGATTTTATTTCTTCAAATGATTTTTCTTTTTATGATGGGGTTTTAGATACAGCGTTTTTAATAAATGCAGTTTCTGATGAATATAAAAATTTAAATTTAAGTAAAATAGATACATATTTTGCAGCAGCAAGAGGTTATCAAGGAGAAGAAGGTGATGTTAAAGCCTTATCTATGAGAAAATGGTTTAATACAAATTATCATTACATGGTTCCAGTTTTAGATGATAATACCATTTTAAAGCTTAATGATGATAAAATCTTTAATGAATTTAATGAAGCTTTAGCTTTAGGAATTAAAACAAAACCATCTCTTGTAGGACCTTTTACTTTCTTAAAACTTGCAAAATATAATGGAGAAAAAAATATTTTTGATTTTAAAGAAGATATTATAAAAGTATATAAAGACATTTTAGAAAAGTTTAATGAAATAAATGCTAAATGGATTCAATTTGATGAACCTTCTCTTGTAACAGATTTAGAAGAAAATGAAATAAATCTTTTTGTTTCAATTTATGAAGAACTTTTAAAGAATAAAAAGAATTTAAAAATTCTACTACAAACATATTTTGGAGATGTAAGAGATGGTTATGAAAAGATAACTTCTTTAGACTTTGATGGAATAGGTCTTGACTTTTTAGAAGGTAAAGAAACTCTTAAATTAGTTAAGAAAAATGGTTTTCCAAAGGAAAAATTACTTTTTGCAGGAGTAGTTAATGGTAAAAATATATGGAGAAATGATTATAAGAAGACTTTAAATATATTAGAAGAATTAAAAGCTTTAATAGAGCCAGAAAATATAGTTATAAATACAAGCTGTTCTCTTCTTCATGTGCCATATACTTTAGAAAATGAAACTAAACTTGATGAAAGTTATAAAAAACATTTCTCTTTTGCAAAGGAAAAGCTTAATGAATTAAATGAACTTAAAAAAATTACAGAAGGAAAGGGTAAAGACTTATTAGAAAATAATATAAAATTATTTGAAGAAAGATTAGGTGAAAAATCTAATGTTTTAGATAAAATAGATGAAAAGTTATTTACTCGTCTTCCAGAAAGAAAAGTAAGAAAAAATATTCAAAAAGAATTTTTAAATCTTCCAATTCTTCCAACAACAACAATAGGTTCATTCCCTCAAACTAAGGAAATAAAGCTTTTAAGAAAATCATATAGAAATAATGAAATATCAGAGGAAGAATATAAAAATAAAATTAAAGAAAAAATTAAAGAAGTTATAAAGCTTCAAGAAGAAATAGGAATAGATGTACTTGTTCATGGAGAATATGAAAGAAATGACATGGTTGAATACTTTGGAGAAAATTTAGATGGATATTTATTTACAGAAAAAGCTTGGGTTCAATCTTATGGAACAAGATGTGTAAAACCACCAGTTATATGGAGTACAATAACAAGAAAAAATCCTATTACAGTAGAATATAGTAGCTTTGCACAAAGCCTTACAAAGAAGCCAGTAAAGGGAATGCTTACAGGACCTGTAACAATTTTAAATTGGTCCTTCCCAAGAGAAGATGTGTCTTTAGAAGAAATGGCATATGAAATAGCCCTTGCAATTCGTGAAGAAGTTTTAGATTTAGAAAGCTCTGGAATAAATGTTATTCAAATTGATGAAGCAGCTTTAAAAGAAAAGCTTCCTTTAAGAAAAGAAGATTGGTATAAAGAATATTTAGATTGGGCAATAAAAGCCTTTAATTTAGTACATTCAGGAGTAAAAGAAACAACACAAATTCATACTCATATGTGCTACAGCGAATTTGAAAATATAGTAAAAGATATAGATAATATGGATGCAGATGTAATTTCTTTTGAAGCTTCAAGGTCTAATTTATCAATAATAGATGCCCTTAATAAAAATAACTTTGAAACAGAAGTAGGACCAGGAGTTTATGATATTCACTCTCCAAGAGTTCCTTCAGTAGAAGAAATAGTAGAGGCATTAAATAAAATCCTTAAGAAAATACCAAAAGAAAACCTATGGGTTAATCCAGATTGTGGATTAAAAACAAGAGGGGAAAAAGAAACAAATGCAAGTTTAAGAAATATGGTAGAGGCTACTAAGATAGTTAGAGAAAATTTAAAATAAGTTATAAAAAAGTCTAAGTTTAATTAAAAAGCTTAGGCTTTTTTTATTCCATAGGAAATTATATATTTTGAAAACTATGGATAACTTGCCAAGTTAATAATAAAGCTTAGTAAAAGAAATAAGTTTAAGAATATATAAGAAATTTTACAAATGTTTTTAAATAAATAGAAAAATTTCTTTTTAAATATATGATATTATAAATATATAGTGAAAATCATTATTAATTAGGAGAGGATTTTATATGAAAAAAAGAAAAAGAAATTTAATTTTAGGTATTTTAGCAATGATTTTATGTATGGTAGGTGATTGGCTTTTAGATGTTAAAGGAAGTGGAAATGTAACCTATGGTATAGTAGAGTCTAATTGGATTAATATGTCTATGTGGAGATTTCAAGTATCTATTTTAATTGGTTCTTTAATTGTACCTTTTTATTATGTAGCTATTAAAGAAGTTATTAATATGATAAAAGAAAATAGTAATACTTTTTCTAAAACAAATAAAATAATGATAAAAGTATTTTCAGTAGGAGCAATGGCTGGGGTTATATCTTGGGTATTTATTCATATTATGTGTTGTTTATTTCCTATAATATTTAAATGTGCTTTTCAAGTTTTACCAGACTTTAATGTTGTAAAAGATTTAGTAAATACTATTGCAGAATATATTTATGTACCATTTTTTATTTACTTTTTAATAAGTGATGGTGGTTTATCTATTGCTTATATTTATTTTGTTATAAAGAAACAATTTAATGTTTCTAAAATAGCTATACTTTGTTGCCCATTGTTTACTCTTTTAATTTCAACAATAATTGATATGATACCTGTATTATGCAATATAACTGGGGCTTTTGAAACTTTAGGTCATGTTCTTATGTTAACTGTAGCTTATATATGTTGTGTTAAAAATGAAAAACTTGCCTTAAGAAGTTAAAAATTGCACTATTATAGAAAGATGTTATAATTAAATAGTAATTGTAAATTTGTATAAAGGGGTTTTTTATTATGAATAATAAAACTATGATTCAATACTTTGAATGGTATCTTCCTTGTGATAAGTCATTATGGAGAAAGGTAAAAAATGAAGCAAAAAACTTAAAAGATTTAGGAATAACTTCAGTATGGCTTCCACCAGCTTATAAGGGAGCAGGAGGAGTAACTGATGTGGGATATTCTGTATATGATTTATTTGACCTTGGAGAATTTAGTCAAAAAGGAACTGTTGAAACAAAATATGGTTCAAAGGATGAATATATTGAAGCTATAGATGAACTTCACAAAAATAATGTAGAAGTTTTAGCAGATATAGTTCTTAATCATAGAACAGGGGCAGATGAAATTGAAAAAACCTATGCTGTAAAAGATGATAATAATGATAGAACAAAAACTATAGAAGGACTTCGTAAAGTTGAAGTATGGACAAAATTTGACTTTTGGGGACGTAATGGAAGATATTCTAATTTTAAATGGAACTGGACAAATTTCCATGGAACTGATTATGATGTTTTAAATAGAGAAAGTGGAATATTTAGATTTATAGGAAAAGAATGGGATAAAGATGTTGATGATGAATTAGGAAACTATGATTATCTATTAGGCTCTGATGTAGACTTTAGTGATGAAGAAGTAATAAATGAATTAGACTATTGGGGAAAGTGGTATGTTAAAACAACTAAAGTAGATGGATTTAGATTAGATGCAGTAAAACATATAAGTTTTTCTTTTTATAAAAATTGGCTTAAAAAATTAAGAGAAGAAACAAAAAAAGAATTATTTTCAGTAGGAGAATATTGGAGCAATGATTTAAAAAAGCTTAATAATTATCTTGAAGCTATAAATAATTCAGCATCTTTATTTGATGTTCCTCTTCACTTTAATTTTTATAATGCATCTATAAGTGATAGTAGATATGATTTAAGAGAACTTTTAAAAAATACTTTAGTTGAGGACAAGCCAAACCTTGCAGTAACTTTTGTAGATAATCATGATAGTCAATATGGACAATCTTTAGAAAGTTGGGTAAGAGAATGGTTTAAGCCTATAGCCTATGGAATAATACTTTTAAGAGAAAAAGGATATCCTTGTGTATTCTATGGAGATTTATATGGAATAGAGTGTCAAAATATAAAAAAGGTTTCTTCAATAGAAAAGCTAATTGCCCTAAGAAGAGATTATGCTTATGGTAAAGAAAATTCATATTTTGATAATGAAGATGTAGTAGGCTTTACTAGAGAAGGAGATGAAGAACATGCAAATTCAGCCTTAGCCACAATATTTACTAATTGTGATAATGAAGGTGAAAAGGAAATGTATGTTGGAGAAAAATTTAAAGGTAGTGTATTCTATGACTATTTAGGAAATGTTAATGAAAAGGTAATTATTGACGAAAAAGGATATGGACTATTTAAAGTTAATGCAAAATCTATTTCAGTATATGTAAAAGAATAATTTTAAAATTTCTAAATAAGGAATTAATAGTTTTAAAAACTATAAAATTTAAAGGATAAAGAAAATGGATATAAATATTTTAAAAATAGAAGATTTTAAAAACATTAATATAGATAAATTAGAAAATTATATATCAAAAGAAAAAAGAGAAAAAATTAATAAATTTTATAAAATAGAAGATAAAGTAAGAGGACTATATGGAGAATTATTATTAAGAAAGATGATTATAGAAAAACTTAATATTAAAAATAAAGATATAGTTTTTAAAACTTCTAAATATGGAAAGCCTTATTTACAAGGTTTTAAAAATTTATTTTTTAATATATCCCATTCAGGTAAATATGTTGTATGTTCTTTAGATTATAATTTAATTGGAATAGATATAGAGGAAATTCAACCAATAGATGCTGAAGGTATAGCAAAAAATTCTTTTACCTTTAAAGAGCAAAATTATATTTTAAAAGAAGATAAATTAGAAGAAAAAATTAAAAGATTTTATGAAATTTGGACTTTAAAAGAAAGTTTTATAAAATGTGTAGGAACAGGACTTTATATGCCTTTAGATAGTTTTTCTATTTATCCAAATGAAAAAAATAATTTAATATTAGAATATAGTGAAAATAAAAATAAATATTCCTTAAAAAGGGTAGAAATAGATAAAGAATATAAAATGAGTGTATGTTCTGAAAATCCTAATTTGGATTTAAAAATAAATTATATTTCATTAGAAAAAATAAATGATTTTTTTATAAATAAAGTTATATAAAATCTTATTAAAATTTACAATATAATCAATTTAAGAAATGAGCTTTTATGTTAATAATTGTAAAATGTTATTAATATAAAAGCTCTATTTTTTATTAATAAATTTCTTTTATAAAATTTATTAATAAAATAAATTCTACAAAAGAAAATAAAAGATAATTTGCAAATGATTTTAAGTATATTTTAAAATAATGTAAATAATATTGAAAAAACTTGAAAAAAGTAGTATTATAATGATAATCATTATCAAAAGAACATAATAATTATTATTTTATTATTGATTTTAAAATATAAATGAAAGAAGGGATAAATTTTGAATTATGTTAACAGAATATATGAGGTAGGAGAAATACCTAAGCTTGGGGAAATACCAAAAAAAATGTATGCATGGACATTAAGAAATGAAAGACTTGGAGAGCCTAAAGATGCATTTAAAATAGAACTTGTTGATACACCTTCTATAAAAGAGGATGAAGTTTTAGTTTTTAATATGGCATCTGGAGTTAATTTTAATGGGGTATGGGCAGCTTTAGGTAAACCAAGAAATGTTATTAATGCACATAGAAAATTTGAAGAGGAAAAAGATTTTCTTATTTGTGGTAGCGAATCTAGTGGAATTGTTTATGCAGTAGGAGAAAAGGTTACTAATTTTAAAGTTGGAGATGAAGTTATATGTACAGGGATTCAATATGATAAAGAATGTCCTATATTTAAAAAAGAGAAAGATCCAAGAGTAAGTCCATCCTTTAGAATATGGGGCTATGAAGGTAACTTTGGGTCCTATGCTCAATTTTCTAAGGTACAAGAAACACAATGTATAAGAAAACCTAAAAAATTATCTTGGGCAGAATCAGCATGTTGTACAGCAACAGGAGCTACTGTATATAGTATGCTTACTCACTGGAAAGGAAACGAGATTAAAAAAGGTGATGTAGTATTAATATGGGGAGGCGCAGGAGGCTTAGGAAGCAGTGCAATTCCTTTAGTTAAGGCATTAGGAGGAATCCCAGTTGCAATAGTTTCAAGTGAAGAAAGAAAGGAATATTGTATAAGCCTAGGAGCAAAGGGATGTATAAATAGAAAAAACTATAGTCATTGGGGAATGATTACAGAAGAACTTCATCAAGATCCAAAACTATATAAAAGATGGCTAAGAAGTGTAATGAAATTTAGAAAAGAGATATGGGATATAGTTGGAGAGAAAAAAGATCCTAAAATTGTAATAGAGCATCCAGGACAAGATTCATTACCTACATCAATTTTTGTATGTGATAAAAAAGGTATGGTAGTTTTATGTGGTGCCACTTCAGGATATATAGGAAGTCTTGATTTAAGATATTTATGGCTTGGAGTAAAAAGACTTCAAGGTGCCCATGCTGCTTTACTGGAAGAAGCAGAGGAATACATAAATATTTTAGATGAAAATGATATTAGAATGAGAAAAACTAACATATTTAAATTTGAAGAAATTGCAACTTTAAACCAAGATATATATGAAAATAAAGCATCATCTGGAAATTTAGCAGTGCTTATTGGAGCATCTGGTTTATAGGAGGTAGTATTAAAAAAATGTGGATAAGATATAGGAAAAACATTGAAAATCCTAAACATAGATTAATATGTATTCCCTATGCTGGTGGTGGAGCAAGTAAGTTTATAGGTTGGCAAAAAGAATTTGAAAATAAAATAGAAGTTTTGCCAATTCAACTTCCAGGTAGAGAAAATAGAATGGGAGAGAAATGTTTAACTGACTGTAGAGAGGTTGTTAGTGGAATAATTGAAGAAATCCTTCCATTAGTTAAAGAAAATGACTTTTCAATTTTTGGACATAGTATGGGTGGAATTATTGGATATGAATTAGCAAAAGAGCTAGAGAAAGAACATAACATAAAGGCAAAATATTTATTTGTATCAGGTTCTTCTATTCAAAAGAAAGAGGAAAAGAGATATATAAGTCATTTAGAAAATGATGAATTTATTGATGCTGTAAGAGAATATGGTGGGTTAGATGAGCAAATATTAGTCTATCCTGAGTTTAAGGAGTTTTTTGTAAATATATTAAGGAATGATTTTCAATTAGTAGAAGGATATATTCCTAAAGGAGATATAAAATTAAATATTCCTATAAAAGCTTATTATGGCACAGAGGATAATTTTATAAAAGAGGATATGTTAAATAGTTGGGCAAATTTTTCAAATTATGAATTTAAATATAAGTTGTATGAAGGAAATCATTTCTTTATAAATAACCATAAAGAGGAAATATGTAGAGATATTATAGAAAGCTTGAATTTATAATAAAAGGTTATATCTTTAAAAGAAAGCTTAAAAAAGAAAGGAGGAAATGCTACTAAATCAAATATAAAGAAATAAATAGTTAAGGTACAAAAACTTCATCATAAATTAGACAATATAAGAAATGATTATGTTAACAAAACAATTTCATTAAAAGATAGAATTTATAAATGTAATTGTGGATATATTAAAGATAAGATTATAATGCAAGTCTTAATTTAAGAGATTGTTTAACTTATAAAATAGCACAATAAAAGCTATTGTAAGTATGTACCCATGGCTAGTGGGGAATTTACGACTGTGAAGTATTATACCAAATGTAAGTAGCTTTGAAGTTATTCATTGCCAAAACAGATACGTTGAAACAGTAAAATTCTTAAAATGCTTATATTTGATTACATTTTAAGTAGCAGAATAAGATGAATCAGGATATTTATAATAAATTGTCTTTAGAAGAAATTGAGAAGTTTAAAGAATACTATAATAAAAATTCTAATTTAGAAATTTATGATAATTTAACAATAAATGAATTATTTAATGAATCAGTTTTAAGAAATCCAGATAATATTGCATTAGTAAAGGGAAATGAAAAATTAACATATAAAGATATGGATATATTATCTGATAAAGTTTCACTTTATTTAAGAGAAAAATATAATATAAAAGAAAATGAGAATATAGCAATAATTGGAGGAAACTCCTTTGAAAGATTTATAAACTTATTTGCTGTATTAAAATTAGGATGTACATATGTGCCTATTGAGTATAAAGCTCCAATTTCAAGAATTGAAGGAATTATAAAAAAGGCAGAATGCAAAGTAGTATTATCAGAAAAAAGTTTTAAAAACATTAATGATAGATTAATTGATGATAATATTATTGAAAAAGAAAATATATGCTCCTTATCTAAAGAGGAAATACAAAATTTAAAATATGGAAAAGAAAAAATAAATATAGATGGAAATAGAAATTGTTATATAATTTTCACTTCAGGTTCTACTGGTGAACCTAAAGGGGTAAAAATAAGAGATAAATCAGTTATTAACTTTTCTAAATATGTAATTGATAAATATGAAATAAAAGAAGAAGATAGTGTATTAGCTTTATCAAGTTTTGCTTTTGATGCTTCTGTTTTAGATACATTTCCAATATTATTTGTAGGTGGTACTATTCATATAATTGAAGATGATATAAGAATGGATATAAATAATATTAACAAATATTTAGAAAGTAAAAAAATCACACTTATGTTTATGACTACTTCAATGTATGAGCTTTTTGATGGATTAGATAATAATTCTTTAAGAATTGTATTTACAGGTGGTGAAAAGCTAAATAAGGTTTCTAAAAATAATTACAAATTAATTAATATATATGGACCAACTGAAACTACAGTTGCTTGTACAATGTATGAAGTATTAGATAAAGAATATGAAAATATTCCAATTGGAACTTCAGTAGATAATATGAAAATATTAATTATTGATGAAGAAGGAAACCTTAATCCATTAAAAGAGCCAGGTGAGTTATGTGTTGAAGGAATAGGATTATCTATTGGATATTTAGATAATGAAAAAGAAACTAAAAAAAGATTTGTTCCTTCTATTTTAGATAAAAATAGAATAATGTATAAAACTGGTGATATAGCAAAATGGAATGAAAATTATGAAATTGAATTTGTGGGAAGAAAAGATGAGCAAATAAAACATAGAGGCTTTAGAATTGAATTAAATGAAATAAAAAAGATGGTTATGGAGTATAAAGAAATAAAAGATGTAGCCATAATTTATAATGATGAAGTTGAAAATAAGTATATTGCTTGTTTTTATTGTAGTGATAAAGAAATAAATAATAAAGATATAAAAGAATTTTTATTAAAAAATATACCAGAGTATATGATTCCTAATAAATTTATAAAGGTTAATAAAATTCCTCTTAATAATAATTTTAAGGTTGATAAAAAATCACTTTTAGCTTTAATTAAGGATAAAAAAGAAAAAATAGATATTGATAAGAAAGATAATAATATAGAAGAAGTTTTAAAAGAAATGTGGTCAAAGATGCTTTCTATAAACTTAGAAGATATAAGTATAGATGATAATTTTATAGAGGGTGGAGGACATTCTATTTTAGCTATAAAACTTATAAAAGATATTAATGAAAAGTATAATATTAATTTATCAATGATAGATTTTTTAAAAGAACCTAATATAAAAAATTTAGAAGAAATTATAAATAAGCAAATAAAAAATTATAAAAAAGATGATGAAAATATAGTCTTTAAACATAATGAAAAGGAAAGATTTAAGCCTTTTGAATTAAATGATTTGCAACAAGCTTATCTTTTAGGAAGAAAATCAGAATTTGAATTAGGAAATTTAGCAACTCATTGTTATACAGAATTTGAATGTGATGATTATGACCATGAAAGATTTAAAGAGGTTATAAGAAAAGTTTTTTATAATCATGATATGTTAAGATGTAGATTTTCAGATGATGGATATCAATATATAGATGAAAACTATAAATTAAAGGATATAGAATATAATGATATTTCAAACTTTTCAAAAGAAGAACAAAAAGCCTTTTTAAATAAAGTAAAGGAAGAAATGACTACTAAAATAATAGATTATACAAAAGAAAATTTAGTACAACTTAGAGTTACTAAAATTGGAGAAAAGAAAGCAATAATTCATTTTTATTATGATGGGTTAGTAGTTGATGGTTGGAGTCAAGAAATATTATTTAGTCAAACAGATAAATTATATTCTAATAAAGATTATAAATTACCAGATGAAAAGGTGTTATTTAGAGATTATATTAATTACTTAAAAGAACTTAAAAAAGGTAATGAATATGAAAAGTGCAAAAAGTATTGGCAAAACAGAATAAAGGATTTACCACCTATTCCAGACCTTCCTACAAAACAAAATAACAATTCTTCAAATAAGTTACCAGAAGTAAGAAAGTTTAGTAGAGCCTTATCTATTGAAGATTATAATAAATTAGAAAAAATATCACAAAAAAATGGAATAACAGTATTTATAACTTTATTAACTGTATTTGGTAAGACTATTGCAAGATATTGTAATAAACAAAGATTTTTAATAAATGTACCAGAGTTTAATAGATATGATGTTGAAGAAGGAGTAAATAATTTAGTTGGAGAATGTTCATCATTTCTATTATTTGAAATAGATAATAGAGGAAATAAATCATTTTTAGAAAGTGCAAGAGATAATGAAAAAACATTATGGGAACTTCATGAAAATAAATTATTTTCAGGAGCTGATGTATTAAAAGAAATTGCAAAAGTTTCAGGTTCAATTGAAAATAATTATGTCCCTATTGTATTTACAAGTCTTATGGATGTTTGTAATGAATATAGTTTAAAGAAATTTAAAAAGAAATATGTACAAACTCATACAAGCCAAATTTGGATAGACTCAGTAGTTATGCAATGTAATAATGAGGTGCAGTTTAATTGGGACTGTGTACTTGATATTTTTGAAGGTGAATTACTAGATTCTATGCTAGATACATTTATTATTACATTAAAAGAATTAATAAATAATGAAGAATCTTGGACAAGAAAAAATGAGTTATATATTAAAGAAGAATATAAAAAAGTTATAGAAGAGGCAAATAATACAAAGCATAGTATTAAATATGAAAAATTTGTAGATTTATTAGAAAATAGCAGAATGGTTAATGAAAAGAAAACAGCAATTTCAACTATAAATAAATCTTATACATATGAGGAATTATTTAATACAGTAAAAGGTATAGCAAATTTATTAAGTGAATGTGGCATAAAGAAAAATGATAATGTTTCTATTTTAATGGATAAAAAAATGGAGCAAATTGCAAGTATTTTAGGAGTTATATATTGTGGAGCTACATATATACCTATAACTACAGATGCTTCAAAAGAGAGATTAAAACATTGTATAAGTGAGACAGAAAGTAAATTATTAATTGTAGATAATAATACTTCTAAACTTTTTAATATAGATGATATAAAGTGCAAAATAATAAATATTGATAATTATAAATTTGATAAAGACTATAGCTTCTTTAAACCTATAGGAGCAGATTTAGAAGATAATATGGTTATTATTTATACTTCAGGTTCTACAGGAATGCCAAAAGGAGTAATGGTAACACAAAGGGGATTAATAAATTGTATAAAATATACAAATGAAACCTTTAATGTAAATAAAGAAGATAAAATATTATCTCTTACAAATTACAGTCATGATATGTCTGTATATGATATTTTAGGAATTTTATCTGCAGGAGGAGAAATTGTACTTCCAGAAGCTGAAAGAGTAAAAGACCCTGAACATTGGTTAGAATTAATTGAAAAGCATGGTGTTACATTATGGAACACAGTTCCAGCAATGATGGAAATGATGCTTGAAATAATGGATATGAAAAATGAAGGGGATATTAGTAGTATAAGAGTTACAATATTTGGAGGAGATGTTTTAAAACCAGCAATGGTAAAAAAACTAAGGGAGAGAATTAAAAATGCAAAGATAATGAATGTAGGAGGTCCATCTGAAACAACTATATGGAATATAAACCATGAAGTTACAATAGAGGATGAAGGAAAAACAAGAATACCTTATGGAAAACCTATTTGGAATACAAAGTATTTTATTCTTAATGAAAACTTAGAAATATGTCCTAAAGGTGTAATAGGTACAATGTTTGTAGAAGGAGATGGAGTATCAAAGGGATATATAAATAATAAAGAAAAGACTTCTCAAGTATTTATTACTAATCCATATACAGGAAATGTTATGTATAATACTGGTGATTTAGGATTATACCTTCAAGACGGAAGTATTGATTTTATTGGAAGAAAAGATTTCCAAGTTAAAATAAATGGAAAGAGAATAGAATTAGGAGAAATAGAGTATTATGCTGATTTATTTGAAGGCATTGAAAGTGCTATTGCAAAAATAAGTAGTGAGGATAAAAAAGTAATAAATTTATATTATAAATCCAC
Source organism: uncultured Clostridium sp. (assembly GCA_900539375.1). Lineage (GTDB taxonomy): Bacteria > Bacillota > Clostridia > Clostridiales > Clostridiaceae > Clostridium. The sequence continues at coordinate 55,072 of UQBY01000009.1, read as the reverse complement.
AATAGAAATTGATAATAATACTTTAAGAAAGTTTTTAGAGAAAAAAATTCCAGATTATATGATACCTAAAAATTATATGAGGATTGAAGAAATACCTCTAACATTAAATGGAAAGATAAATAAAGACAAGCTTCCAGAAATAAAAAATAAAGTTAATGTAAAATATGATGAAGAAAAGCTTACATCTATTCAAAAAGATATATTAGAAATTTATAAGGAAATAATTAATATAGATAGTGCTGAAATAAATGATAATTTCTTTACTTTAGGAGGAGATTCATTAAAGGCAATAAAACTTTTACGTAAAGTATCACAAAAATATAAAGTAAGTTTAAATTTAACTGATATTTTCAAATGTCCTTCAATTTATAAACTTAGTATATTAATTGAGAAAAATTTAAATGAAACTGATAATTATATAAAAAAGACAAACAAAAATACAGCTCCATTATCAATATCTCAAGAAGGTATATGGTTTATAAATAAAGGAATAGATGAAAATGAAGACCAAAGATATAACATTATAAGTACATTTGAAATTAATAATAATGTTAATTTAGATTTATTAAAAAAGTCTATAGAATTAGTAATAGAAAATAATATTCCTTTAAAAACAGTTATTAGAGAAAAAGATTATAAGCCTTATCAAACAATAGACTTTAATGGAAAGTATGAAGTAAAAATTGAAAAAAAGTATGATTATTTACCTAATAAAGAAATAAGAAAAATAGTAGAAGCTCAAGAAGCAAAAACACATTTTGATATAAGTACATTTCCATTATTTAATATAAGAATATTAGAAAGTTGTGAAGATAAAAATTTATTGGTAATAAATATACACCATATTATAGCTGATGCTTATTCTATAAATATAATTTTAGAAAAAATACAAGAATACTATAAATTACTTAAAGGAAATGAAAATATAGAAAAAAATAAAGATGATATAAATTATATAGATTATTTAATATGGCAAAATGAAGAACTTGAAAAGGGAAAATATGATGATGAGTTAAATTATTGGAAAGATAAGCTAAAGGGAAACTTAAATATTATAGACTTATCAGAGAAAAATATTACCTTTGGAAGTTTTAAAGGAAATGTAAGAAAGGTTAATATAGATGAGGATGTAATTAAAAGATTTAAAGAAATATGTAAAGATAATGGTATGACATTATTTGCAGGATTTACAACTGTCTTATATATGTTTATAAATTACTTAACATATGAATCTGATATTTCAATTGGATGTGGGGTTTCAGGAAGAGGAAGAAGTGAGATAGAAAAGACTATAGGAAATTTTGCAGGAGCATTATTATTAAGATGCAATATAGATGAAAATAAAGGCTTCTCATCTATAGCAAAGGATGTAAAGAAAACTGTAGATGAAGCTTATAGATACCAATCACTACCTTATGAAAAAGTAATAAAGGAGATAAATTTAGACAGACAGTATTTTACCCTTCCATATAAAATTTTAATAGATTATATAGAAAATGAAGACAAAGGTAAAGATGGAATATTTAGTTCATTTAATTATTCTAAGTTAATTGCACCAGCAGATTTTTGTTTATTTATTCAATCAAATAATGGAGTGCACAATTTAAGTTTTACATATAAAGAGGAATTATTCTCAGATTATGAAATGGCTGAATTTGAATTGTTATTTAAGAATATTATTAATGAAATTGTAAAAAATCCTGAAAAGAAATTTGTTTGTTATGATTTGTAATGGAGGTTAGTATGAAAAAAAATATTAAGTTACTTAATAAAGATATTTTATCTAAATCAATAGCTAAGTATAGAAAAGCTATTAATTTAGAAGATAAGATAATAGCAATAGAATTAGAAGATAATGAAGAATTTATATCATGTGTATTAGCAGCATTTTTAAATAAGTGCAAAGTTCTAGCTTTAGATATTACAGATTCATTATTAAGAAATCAAGCTATTATTGATAATAATAATATAGATTTATTAATAACAGATAGAAATAAAGATGAAATAATATTTAAAAATATTATATATAATAAGGATATTAAAGAAGATACTTTTTGCTATGAAGAAAATTTAAGTGTATCAGATATAATTATTTCAGATATAGTAAATACAAAACTTATTTCAAAAGAAAAAATATTAAATTGGATTGAATTTAATAAAAATATTTTAAAATTTGATGGAAATAAGGCAGTATTTGTTTATGAAAATAATAAAGATTTATATTCGTATATATGGTTACTTCCTATAATAAATAAAAAGGAATTATATTTATCTAATAGCACAAACATTGATTTTAATGATTTTGAAACAGTGATTATGCCATTAAGATTAACTGATAAGTTATTAAGTAATAAAAATATTAAAAATTTAAAATTAATTACATATGGTGAGGAATTAATTAGTTATTCTGAAAGAAAAGAAATAATGAATGATTTAAATATAAATTGGGTAAATTATTATGGCTTCCCATATGTTACTTATATATCTGCAGTAAAGAATTTTATTATAAACGGAAAAGAGGGAATGTATCATCAAATAAAGCCTATAAAAAATATAACACTTTCAATAGTAAATCAAATGAAGCAGAAACAACCTAAAAGAACAGTAGGAAATATATTAGAAAATAATAAAGAGTTTGTAAATTATAAGGGTATTATGATTGAAAGTAAGGTTTTAATATCATTAGGACAAAATGATGTAAGCTTTGTTAAAGAAGGATATTATTATAATAAAAATGAATTAGAATATGTTTTAAAGAATATAGAAAGTATTAATGATTTTTATATAGATAAAAATAAAATATATTACTCATTAAATGACTATGTATCAATATATAGAATAAAGAAAGAAATTTACAAATATATACCAGATGATAAATGTGAATTTGATTTTATTGAAGTACCTAATTTTAAAAGAGATGAAAATGGAAATATAGATTCATTATTTTTAGAAAGATATACACTAGGCTCTAAAGAAATAAAAAGTATAAGTAAAAAAATAAGTGATAAGAATATAAACAATTCCTTAATAGTTAGCTTTAAAAATGCAGAAGGGGAAATAACATTAGAAAATACAAATAATAATGAAAATAATATAGAAAGAAAAACTATTAAAAATAAAAAAGCTATTGCAAATGGTGGAATAATAAAAAAAGAAGAATATAAATATAAAAATCTTATTGAACTAATGGAAGAGAGAGAAAAAAGTAATCAAGAGATTTTATTTATAGAAGAAGAATCAGAAACTAAACTAACTTATAAACAATTATTTAGTGAAGCTAAAAAAATAGCTAAAGGATTAAAAGAATCAGGAGTAAATAATGGAGATAAGGTTATTTTCCAAATTCCTGACAATAAAGATTTCCTTGAAGCCTATTGGGCATGTATGATACTTGGTGCTATACCAGCTCCAATTGCAGTTTTAGATGATTATGGAGTGAAAAATTTAAATACAGATAAGTTAAATAATATATGGAATATGCTTGGAAAGGCTGTTATTTTAACTTCTACTGAAATTGAAAAATCCTTAAAAAAGATGGAGGATAATGTTTTAAATGGTGAGAGGTTAAATTTATTAAATATAGATAATATTAAAAGCTCAGAGGAAATTAAAGAATATTATAATTGGAATTTAGATGAAACTAGCCTTATATTATTTACATCAGGAAGTACAGGAGTTCCAAAGGGTGTAAGATTAAATCAAAAAAATATTTTTGGAAGAACACTTGGAGAAATTAAGCTTTATAACCTTAAAGAAAATGAGGTATCTTTAAACTGGATGTCTCTTACGCATGCAGCAGGTCTTATATGGTGTCATATACGTGATTTATACTTAAATATATTAGATATTCATGTTAATTCACAGGTTATATTAAAGAAACCATTAAAGTGGTTAGAGTTTATGAATAAATATAAAGTATCATTAACTTGGGCACCAAACTTTGCTTTTGCATTAGTTAATAATTTTATAGATAATGAAAAAGATTATGGTTGGGATTTAAGTAATTTAAAATATGCATATTCAGGTGGAGAAGCTAATGTAAGTAGAACACTAAGAAGATGTATTAAAAATTTAAAAAAATATAATCTCCCAGATAATGCTATAAAACCTACCTTTGGAATGACTGAAACTTCATCATGTATTACATATAATAATACATTTACATTAGAAAATAGTACTGATGATGATAAATTTATTCCTGTTGGAATACCAATGCCTGGAATAGAAATTAAAATTTTAGATGAAAATAATAATATTCTTAATGAAGGGGAAGTTGGAAGTATTGTTTTAAAGGGTGATACTGTTACTAAAGGTTATTATAATAATGAAGAAGCTAATAAAGAATCATTTACAGATGATGGATATTTAATAACAGGGGATTTAGGATATATAGAAGATAATACACTTACAATAACAGGAAGAGCTAAAGATATAATAATAATTAATGGATTAAATTATTATGTTCAAGATATAGAAAGTGTTGTAGATGAAATAGAGGAAGTAAATGCTTCTTATACTGTAGCTACTTCAGTAAAAAATAATGATGGTAATGAAGAGGTTTTGGTATTTTTTGCACCAAATGATGAAAAATTATTAGAGGATAATAATATAGAAGCTCTTAAAGAACTTGTTAAAAAAATAAGAACTGAAGTATTTAATAAAAGTTCTGTTAATCCTAAATATATTATACCTACATTAGCAGAAAAATCAGTAAGAACAGAAATAGGTAAAAAGCAAAGAAGCAAATATAGGGATAATTTTAAAAAGGGTGCTTATAATGAAATTATAAGTAAATTAGAAAATGGAAAAAATAATGAAAAATATCTTCTTAAAGAAGTATTTGAAATAAATCCTTTAATTAATGAAAAATACAATAAAGAAAAAGTTTATGTAATATCAGATAATAAAGAAAAAGCTGAAAATATTTTAAAAAATACTACATTTAATTATGAAATAACAAACTTTGATTATGTTATAAATAATGAAATAAAATATTTAATTGATTTTAATTTCTACAATAATGAAATAAAAGATGTAGATAATGATTCATTAATTAACTTATCATATAAATTATTAGAAGAAGCTAAAAAACTAGAAAAAATAAAAGGAAGAAATATAAAGATAGTTATTCCTACAAAACAGTCTATTACTTTAGAAGAAGATTGTGAAAATAATAGTGAAAATGGAATAATAAGAGGTTTTATAAAAACATTTAATCTTGAAAATACAAATATAAGATGTAAAGAAGTTGATTTTGATAATTTTGATATAAATTTATTATTTAAAGAAGTTGTATCTAAAAATAATGTAGAAATAGTATGTTATAGAAATGGAAAAAGATATGTATCTAAATTAAAGAGCTATAAAGATACATTAATAAAAAATTCAAAGGTAATAAAAAATAATGATTTTATAGTTATAGCTGGGGGCTTAGGTGGTGTAGGAAGAAAGCTTAGCGAATATTTATTGAAAAAATATAATGTTAATCTTCTTATATTAGGAGCTAGTCCTTTAAATGAAGAGAAAAATAATTTAATAGAAAAAATGCAAAAAATAAACAATAATGTTTCCTATGAACAAGTAGATATTACTAATTATAATGAAATTGAAGAACTTGTTTCAAAATATGAAGATAAATATAAAAGAAAATTAGGAGTAATATTTAATCTAGCAGGAAAAGTATCAGCAGATAAGTCTAAAAAGAAACATTTTGATGATATAACCCTTCATAATATTGAGAATGAAACTCACTATAGTTTCGAAGAGGTATTAAAGTCAAAAGCATTATCAACTATAACTTTACAAAAGTTAAGAGAAAAAAGAAAAGAAGCTTCCTTAATATTATTTTCTTCAAACAACTCTTATTTTGGAGGAATTTCACTAGCTAGCTATAGTGCAGCAAATAGTTTCCAAGATGAGTATTGTAAGGCATTAAAAAGAAAGTATGAAAATACATATTGTATTTCATGGAGTATGTGGAGTGATATAGGAATAAATAATGAAATGCCAGAAGCAATTAAAAAGATGTCTATAAATAATGGATTTAAATCTATTTCTTTTGAAGAGAATATATTTTATTTAGAATATATCTTAAATAAAAATATTAATAACTCAATAGTTGGAATAGATAGAAATGTTAAAAAGAATATTCCAATAATAGATGATGATTATAATGAAGTTTTAGAAGTATATTATTCAGATGGAAATCTTGAGGAGATAAAAAAGGTAATTCAGGAAGAAAATTTAGATAATATTTATGTAACATATAAAAAAGTAAATAGTATTTTGCTATTATCAGATAATAGTGAAGATATAGATATAAACTCACTTATAAGTAATAAAAACATTTTAGATGTAGCTTTTAATAAAGATGAATTAAGTGAAGAGCATATAAAAATGATAAATATATGGAAAGAAATATTAGGGGTATCTAATATTGATGTAAATGGTGATTTCTTTGAATATGGAGGAAATTCAATAAGTATTTCTAGAATGATTTTTAGAATAAATGAAGTATTTAAAGTAGAAATATCATTTAAGGATATATTAACTTGTAGCACCATAAATAAGCTAGTAAAAAGAATAAATAAAATAAAACATTCTGAAGAAGAAATTTTAATAAATGATGAAAAAATGCTTATTGATGATATTAATTTAAAATATCCTATAAAGGATTATATTAAAAATTTAACTTATTGTGATAATAAGAAAAATGCTTTAATTACAGGTTCTACAGGATTTTTAGGTGTATATATTTTATATTCTTTAATTAAAAATACAGATTATACTGTCTATGCAATTGCAAGGGCAGATAGTAATGAAAAAGCAAAAGAAAGGATAATAAATAATCTTAAAAAGTATGATTTATTAAATGATATTGATTTAGAAAGAATAGTATTTTTAAAGGGAGATGTTTCTCAGGTTAACCTTGGCCTTTCAGAAAAGGAATATAATATTTTATCAGAAAAAATAGATGTTATTTATCATGCAGCTGCAGAGGTTAACTTTATTTATAGATATGATGTTATTGCACCTTCAAATGTTGAGGGAACAAGAAAAGTAATTAAATTTGCAGCTACAAAGAAAATAAAAGAAATAAATTATATATCTAGTTATGCAGTTTATGAAACAATTCCAGGAGAAATAAATGAAAGAACACCAATAAATATTACACCAGCAGGAAATGGATATATTAAAACAAAATGGGTTGCAGATAATATTATGCAATTAGCAGTAAAAGAAGGTATTCCTTGTAGAATTCATAGAATAGGAACTGTAGCAGGTGATACTAGAAATGGAATGTGTCAAAATAAAGACTTTTTCTGGTTATTAGTAAATGATGTTATGAAAATTAAAAAAATACCGGCTGTTGGAATGTCATTTAAACTTATGCCAGTTGATACTTTAGCTAAGATGATTGTTGAAATTTCAAAGACTAAATATGATAAAGAAAATAATATATATCATTTAGTTTATGAAGATACTACAATTCCAGATATGATTCATTGGATAGAGAAGTTTAATATGAAATTAGAAGTAATAAGATATGAAGACTGGGTTGATGAAATAATAAAATATGGTCAAGAAAATCAAGATGAGGCTTTAATTGCAACTCTTGGAATATTCCCAAAAAGCATAGATGCAAATGTAGAAAGAGTAGCTAAAAAAGAAGATATTATTGTAAAGGAATTTGCAGGATTTAAATATAAAGATATAAAACAAAATGTAAGTTCTAAGGCAACATATAAACTTCTTGATTCAATTAATTTTAATGAAAAGAAGGCAGATTATGAGCTATTCTTAAAGACATATGATTATTTTAAGAAAGAGGATTTCTTTAAGTAAAAAAGAGGTGTATAAGTTTGAAGGAAGATTTAATAAGAATATTTAAAAAGGTATTAGAAAAAGATGAGGTAAATGTAAAAGATAATATTTTTGATTTAGGAGGAAATTCTTTACTTATTTATAAATTAAGTGAGGAGATAAAAAAAGAGCTTAATTTAAATATAAAGCCAATAGATATAATGATGTATCCAAATATTGAAATGTTATATGACTATTTAAATAATAATAATAATTCTAAAAAAGAAGAAGAAGGCTTAACAAGAAGAAGAAAAAGAAATCTTAGTGGAAGGAGAAAAATGTAAATAAATGGATAATTTAGATGTGGCAATAATAGGAATGAATGGAAGATTTCCTATGGCAGATACTATAGAAAAAATGTGGCAAAATATAAAAGATGGTAAAGATTGCATTACAAGAAATTCAGAAAAAACTAAGGATAATTATGTAGCTGCATATGGAAAGCTTGACAATATTGAATATTTTGATGCTGATTTTTTTGGATTTTCTAAAAAAGAAGCATTAGATTCAGACCCACAATTTAGATTTTTAATTGAAAGTGTTTATTCTGCACTTGAGGATGCTGGATATAATAGTGAAAAATACAATGGAAAAATAGGTCTTTATACTACTTGTGATGAGCATTTATATGTTTGGAATTATATTATGAATGCAAAAGGAGATTGGTATACAAACTATCAATTATCAAAATTTAACTTAGATGGAACATTTGCAAATCAAATTGCATATAGACTTAATTTCGAAGGACCATGCATATTATCAAAATATGCATGTGCCTCTTCACTAGCTTCTTTACATCTTGCTTGTCAAAGCTTATTAAATTATGAATGTGATATGGCAGTAGCTGGTGGAGTTAGTATAGAGCCAGAGCAAGAAGGATTCTTTACTATAGAAGGGACAGTGTCAAGAAGTGGTTATACAAAATCCTTTGATGCAGAAGCAGATGGATTTGTAGGAGGGTCTGCATTAGGGCTTGTGGTTATAAAAAGACTAGAAGATGCTATAAAAGACCATGATAATATAATAGCAGTTATTAAAGGAACTAGTGTAAATAATGATGGAAGAAGAAAGGTAGGTTTTCCAGCTCCAAGTATTAAAGGACAAGAAGAGGCTATATTAGATGCACTATTTGTTTCAGGAATTGAACCAGAGGATGTAGGGTATATTGAAACTCATGGAACAGGAACTGTTTTAGGAGATGCTGTAGAAATAAGAGCATTAAAAGATGTATTTAATGATATAGAAGAACCTTTATATATAGGCTCAATTAAGCCTAATATAGGACATACTAATGCAGCAGCTGGAATATCAAATGTAATTAAGGCAACATTAATTTTAAGAGATAAAATTTTACCACCTAGTATAAATTGTAATAAGTTAAATGATGAACTTTTAGAAGATGGATGCAAAATAGTTTTAAATCAAAACTTAAGAAATTGGGAAAGTAATAAAAAGAGAATTGTTGGTGTAAGTGCTTTTGGAATGGGAGGAGCAAATGCAATAGCTTTTCTTGAAGAATATAAAAATAAAGAGCATAAAGAAATTAATAGAGATGAGCTTATTATTGTAAGTGGAAAATCAGAAAAGGCATTAAAAAATAATTGCTTAAATCTTGCAGATTATTTAGAAAAAAATAATGTTAATATTCAAGATTTAGCATATACCCTTCAAGAAGGAAGAGGTGACTTTGAGTATAAATTCTTTACAGCTTCACAGGATAAAAAATCATTAATAAGTGAATTAAAAAATGTATGTGACAAAAAGATTAAACCTTCAAAAAATGATGTTACAAAAAAAGTTGTATTTGTATTCTCAGGTTCTGGAAGCATTGTAGATACTATAGGAAGAGAATGTTATGACACAAATACCACATTTAAAGAAGAAATGGATAGATGTTTTTCTATAGTAGAAAAAACATTAAAAATAGATTTGAAAGAAAAGTATATTAATTATGAAAAATATAAGGAAGAATTAAAAAAGGATACTTCCTTAGGAATGATAATTACATTCTCTATTGGGTATTCAATTGCAAAAATGTGGATGTCTTTAGGTGTTAAACCAGATTTAATTACAGGACATAGCTTAGGAGAATATATAGGAGCATGTATTGCAGGAGTATTTACAATTGAAGAAGCTGTAGAGTTGATAACAAAAAGATCTAAATTATTTGAAAAGATTCCAGAAGGACAAATGATTAATGTTCCTCTTTCACAAGAAGAAGTAGAAGAAATTCTTACTGAAAAAGTTGAAATAGGTGCTATAAATGGAGAAAAAAGAACAATGATTTCTGGAGAAAAGGAATATATGGATAAGTTTGTAGAAAAATTAGACCAAAAAAATATTAAGTATACATATCTTCCAGTTAACAGAGCAGGTCATTGTTATAGTGTTGATAATATAAGTAAAGAGTATAAAGAAATTTTAGATAAGGTTAATTATAATAATAGCAATATACCAATCTTTTCAACTTATACAGCATCCTTATTAAAAGAGGATGGAATGAGTAATTCAGAATATTGGATAAATCAAATGAAAAGCACAGTAAAATTTTATCCTTCAATAAAAGAATTAAGTAAAGATGATAATGTGATTTTTATAGAAATTGGTGCTTCAAAGCAAATGACATCTTTAATTAGTAAAATAATAAAAAGAAATAATAATTCAAGTGCAATTTCTTCATTTAAGGAAGGAAACGAAATTAACTCTAGAAGAGGATTTTTATTAGCATTAGGAAAAGGATATAGTAATGGCTTAAAAATAGATTGGAATGGATTATATGAAAGTACTCCATATAGAGTTTCACTTCCAACATATGCTTTTGATAGAAAAGCTTATTGGAAATATTCTAAAAGAATAAATAATGGTTTTAATGAAGCTGAGTTAATTTCTCAAAAACCATCTAATGATATAGATAATTTTGAAACAATAGAAAATGAAACAAATAAATATAGAAATGAGACAGACAAAATAGTTTCAGAAATTTTTATTGAAGTTTTAGGATTAGATGAAGTTGATATATATGAAGATATTTATGAAATTGGATTTGATTCTTTATCAGCTGTTTTAATATGTTCAAAGATAGAAACAACATTAGGAAAAAGACTTCCAGTAAAAGAAATGTATGATTTAAAAAACATTGCTGAGATATCAGACTTTTTATCTAAAAAACATAAAGATTTAATTGTTAAGGAGAAAGAAACAAAAAGAGAAACTAAAAGCTTAGATGATTTATTTCATGAGTTAGAAAGAGAAGAATAGAGGTGTATATTTTGAATATAGAAGAAATATTTAGTGATTTAAATTATATAAAAGATTTTTATGTAACTAAGGATAAAGTATATTTTTCAACAGACAGAAATATTACATATCATAATCTTTATAAGGATATAAAAAAATATGATTGTAATGTAGATAAATATAAGTATATACAACTTCCTTTCATTCCAATAGATAAAAGTGGAGATTTTAGTATAGAAAAGTTAGAAAATATAGGATATATAGCTTCAGATACATTAGATTTATTAGAAAATAGCTTAAAAAGTAATGGAATAGATAGTGAAATATCAATTGAATATATTAATAATGAAAGTAATATAAAGGAAGCATTTAAAAAAGAAGAAAATGTAGTAAAAAACATTAAAAGTCAGAAAAAAGCAATTGCTTTAAATGGAGATATTGAAGAAACAGAATTTAAATATAAAAATTTATTAGAGCTTATAAACAACAGAAAAAATAGTGAAGAAAATATTGTATATATTGAAAAGGGTGGTAAAGAAACTGAAAGCTATAAACAGTTATATAGAGAAGCTGAAAAATTAGCCCTTGGATTAAGAGAACATGGATTAAAAGAAGGGGATATATTAATATTCCAATTCCCATATAATAAAAGCTTTATTGAATGTTTTTGGGCATGTATGATGATAGGTGTAATACCAGCTCCTATGGCAGTTTTAGATGATTATTGTGAAAAAAATGTAAACACAGATAAGCTATATAATATATGGAATATGTTAGACAAACCATATATAGTTTCAGATGATGAAACTAAAGTTGAACTTGAAAAAATAAATAATAGGCTTGAAGGAGAAGAAATCAAGGTTATAAGTACTGATAACTTAAAAATAGATAAAGAGTTTAATAATCCATATAATTGGGATATGGATGAGTGTAGTCTTATTTTATTTACATCTGGAAGTACAGGGATTCCAAAGGGAGTAACATTAAGTCAAAAAAATATGCTATCAAGGTCATTAGGTGAAATAAAGCTTTATAATTTAGATGAAAATAATGTTTCATTAAATTGGATGACACTTACACATGCAGCAGGACTTATATGGTGTCATATAAGGGATATGTATCTTAACATATTAGATATACATGTAAATTCAGAAGTTGTATTAAAAAATCCTCTTTTATGGATTGAGTTAATGAGTGAATATAAGGTTTCTATAACATGGGCTCCTAATTTTGCTTATGCATTAGTTAATAATTTCTTAGATGATAGTAAAGACTATAAATGGGATTTATCAAATTTAAAATATATTTTTGCTGGTGGAGAAGCAAATGTAAGTAAAAATTTAAGAAACTTTTTAAAGAGATTAAAAAAATACAACTTACAATCTAATGCAATAAGACCAACCTTTGGAATGACTGAAACATCTTCTTGTATTACTTATAATAATAAATTTAATTTAGAAGATACTTCAGATGAGGACAAGTTTATTCCTGTTGGAGAGCCTATGCCTGGAATTGAGGTTATGATTTTAGATAAAAATGATAATATTCTTTCAGAAGGTGAAATTGGTCGTATTGTTTTAAAAGGAAAAACTATAACAAATGGATATATTAATAATGAAAAAGCAAATAAATCTTCATTTACTGATAAAGGATATTTTATAACTGGTGATTTAGGATTTATTGAAAATAATTATCTAACACTAACAGGAAGAGAAAAAGATATTATTATAATTAACGGGTTAAATTACTATGTACAGGATATAGAATCAGTTGTAGATGATTTAGAAGAGGTAAATTCATCTTATACAGTTGCAACCTCAGTAACAAATAAAAATGGAGTTGAAGAAATATTAGTATTTTTTAGTCCAAAGGATGAGACCCTTCTTGAAAATGAAAACACAGAAAAACTAAAATCCCTTGTTGAAAAAGTAAAAAAACAAATAAGAGAAAAATCACTATTAAATCCAGAGTATGTTATTCCTATGAAAGCTGAAAAATCAGTAAGAACAGAAATAGGAAAGAAGCAAAGAAGTAAGTATAAGGATGAATTTAAAAGTGGAATGTATAATGAAATACTAAGTAGATTATCAGAAGATGATGGTAATAATAGAAAATATATTTTAGAGAGAACATGGTATAAAAAAGAAATTTTAAATAATATTTTAATAAATAAAGAAGCTTTTATTATTAATAATAATAAAGAATTTGAAGAAGAATTAGAGAAAAAAAATATAAAATATTTAAATATAGAAACTTTAAGTGATACAAAAAATATTAACCTTTTAGTAGATTTAAGATTTTTTAAGAAGGATTTATCTTTAAAAGAAATATTAAAAAATATAAAAGAATTATGTGATATAGAATCAGATATAAAAATTATAATTCCATTAAATTATTCAATTATTACTGAAAATGATAATCAGTTTAATAATATTTCTATGATTCAAGGAATTATTGCATCATTATGTCAAGAAAAAACAAACTTAGATATAAAAATAGTTGACTTTGATAAGATAAATTACAAACTTCTTATTAAGGAAATGTATAATCCATCAAAAGATAAGACAGTTGTATATAGAAATGAAATAAGATATGTATCTGGCTTTAAAACATCTAGAAAAAATGGAGGCTATAATGAAGTTATAAAAAAAGATAGCTTAGTAGTTGTAGTGGGTGGACTTGGAGGAGTTGGAATTAACATATGTAAATGGCTTCTAAAAAAATATAATTCTAAACTTCTTATTTTAGGAAACTCTTCTATAGAAAAGAGAAAAGAAAGTTATGAAGAGTTAAAGAATATAAGTGAAAATATAATTTATGTTCAAACAGATGTAAATAACTATGATGAAGTAGAAAAATCTATTAAAGATTGTGAAAAAGTATATGATACTAAAGCAACTTGTATTTTTAATTTAGCAGGAAAAATATCTTCTAAAAATAATGATATTTCATATTATAATGATATTTCATTACATACAATAAAAAATGAAACTTATGATAATTTTGAAGATGTAATTAATACTAAACTTATAGGAACAAGGAACTTAGTAAAAATAGCTAAAGAAAGAAATAATATACCTTTAATAGTATTTAGTTCAGTTACAGGATATTTTGGAGGAACATCTTTAGGAGCTTATTCAGGAGCTAGTTCATCTCAAGAATTTTATTGTAGATATTTAATTAACAAAGGTGAAAATGTATATTGTGTTAATTGGAGTAGATGGAAAGATATAGGACTTAATAAAGGTGACGAAATGGGAGCAGAAGCTTCAAAAAGTCATGGTTTTAATGAAATTAGTGTTGAAGATGGTATTTTTTATTTAGATTATATTTTAAATAATAAAATAAGAAATTCCTATGTGGGAATAAATAAAAAATCATTAAAAATAAGATACTTAGTAACTGATGATTATAAGTTTAATTTAAAGTTATCAATTTCTGAAGAAGATAATAAAGATAAAATTAAAAATATTTTAAAAGAATATACTCCTAAGGTAAGTAAAAATATAAAGTGGAACATAATTAAGAAAAATAGTATGTTACAAACTGAAGAATTAATAAATATAAGAAATGAACTTATAAACATATGGAAAGAAAATTTAAAATGTAGTGAAATTGGTTTAAAAGATAATATTTTTGACCTTGGGGGAAATTCATTAATTATATATAAAATAGTATCTAATGTAAAGGAAAAAATGAATATAAATTTAAAACCAATAGACCTATTGATGAATCCTAATATTGAAGATTTATCATATCATATATGTAATAAAGATAGCTCTAATGAAGTTAGCAATAAAAAGGATAAATCTAAAATTAATGAAGTAAGAAGGATAAGAAGAAATAGAAGAAGAATGTAGGTGAAATTTATATGAATTTTTTAGAAAAAGTAAATAGTTTATCAAAGGATAAATTAAAAAGCTTTATTAGTTTAATAGAAAAAAAGGGAGAGGACTTTGGAGTTTACCCATTATCTAAAGAAGAAGAAGGTTTGTATTGCTCATATAAATTAGATGAGGGAAAAAATAATCCTTATTATAATATATGCTTTAAAATTGAATTAAAGAATTATGTTGATTATAAAAAGGTTATAACTTCAATTAATGAATTATTTAATTCTCAAGAAGTCTTTAAATATAAGTTTATTGAAATTCAAGGAAAAACTTATCAATATGTAGATAAAGAAAGCAAAGTAGATATTGAAGAAGTAGATTTATCCTCCTCTAATATTAATGATTTAAATTCATTAATATTAGAAAATGAAACTTCTTTTAAAAATAAATCATTTATTTTAGAAACAGATAATCCAATAAGATTTAAAGTAATTAAGATTAATGAAAATAGAATAAGTGTACTTATATCTATACATCATATAATAAGTGATGGTTGGTCTGTTGGCATAATTACAAAGAGCTTTATAAATTATTATTTTGGAATTGAGGATAAAACAAATCATAGTGAATATGGTGATTATATAATAGAGCAAAAAAATAATAAAGAATTCTTTGAAAAAGGTTTAGAATTTTGGAAGAAAAAATTAGGAAATTCAAATCAATTTTTAGATATGCCTACAGTTTTTAAAAGGGATATATATAGTGAAAACAAAGGAAAATGTAAAAGCATTGTAATTCCTTCTGAAATATCTAATAAATTAAGAGAAGAGGCTAAAAAGCATAAATGTTCAATTCATGCAGTTTTACTTAGTATATATTATATATTATTAAATAAGTATGCAGATAAAAAAGAAATAAATGTAGGTACTCCTCTTGCAAATAGAGAAAATATAGACTTTAAAGATACTGTAGGTTTCTTTGCAACTACCATTGTCTTACCACTTTGTTGTAGTGAAGATATGACTTTTTCAGAGGCATTAGATGAAATACGTGAAACACTTTATGAAGGGTTAGAATATCAAAACATACCTTTACAAGAAGTATTAAATTCAATAAATATAGAAAGAAGAGAGGGAATAAATCCATTATTTCAAACTACTTTTTCTGTACATAGTAAAAAGTTACTAGGAAGTATTAATGAAGAAATAAAATATGGAGATACAAGTGTAATTGTAACTAATCTTGAAAGTAAAGAGGTTAATGATTTTCAATTTGATTTATCAATGATAGCAACAGAAGCTACAAATGGAGAAATAGAGCTTGAATGTGATTATTTAGAAAATTTATTTACTGATAAGAGAATAGATTCTTTATTAAATTCATATGTTTATTTAGCTTCTCAGGTAGTTGAAAATGAAAATAAAAAAATAAATGAATATTCATTAGTTAATAAAGATGAATTAGAAAAAATATATAAAGATAAGATATTAAATTATGAACCTAAAGTAAAGTTAAATACTTTTAATATTTCAAAAGATATAATTTCAATAAAAACTACTAAAGGCAAGGTAGCTGTTTTAGATGAAAGGTTAGAAAATATACCATCTGGATTCTTTGGAGATATATATTATTGCTTTAATGATACTTGGTTTGACACAGGGGAATCAGGCTGTATAGATGAAGATGGAAATCTTATTATAAATGAAGAAAAGTCAAAAATAGTACAAGTTAATAATGAAATAATTAATAAATTAAATATTGAAAATGAATTAAAAGAAAAATTTAATTTAAAATATTGTAAATTAAATTTTTATAAAGAATATGATTCATTAGTGGTATTTTATGATGGAAGTTCTATGGTAAATGCAGAAATTTTTAATTCATTAAATAGATTTAAAAATTTAATTGTATATAAAACAGAAAATTATAAATCATTAAAATGCGAAAATTTATTAAATGGATTATTAAAATCTGAAAAAGAATTAAGCTTAGAAAAGGATATAGAGGAGTTTATTGTAATTCAAAATGAATGTGAAGTTTCTTTTGATATAGTAATATCTACTAAAAACAAAAAGCCATTAAGTAAAGATAAGGTTATTGATATAGAAAAGAAAATAAAAAATGAAAATATTAATATAAAATTTATTGATAAGTTCATAAGAGAGGATAATATTATAGATTTTTCAAAAGTTAATAAAGATAAATTATTTTCCTATGGAAAAAAGCAAAAAGATAGTACTGAGGAAAAATTATATATTATTTGGAGTGAAATATTAGGAAATAATAACTTTACTATTTATGATAAGTTTTATGAAGTAGGTGGAAATTCTTTAAAATCTTTAAGACTTTTAAAGAAAATAAATGAAGAATTTAATGTAGAAATTAATATTGCAAAGCTTTTTGAATGTAATAGTATAAGTGAGCAAGCAGAACATCTTAATAAAGAATATTTAAACATTAATAACAAAGAAGAAGTTGAAGTATTAAAATTTTAGGGGGAAGAAAAAATGGCTTTTAAAAAAATAGCAATTATCGGTATGAGTGGAAGATTTCCTAAAGCAGAACATGCTAAAGACTTAGATAATATTTTTGAAAATAAAATAGATTGTATTGAAAAAATTAGTGAAAAAAGAAAAACTTTATTAGGTTTAGATGATAAAACAGAATATTGTGAAGCAGCATATTTAAATGATGTTGATTATTTTGATTATGAGTTTTTTAATATATCAAAACATGAGGCAATTTCTTTAGACCCACAACAAAGGATTGCCCTAGAGTTAGCATGTGAAGCAATAGAAAATGCAGGATATAGCTTAAAATCATTTAAAGAAAGTAATACAGCAGTTATAATGGCAGGACAAAATAGTGGTTATTATGATTTATTTGAAGGTGGTACAGCCTCTGCCTTAATAGGAAGTTTAAAAGATACATTTGCAGGGAGAATTTCTTATCATTTAGATTTACATGGACTAGCTGCAGTTATAGAAACTGCATGTTCATCATCATTATATGCAATTTATGATTCTTGCATTAAGTTAAATGCCTATGAAATAGATGCAGCACTAGCAGGTGGAATTGCATTAGACTTTAAAACAAAGAAAAAAAGTTATTTAGACAATGATCCTTTAGGATTAAGTGCAAAAGATTGTAGATGCAAAACTTTTGATGAAAGTGCAGATGGAATAAATGGAGGAGAAGGAGGAGGTTTTGTCCTTTTAAAAAGATATGAAGATGCTAAAAGAGATAAGGATAATATTCTTGCTGTAATTACTAGTTGTGGAGCTAACCAAGATGGAGGAAGATCAAATAATATGGCATCTCCAAGTTCAAAAGCTCAAGCAGAGGTATTAATTAAAACTTGGGAAAAGGGGAATATTAATCCAGAGGATATAGGTTATTTAGAAGCTCATGGAACTGGTACAAAAATAGGAGACCCTATAGAAATACAAGGAGTTACAGAAGCTTTTAATAAATTTACTGATAAAAAATCTTTTTGTCCTATAGGAAGTTTAAAAACTAATTATTCCCATTTAGGAGCATCAGCAGGAATAATTAGTGTATTAAAAGGAATTTTATCAATTAATAATAATAAATTATATCCTTTAAGAAAATTAGAAAAGGTAAATTCTCTTATTGACTTTGAAAAGTCTGCTGTTTATCCAATTACCAATATTGAAAAATGGCAAGAAGGTAAAAAGAAGATTTTTGCAACAAGTGCATTTGGAATAAGTGGTACAAATGTTCATTTAGTTCTTGAAGAGGACATTTGTGAAGCTGAAGATTATAAAAAAGATATAAATAATGAATATATAGTTTCTGTAAGTGCTAAAAATAGGGATTCTCTTATAGATTATAAGAAAGAATTAAATAACTATTTAAGAGAAAATAGGAATTATTCATTAGAGGATATATGTTATACATTAAATTTAGGAAGAGATGATTATAACTATAGGTCATCAGCTAAGGTGTGTAACCTTGAGGAAATGCTTAATTTTTTAGATGATAATGATAATCTTTATGAAACTGAAAATAAAGAAATAATTTTATTATTTTCATGTAGTGATGATGTAGATTTTAATATTATAGGTGAATATTTAAAGAAATATAAAATATTTAAAAAGGAATATGAAAGTATATTAAGTTTAATAAATGAGAATGAAAGTGAATTAAAGTTAGCTTTCTATATTGCCATTTATAAACAATTAAAAGCATTTGGAATTACAGAAAGCAAAATGATAGGAACTGGATTTGGAAATATTGTAATTGATGTTGTTTCTGAAAAAATATCCTTAGAAGAAGGAATTAATCAGGCTAAATCTTATAAAGAGACTGAATTTAATAAAAATGGATTTGTAAATTATGTTAATGGATTAGTTAGTGAAAATAATAATATAGTTTTTCTTGAAGTAGGAAAAGCTAGTAAATTATCAAATGCTATTATTGATGCTTGTATAAAAGTAGATACTTTATTTGCAATAGTAGATGAAGATAAATCATTATTAAATACAATTTCAAAATTATATAACATAGGTGCAGATATTAATTGGAATGTATTTTATAAAAATGAAGAAGGAAAAAAACTTCATCTTCCAACATATCCTTTTGCAAAAAGTATAGTATGGCCTAAAAACATAAAAAAAGCAAGTGAGAATAATAAAGAAGATAATAAAGAAGACATTAAAGAAGATAAAGTTTATGAAGAATCTTTAGAAGAATTTTTAAAAAATATATGGTGTGAGGAATTAGAAGTAGATGAAATTCAATTAGATGATGATTTCTTTGAACTAGGAGCTAATTCATTAATGTCTATAGATATCTTAGACAAAATAGAAAAGAAGACAGGATTAAAATTAGACTTTGATATATTCTACGATTACAGTACTATATCTCTTCTTAAAGATTATATTGAAGAAGCTTTGGAAAAAACAGATAAAAAAGAAAGTACATTAAAAATAAAAAAAGTAGAAAAAACTGATTTAATGGATGTGTCATATAACCAAAGAAGAATATTATATTTAGTAGATGAGAGTAGTAATAAGGCTGTTTATAATATGCCTATAGTATTTGAAATTTCAGGTAATTTAGATTTAGAAAAATTTAAAAATTGTATAAAAGAAATAGTTAAAAGACATGAAATACTTCATACAGTGTATAAAAAAATAGATGGAAGTTATTATCAAAGAATTTTATCTGACTATGATTTTGATGTGTTATATATTGATGAATGTAAATATGAAAATATTTTAGAGCTAATTAAAGAAGAAAGAAATAGAGGATTTAATTTAGAAAATGAAATACCAATAAGAACATTCATTGCTAAAAAAGGAGATAACAAATACTTATGGTATATAAATATTCATCATATTGCAGCTGATGGATGGTCTATGGGAGTATTTAGTAATGAATTAAGTAAGTTCTATTCAGATGATACTAAAAGTCTTAAAGATATAGATATTCAATATTCTGATTATGCTTATTATGAAAAAGAATTTTTAGAAAGTGAAGAAAGTAAGAGACAACTTCAGTTCTGGAAAGAAGAGTTAAAGGGTGTAAAAGGAATTTTAGATTTTCCTATAGATAAGAAAAGACCAACTTTACAAACCTTTAATGGAAAGTCTTTAAATTTTGAAATAGATAAAGAGATTACATCAAATATTAAAGGTTATATAAATAAAAATAATATATCATTATTTATGCTTTTAGAAAGTGTATATGCGTTAGAATTATTTAGATATTCAGGAGATTCTGATATATGTATAGGCGTTCCAGTTGCTAATAGAAAAGATGATGATTTAAAAAATATAATAGGATTTTTTGCAAATACAGTAATTATAAGAAATAAAATGGATTTAGATGAAAGCTTTAATTCTTATATAAATAAAAATAAGAAAGTAATTTCTAGTGTATTTTCTAATCTTGATATTCCTTTTGAAGAGGTAATAAATAATGTGTCATTTAAAAGAGATGCAGCTTATAATCCACTTAATCAGTATTCATTTACTTTACAAAACTTTAATCAAGATGAATTTCAGTTAAAGGATATAAAAATAAAAACAATAGATACTGATTATAATAGTGCAAAATTTGAAATGACAATGACATTATATGAAGAAGAAAATTCTATAAAGGGAATATTAGAGTATAATACAGATTTATTTTATGAAGAAACAATAGTGAATTTTATTGACAATTATAAAAAGTTAATTAAAGGATTAATTGAAAATGATGAAGCTAAAATAAGTAATATTTCATTAGATGAAGATATAGATGAATCTATAGATGAAGAAGACTATACATTTTAAGGTAAAATATATTTAACGAAAGAAAATTGTTTTCAATAGAAAAATATTATCATTTGTGAAAAACTATCATATTGAAAAGTTATGTTGAAAATCCTTTAAAATATACAAATTTACTAGGTAATACGTTGATTGATATATATTTTATCAAAATATATAATTTTATTTAATAAAACATTATAAAAATAGTACTAAATGAGAGGAGAGCAAAATGGGCAAAAAAATAATTGAATTCAAAAATGTAAAAAAGGACTATAATACAGGCTCAGTTCCAGTTTCAATTCTTAAAGGTGTAAATTTTTCAATTGAAGAAGGGGAATTTGTTATAATCTTAGGAGCAAGTGGAGCAGGAAAGAGTACTGTGTTAAATATTTTAGGAGGAATGGACAATCCAACAAGTGGTTCTGTAATTGTTGATGGAGAAGATATTTCAAAGTATAAAGAAAATAAATTATCAGATTATAGAAAAAATAAAATAGGATTTGTATTTCAATTTTATAACCTTATTCCTAATTTAACAGTACAAGAAAATGTAGAATTTGGCTCTGAAGGATGTAGCAATACATTAAACTCAAAGGAAATTTTAGAAAAGGTAGGATTAAATGAAAAATTATCTAAATTTCCTGCTACTTTATCAGGTGGAGAACAACAAAGAGTTGCAATAGCAAGAGCAGTAACTAAAAATCCATTGTTACTTTTATGTGATGAACCAACAGGTGCTTTAGATTATAATACAAGTAAAGCTGTTTTAACATTACTTCAAAATTTAAATAAAGAAATGAAAAAAACAATAGTTTTAATTACTCATAATTCAGCAATTGCCCCAATGGCTGATAAAGTTATAACTATCAGAAGTGGATTAGTAAAAGATGTTAAAATTAATAATGAAAAAGTATCAGTAGCGGAGCTTGAGTGGTAATTATGAAACTATTTAAAAAATTATTAAGAGACTTAAAAGAATCTAAGGGGCAGTTTATAGCTATAACTATAGTAATTATTATAGGAGCATTGTGTTTTACAGGCTTTTCTACTATGACAAGTGTGTTTAAAGATTATATAGATGATTATTATAAAAAATATAACTTAGCAGATATATGGTCTTATTATTATCAAATAAGTAGTGATGATATAAATAAAATTGAAAATATAGATGGAGTTAATTCAGCAGAGGGAAGGTATTCATTAGATTTTAAATATAAGGTTGATGATGAAGATACAACAATAAGACTTCATAGTTATTCTGAAGATAGTAAAATAAATATACCATATATAGTTGAAGGTGATTATCCTAAATCTACACATGATGTTGTTCTTGATAACAATTATGCACAAAAACATAATATTAAAGTTGGAGATAAAATTACTTTAAACTATGAAAATAAAAAGAATATAGATTTAACTGTTACAGGTCTTATTGAAGATGTTGAATATGTAGAAAAAATAATTAATTCCTATGATTCAATTCCAGACCATTCTAAGTATGGAATTGGATACTTTAATGAAGACATTGTTACTGAAATTGCAGGCAAAAAAATGCCATATACTGATGTTTTAGTTGACACTACAGATAAGGCAGATACAGGAAAAATTATAGATAAAATTGAGGAAGAAACTAAAAACTCTTCATATTTATATAGTATAGATAGATCTAAGCAGATAAGCTATGCAGCCTTTAATGGTGAAATAGAGCAATTTGGAAGTATAAGTGCTTTATTCCCTGTTCTATTTTATGGAATAGCTGCTATTATAATATTTATTACTATGACAAGATTAGTAGACCATCAAAGAAATCAAATTGGTATAATGAAGGCATTAGGAGTTAAAAAGAGCAAGATTATGATTCATTATATTGAATATCCAATTATAATTACATTAGTAGGTTCATTATTTGGTTCAATAATTGGTTCAATATTAGTTCCTAAATATATGATATTAATGTATGAAGGTACATATACACTTCCTGGAATTGGAATAAGATTATATCCAGAAAAAATTCTTTTATCAGTTGTAATAGCTATAATATTTGGAGTTTTAGCATCATATTTTTCATGTAGAAAGACATTAAAAGAATCAGCTTCATCAGCTATGAGACCTTTAGCTCCTAAAGCAGGTAAAAAGTTATTAATTGAAAGATGCAAAAAAATATGGGCAGGCTTATCATATAGCAATAAGATTGTTATGAGAAACACTTTTTCAAATAAGAAAAGAGCAATTTTAAGTTCTATAGGTATTATTGGAAGTATATCACTTATTATAACAGCTTTTGGAATGAAAGATTCTATGGATAAGGTTTTAGATACTCAATATGATAAAATTTATAATTATGATTTTAAAGTTAGTTATACTGATAATAAGGTAAGTGCTGAAGAATTAGACCTTCCTGAAAATATAACCTATAAAGAAGTAATGGAAACTTCTTATGAAGTTAAAAATGATAATGAGGTATTAAATGGAAGTATAGTATGTATAGATGATAATAAAGATTATATTTCTATTTTAGACTTAGATGAAAAAGACATAAATGTAAGTGATGATGGTGTTATTATTTCTAAGTATCTATCTGAAAAGTTTAACCTTAAAAAAGGAGATACAATTAAAATTAAATTAACAGGTCCAGATTATAAGGGTGCATCATTTAATGCTAAAATAATTAATGTTTCAACTCAATATATGACTCAAGATATATATTGTACACAAAATCTTTTAAAAGAAAATAATATTGATACAAAGAGTACTGCATTATTAGTAAAATTAACTAATAATAATTCATATAAAAAAGTTTTAGATTCATTTAAAAATCAATCTAAAGTAGATAATGTAGTATCTACTAAAGAAAGTAAAGCAGATTTAGTAGAGTATTGTGCAGCAATGAATTCTTTAGTAGCATTATTAATAGTATTTGCACTTCTTCTTTCATTTGCAGTTATATATAATATTTCAAGTATTAATATAATGGAAAGAGAAAGAGTAATAGCAACTTTAAAGGTATTAGGAAATAGAAGAAATAAAATCAATGGATTAATTTTAAAAGAAAATATGATTATAACTGTTATTGCAGTTATCTTAGGAACACCTATAGGATTATTATTATTAAAGTTTATTTTATTATCTGCTGAAACAGATGCTTTTAGTTATCCTCTAGTAATAAGTGTTCGAACAATAATTCTTCCTATAATATTAACATTCTTATTTACATTTGTTTCAAGTCTTGCATTAAGAAGAAAGATAAAGAAAGTTGATATGGTTGAAGCTTTAAAAACATTAGAATAATATAAAATAATAAAAATATATTAAAAGGCAGGCATTATTAAATGTCTGTTTTTTAATATATTTTTGTAAAATTAATCTTTAATTTTAATACTTAATATAAAGCTGTGTTATAATAAATGTAAAATAAAAAATAGTTAAGGAGGAATTTTAGTTTTGGATAATTTTTCTCAAATAGAAGATTTAATTAATAAAAAGGTTAAAGAGGCTATAAATTCTATAAACCTTGCTAAGGATAAGTATAATAATAGTGAAGCAAAAAATATTTTAAATAATATATTATCAGGAGTAAAAAATGGAGTTGAACTTGCTTCGCAAAAGATTGAAAATGCTAAATTAGAAGAAATTAAAAAAAGAAATAAAATAATAAAAAAAGAAAAGATTAGTTTATGCATAACTAAAAAGCCTACAGGAAAAATTTTAGGGACTTTTCTAACTGTATTAGGAATCCTTGGAATATGTTTTACTTCCATTTCTTTTATATTTTTTCTTATAATTTTCTCTTTTTCAAAGGTGAATTTAATTCCAGTAATAATTGTGTTTGGAATATTTTTAATAATAAACATATTAATCACAATAAATGGTACAAGTAAATTAGATAGAATAAAAAGATTTAAAAAGTATGTTAGATGTTTAGAAAATAAAGGTTACTGTAGAATTGATAAGTTAAGTGGAGTCATTAATAAAAAAGAAAAATTTGTTGTTAAAGATTTAAATAAAATGATGGAACTTGATATGTTTAAAAAAGGACATATAGATGAAGAAAAAACTTATTTTATTTTAAGTGATGAAATTTATAATGATTATGTTAATATGCAAGAGTCTTACAAAAAGAGAAAAGAAGAAAATATAGAAAAAGAAGAGGATACTAAAGAAAGTAAACATAATGATACAATAAAACGTGGAGAAGAATATATTAGTCAAATTCAAGCTTATAATAATTATATAAAAGATGAAAATATGTCTTTAAAGCTTACTAAACTTGAAGAAATTTTAAGAGAAATATTTAAAAATATAAAGGAAAATCCAGAAAATATTTCTTATGTAAGAAAGACTATAGAGCATTATCTTCCTATGACAATAAAATTAATTAGTTCATATATAGAGCTAAGTGAGCAAAGTATTCAAGGAGAAAATATAAAAAATGCTAAAAAGGAAATAGAAGAGAGTATAGACCTTATAAATAAAGCCTTTGAAAATTTATTAAATGATTTATTTGAAGAAGTAGCAATGGATATTTCAACAGATATTTCAGCATTAAAAACCTTATTTACTCAAGATGGATTAACTGAGGAAGAATTTAAAAAGTAGTGTAAAAAATGGAGGATTAGAAAATGAATGATGATTTTAAAGATTTTGATTTAACACCAACATTATCTTTTGATGTAGAAGAAAATAGTGATGAAAAGATAAACTTAGCTAAAGAAGAGAAAAAAGAAGTATTTAAAGAAGAGAAAATAGAATTAAGTGAAGAAGAGAAAAAAATGGTTGAAGCTTTTGTTGAAAAAATAGATTTAACAAATTCTAATTCTGTACTTCAATATGGTGCAGGTGCTCAAAAAAAGATAGCAGATTTTTCAGGAGTTGCCTTAAATAATGTTAAAAGCAAAGACTTAGGGGAAGTAGGAGATATGCTTTCAAGTGTTGTAGTTCAGCTTAAGGACTTTGAAAATGGAGAGGAGAAAAAAGGAATATTTAGTTTCTTTAAAAAGCAATCACAAAAAATTGATAATATGAAAGCTAAATATGGAAAGGTTGAAGATAATATAAATAAAATATGTACTTCTCTTGAAAAGCATCAAATACAACTTTTAAAAGATATTGCAATGCTTGATAAGATGTATGAAGTAAATTTAGCTTATTTAAAAGAATTAAATATGTATATTTTAGCTGGCAAAAAGAAACTTGAAAGTTCAAGAAATGGAGAACTTAAAAGATTAAGTGATTTAGCAATTTCAACTGGGCGAACAGAAGATGCTCAAAGGGCAAATGATTTTGCAAGTCTTTGTGATAGATTTGAAAAGAAAATTCATGATTTAGAGTTAACAAAGATGGTTTCAATTCAAATGGCTCCACAAATAAGACTTATACAAAATAATGATTCAATAATGTCTGAAAAGATACAATCAACAATTGTAAATACAATTCCTCTTTGGAAAAGTCAAATAGTTCTTGCTTTAGGAGTTGCTCATTCAACAAATGCTATAAAAGCTCAAAATGAGGTAACAAATATGACAAATGAACTTTTAAGAAAAAATGCTGAAACATTAAAAATGTCAAGTATAGAAACAGCAAAAGCTGCTGAACGTGGAATAGTTGATATAGAAACTCTTAAAACAACAAATGAAGCATTAATTTCTACCTTAGATGAAGTTATGACAATACAAAATCAAGGTCGTGAAAAACGTAAAGAAGCAGAAAAAGAATTAAAAGGTATAGAAGAACAGCTTAAAAATAAGCTTTTAGAACTAAGGAGATAAAATGAAAAAAACTATTGGAATCTTGGCACATGTAGATGCTGGAAAGACTACCCTTTCTGAGCAGATTTTATTTTATACAAATTCAATAAGAAAAAAGGGAAGAGTTGATAATAAGGATTCTTTTTTAGATAGTCATAATATAGAAAAGGAAAGAGGAATTACAGTATTTTCTGGGCAGGCTATTTTTAATATAAAAGATAGCACTTATTATTTAGTAGATACTCCAGGACATGTAGATTTTAGTCCAGAGATGGAAAGGGCAATAGCTGTTATGGATTATGGAATTCTTCTTATAAATGCCTCAGATGGTGTTCAAGGGCATACTGAAACTTTATGGCATTTATTAAGAAAGTATAATGTTCCTACAATATTTTTTATAAATAAAATAGATTTAGAAGGAGCAGACATAGAAAAATCTATTAATGATATAAAAGAGAATTTCACAAAGGACATTTTGTGTATAGAAGAAGATTTATCAAAGGAAGAACTTTCTTTAGAGGAAATAGAAACTCTTTGTAGTTATGATGACAAACTTTTAGAAAAGTATCTTTTAGGAGAATATAATAATAAAGAATTTTTAGATTTATTAAAAAAGCTTATAAAAGAAAATAAAATATTTCCTTGCTTTAAAGGCTCAGCTCTTCAAAATATAAAAATAAGTGAATTTTTAAATAGTCTTGAGGAAATTACATATACAGATTATAAAGATAATGGATTAAGTGGAGTAGTATATAAGATAAGACATGAAGAGAATGGAAATAAAATTGTTTTTTTAAAGCTTTTAAAGGGAGTGTTATCTGTTAAGGATGAAGTTTTAATGCCTTCTAAGGAAAAAGAAAAAATAAATAGCATAAGAATTTATAATGGAAATAAATTTAAAACAGTAGATAAAGTTTATGCTGGAGATATTTTTGGAGTTATGGGCCTTAATTCTTTAGAAATTGGAGATTATATAGGGGAAGAGAAGAAGAAAATAAAATATAATATGGTTCCTACCCTTGCAACAAAAATAATACTTAAAGATAAGATTAATGTAAAGGATGCTTTAAAGTATTTTAAAATATTAAATGAAGAAGACCCTTCTTTAAATGTTTTTTGGAATGAAGCCCTTCAGGAAATTCAGGTTCATATAATGGGAAAAATTCAACTTGAAGTTTTAAAAGAGGTTGCTTTAGAAAGATTTAATTTAAATATAGACTTTGGAGAATGTGAAATACTTTATAAAGAAACAATAAAAAATACTGTTATAGGCTCTGGGCATTTTGAACCTTTAAAACATTATGCAGAGGTAAGGCTTTTAATGGAGCCTTTAAAAAGAGGAGAAGGAATAATTTTTCAAAGTAAGTGTCATACAGATAATTTAAGTTATGGTCTTCAAAATTTAGTTAAAACTCATGTATTTGAAAAAGAACATAAAGGAATACTTACAAACTCTCCTATAACAGATATAAAAATAACTCTTTTAACAGGAAGAAGTCATATAAAACATACTGAAGGGGGAGATTTTAGAGAAGCTACTTATAGAGCAATAAGACAAGGTTTAGAAAAGGCAGAAAATATTCTTTTAGAGCCTTATTATAAATTTAAAATAACAGCTCCCTTAGAAAACATGGGAAGGATAATATCTGATATACAAAAGCTTTCAGGAGAATTTAACCCTGTAGAAACTACAGAAAATAAGGTTATTATAACTGGAAGAGGACCTGTTTCAACTTTTATGAATTATAGTATGGAAATTACTTCTTTTACAAAGGGTAAAGGAAATATAAATTTTATCTTTGATGGATATGATAAGTGTCATAATTTTGAAGAGGTAATAGAAAAAATAGGTTATAATAAAGATTCAGATATAGAAAATACTTCAACATCAGTATTTTGTGCTAAGGGTTCTGGATATTTAGTACCTTGGGATTTAGCAGATGATTATATGCATACTACTATAGATAATATTTAAAATTTTGAGGTGGTTATATGATTTTTGCTCATAGGGGAGAAAGCTGGTTTTATCCTGAAAATACAATTCTTTCTTTTAAAAAAGGAATCTTATCAAATTGTGATGGAATAGAATTAGATGTTCATAAAACAAAGGATAATAAACTTGTTGTTATTCATGATGAAAAGGTAGATAGAACTTATTTTGGAAATGGATATATAAAAGATTATACATTAAAAGAGCTTCAAAGGTTAAAAAATAGAAATTTATTATTTTATTTTAATAAAGAAACCTATATACCAATTTTAGAAGAAGTTTTATCTTTAGTGAAAAAATCAAAGGTATTTCTTAATATAGAAATTAAGAATAATAAAATAGAGTATAAAAATATTGAAGAGGATGTTATAAATTTAATAAAAAAATATAATCTTATAGATAAAGTTATATTATCAAGTTTTAATCATAAATCTATGTTAAAGTGCAAAGAAATATGTAAGGATATAAAAACTGGATTACTATATTCAAAACCAATAGATAATATAATATCTTATGGAAAAGAGTATAAAACAGATGCTCTTCATCCTTCTTTTAAAATTGTAAATAAAGAATATATAGAAAATGCTCATAAAAACAATATTAAGGTTAATGTTTATACTGTAAATAATGTTTCAAAAGCAAAGGAATTATTAAACTGGAATGTGGATGGTATAATAACAAATTATCCTAAAAAGATGAAAAAACTGTGGCACTAATTTTTATAGGCCACAGTTTTTATTTTAATTAAGATTGTTCATCTTTAAAAACACGTTCTATGTGCATTGCAAGATATCCAATTTCTACATCATCAAAATCCTTTTTAAGCCTTTTTGAAAGCTTTTTGCAAGTATCACTTGCAATTTCATAGGCATGAGGAAGCTGAGTTTTTATGTAATCATTCATATCAAGCTTTATTGTTTCTCCTTTAAAAGCTCTT
This sequence comes from uncultured Clostridium sp., assembly GCA_900539375.1. Lineage (GTDB taxonomy): Bacteria > Bacillota > Clostridia > Clostridiales > Clostridiaceae > Clostridium. The sequence goes on along the minus strand of UQBY01000009.1, from coordinate 25,187 downwards.
GCTACCATATATTTTATATGGCTCATAAGACGGCTATAAGATAGTGAAGTTGTATTAATTTTTATATCTAAATTGTCTTCAATAGAGGTAATACAATCTCTTACAGCAATAGCTACTTGCATTGATTCTGATACATTTTCAACATCTAAAGATGAATGAATATGAAGGGTTATATATCCTACTTCATCATCAGTTATAGTAAAGCCAGTAACTTTTTTTATAATATCTTTTCCTTTTAAAGCAACAATATATTCTTCATTAAATAAAGCTTTTATATCATTATTTAATGGATTGCTTATATTAAGACCTTTTTTCATTCTTTCAATAGCAAAAGCAATATGGTCTGCTAGAGGAAGTAATATTGCATTGTCAACTTTTCCAAAGGCCTTTTCAGTTTCAATAATAATATCATTAGCTATTTCAAGAAATTCAGGCTTTACACTAGCAGCACTTTTTAATGCTTCTCCAGGAACAGATTGTTTTTCAAGAGTATAAATTTTAGCATTTTCTATATTCTTTATAGATTCACTAATTTTTTTCCCAAATCCAATTCCTTTTCCTAAAATTATAACTTCATTATTTTCAGGGGAGCTTAATGCTAATATACTATTATTATTTAAAACTTTAATGACCCTGTACATATTATTAAATCCTCCAGTTATTATACCTATATATTTTCCTCAATTATAAGAACATCTTCAAGGGCATTTACTTCTCCTTTTTTAATAAGCTTTACTCTTTGATTTTCATTTAATGCAGTAAATATGAAAGGAGTAGCCATAGAAGGAACTTTGTCCTTAATATATTCTATATCAAAACTTATAAGTTTGTCACCTTTTTTTACTTTATCACCAGATGCTACAAAAGCTTCAAAACCTTCTCCATTAAGTTCTACTGTATTTATTCCAATATGAATTAATATTTCAAATCCATCAGTAGTCTTTATTCCAACAGCATGTTTACTAGGAAATACAAATAGTACTTCACCATCACAAGGAGCAAATACTGTGCTATCTTCTGGCATAATCATTATACCATCACCCATCATTTTCCCAGCAAAAGCTTCATCTGGAGTTTCTTCAATTGGAGCAGCTATTCCCTTAACAGGACTTGAAAATTTAGCTATTTCTTTAAAGTTTGAGTTTTCTTTAGTTTCTTTTTTATTATCTTTTTCTTTAACTTCAGTATTAGAAATAGGAGTATTTTTAGTTTCTTCTATGTTAGGAGCAGTTACAAGATAATCTTCTAAGTTAGATTTTATAACAGTTACTTTAGGTCCATAGATTATTTGTACTCCTTCACCTTTTCTTATAACTCCAGAAGCACCAGTACTTTTTAATAAATCATCATCTACTAAATCTGATTTATAAACAGTACATCTTAGTCTTGTAGCACAGCAGTCAACATCAGAAATGTTTTTCTTTCCTCCAAGACCTTTACATATCATAGCTGAAATTTTATCTTCTATATTAGCACCATTTTCTTCATTATTTTCTTTAGAATTTTTAGCATTAACATCATTTCTTGTATATAATTTAACTTCTTCTTCATTTTCATCACGACCTGGAGTTTTAAAGTTAAATTTCTTAATTAAGAATGAGAATAAAAAGTAATAAACTATAAAGTAAACTATACCAACTATTACAACCCATATCCAGTTTGTTTTAGCATTACCTTGCATAATACCAAATAAAGTTAAGTCAATAAGTCCTCCAGAGAAAGTCATACCAACTCCAACATTAAATATATGCATAAACATATAAGCTAAACCTGCAAATACACAATGAACTGCATATAAAACTGGAGCAACAAATAAGAAAGTAAATTCAATTGGTTCTGTAATACCAGTAATCATTGAAGTTAAAGCAGCTGAAAGTAATAAACTACTTACTATTTTCTTCTTTTTAGGATTTGCACATTTATACATAGCAAGTGCAGCACCAGGAAGACCAAATATCATAAGTGGAAACTTACCTGACATAAATCTTGTTGCTTCAACGCTAAAGTGAGATATATTTCCATTTGCAAGTTCTGCAAAGAATATATTTTGAGCACCTTCTACTAATTGTCCTCCAACCATTGCAGTACCACCAACTGCTGTTTGCCAAAATGGTAAATAAAATACATGATGAAGTCCAAAGGGAATTAAAGCTCTTTCCATTAATCCATATAAAAATGTTCCAGCATATCCTGAACTTCTAACAAGGTCACCAATTGCAAAAATTCCATTTTGAATAACAGGCCATATAAAGAACATTAAAATTCCTACAAATAAATAAACAATGGCTGATATTATAGGAACAAATCTAGTTCCACCAAAAAATGAAAGAACTTGTGGAAGTTCAATTTTATAAAAACGATTGTGAAGGGTAGCAACTCCAAGACCAACTAAAATACCACCAAAAACACCCATCTGTAAAGATTGAATTCCAAGAACACTTGTTACAGAACCATCTGGAAGAGTGGTAGCTTTGCCAGTTAAATCAAGAAGTGCACCTATTGCTGAATGCATAATAAGAAAAGCTATAGCTCCAGATAAGGCAGCAACATCCTTTTCTTTTTTAGCCATACCAATGGCAACACCCATAGCAAAAATAAGTGGTAAGTTTGCAAATACTATATCACCACATTTATTAAGAACTACAAGTAAAGCATGCAAAAGTGTACCTTCACCTAAAATTTTAGTAAGGCCATAGGCTTCAATCATATTTGCATTTGTAAAAGAACCACCTATGCCAAGGAACAATCCAGCAACTGGTAAAATAGCAATTGGAAGCATAAAAGAACGACCAACACGTTGTAATACACCAAAAATTTTATCTTTCATAAAAAATCTCTCCTTTTTTATTAGTATAAAAATATAAAGAAAATTTATTCATGTATTTTGTTAATCATTTTAAATTTTTGGCGCCTAAAAGATAAAAAGCATTAACTACACAATCATAAATAAATCATGTATAGTTAATGCCTGCTTAATCAGTTACACACTATAACGGTAATTAGAATATCATCAAATGAGAAAAATGTCAATAAACATTTAAATAAATCTAATAAAGAAGAAATTTTTTAAAATTTTGTGAATTTAATAAAATATTTTCTTATAAAAAATGTTAATAAATAAGAAAAATTCCGGGATAAATACTGTTAAAGTTATGAAAAGTGTGATACACTAAAAATATATAAATATATTGAGGTGGGGATAACATCATGAATAAAAGGAAAAAGAAATTTGTAATAGCAATTTTAACAACAGGAATTGTTTGTGCTAGTATTGTACCAGCACTAGCTTTACAAATAGATAAAAAGTATACGGAAAATAACAGAAGTTATCAATATCTTTCACCTATGGGAATTGTTATTCATAGCACAGCAAGTAAAGGTGGTACTGCTGATGATAATGCATCTTACTTTAATAGGGTACAAGTTAATGCTAATGCACATTACTTTGTAGATTGGAATAAAGCAGTTGCAACTGTGCCAGAAAATGAAGTGGCATGGCATGCTGGTTCATCAGCAAACAATAGATATATTGGAGTGGAAATGTGTGAACCTTTAGGGTATAATGTAACAGAATTTAATCAGGTTTATTCAAATACTGTTGAACTTGTAGCAAGCCTTTGTGCAAAATATGGCTGGGATGCAAGTGATATAGTTAGTCATAAGGATTGTTCTGAAACTTATGGACAAACAGACCATGAAGACCCAATAGGATTTTTAAATGAGTATGGAGTAACTTGGGACAAAATGATAGCAGATATTCAATATGCTATAAATGGACAAACTTCTTCCTCTACTATGGAAAAGGCTAAAAAATATGTAGGAAATAGATGTTTAGAGCTTCAACAAAAGCTTAATAAATTTGGATATAATTTAACTGAAGATGGAGTTTATGGTATTCAAACTCATAAAGCCCTAGGAGATTTCCAAAGAAGTCAAGGTCTTACAGTAGACTATATAGCAGGAGATAAAACTTGGCAAGCTTTATCTAAATAATTAATTAAAAAGGAATGATAGAAAACATGCCTCGACAAAAAAGGTTATCAGATAGTGTTGCAGATGATATTCTTTCTATGATTACAATAGAAAAGAAATTTATGCCAGGAGAAAAACTACCAAATGAAAATGAACTTTCAGAAGAGTTAAAAATAAGCAGAACTACTTTAAGAGAAGCTATACGTATCCTTGCTACAAATGGAATTTTAGAAATACAAAGAGGAAAGGGGACTTTTGTAAAAAAAGATTTTAAAGGAGATAATATTGAAGAAATATCTTCTCTTTCAAAAATAAAAGCTAATGCAAAAGACCTTTATGAAATGAGACTTATTTTTGAACCAGAAGCTGCTTATTTAGCAGTTGAAAGAGCAAGTGATGCAGAAATAAAAAGAATTTTATCCTTAGGTGAAGAAATAGAAGAATATATAAAGCTTGGAAAGGATAGAACAGAAATTGAACAGGCATTTCATAAATCCATTGCAAAAGCAACTCATAATGAATTTATGAATAAGCTTATGCCAGTTATATATCAAGCAATAGATAAAGGGGTTGCCTTATCAGAAAAGAAAGAAACTGCTGTTAAAGATACTATAACTGACCATAGAATGATTATGGATTTTATAAAAAATAGAAATGCAGAGGGAGCTAAAAGTGCTATGAAGATACATATTCTTCATGCAATAAAAGAATTAGAAATTGAATAAAATATTTAAATTATGGCTGTTCTATTAGTAGTTAAAAGCTGCTAATAGAATAGCCTAATTTTTTAATTTCCATAACTTTAAAGCTAATAATTAAAAAACTTGTAATACAACACTATTGACGTCAGACAAATTATATATTATAATACAACTACTAAGTAAATTTTTAGGGAGGGTATAAAATTGAGAAGTGATAGAATTAAAAAAGGTGTTAATGCAGCACCACAAAGAACATTATTACATGCATTAGGACTTACTGATAAGGAAATAGAAAAACCATTAATTGGTATTGTAAGCTCTAAAAATGATATAGTTCCAGGTCATATGAACCTTGATAAAATAGAAGAAGCTGTAAAGCAAGGTGTTGCTTTAGCAGGAGGAGTTCCAATAGTATTCCCAGCAATTGCAGTATGTGATGGAATTGCAATGGGACATGAAGGAATGAAATATTCATTAGTTACAAGAGAACTTATTGCAGATTCTACAGAAGCTATGGCAACTGCTCATCCTTTTGATGGTCTTGTAATGATACCAAACTGTGATAAAAATGTTCCAGGATTATTAATGGCAGCAGCTAGATTAAATATTCCAACAATCTTTGTAAGTGGTGGAGCTATGCTTGCTGGTAAATTAGGAAAGGAAAGATTAAGTTATTCTAATGTATCAGAAGCTGTAAGCCAATTTAAAGTTGGAAAAATTTCTGAAGAAAAATTATGTGAATATGAAAACAAAGCATGTCCAACTTGTGGTTCATGTTCAGGAATGTTTACAGCAAATAGTATGAACTGTTTAACAGAAGTTTTAGGTATGGGACTTCCTGGAAATGGTACAATTCCAGCAGTTTACTCAGAAAGATTAAGATTAGCTAAAGAAGCTGGAATGCAAATTATGGAACTTGTAAAGAAGGATATAAAGCCTAGAGATATTATGGTTGAAGATGCTTTCTTAAATGCACTTACAATAGATATGGCATTAGGATGTAGTACAAATAGTATGCTTCACCTTCCAGCAATTGCACATGAATGTGGAATTGATTTAAATCTAGAACTTGCAAATAATATTTCTGCAAAAACTCCTAATCTTTGTCATTTAGCACCAGCAGGAGGACACTTTATAGAAGATTTAAATGAAGCAGGTGGAATTTTAGCAGTTATGCATGAAATAAATAAGCTTGGAATTCTTCATACTGACCTTTTAACTTGTACAGGAAAGACTATAAAAGAAAATATTGAAGGACATGAAATAAAGGATACAGAAGTTATTAGAACAATTGATAATCCATATAGTAAAGAAGGTGGAATTGCTGTATTAAAAGGAAACTTAGCACCAGAAGGTTGTGTTGTTAAGCGTTCAGCAGTAGCACCAGAGATGATGAGCCATAAAGGAAAGGCAAGAGTATTTGATTGCGAAGAAGATGCTTTAAATGCTATTTATGAAGGAAGAATAAATGCAGGAGAAGTTGTAATTATTCGTTATGAAGGACCAAAGGGAGGTCCTGGAATGAGAGAAATGTTAAACCCAACATCAGCTATTATGGGAAGTGGTTTAGGAAATTCAGTAGCACTTATTACTGATGGAAGATTCTCAGGAGCTACAAGAGGAGCCGCTATAGGACATGTTTCTCCAGAAGCAGCAGTAGGTGGAAATATTGCTTTAATAGAAGAAGGAGATATTATTGAAATAGATATTCCTAAAAACACAATAAATGTTCTTGTATCAGATGAAGTTTTAGCAGAACGTAGAAGCAAATGGCAACCAAGAGAACCAAGAATAACAACAGGATACTTAGCAAGATATGCAAAGAGTGTTACTTCAGGTTGCACAGGAGCAGTTTTAAAATAATATAATTTTCTAGAAAAATTAAATTTAAAAAAGAGATATTGCACTAACAATTTTTAATCTGTTAACAATATCTCTTTATTTTTTGTTAAAATAAATTTGAAAGTAATAGCATGAAAGGAAAAAAGTATTTATGGATAAAGAATTAATTAAAGCAATTGATGTAGCAAAAGAGTTAGGATTATATTTAAAAATGGTAGTTTCAACTAAAGAATATAATAACTATAATAGTTTTTATAATATTTATGGAGAGCATGAAGAACCTTGTAGAAGAATTCTTGTATTAACTTCCTATGAAGAATTAGAAGAAGTTAATGAAATTGAAGGTAAAGATGAATTTGAAAAATATAATATAGTAGATGGAAATATGTGGCTTGAAGAATATCCACTTACTTTTAATCCTAATAAAGTTGATTTTGAAAAAGTATATATAACTAAAGAAGCTTATAATAAATTAAAAGAGAAGCTTAAAAAATAGTTTTATAAATCTTAAGTTTTTTATATTATTTAAAGTATTGTAATTAGTATAAAAAATTTAAGATTTTTTTAAAAATTTTATATTCAGAAAATTTAAACTAATTAATTTACACCTATTAGAAAGTAATATATAATTAAGATATCTATAATTATAAAAGGAAGTGTGAAAAAATGGATTTAATGACTCAAAAAAAAACAATAGAATTTATTTATGACATAATAGAGAAGAAAAATAGTAATATATCCTTTGTAAAGTATAAGCCAGAGAAAGAAAGCTTTAAGCTTTTTGAGGATTCAATTGAGCCATTACCAAGAAGTACACCAGAAGAACAGGGAATTTCCTCTAAGTATTTAGAAAACTTTTATAATGAATTAAAAAATATAGATGAATTAAATGTTCATACAATAATGATTTTAAGAAATGGAAATGTTATTTCAGAAGGGTCTTTTAAACCTTATAAAACAAATATGTGGCATGTAACTCATTCTTTGTGTAAAAGCATTACAGCTTTAGCAATAGGACTTCTTATAGATGATAAGGTTTTAAGTTTAAATGATAAGCTAGTAAAAATATTTGAGAAAAAGGTAAATCCAATAATATTTTTAAAACAAAAAGATATTACAATTAAACATCTATTATCAATGACTGCAGGAGTTAGTTTTAATGAAACAGGTGCAGTTACTGAAAATGATTGGGTTAAATCCTTTTTAGAATCTAATGTTAAATTTGAACCAGGAACAAAGTTTTTTTATAATAGTATGAATTCATATATGCTTTCAGCTATTGTTAAAGAGGTAACAGGAAGAGGAATTTTAGATATTTTAAAAGAAAGAATATTTAAGTATTTAGGAATAAATAAAATTTATTGGGAGAAATGTACTAAGGGAATAGAAAAGGGTGGCTGGGGACTATATATATGTCCTGAGGATATGGCAAAGCTTGGACAATTACTTTTACAAAAAGGAAATTGGAAAGGAAAACAGCTTATTTCAAAAAAATGGGTTGAAATAATGACAAGTAAAAAAGTAGATACACCTATAGAAAACTGTAAATATGGATATGGATATCATGTATGGATTGCAGGAAGAAAAAATTCTTACCAATTTAATGGGATGCTTGGGCAAAATGTTATAGTATATCCAGATATAAATATGGTTATTATAAGTACAGCAGGAAATAATGAATTTTTTCCAAATTGTAAGTTTATAGATTTAATAGAAAAGTATTTTGTAAAAGATTTTTCTTTAAAAGAAAATATTCTTCCTAAAAATAATAAAGACTATAAAAGTCTTTTAAATATAGAAAATACTTTAGGAGAGAAAAATAATAATAAAAAATTAAAAGAAAAAGTAATGAATTTTATAAAGAAAAATAAGAATTTAGAAATGTTTAAAGAAATTAATAAAAAATATTATAAAATGGAGTTCTCAGCAGTTAGTATTTTACCATTATTTATTCAAGCACTTCATAATAATTATTCAAAAGGATTAAGTGAAATAGGATTTTTTATTGAAGATAATGAGTTTTTTATTTTAATAAAAGAAGGAAATAATGAATATTTAATTCCAATAGGATTTGAAAATACAAAATATAAAGAACTTAATATAAATGAAGAATTTTATATAGTTGGTTGTGATGGAGAATTTACAACAGATGAAGAGGAAACTTTAGTGTTAAAATTAAGGATTTCTTTTATTGAAACTTCAAATACAAGATTTTTAAAAATATTTTTTTATAAAGATGAAATCTTAACAAAGTGGAGTGAAATTCCTGGAATGAAACTTATTATGGGAGGAGTTAGTTCATTATTAAGTGGAGAAGGAAAAAATTTAATAATGAATACACTTGTTTCAAAAACAAATTCAGAGTATATAACCTATAAAATAAAAAGTGCAATTGAGCCAGAAGTAAAAGGAAAACTTAAAAACAAAGGAGGAATTTAAAATGAAAGTTTTTATAATGAGAATTAAACTTAGAGCTTCTTGGGTACATTCTTTAAAGGAAAAAAGAATGGTTGTAAAAAGTATAGTTCAAAAGTTAAGAAATAAATTTAATATATCAGTTATAGAATCAGAAAAACAAGATATGCATCAAACTATAGTAATAGGAATAAGTGGAGTATGTGGAACTCATGCTATGGCAGATTCTACTATGGAAAATATAATATCATTTATAGAAGAAAATACAGATGCTGAAATAATTGATATTAAAGAAGAAACAGATGAATATTAATTAAAAAAAGTATTAACAAAATTTAAAAAATGTGTTACAATAAGAAAAAATGCATATGTGTATATAGGTCTAATTGGAAACGCACATTATTTAAAAATAATGATTAACGAACAACACATATTTTCATATGTGTTATTTTTATGCATAAAAAAGGAAGGAGTACAATTATGCCAAAAACAAAATTTCAAGATTTCATTTTTACCATTATTATGGTAATAGTTATGGTATACGCAATGGTTTGCTATAACATATCAATTAATATAGGAGGAATGAGCAATAAGGTATTTATTATGGCACTAGGAGAATTACCTATTATGGGAGCTATAGCTTTTTTATTAGAATTTTTACTTATAGGACATATTACTAAAAAAATTGCTTTTAATATGGTAAATCCAAAAGAAACTAAACCAATATTAATGATAATAATAATTTCTTCTTTAACTGTTTGTTTCATGTGTCCATTAATGAGCTTTTTTGCAACTGTCTTATTTAATTATTCTGGAATAGGAAATTTATTAGCAAACTGGTTTGAAATAACTGTTAAAAATTTCCCAATGGCTTTATGTTGGCAAATATTTTATGCAGGACCATTTGTAAGATTTATTTTTAGAAAAATATTTAAAGAAAATTAATTGCTAAAATATTTTGGAGAGCATTTAAAATGGTTTTTAAAGGCTCTTAAAAAACTTGAATAATCATTAAAACCACATTCAATTGAGGCTTTTGTAATAGGGGTTCCATTTTGTATTAAATCCCTTCCATACAAAAGTCTTTTTTGAAGTATATAATTATGAAGAGTCATTCCTGTATTTTCTTTAAACTTTCTCATAAGATAATATTTACTTATAAAATACTTTGATGATAAAGTATCAATTGATAAATCTTTACTTAAATTTCTATTTATATAATTTATAATTTCTTCAATGGTTGAATCATATTTATAGGAGTTTTCTTCTGTTAAATATTTATTTTCTATATAGATTCTATTTATATATACTAAAAGTTGAAAAAAGAGAGAATTACTTAAAATTGTATTTCCAAAATGATTATCTTTAGTAGCTTTTTCTAAATTTGAAATTATAGATATAAGATTAGTTTTTAAATCTTCATTTAATCTAACTAAACTAAATTTCTTTTCTTTTGAAAGCTCAAAACAAGTATTTAAATTACAATTATCATATATATGCTTTTCAATAAAATTTGTATCAATCCAAAGAATAATTCTTTCATAAGTGGAAGAAAAATCAATTATAGGCTTATGTACATCCCCCTTATTTATTAAAAGGATATCCCAAGGTTTTAAAATATAAGATTTACCTTCAATATGGTAGGTAACATTTCCTGAAATAAATATAATTATTTTATTAAAATTATGATAGTGAAGATTAAATTCTAAATTTCGTTTATCTATCAAATGAAATAATCTAAAGTTTTCTCTTAAAAAGCCTATTTTATTATTCATAATAATTCCTTTCTTTAATTTAGTATTTCAAGTTTTTTAAAATAAATTCATTATAAGTAGTATAAAGCATTTTTTGCAATATTTAAAGCATTATATTCAATATAAATTGCAAAAAATTATACTATAATAAAATTAAAGAAAATATTAATAAATAGGAGACAATATTATTATGGGAAAATGTTTTTTAGAAAAATATGATGGGTTAGGTAATGATTATCTTGTATTAGACCCAAACTTAAATTCAATAGAATTAACAAAAGAAAAAATAAAGAAAATATGTAATAGAAATTTTGGAGTAGGTTCTGATGGCATATTATATGGACCAATATTAAAAGATAATAAAATAAAAGTTAGAATATTTAATCCAGATGGAAGTGAAGCTGAAAAAAGTGGTAATGGAGTTAGAATATTTTCAAAATACCTTTTAGATAAGGGATATATAAAAGAAAAAACTTTTATTTTATCCACATTAGGTGGAGATGTTAAAGTTGAATACTTAGATAAAATGGGAAAAAAAATAAAGGTAGCAATGGGAAAAGTAACTTTTGAAAGTGAAGAAATTCCTGTAAGTGGAGAAAGACGTAAAGTTATTAATGAAACCTTTAATTTTAATGGAAAGGAGTTTAAGGGAACCTGTGTTTCAATAGGAAATCCCCATTGTGTTATTCCTATGAAAAATATATCAAAAGATTTAGCTGAAAGGTTAGGACCTTATGTTGAAAATTATAAAGATTTTCCAAATAAAATAAATATGCAGTTATTAGAAGTTATTGATAGAAATAATATTAAGATAGAAATTTATGAGCGTGGAGCAGGATATACTTTAGCCTCTGGAAGTAGTAGTTGTGCAGCCTCTTGTGCTGCATATGAGCTTGGATTAGTTGATAATAAAGTTAAAGTTCATATGCCAGGAGGCATTTTAGACATAGAAATTTTAAAAGATAAAATGGTTTATATGACAGGTCCTGTAGAATATATATGTCATGTAGAAATACCAAATATATAAATTTTTTTAATTCCAATAGAGTAAAAACTTTATTGGAATTTTTTTAATATGCTATAATAATAAAAAAGTTATTAAGGAGGATTTTATGGGAAAATATTTAAAAAAAATAAGTTATAATTCACCAGTAATACTTACTTTTGTCTTTATATCTTTTTTTGCCTTAGTTTTAAACTATATTACAGGAGGAGTTACAAATAGGTTATTCTTTTCTGTATATAGAAGTTCAATGTTATCTCCATTATTTTATGTAAGATTATTTGGTCATGTACTTGGACATGCCTCTTGGGACCATTTTACAGGAAATATTCTTTTAATTTTAGTAATAGGACCTATGATTGAAGAAAAATATGGAAGTAAAAAATTATTAATAATGATTTTATTTACAGCTTTTATAACAGGAGTATTTAATGTAGTATTTTTTAATACTGGCTTATTAGGAGCTAGTGGAATAGTATTTATGCTTATATTACTTTCCTCAATTACAAAAATGACAGAACAAAAAATACCTTTAACACTTATTTTAGTTGGAATTGCTTACATAGGAAGTGAAATTGTACAAGGGGCAATAAGTAGTGATAACATATCACATATTACCCATATAATAGGAGGATTTTGTGGAGGAATTTTTGGTTTTATTTCAAATAAAAAATGATTTGAGGTGGAAGATATGAATAGTATTCTAATTGTTGAAGATGATGAAAAATTAAGAACTGAATTAGGTATATTTTTAGGTAATAATGGTTATAGTATAAAATACATGGATAAATTTGATAATACTATTTCAGAAATTTTAAACTCTAAATGTGATTTAATTCTCTTAGATATTAACCTTCCAGGCTGTGATGGACAGTATATATGTAAAGAGATAAGAAAAACATCAGATATTCCTATAATAATTATAACTAGTAGAGATACAGAACTTGATGAGCTTATAAGCATTAATTATGGTGCAGATGATTTTGTTGCAAAGCCCTTTAATTTGCAAATACTTTTAGCAAGAATAGCTTCTATTTTAAAGAGAGTAAATAAAACTGGAAATGAAAAAATAAATTGTAATGAATTTATTTTAAATACATCAAAAAGTACAATAGAAAAAGAAAATAAAGAAGTTGAACTTACAAAAAATGAATTTAAAATATTATATTATCTTGTATCTAAAAGAAATAAAATTGTTTCAAGAGATGAAATAATGACCTATTTGTGGGAGGGAGAAATGTTTGTTGATGATAATACTCTTACAGTAAATATAAATAGATTAAGAAAAAAACTGCAAGATATAGATTTAAAAGACATTATAGAAACTAAAAGAGGGCAAGGATATATTTTAAAATGAAGTTTAGTGAATTTTTAAAAGAAAAAATAACAAGTTTTATAATAATTATTTTCCTTATAATTACTATTGAAATATTTTTAATGCCTTATTATATTAATATATTAATAAAGCTATATATTCCTATAAGTATATTTTTTTCTTATTTTTTAATAGTTTTTATTGAATATTTAAAGAAGAAAAACTTTTATAATAATTTAACAAAAAATCTAGAAAATTTAGATAAAAAATATTTAATTCCAGAAATTACAGATAAAGCAGATTTTTTAGAAGGAAAAATTTTAACAAAGACTTTAAAAGAAACTGAAAAATCAATGGCTGAGCATGTTAATGAGTATAAATTTTTAAATGAAGAATATAAAGAATATATAGAATTATGGATACATGAAATAAAAACCCCTATAGCAGTAAGTAAAATGATAATAGAAAATAATAAAAGTAAAGTAACTGAAAATATAAATGAAGAAATAGAAAAGGTTGAATATTTTGTTGAGCAGGCATTATTTTATGCAAGAAGTAATAATGTAGAAAAAGATTATATTATAAAACCTATGAACCTTAAAAAAATTATAAATTCTGTAATTTTAAAAAATAAAAGAAGTTTTATATCAAAAAAAATAAAGGTAAATATTCATGACGTAGGTAAAAAGGTTTATAGTGATTCAAAATGGATGGTATTTATATTAAATCAAATAATAATAAATAGTATAAAGTATTCTAAAAAAGATAAAGCTGAAATTGAGATATTTTCAAAAGAATATAAAAATAATATTGTTCTTTACATAAAAGATAATGGAATAGGAATAAAAAAGGACAATTTACCTAGAGTGTTTGAAAAAGGTTTTACTGGAGAAAATGGTAGAAAACTAAATAAATCTACAGGGATTGGTCTTTATTTATGCAAAAAGTTATGTGATAAGCTTGGACAAAACATAGAAATAGATTCAATACTTAATACTGAAACTACAGTAAAAATATATTTCCCTAAAAATAGCTTTACTGAGTTTTAAAAAATAAATAATTTTGATTTTGGTAAATATTATATTTACTTTTGATACTTTTAATAATAAAATAAAAATATAATAGTAAATGATTTATTTACTAAAAGGAGGAACTATGAATTTTTTTGAACAAATAGGAAATAATATTTTACAAATATTAAAAGAAAAAAACATAAATCAAACAGAGTTAGCTGAAAAAATTGGAGTATCTAAACAAGTATTAGGAAAAATAGTTAAAGGTCAAAAAGCAATAAATGCTTTTGAATTAAGAAATATAGCAGAAGCTTTGAATATAACAGTTGATGATTTATTAGCTGAAAAAAAAGAAGTTGATGAGAAGCCTGTATTAATGTTTATGGGTGAAATTAAAAAAAATACAAAAAAAGATATGGAATTTTTAACTAAAGTTATTAGTGAAATAATTTCAATAGAGGAGGCTTTGAATGAATAATAGAAAGTTATTAAATTCATTGTCTAAAAAAGAAATATCTGAAATTAAAGAAAAAGTTAATTGTTTTATGGGATGGTGTAAGAGAAATAATAGTATTATCAAAGAAGATATATTCAATATTCTTCAAATCAAAAGTAGAACAATATATTATCCTATTAAAGATGATGATATATGTGGATTTGTTTATAGATTTAAGAAATTTATTTTTACGTATATAAATACAAATATTCCAAGAGAAAAACAAGTATTTGCAGCTGCACATGAATTATATCATATTCTTTATTCAAATGATATGATGCAAGAGTTAGTAAATGATGATGTATTAGAAGAAAATGAATTAAGTAAAAAAATAAAAAAAGAAGATTTAAAAGCTAATAGATTTGCAGCTGAAATTTTAGTTCCAGAGGATATTATTAGAAATGAGATTGCAATTAGAAACATAGAAAAAAATAAATTGGGAATAAAAGAAATAGTTCAATTAATGGATATATTTTTAGTACCATACAAAACCATAGTACGTCGTTTATATGAAATAGAGTATATAAATATTGAAAGATGTTATGAATTATTAAATGAAGAAGATAGAAAAAATAATAATAAAATAATATTTTGGCAAAAAAGGCTTGGTGTATGTAATAGAAATAATGAAAGAACTAACAGTATAAAATTAGATAAATTAGTTGATATGTCCTTAGAACTATATGAAAAAAAAGCAATTACTTTTGAAAAGTTAACATATTTATTAGGATTATCTAAATTAAAACCTGATGATTTTAATATCAAGGAAGAAAAGCTTGAATTTCCATCTGAAGATGAAATATTGAAAATATTGGAGGATTAGTAAATGAAATATGACAAGATAATCCTAGATACAGATATTTGTATAAAAATTGGTGGATATGTGAAAGTAAAGTTTCTTGAAATAATCATACCTAATATATGTAATAAAGCATATATTCATGAATATGTGTATAAAGATGAATTACTAACTCCTAAAAATGCTAGAAATCAAATTGATAATTTAGTGAAAGATAAAATCATTGAAATTTTAAGAGAAGATGATTTAGAAAAATTAGATAAAAGTATATATGATGCTACAAAAGATAAATTAAAAAAATATATGATTGGAACAGAGGAAAAAGGAAAGAATTGGGGAGAATGTGTCTCAATTTCTATGGCAAAAACATTAAATATTCCATATTTTTTATCAGATGAAAGAGAACTTCAATCAATTATCAATAGATATATAAATACAGGTAGTAAATATGATCTTGAAGTTGTTAGAATGAAGGATGTAATTAAATGGATAAAAGAGAATAAAGAGTGTAATATAAACAGAAAAACAGCAAAAGCATTATGGAGAAGCACTGGAAAAAGTAATGAAATTTTTGATAAAGAACTTTGGAATATATAATTACATAATAACTATGTGACAAAAATGTAAGGATCTTGTAAGATAAATCAATGTAAGAAATTATAAAAATTCTCTATAATATAGCCATAAGATAAATAAAAAAAGGAGAATTTTTATGGAAAAGGTATTAGAAGTAAAAAATATAGAAAAGTATTATGGTAATAAAGGAAATCTTACAAAGGCAATAGATAATATAAGCTTTAATGTTTTTAAAGGTGAATTTGTTGGAATAATGGGTGCATCTGGAAGTGGTAAAACAACTCTTTTAAATTGTATTTCAACAATAGATAAGGTAACTTCAGGAGATGTTATTGTAAATAATAATGATATTACTAAGCTAAAAGGTGATAAATTAAATAAGTTTAGAAGAGAAGATTTAGGCTTTATATTTCAAGATTTTAATCTTTTAGATACTTTAACTAATTATGAAAATATAGCTTTAGCTTTAACAATACAAGGTGTAAAACCAAAGGAAATAGATGATAGAATAAAGGATATTTCAAAAAAGCTTGGAATAGAAAAAATTCTTAATAAATATCCTTATGAAGTATCTGGAGGACAAAAGCAAAGAGTAGCTTCAGCTAGAGCAATAATAACAAATCCGAAATTAGTTTTAGCAGATGAACCAACAGGTGCTTTAGATTCAAAATCTGCAAGAATGCTTTTAGAAAACTTTGAGTATTTAAATAATAAATTAAATGCCACTATAGTGATGGTTACCCATGATGCCTTTACAGCAAGTTATTGTAAAAGAATATTATTTATAAAAGATGGAAAAATATTTAATGAACTAACAAAGGGAGATTCAACAAGAAAAGAATTTTTTGATAAAATTATTGATGTAATAACTCTTCTTGGAGGTGAACTAAATGATGTTATTTAAGCTTTCACTAAAAAATATAAAGAAGAGTTTTAAAGATTATGCCATTTATTTTTTAACTCTTATACTTGGAGTTGCAATATTTTATGTGTTTAATTCTATGGATTCTCAGCAAGCAATGCTTGATATTTCAAGTTCTACAAGAGAAATAATAAAGCTTATGTTAAGTCTTTTAGCTGGAGTATCTGTTTTTGTATCATTTATATTAGGATTTTTAATAGTATATGCAAATAATTTCTTAATTAAAAGAAGAAAAAAAGAATTTGGAGTATATATGACCCTTGGCATGGGAAAGGGGAAAATTTCAAAAATACTTTTTATTGAAACTTTAATTATAGGAATAATTTCTTTAATAGTTGGATTAATAATTGGTATTTTTGCCTCACAACTTATGTCAGTAGTTGTAGCAAAAATGTTTGAAGCAGATATGACTGGATATAAATTTGTATTTTCACAAGCTGCTATGGTAAAAACAATAATATATTTTGGAATAATGTATCTTTTAGTAATGATATTTAATACAGTTACAATATCAAATTATAATTTAATAGATTTATTAACAGCTTCAAAGAAAAATGAAAAAGTAAAGCTAAAAAATAAAAAATTATCAGTTCTTATGTTTTTAGTATCTATAGGAATACTTGCTTTAGCTTACTATAAAGTAACATCAGATGCTAATATATTAAGTGGAAAGCAGCTATTAATGGCAATAGCTCTTGGAGTAGTTGGGACATTTTTATTCTTTTGGTCTTTATCAGGTTTTTTATTAAAATTAATTCAATCTAATAAAAAAATATATTTAAAAGATTTAAATGCATTTGTTTTAAGACAAATAGATAGTAAAATAAATACAACAGTATTTTCAATGACTGTAATATGTTTAATGCTATTTTTTACAATAAGCATTTTATCTTCAGCATTATCTTTAAATAAATCTTTAAGAGATAATTTAACAGAAGTGACACCTGCGGATATTTCAATTACTAAGTCTATGGATTTAAATGAAGGAACAAAAGAGAATATAGAAAATTCTAAAGTAAGTATAGAAGATGATTTGAAAAAATTCTCATTAGATTTTAATGAAAGTTTTAGCAATTTTTGCGAAATTACAGAATACCAAAATCCCAACATAACGTTAAGAACTACTTTAGGAGAAACAGTAAAAGAAGCTTTAAATCAATTACCAAGTCTTTTAATATATAAAAGTGAAGGAATTGTAAAAATTTCAGATTATAATAAAATTGCAAAGATATTTAAAGCAAAAGAATTAACACTAAAGGATAATGAATATATAGTATTATGTGATTATGATAATATGAAAGTATTTAGAGATAAAGCTTTAGAAAAGGGAACTAAAATAAATATAAATGGAAAAGAATATTCTCCTAAATATAAAGAATGTGTTAAAGGATTTTTAGATATATCAAGTGGTCATACAAATACAGGTATTATATTAGTTCCAGATGAGGCTATAGAAGGAGAAGAGTTTTTAAGAAAAACAAATCATTTTACAGCAATTTATAAAGGAAATAGTGATGAAGAAAAACAAAAGGTTGAAAATAAAATTTTAGCATTAAATTTAGATGGATATGATAGTAATAGTAATTTAAATGTTAGAAGCAAAATTTCTATTTATGACTCAAGTATAGGGCTTGGAGCAGTAGTTACATTTATAGGAATATATTTAGGTGTAATATTTTTAATATCATCAGCTGCAATACTTGCTTTAAAGGAACTTTCTGAAAGCTCTGATAATATTCAAAGGTATGAAATTTTAAGAAAAATAGGAACTGATGAAAAAATAATAAATAAAGCTTTATTTAAGCAAATAGGAATATTTTTTATAATGCCATTAATGTTAGCAATAGTTCATTCAATATTTGGAATAAAGTTTGCAAATATAATTTTAGAAGGCATTTCACAAACTGAGGGGTTATTTCCATCAATAATTATGACAGCTATATTTATATTAATAATTTATGGTGGATATTTTATAGCAACATATTTTCAAAGTAAGTCAATTATAAAAAAGGATTAATATAAAATAAAGAATTTTAGAGAATATTTAAAAATTTCTTTAAAATTCTTTATTTGCATTAAATTTTAATTTTTTAGTAGAATCTATTTACTAAAATAGAAAATAAATATATACTTAAAATATAGAAAATATTGAAAATAATATCCATATATTGTATAATTAAAGTACAATAATTTATAGAGGTGATTTAAATGGAATTAATAAAAATACCAGATGCAGAATTAGAAGTTATGCAAGTTATTTGGGAGAGAAAGAAGGAAGGTGATGTATTTTCAAAAGTATTAACAGATTATTTTTTAGAAAAAAATGATTGGAAGAGAACAACCACTTTAACAATACTTGGAAGACTAGAAAAAAAGAATTTTCTAAAAATAGATAGAGAGTTAAGAATGAATAGATACACACCTTTAGTAAAAAGACAAGATTATTTAGATTTTGCAACAAAGTATTATTTAGAAAATGTATTTAGTAATTCAGTTAAAAAACTTTTTGCAGGTCTTTTAGATTCTAAAGAAATAACAAAGGAAGAATTATTAAAAGAATTAAAAGAAATATAGAAAAAATAATTAATTACTGGAGAAAAAATGAATAAGATAAAAGCAGTATTATTTGATATGGATGGAGTAATATTTGATACAGAAAGAGAATACCTAAAAGAATGGGAAGCTATTTTCAAAAAGTATGGATATAAAATGAAAAAAGAGATATATATATCAGTAATGGGAAGAGGGCGAAAAAAGGTTAAGGAAATCTTTAAAGAAAAATTTGGTGAAGATTTACCTATAGATAAAATGTACATAGAAAAAGATAAAATGCTTAAAAAGGCTGTTGAAAATAATAAAGTGCCTTTAAAAGAAGGAGCATTAGAACTACTAGAGTTTTTAAAAGAAAATGGATATAAAATAGCATTAGCTACATCAGCAAAAAGAGAAAGGGTAAAGATTCAAGTAAGTCATGCAAAAATAGAAAATATTTTTGATGCAATAGTATGTTCTGAAGATATTACTAACTCAAAGCCTGACCCAGAAATATTTTTAAAAGCAGCAGAAAAAGTTTGTGTAAATCCTGAAAATTGTATAGTAATAGAAGATTCTGAAGCAGGAATAAAGGCAGCTTTTAATGCAAAAATGATGGGCTTTCATGTTGAAGATTTAAAAAAAGCTGATGAAAGTATTTTAAAATATAGCTATAAGAATTTTAAAAATTTAATAGAAATAAAAGAATATATAAAAAGTATGGAATAAAAAGACTATAGTATAATCAATATAAATACAGTAAAGGCTTTACGACATTGTATTTATATAGGCTTATACATAGCCTTTTTTTATGAAAATAATATCATATTTAAAAAACGACAATAATTATTTTAATAATACAAAAATATTGCATTTGCAACAAAATCCATTTATAATTAATTTATGGAAAATATATTAATTAATGGAGAGAAAATAAAAATGAAAGTATTAATTGAAGGAGAAAAAAAGAAAATAAATAAAGTATTGATATTCTTTATTATATATTTATTGGAATTTTTTATTCAATTTATAATGGCATATTTAATTCCTGTAATTGTTGAAGATAAAGAAATAACATCAACTGATTATTTTATAAAGATTTTAATAATTTCATTTATTATGGGTACTATAATTGGAGTTATAGTTTCAAAAGTAATGGAAAAACAAGATGAAAAAAGATTTATAATTGTTACTGAATTTGGAGTAAAAGGAATTGCAAATGAAAGTTTTTCTACAAAACTAAGAGAATTTTCTATTAAATTTAAAGATATAGATTCTATAGATTTAAGAAAAAATGCTATTATTATAAATACTTATGATGATAGTTATATTTGTTCAGGTTATGGGAATGTTTCAAAAATAAAGGATATAATAATAGAAAAATTTTAAGGCTTGAAAAGTTTATTTAAAAATGTTAAACTTAATAATGCCCAATTTCAAAGGATAAGCCTAAGAAAAAGGGGAATTTTAAAAAGTCGTTCTGAAGTTTATGAGGGTTAGTCCCAAGTTATAAGGCGATTACAATAAGATAGAATTTTTATGCTATCCTTATGCCTTTTTGGTGTAAGGATTTTTTTATTTAAGAAAAAGGGAGGAGTTTTATGGAAACTAGAATTGCGTTAATTGGAATAATAGTTGAAGATATAGAGTCTGCTGGAAAAATAAATGAGATTTTACATGAATATTCCCCTTATCTTATTGGAAGAATGGGGATACCTTACAGAAAAAAGAATGTAAGTATTATTAGTGTTGTAATAGATGCTAGTAATGATGTTATAAGTTCCTTATCTGGAAAACTTGGAATGATTAAAGGAATAAGTGTAAAAACTATATATTCTAAAAACAATAAATAAACCAAAGAAAGATAAAAATGAAAGGAAGTATAACAAAATATGTATAATCCAAAGTCAAAAAAAGCAGAAGAGTTTATAAACAATGAAGAGATTTTAGAAAGTTTAAAGTTTGCTAAAGAAAATAAAAATAATAGAGAACTTATTGAAAGTATAATAAATAAGGCTAAAAATTTAAAAGGTCTTACCCATAGAGAAGCAATTCTTTTATTAGATTGTGAACTTGAAGATAAAAATGAAGAAATATATGCTTTAGCTAAAGAAATAAAAGAAAAGTTTTATGGAAATAGAATAGTAATGTTTGCTCCTCTTTATTTATCAAATTATTGTGTTAATGGATGTGTATATTGTCCATATCATCATAAAAATAAGCATATAAGAAGAAAGAAACTTTCTCAAGAGGAAATAAAAAAAGAAGTTATAGCTCTTCAGGATTTAGGTCATAAAAGACTTGCTCTTGAAGCTGGAGAAGACCCATTAAATAATCCAATAGAATATATTTTAGAATCAATAAAAACAATATATAGCATAAAACATAAAAATGGTGCTATAAGAAGGGTAAATGTAAATATAGCAGCAACAACTGTTGAAAATTATAGAAAGCTTAAAGAAGCAGGAATAGGTACATATATACTATTTCAAGAAACTTATAATAAAGAAAGCTATGAAAATCTTCACCCAACAGGGCCAAAACATGATTATGCATATCATACAGAAGCTATGGATAGAGCTATGGAAGGTGGAATTGATGATGTAGGCCTTGGAGTTTTATATGGATTAAATATGTATCGTTATGACTTTGTTGGAATATTAATGCATGCTGAACATTTAGAAGCAGCTTTTGGAGTAGGACCTCATACAATAAGTGTTCCAAGAATATGTCCAGCAGATGATATAAATCCAGAGGAATATACAAATGCTATTTCAGATGATATTTTTGCAAAAATAGTTGCAGTTTTAAGAATAGCAGTTCCTTATACAGGACTTATTGTTTCAACAAGAGAATCTCAAAAATCAAGAGAAAGAGTTCTTCATTTAGGAGTTTCTCAAATAAGTGGAGCCTCAAGTACAAGTGTTGGTGGATATGCAGAAAAAGAAAAGAAAGAAGATAATTCTGCACAATTTGATGTAAGTGATAATAGAACTTTAGATGAAATTGTAAACTGGCTTTTAGAAATGGGGCATATTCCAAGTTTTTGTACAGCTTGTTATAGAGAAGGAAGAACAGGAGATAGATTTATGCAACTTGTAAAAGCAGGTCAAATTGCAAACTGTTGTCAACCTAATGCTCTTATGACTTTAAAAGAATATTTAGAAGATTATGCCTCAGATAAAACAAAAGCTGAAGGAGAAATGGTAATAAAAGAGCAACTTAATAAAATACCTAATGAAAAGGTAAGAAATATAGTTATAGAAAATTTAAAAAACATTGAAGAAGGAAAACGTGATTTTAGATTTTAGAAATTTAATATAAATAATAAGAAATGAAAAGGTAATAAACTATTAATTTCCTTTTCATTTTTTATTATTTTTTATTACATAGAAAATTATATATTTTGAAAACTGTAAATAAATTGCTAAGAATAATAAAGCTTAATAAAAGAAACAAGTTTAAAAATTTACTCTTATTAGAAGAAAAAGAATTGAATGTAAAAGACAAATAAAATATAAGACAAAAATAGTTAAAAAGCTTATATAAAATTTAATCAAATTATAGTAAATAAATAATTTGTCTTGTTAAACGATTACCAAAGTTGTATAATTAAAGGTAATAAATTTAATAAAATGGGGAGGGAAAAAATGAAGAAACTATTATTATCAATATTAATAGCAACTTCTTTAATTAGTGCAGGACTTGGAGTAAAATATAAATTTGATTCTAATAAAACAGTAGTTAAAGCAGCTCAAGAACAAAAGGGTGTAACAATTTATTATGAATGTAAATCAGGAACACCTAACATTTATTATTGGAATTCTAATCCTAAGAATTTAGAAGTAGAATTCCCAGGGGAAGAAATGGAATTAGATTCATCTCAAAAAGGTGGCAATTGGTATAAGGCTACTTTCCCTAATGTAACAAAAATTAATATGTTATTTAGCACAAATGGAGTGCAAACAGCAGATTTAACAAGAAAAACAGGAACTTGGTGGTATAAAGACAACAAATGGTATAATAAAAACCCATATGATTCAGGAAGTAGTGGTGGCGGAGGAGAAGCCCTAGGTGGAGATTTTAGAGATGAAACTATATATTTTGTTATGACTTCAAGATTTTATGATGGAGATTCATCAAATAATGTTCACTGTATAGATGATGCTAAAGCAGGAAATCCAGATTCAGACCCAGCTTGGAGAGGAGATTTTAAAGGACTTATAGAAAAGCTTGATTATATTAAAGCTATGGGGTTTACTGCAATATGGATAACACCAGTAGTTGAAAATGGTTCATCTTATGACTTTCATGGATATCATGCAATTAATTTCTCAAAAGTTGATCCTCGTTATGAATCTGAAGGGGCTACTTATCAAGATTTAATAAATGCTTGTCATGAAAAAGGAATAAAAGTAATTCAAGATATAGTATTAAATCATACTTCAAATAATGGAGAAGAAAACTTATTCCCAATTATGACAAAGGAAAATACATTAACAGAAGGAGTAACAGGAAATAGTTCACTAACTGTTAAAAATGATGTAAATGGAGTACTTCCAAGTAATTATGATTCCCTAACTCCAGATTACCAATATCATGCAAGAGACAATGCAATGAAGTCTCAAGATTTTGTATATCGTAAAAATGTTGATATTGGATGGGAAGACTTTACTGTAACTACAGGTCAATTTGCAGGGGATTGTATGGAACTTAATACAGAAAACCCTACTGTTTATAATTATCTAGTAGATGCATATGACAAATATATAGATATGGGTGTAGATGCTTTTAGAATAGATACAGTAAAACATATATCAAGATTAACTTTTAATAGTGTATTCCTTGATGCCTTTAAGAAAAAGGCTGCTGAAAATGGAAATAATGATTTCTATATGTTTGGAGAAGTAGCTTCAAGAGTATCAGAAGTATTTAACCATGGAGTACCTCAAGTATCACCACCATATTACACTTGGAAAGAAACAAAAGATTATGGTTGGAATTATGATTCAGTAGATGGTAAGGACAATTTGAAATTATGTAAGCAAGCATATGATGATGGAGGAAAATCTGCTGAGTCTCAAAGAACAAGTGACAATGCATTTTTAAATGGAAACAACTATCATACACCAGATTATAGTGAAAATTCTGGAATGGGAGTAATAGATTATGCAATGCACTTTAACTTTGAATATGCACAAAAAGCCTTTAATATTGGAAAGGAAGAAGATAAATATATGAATGATTCTACATGGAATGTAACTTATGTAGATTCTCATGACTATGGTCCATCTATAAATGGTAATGATGAAAATAGATATGCAGGTGGAACTGATGCTTGGGCTGAAAATTTAGATTTAATGTTTACTTTTAGAGGAATACCTTGTGTATATTATGGAAGTGAAGTAGAATTCCAAGCAGGAAAGAAGGCAGATTATGGTAGTAGTGCTCCATTAAGTACAAGTGGAAGAGCATACTTTGGAGATTATCTAGAAGGTTCAGTAGATGTTACTGATTTTTCAGAGTATTCAAATGCAACAGGTACAATGGCACAAACTTTAAATTCACCTTTATCAAAACATATTCAAAGACTTAATAAAATAAGAAGGGCTATTCCTGCTTTAAGAAAAGGACAATACTCAGTAGATGGAGTTTCAGGAAATGGAATGGCATTTAAGAGACGTTATACAGCAGATGGAGAAGATAGCTTTGTATGTGTTTCTATAAGTGGTTCAGCAACATTTACAGGAATACCAGCTGGAACTTATGTAGATGCTATAACAGGAAATAAAATTCAATGTAATGGAACATTAACAACAGATTCTGTTGGAAAAGGAAATATGAGAG